>JAVLCC010000001.1:0-55903 GCA_031580995.1 Microbacteriaceae bacterium
CAGAGATCCGCAAAAACATATTGAAATATGACGATGTCATGAACAATCAACGTCTTGCAATTTATGCCGACAGAAAAAGAATTCTGGAGGGTGATGATGTTCAAGAGACAATCATTGATTTCTTAGAGAGTTCTCTAAAAATCATCGTTGAAGCCAAAATCTCATCGGGTAATGAGGATTGGGAATTAGAAGGGCTCTGGGAGGAACTAAAGAGAATCTACCCAATCGGTCTGGAAATTGATGAGGTGATGGCCGAGGCAGGATCTCGTTCAAAGGTAACCAGAGAGTGGTTACTGGAGGAAATTACTAGTGATGCAAAACTTGCCTACCAAAAAAGAACCGAGGAACTGGGCGAGGAGATCATGCGCGATCTTGAACGCCGAGTAATTCTCAGTGTTTTGGACCGAAAGTGGCGCGATCACCTTTATGAGATGGATTACCTCAAAGAGGGCATAGGCCTCAGGTCAATGGCTCAGAGAGACCCACTGGTTGAATACCAGCGCGAGGGTCACGGCATGTTCGTTGAAATGATGGCTGGAATCAGGGAAGAAACGGTCTCCTCCATGTTCAGAGTGGAACTTAAAAAAGCCCCAGAACTAGACCAACCCAAGCAGGGCGAGCTGACACTGAGTGCTCCAACAGAGGGCGGTGGAGTCAGGGTCCAACAAGGGGACAAGGTTCAGGAGAGCAAAGCCAGTCCTCAACCTGCAAAGTCTTCAAAGCCAGCGAACCTAAATCGTGCTCAAAGACGTGCGGCTGCAAAAAAGCCACCTCAGACTGGACCCGGAAGTTCGTTTTTCAAGTCCTAAATTAGCTCGATGTGAGTAACCCTCCAGCGATCGAAGATGATGTCCATCCGCAGACTAATTGCCTTTACGGTGTGCGGAGACTTGATCAAGATCACTGCCTCAATGCTGTTTTTCTTGCTCGGGAAAATTTCTGCCTTGGCAACGTCAAAAAACTCGCGCTGGTTTGCCAATCTGTTCTTTTTTCGAATTCTATGTTGCAGAGAATGCTCATTGCAGACCTGCAGGTAAGTGTCTTCACTGAGCCATCGAGATAACTGCTCGGGTCCACGCATGCCACCAAGGATGTCTATGTAGACCTGACCTATTTGGGCAATGATTTGCTGTGCTCCTTTTCGCATTTCTGCTCTGTCTTTCATTTGACACCCCCGGTTCCATTTAGTGAACTAAAAGTTAGCCAATGTCCGTTCATCAGCGCTAGTACCCCCTTTGGTGGTTGTGGATAACTCAATCTAAATGTCGGTGGTTGTGGATAACACCCAAATCAAAATCAGTAAATGTTGTTTCTTAGTAGCCATGCGATTGAAAAGACTCAAAAACAAAGTCAACCCACTGATGCTTATAACCATTGGTCTGCTGGCAACGCTTGCGGTTGTATTCATAGGTCAGTTTTCAAGACCCGTTCCAGAGGTTTTGATTGCCAACGAGGATCTGGCAGAGGGAACCAAGCTAAGAATTGCAGATTTTCAGGCGGTAGGGATTGATTTAGGTTTAGCTCAAGGCTCCTATGTCGCAATTGATGAATTTCCAGCTGGCAATGTTTTAGCAAGGTCAATTTCCAAAGGCGAAGTGTTGGCTAAAGGCCAAGTTACCGAGTTTGGTCCAGCTGGCTTTACGGTATTGAGGTTTAAGCCAGAGCTGCCAATCGCTGAGAGCGTGGAAATTGGAGATGCAGTTTCTGTTTGGGTGGTTCAGGGTGAGCAGTTTGAGGAATTAGAGCCGGCAGAGCAGATTAGCTATGGAAGATTGATGGCCATTCAAACAAGCGAGGGCCTGTTTGCTGATGAGCAACCCTATGTGGAGATAACCATCCCAGAACTCACGCTTCCAGAAGTTTTGAAGTCGATGGCAGCTAATGACAAAGTGTTTTTAGTAGAGCCCGGATTATGAAAGGCAAAAGCAAGCCTAAGTTTGAACCCGAATCAAAGATCACGTGCTTTTGGGGGACCGGAGCAAGTGGAGCAACCACTTTCAGTCTGGAATATTCGCGACAACTAGCGGATGCAGGGAGGAAAACGCTGCTGATTGATTTTGATCTGCTGGATCCCTCGCTAATGGTTTATTTCGCCATTGATAACTACCCCAGTGGATTGCAGGCAGGTCTGCGTCTTGCCTTTCAGGAGAGATTAGATGCAACCAACATTGACCAACTCATGATTCAAAGTGAGGACATTGCCAATTTGAAGATTATGGCAGGAATGCCCGCCTCTGGAAGGTTTCATTCCATCCAGGAGGGTTCTGTCAGTGCGATGCTTGATTTGCTCCGAGGATGGTTTGATGAACTGGTTGTTGATCTCGGTTGTATTGTCCCAGAGGGGCTAAACAATGATCTTTATCTTTTGCAACAGGAAGTTTTGGAGATAAGTGATTCAGCCATGGGAGTTTTCAGAGCGGATCCTGATGGACTGGCGAAGCTATTTTGGTTGCCCATTCGAGGAAATCTAATCGCCAATAATTATCGCCCCGGAAGTTTGGGCGCAGGTGGCAAAAAGGGGCTTAGATCAGTAGTCGCAGAAATGACAGGCCACTCGCTGGTTGATGTTGTGGAGGAGGATGACCAACTGATTCAGGCAATTGCCAAAGGATTGCCGGTTGGGGTATTGACCAAAAAAAGTTTAGTAAGCCATGCAGTTCGTGAACTGATGCAAAACAGACTGGATGCCGCTGGATAGAATTCGGGGGTGACCAATTTCTGGCAAAAAACCTCAGTAGCAGAATCAAGCATTATTTGGCTTGAGGCGCTGATGGCGGATTGGCAACTGATTGCTGATCTGGCTTTCGCAGATTTGGTCATGTGGGTTCCTGCAAAGGAAGGTTTTATAGCCGCTGGTCACGCAAGACCCTCTTCGGCGGCAACCAGGTTTTATCGTGACATCACCGGAAATTTCCCACAGAGAAACTGGGAAATCCAAATAGAGATCGCATGGAAAGAGAAAGTCATCTCAACCTCTACGGGTAGTCGCGATTACGACAACCCCGATCAGCTAACCGCAATACCCGTGATGACCCCCGATAAAGACGTAGTGGGGATAATCACTCGCCACACCTCCAATAGAGCGGGATTTTATTCAAATAAGCTGGAGAAAGCCTATTTATCTTGTGCAAACGATTTATTGAACATGGTCAGCACCGGTGATTTTCCGAATAAAGATGCTGGAACAGGACCCAGAAGGGGTGCACCCAGAGCAAATGATGGATTGATTCGAGTAGACAGCGAGGGCCGAGTTAGTTTCGCAAGCCCCAATGCACTGAGTGCTTTTAATAGAGCAGGGGTGGAAGGCGAACTAGAGGGCGAGATTCTCTCCGAACTGGCTGTCGCTGGAAACAGCTCCTTATTGCAAGTTGATGAGGGATTACCAATGGTGCTCAGCGCTAAAGACAGCTGGAGAAGCGACCTGAGCACACTGAATGCAACTATCTCGATTCGCTCCATTCCACTCAGAAAAGAGGGGGAGCGAGTTGGCGGGCTAATCCTGGTCAGAGATGTTACTCAACTTAGAGATCGTGAACGTGAGTTGATTACCAAAGATGTCACGATTCGTGAAATCCATCATCGAGTGAAAAACAATTTGCAGACAGTTTCAAGCCTTCTAAAAATCCAAGCCAGGAAATCAGACAGCCAGGAGGTCAAGAACTCTTTGCAGCAGGCACTTCGTCGGGTGAACGCTATCGGCTTAGTCCACGAGGCACTGAGTGAGGTGAGTCAGCAGGATGTTGAGTTTGACAGTGTTTTCCAACAGATTCTCAGGTTGGTGGGGGAGCTGTTTGCAAGCTATCACGCAACTGTTGAAACAAATATCGAGGGCGAATTCGGTGTCATACCGAGTGAACGTGCAACTCCTTTAGCAATCGCCCTCACAGAGATTGTCTCCAATGCAGTTGAGCATGGGCTGAGAGACAGAAGCGGTGTGGTGACGGTCACCGTTGATAGAGACAGCAAAAAACTAGACATCGAAGTCACGGATGACGGCATTGGCATGCCCGAGGGTAAAGAGGGTTCAGGCTTGGGAACGCAGATTATTAGAAGCTTGGTCGAAGGTGAACTTCGAGGGAGTATCACTTGGACGGCTCCAATTAGAGGAGGCACCCGAGTGAAGTTGTCTATCCCCTGCTAGATAGGGTCTTAGCCAGCTCTTCTAGCGCGAGCATACTTGCGCTTCAGCGAACGTCGTTCATCTTCACTGAGACCACCCCAAACACCCGTGTCTTGGTTTTCGCGGATTGCGTATTCAAGGCACTGAGCCGCAACATCACATTGTCGACAGATTGATTTGGCCTGCTCGATTTGTTCCAGAGCGGGACCGGTGTTTCCCACAGGGAAAAAGAGTTCCGGATCTTCATTGAGGCATCGAGCCTCATTCAGCCAAGACATGTCCATATTTTTTGTTGTTCCTTGGTCGCCGTCGGTATTTGCCGACTTTGCCGTTTGCAAAGTAACGTGGAAATGTTTCCACAGTCACACTCCGAAAGCAATAGATAGAGAGAAATTATGCGGTCAGCTCAATTAGTTGCACTTTTGACAATCATCGCTTTGCAAACATTCGGAGTCGGTGTTCTAACCGGTGGTTGGATTTTTCAATTCCTCAATACCGGAAGCGAAGACTTTGTTAGCGCGGTTGCTTTGTTATTGGTGGCGGTTGCTAGCGTGGGTTGGTTGATAGCAACAACTGTCGGAGTTTTGAAAAAAAGCCGATGGGCTTTTTCCAGTGCTGTCGTAGCAGAAATTTTGGCTGCCATTTTGGGCTTGAATGCAATACCCGAAAATCCTCTAGTTGGTTGGATTTTGTTGGGACCGGCAATCGTGGCTCTGGTGATTTTACTAAGTAGGGGACTGGGCAAAGAGATTGCCCAAAACGACTAATCCGCCAGAAGTTCTAACAGATGCTCAACGTGACCTGTTGACTTCACCCCATACATCGCATGCATTATTTTCCCTGCAGGGTCAATAATCATCGTTGACCTCAAGACTCCTTTGTAGAGCCTTCCGAAGACGCTTTTATCCCCGTAAGCTCCAAATTGACGGTGAACTGCGGTTGAGAAGTCACTCAGCAGATCAAATTTCAGTTCTAAGACCTCGTGGAAACCTTTTAGCCTCTCCACCTTGTCTGGGGATATGCCAACTATCTGATAACCCAACTCGGAAAATTTCTCATAGTTCTCGTCAAAATCGCTGGCTTCTTTGGAACAGCCTGGTGAAGCAGCAGCGGGGAAAAAATAAAGAATGATTCCCTTTCCAAGAAAATCCTCTAAAGAGCGCATCATTCCGTCTTGGTTGGGAATCACAAAATCTGGAGCCTGCCCTCCTGGCTGCAATCTTTCAGCGATTTTGGATTCATTTCCCATATTTCAACCATAATCAAATTTTTTTCTAAGGTTAGTTAGTTCGCCCTTAGCGTTAGTAGTGGATGCTAAGCTTTTACGCTGATGCGCCTCTAGCTCAATCGGCAGAGCAACTGACTCTTAATCAGTGGGTTCCGGGTTCAAGTCCCGGGGGGCGTACTGTTACTGGCTTTTCTTTCCAAACACTGCATTCGCGCTTAGATAAATGACTAGTCCAAAAAATCCAATGATGCCAACAGCAGTGATGGCTATCAGAATCGTTGACAGGTTCAGATTCACTGTCATTTCGTGAGCGTCCATGCTGAATCCTTTCGGTGCTGGAACAATGTTATCGAGTTATGAATTATTTTTCTTTGCGAGCTCTTAGGCCCTTGATGGTCAGATAGAGACCGAGAATCGTGAGTCCTGCGACTCCAACGTAATCCTGCGGACCATAACCCTGAACATCAATGTTTGTGGTAACAAAGATTCCGCTGGCAACCGCCACCAGCAAAACGGATAAGCCAATTGAAAGGTTTTTGCCAGCTAAAGCCTTGGGGGTGTCCTCCGGACTTAGTTCCTTTTTGTTTTTCTTTGGTTTTTCACTCATGGTCAAACCCTACTGAATCTAGATGCCAAGTTGTTTTCTGAGCATTTCAACGTGTCCCTTGGCTTTCACGTTATAAAACGCATGCTCAATGTTGCCCTGCTCGTCAATTACAAATGTTGAACGGATGGTTCCCTCGTATTCCTTGCCATACATTTTCTTGAGCCCATAGGCCCCGTAAAGTTTTTGGATTTCGTTTTCTGGATCTGAAAGCAAAGTGAAGTTCAGACTCTCTTTTTCTTTGAATTTTGCAAGTTTTGCTGGCTTGTCAGGGCTTACGCCAATGACTGTGTAACCAAGGGATTTCAGAGAGTTCAGATTGTCTCTGAAATCACATGCCTGATTGGTGCAACCAGGTGTTCCTGCTGCTGGGTAGAAATAAAGAATAGTTTTCTTATCCGCAAACTCTGTGCTTGAAAACTGTTCTTCTTCGCTGTCCGATGCTTGAAATTCGGGTGCCTTGGTGCCTGCTTCTAATTTACTCACTGGATTAATAAGCTAATGAGGCTTTTCACTATTCCCGGCCGTGGAGCGCGGTCTATTTTTTTGCAGTTTTGAACAACCGAATAAGTTGTAATCTGGCTCTAACGGTGCCACACATGGCACTCACCGCAAGACTGGATGTTAGGGCGTTGAAATGACTGACAGATTAGATCAGCTAAGAAAAAGACAAAGTGTCAAATGGAGGAAGTTTCCGGGAGATGTGATTCCCATGCATGTGGCGGAGATGGATTACCCAATCAGTCCAGCCATCAAGGCATCGCTTATTTCGATGATTGACAATGACGATTTGGGTTATGCGTTTCCTCTTCCTGAACTCGGAAGTTCTTTCAGTGGATTTTCAAAACGTCACTGGGGATTTAAGCCCAATCCAGAAATGGTGTTTCCAGTCACCGATGTTGGTGTCGCGGGAGTTGAGTTACTAAGGGCATTACTTCCCGAGGGCGGGAAGGTATTAGTCAACTCTCCGATTTATGCATCTTTCAAAAAATGGATATTGGAATCAAAAAATCAAATTGTTGATGCTCCGCTAATGCTTGAAAATCAGTCTTGGGTATTGGATCTTGAGTCCATTGAGAAAAGATTCATGGAGGGCATAGACGTTTATCTTCTGTGTTCCCCTCATAACCCAGTTGGAGCGGTTCACTCAGCTGAAGATTTGAAGGCAATTGCATCTCTTGCAGAAAAATACAACGTCACTGTCCTGGCTGATGAAATCCACGCACCATTGACTCACTCAACAGCACAGTTTGTCCCATTCGCCTCTGTCAGTGAGCAGGCTAGAAAGGTTGGAATCACAATCACCTCCAGCTCTAAAAGTTTCAACACCGCAGGGGTCAAGGGAGGGCTGATTTCTTTTGAATCAGAGGAATTAAAGACCAAGGTCATGGAGAAACTGCCGATGGCAGTTCCCTATCGAACATCAATTCTGGGAATTGCTGCGATGATTGCAAGCTTTGACGATTCAGATGACTGGCTTTCGGAAACGGTTGCCACCATTGAATCAAATTTCAAGCTGTTGAATTCTTTGCTGGCAGATAAACCTTGGGCTGAAACCTTTGAGCAAAACGCAACATATTTGGCTTGGATAAATCTAGAGACCCTTGGGATAGAAAATCCAGCCAAACAGATTTTGGAACATGCAAAAGTTTCTTTGGTCCCCGGCGGCGATCACTCAGTTGATGATCTTGGTTATCTCGGGTTTGTGCGCATGAATTTGGGCACCTATCCAGAAATAATCGAAGAAGCTCTTGGGCGCATCAGCGCCCTTGAACTATCTCGATAATTATTAAGCTGACAACTGCGCCAGCAAAGATGTTAAGCCACAGAAAACTTCTCCAACCCCAGTTTGCCTTTTCGCAATCTTCATCTTTGAGATTCCAATAGGGAATCAGGATTCCCAAATAAGGAATCAGCGCAATCGCTGCAAGTGCAATTCGACCACCCGCTAGCACCACAAGCAATGCTGCGAGAGCGTAGAGCACAAATGAAAAGCGAACGGTCCAACGAGCACCAATACTGGTGGCAACCGAGCCGATTCTTGCGTTTCTGTCTGCTTTCACATCCTGCACAGCACCAAATGCGTGAGATGCCATTGACCAGAAAAATAAGCTAAAAACTATAAGCAATGCGGGGTTTTCAAAAATATTTGCCCCAGCCAGAGAAATCCCAAACAACATTGGTCCGGTGAAGTGCGAGGCGCTGGTAATTGAATCCAAAAAAGGAATCTCTTTGAACCTCAGCCCTTTTAGTGAGTAGGCAATAACTGCAAATATCGTGATTGCAAGAATCAGACCGCTAGAAAAATCGCCAACCCAGAAAAGATAAATCAAAAACGGAGCGCTCAGGGAAACGGCGGTGATGATGGTTGGGCGGTGAAGTTCGGGAGCCAAAAGAGCACCCTCAACGCCACCTTTTCGGGGGTTTGCAAGATCACTTTCATAATCAAACACATCGTTGATTCCATACATGAGCAAGTTATAAGGAATCAAGAAAAACAGCGTTCCGACCCAAAAGTTCAAATCAAACTCACGGGTTATCAGCAAATATGCAACAGCAAAGGGAAAGGCTGTATTAATCCAGGAGATTGGTCTGGAGGATGAGATTATTGCAAGGAATGATTTCATAGCTTGATGCGCAAGAAGTTAAACACCGTTGGAATCAACACCAGTGCAACAAGCGTGTAGGCGAAATCCTCTATTGGTGCAACCCCCAATCGAATCCCTGAGATTTTTTCAGGGTCATAATCAACGATGCCGGAGGCAATAATCAAATTGTCAAATACCAGGGTCAAAAAAAGCATTACGGCAGATGCGATGGCAAGCGGTTTGAGCTTCAACCACTTGCGCATCAAGAAAGTGTAGATGGCAAAAATTGCCAGCACCGAGATGGTTAGCAGGATGTAGGTCATTTGAGCCTCCTCTCCGCCAGTCGATAAACAATCAGTGTCGAATAGCTCAGCAGAATCAAGAAAAACAGTTCTTCAAGTGGTAGCTCTGGTGCAATCAATATCCCGGATACATGCTCGGCGGGCCCAATGAAGAAAATTCCAAGTTCAATTCCGACTAAGTCCCAAGCCAGAAACACTGCAACTCCAATAAACACTGAGATGATCGTGGCAACCGGTGACACAAAAAGTGCCAACCCCTGACGTTTATCAATCAGGCTTGTGCCGATGATTGAAAAAATCAGCGCTCCGAGATACCCAAATGCGATTAGTTCCAATTAGCTAAGTCCCTTCCAGGTTTCTAAGGTGGCGAGCTCTTTCTCGATTGGCCCGTTGGAACTGTCATTTGTTAGATGTTTATAAACAAGCTCTGCACCTATTAGGCACATCGGCAGACCGATTCCTGGGATTGTGTTGTGGCCAGAATAGAGAAGGTTTTTGAGTTTTTTAGAGCGGTTTTGTGGTCTAAAGAAAGCACTTTGCCTCAAGGTGTGGGCCATTCCCAGAGCGGTTCCGCTCCAGGCATTGAACTCATTCACAAAATCTTGAGGACCGACGATCCTTCTCACAACCACTCGATCGCGAAGATTGTCAATCCCCGCCCACTCGCCAAGTTGATCAATAATCCGATCAGCCCTGGTCTCCAAAGATTCATCACCCTCGCCGTTTATCCCACCACTTCCAAGGCTCGGATCCGCAGCTGTGGGAACCAAGATAAATACATTCTCGTACCCCTTTGGTGCAACCGTTGAATCGGTTTTGGAGGGCATGCAGACATACATGTTCGCAGGGTCAGGAATGCTTCTTTTGCCATCCGCTTTGGCAAACACCTCTTGGAATCCACCCTCCCAGTCTTGGGTGAAAAGCAGTGTGTGGTGCTCGAGCTGCTCGATTTTTCCCTTGATGCCCAAATAAATCAGCATTGCGGAGGGGCCAGGCTTGCGCTTTGACCAGTAGGCCTCGGGGAAAGTTTGTTTATGCCTTGGCAGTAGTTTTGTCTCCACGTGATGCAAATCGGCACTTCCAACAACCGCATCTGCCTCGTATTTGATATCTCCCACCATCACACCGGTGGCCTTATCTCCACTGCAGAGGATCTTTGTCACCTCTGAGTTAGTGTGAATTTGTACTCCGTGCTGCACCGCCAATCTTTCAATGGCCTCAATCAGGGTGTACATACCGCCCTTGGGGTAGAAAACACCGATGTTCATATCCACATGTGTCATCAAGTGATACATGCTGGGAGTCTCATAGGGGCTAGCTCCCAAGAAAACACTTGGGTAATCCAAAATCTTTTTCAATCTTTCGTCTTTGAAATACTTACCGGCGTAGCTATCCAGCGAGGTAGTCAGCAGTTGAACAAACTTGCCGGCTTGTTTCACAACCTCAGGGTTTGTGAAGCCTTTGGCATTTTTGAAGTTGGTGTATAAAAAATGCTTCAGGCTAAGGTCATAGGCATTTTCAGCACTTGCTACATATTCATCAAGTTTTTGTGATGCACCTGGCTCAATGCCTTCAAAAAGCTCCTTGTTTTTATCCAAAGAATCTCTCACGATTATTGGCTTTTCATAGCCCTCAACAATGGTTTTATACCCTGGGTCTAGTTGAACTAGATCCAGTTCTTTTTCAGCAGTGGTGCCCATGAGTTTGAAAAATTGATCGAAGGCATCCGGCATCAGATACCAAGATGGCCCCATGTCAAATTTGAACCCATCTTTTTCCCACTGGTAGGCACGACCACCAATGCTTTCTCTGGATTCCAGCACGGTTACCTTCATGCCTGATTTGGCAAGCAAGGCGGCTGATGCCAAACCTGCGATACCAGCCCCGATTACAACAGCTGTTTTTTGTGTCAACGACCCGCTCCTAGATAGCTTTTTGCAAGGATTAAAAACTTCTTTCCATTTGCAACACTAATTCGGGTGTTAATAAGTTCCGATGAATCAGTTTTGGCAATCTTTTTATTTAAGCTTCCGAATAATTCACACGCTGCCTTTACCGCTCGGGCGGCGGTTTTAGGAAGCAAAGGAATTGCATTCCTCGCCTTGTCTAACTCAGATTCGATATCAGCAACAAGACGTTTCTTGGTTGCCTCATCAAAATTTCCAACGTTCACGTTAGGAAAATAGCTTCTTCCCAATTTGGAAAAATCTGCACTTAGGTCTCTTAGGAAGTTCACTTTTTGAAATGCGCTACCCAACGCCAGTGCTCCTTCATTCATGATTTGAAGTTGCTCTGATGTGTATTTACGGTCATAAATAAAAGCCCTCAGACACATCAAGCCAACTACCTCAGCTGAACCGTAGACATATTTTTTGAAGCTCTGCTCATCGTGTTCGGTATCTGTGAGATCCATTTTCATTGAATCGAAAAATGGCTTCACAATGTCTTTTTTTATTCCAACTTCACGAGCTGTGATTCCAAAAGCGTGCAAAACCAAGTTTGTGCTGTATCCAAGCTGCATTGCTTGATAGCACTCCCTCTCAAAATTTTCAATTTCCTTTTCAGGATCAAGCTTTGCCTCGACTGTTGCTGCCTCGGCTGCGGAACCGTCCACGATTTCATCGGCCACTCGAACCATGGCATAGATGCTCTCTATGTGTTTTCTGATTGCGGGCTCGATAAGCCTGGTTGCCATGCCAAAACTAGTTGAGTAGGAGTAAATGACTTCGCGAGCACTTTTTTGTGCTGCCTGCGAATAAAGATCCAAGCCAGTTGGCTGCTTGGTCGTATCTGAATCAACCACCCTAGAAGGCTACCCCTTTCGAATTTGATTAGACTAATCAAATGGCAAATGACATGAAACCTCGCAGTAGAGACGTAACTGATGGAATCGAGAGAGCTCCCGCCAGAGGAATGCTCCGTGCTGTTGGAATGGGCGATGAAGATTGGTCCAAACCGCAAATTGGAATTGCAAGCAGTTGGAATGAAGTAACCCCTTGCAACCTAAGCCTCGATCGATTGGCTGAAGCCGCTAAACAGGGCGTTTTTCAAGCTCAGGGCTACCCAATGCAGTTTGGAACAATTTCTGTATCTGACGGTATCGCAATGGGTCACGAGGGGATGCACTTTTCGCTTGTCTCTCGTGAGGTCATCGCCGACAGCGTTGAAACAGTTATGAGTGCTGAGCGTTTAGATGGATCGGTAACACTTGCTGGATGCGATAAGTCACTTCCAGGAATGCTGATGGCTGCCGCAAGACTTGATTTAGCCAGCGTGTTTTTATACGCGGGGTCTATCGCTCCGGGTTGGGTGAAACTAACCGATGGAAGCGAAAAGCAGGTGACCATCATCGATGCATTCGAGGCAGTCGGAGCCTGCAAGGCAGGTCTTATGAGTGAAGAAGACCTGGATCGAATTGAAAGAGCAATCTGTCCGGGTGAGGGTGCCTGCGGTGGGATGTATACCGCTAACACAATGGCCAGTATCGCTGAAGCGCTAGGTATGAGCCTTCCAGGTTCGGCAGCACCTCCAAGTGCTGACAGAAGAAGAGACAACTGGGCTCACCGAAGTGGTGAAGCCGTTGTGAAACTTATTGAAAAAGGAATCACTGCACGAGACATCATGACCAAAAAGGCCTTTGAAAACGCAATTGCAGTTTTGATGGCTTTTGGTGGTTCAACAAATGCAGTTTTGCACTTATTGGCTATCGCTCAAGAAGCAGAGGTTGAGCTGGAGTTGGATGACTTCAACAAAATTGCCGATAAGGTCCCACATCTTGGGGATCTAAAGCCATTTGGTCAGTATGTGATGAACGATGTTGACAGAGTCGGCGGAGTTCCAGTTTTGATGAAGGCTTTATTGGATGCTGGATTGATTCACGGAGATGCGCTAACCGTCACAGGAAAAACAGTTGCTGAAAATTTAGCGGATATCAACCCACCTGACCCAGATGGAAAGATCATTCGCGCCATGGATAACCCAATCCACAAAACAGGCGGAATTAACATCCTGAAGGGTTCACTTGCCCCAGAGGGCGCCGTTGTGAAAACCGCTGGATTTGATTTAGAAACCTTTGAAGGACCAGCACGAGTGTTTGAGCGTGAGAAAGCATGCATGGATGCGCTAAGCAATGGCGAAATTCAAAAAGGCGATGTTGTGTTGATTCGCTATGAGGGACCAAAAGGTGGTCCCGGTATGCGAGAGATGCTGATGGTTACTGGCGCAATTAAAGGTGCGGGACTGGGCAAAGATGTCCTACTATTAACAGACGGACGATTCTCAGGCGGCACAACCGGGCTGAGTATTGGACATATTGCTCCAGAGGCTGTGGACGGAGGTCCAGTTGCCTTTGTGCGCGATGGCGACATAATCCGCGTCGACATCGCTAAACGCTCTATCGAGCTACTCGTTGATGAGGATGAATTGGCTGCCCGCAAGAAAGATTGGGAGCCACTGCCCTTGAGATACACCAAGGGAGTTCTCGGTAAGTATTCAAAAATTGTAGGTTCCGCATCTGTCGGTGCCTACTGTGGCTAAGGACAAAATGACTGAAACTATGACCGGCGCTCAAGCTATCGTGCGCTCGCTCGAAGAGCTTGGGGTCACTGACATATTTGGATTGCCCGGCGGGGCAATCTTGCCAACCTACGATCCACTGATGGATTCAAAAAAGATCCGTCACGTGTTGGTAAGGCATGAACAGGGTGCTGGACACGCAGCCGAGGGGTATGCTGCGGCAACTGGCAAGCTCGGTGTCTGCATTGCAACCAGTGGTCCCGGAGCAACAAACCTGGTGACACCGATTGCAGATGCTCACATGGACAGCGTGCCAATGTTGGCAATTACCGGTCAGGTGAACTCACACGCGATTGGAACAGATGCGTTCCAGGAAGCGGACATTGTTGGAATCACAATGCCCATCACCAAGCACAGTTTTTTGGTCACAAAGGCAGCCGATATTCCAGCGGTCATGGCAGCTGCGGTTGAGTTGGCAACAAGTGGCAGGCCAGGTCCAGTTTTGGTGGATGTCACCAAAGATGCCCAAAACGGAAAATTTGAATTTAGCTGGCCCCCAAAGATGGATATTTTGCCTGGTTATAAGCCAGTCACGCATCCTCATGGACGACAGGTTGAGGCAGCTGCTGAAATGATTTTGGCCAGCGAAAAGCCTATTTTGTATGTCGGTGGTGGAGTGATTCGTGCAGAGGCTCATGCTGAGCTGGCCAGGCTTGCGGAGATTACAGGTGCTCCACTGACCACCACTTTGATGGCTCGCGGAGCATTCCCCGACACCCATCACCAGCACCTTGGGATGCCGGGGATGCACGGAACTGTGCCGGCTGTGACCGCTTTGCAAAAATCAGATCTACTAATCACCCTGGGTGCCAGGTTTGATGATCGTGTTACCGGTGAGGTTTCAAGCTTTGCTCCGGGAGCGAAGGTTATTCACGTTGATATTGACCCAGCTGAGATTGGAAAAATCCGACAGGCAGATGTTCCAATCGTGGGCGATGCCAAAGTAGTTATTGCGATGCTGAATGCTGAGTTGGAAAGCCGTCTGTCTGGCAAAAAGCCAGATTATTCAGATTGGTGGCAGTTTTTGGATGGCCTGAAGACACGCTACCCACTTGGCTACCAGGAGCAGGAAGATGAAACACTTGCCCCGCAGTGGGTTATCAAGCGCATTGGTGAAATGACCGGCCCAGAGGGTGTTTTTGCCGCAGGAGTTGGGCAGCACCAAATGTGGTCAGCACAGTTCATCAATTACGAGCGACCAAACTCTTGGTTGAACTCAGGTGGTGCCGGAACCATGGGTTACAGCGTTCCAGCTGCAATGGGTGCAAAGGTTGGCGAGCCCGAAAGAGATGTATGGGCAATTGATGGAGACGGCTGTTTCCAGATGACCAACCAAGAATTAGCAACCTGTGTGATTAACAACATTCCAATCAAGGTTGCAATCATCAACAACAGCTCCCTTGGCATGGTTAGACAGTGGCAGACACTGTTTTATAACTCTAGGTATTCAAATACAGATCTGAATACAGGTATTGATACCCAGATGGTCCCTGATTTTGTGAAGCTCGGAGAGAGCTATGGATGTCTCTCGATCAGAGCCACAAATGAAAAAGAAGCCGAGGAGGCAATCAAGCTTGCCCTGGAGACCAATGACCGCCCAGTAGTCATTGACTTCATTGTTGGACGCGATGCTATGGTTTGGCCAATGGTTCCAGCTGGTGTCAGCAATGACGCCGTGCAGTATGCAAGGGATGCAAGACCGGTTTGGGAGGGTGACGAATGACGCAACATGTTTTGTCGCTACTCGTTGAAGACAAGCCTGGTTTGCTTACTCGCGTTGCTGGTCTATTTGCCCGTCGTGGTTATAACATCCGCTCTTTGGCGGTGGGAACCAGTGAAAATGAAGGTCTCAGTCGAATCACAGTGGTTGTCGATGTTGAAGGGCATCCACTCGAACAAATCACCAAGCAGCTGAATAAGTTGGTGAATGTTGTGAAAATTGTTGAATTAGAAAACGACAACTCAGTGTCTCGTGATCACATGCTGATCAAGGTCAGGACCGAGGCTAACAACCGCAGTCAGGTTTTGGAGGCGGTGAACCTTTTCAGGGCTAGGGTTGTAGATGTGGTTAGTGACTCGGTTGTTATTGAAATAACCGGCGATAGCGCTAAGTGTCAAGCTTTCCTAAAGGTTTTAGAACCCTTTGGAGTGAAAGAACTCGTTCAATCAGGAGCCATTGCAATTGGCCGAGGCTCCAAATCAATGAGTGATCGAATCAAATAGGCCAATAAAAAAGGAGCAATACATTGGCAGAAATTTTCTATGACAAAGATGCTGATCTGAGTCTTATTCAAAATAAAAAAGTGGCGGTTCTAGGCTTTGGTTCGCAGGGTCACGCACACGCCTTGAACCTTAAAGACAGTGGCGTTGATGTCGTTGTCGGTTTGCTGGAGGGTTCAAAATCACGCCCTAAGGCAGAAGAAAAAGGTCTCACCGTTCACACCCCGGACGAGGCAGTGAAGTGGGCGGATGTAATTGTCATCTTGGCTCCAGATCCAGCCCAGCGTGATTTATACACAAACTCAGTTGAGCCAAACTTGGCAGCTGGCAAAGCCTTGGTATTTGGACACGGTTTCGCAATTCGCTTCGGTTTGATCAAGCCACCAAGCGATGTTGATGTTTTCTTGGTTGCTCCAAAGGGCCCAGGTCACATCGTTCGTCGTGAGTATGAGGCAGGACGAGGCGTTCCTAACTTGATTGCTGTTGAGCAGGATGCGACTGGCGGAGCATTTGAGCTAGCACTGAGCTATTCAAAGGGAATTGGTGGAACCCGTGCGGGAACCATCAAGACAACCTTCACCGAAGAGACAGAGACTGATCTGTTTGGTGAGCAGGCTGTTTTGTGTGGAGGTGCTTCACAGCTGGTTCAGTATGGCTTTGAAACCCTGGTCGAGGCCGGCTACCAGCCAGAGATTGCATACTTCGAGGTTTTGCACGAACTGAAGTTGATTGTTGATTTGATGTATGAGGGTGGAATCGCAAAGCAGCGTTGGAGCGTTTCTGACACCGCTGAGTACGGTGACTACGTCTCAGGCCCAAGGGTTATAACCCCTGAGGTGAAAGAGAACATGAAGGCAGTTTTGGGAGATATCCAAAACGGCAACTTTGCTGAGCGCTTTATCGCTGACCAAGACGCCGGAGCCCCTGAGTTTCAGAAGCTCCGCGCCAAGGGTGAAACTCACCAGATCGAAGGAACCGGTCGTGAGCTTCGCAAGCTATTTAGCTGGATCGAAAATAAAGACGATTACAGCGAAGGTAGCGTTGCTCGCTAGTTAGTTACTAACCGATCGAAGCATCGCAAGAGTTAGTGGAATCGCCACTGCGAAGTGGATGGCCATTAGAAGTGCTGCAGCGATTGGGTCAGCTACACCTGGGATCGGCAGAACCATCAGGGCAAAGACGATAATTGCGGTAATCCACACGTTTCTGGATGGGTTTCCGGTCTTTTTCAGCGCCCTAGCTACTAAAAACGCTCCAATAGCTGCTCCAACTGTTGCAAAGGCGTAAAGGAATATAGGAATTTCCTGATCTAGAGGTGCGACGTAGAAATCCGCTCCCACCAGAACACCCACGAAATAAAGGGCGTAAACAGTTATCAAAGCTGCCAGGGTGGCAATTGAGAATCTTGTTGTGTTATTCATTTTCATCTCCAAATTTTCTGTATTGGTCTTCCGCTAGGCTTACATACATAAAGAGATTTTGAGGGAAAATTGGCAAAACCAATAGTTTTAATTGCAGAAGAACTGTCTCCGGCCACTGTTGAGGCACTTGGAGACGAGTTCGAGATTCGACACGCCAACGGAGCAGACAGAGCTGAACTTTTAGAGGCCCTGAAAGAGGCAAATGCTGTTCTGATTCGCTCTGCAACAAAGATGGATAAAGAGGCCATTTCCGCCGCTCCCAAGCTGAAGGTAATCGCCAGAGCCGGTGTTGGTTTGGATAACGTTGACACCCCAGCTGCAACTGAGCACGGAGTTATGGTTGTGAATGCCCCGACTTCAAATATTGTGAGTGCCGCTGAGTTAGCCGTTGCACACATTTTGTCGCTGTCAAGAAACATGGCAGATGCCCACGCATCAATGCGTGAGGGGGAGTGGAAAAGATCTAAATACACAGGTGTCGAGCTTTATGAAAAAACCATTGGCATCGTAGGTCTCGGTCGAATTGGAACACTGGTAGCCAATCGTTTGGTCGGATTTGATGTGAAGCTAATTGGCTATGACCCCTATGTAACTCAAGCGAGAGCCGAGCAAATTGGTGTTGAGCTGGTGGAGATGGAAGAGTTGATGAAAAGAAGTGACTACATCACCATCCACATCCCAAAAACTGCTGAGACGACATCAATGATCAGCGATGACGAGTTTGCTTTGGCCAAACCAAACCTGAGAATCGTCAACTGCTCTCGTGGAGGAATCATTGATGAGGATGCGTTATATCGAGCACTGAGTGAGAACAAAATTGCGGGTGCTGGATTGGATGTTTTTAATTCCGAGCCACCTGCCGGATCAAAACTTTTGGAGCTGGATAACATTCTGCTCACCCCCCACCTTGGTGCATCAACCGGTGAGGCTCAGGAAAAAGCTGGAATCAGTGTTGCTAAAAGTGTTCGTTTAGCACTAGCCGGAGATTTGGTTCCCGATGCAGTGAACGTTGCAGGTGGACTTATCGATGCCTCCGTGAAGCCTGGAATACCTTTGGCTGAAAAGCTAGGTCAACTGCTAACTGGAATTGCTCACGCATCTTTGACCTCAATTGAAATTGAGGTCAGGGGCTACATAGCGGAGCACGATGTGACTGTTTTGAAATTGGCTGCTCTGAAGGGGATTTTCCAAAACATGGTTACCGATCAGGTGAGCTATGTCAACGCTCCACTGATTGCCGAGGGCAGAGGCGTGGATGTGAAGCTAATCACTGACACAAACAGTGAAGAATACAGAAACGTGACCATTATTCGGGCAACTCTGGGTGATGGATCAACGGTTAGTGTCGCAGGAACGGTGACTGGTCCAAAGCTCACCCAAAAAATCGTGAACATAAACGGCTACGACGTAGAAGTTCCCATGGATGACAACTTTGTTGTCATGGTCTATGACGATCGCCCTGGAATTGTTGCGGTCTATGGAAGCGCTTTCGCCGATGCAGAGGTGAACATTGCGGCAATGCAGATCGCTAGAAAGAGCGAGGGTGGCAAGGCGCTTAGTGTGATTACAGTCGACAGCCCCGTGTCAGCCGAGATCTTGGAAGATATTCAGTCCAAGACCCAGGCCGACTACGTCAGGGCTATTCAGCTAACCGAAATTTAGATTTCGTTTCTGGCCAGAGCGTCTTGGGCAAATTTCCAAGTGGTGTAACCACCGGATAGATTGCTGGCCTTGATTCCCTTGCTTTTTAGAATCTGGATTGCAGTGTGGGCGCGCTGACCAACTGCACAGTGAACCACATACTCCTCGCCAGCTAGCTCGTCCAATTTGTCTCGAAGCTCATCAACTGGCGCCAATATAGCCCCAGGGATGTGACCTCGGTCAAACTCTGCTTTAGTTCTAACATCCAAGATCTTCACGCCGCGAGTGAGTTCAGAATCCAACTGGTTCCAGTGAACATTGGGGGATTTATTCTCTAAGACGTTGTTGCCAACATAACCAGCGTGGTTGATGGCATCCTTAGCGGAGCCAAACTGCGGTGAGTAGGCAAGCTCCAGGTTCATCAAATCGTCCACTGAAAGGCCTGCATAAATAGCGGTTGCGATAATGTCTATTCGCTTATCGGCACCATCTTTGCCAACTGATTGTGCACCCAGCAACTTGCCGGATTCTGGATCAAAAATTACCTTTAGTGAGATTCTCTCAGAGCCTGGGAAATAACCTGCGTGAGAACCGGGGTGAAGATGAATGGCTTTGTAGTCAATTCCCATTCGCTGAGCTAAACCTTCGGTGATTCCCGTGAGAGCTGCAGCCATTCCAAAGGCACCAATGATGCCAGTACCAATTGACTTTCTTGCTGGTGCTGTCTCTCCTGCAATCACATCGGCGACCAGCCTTCCGTGGCGGTTAGCTAGGTTGGCAAGCCAAATCATCTGTTGCTGGTCGGTTATAAGACTTTGTTTTTCAACCGCATCACCAACAGCAAAAATGTTTGGGTCACTGGTTCTAAGGTAATCATCAACCTTGATACCCCCAGCGTTTCCCATCTCTAAACCAGCAAGCTCTGCCAGTTTGCTATCCGCAACAACACCGACTGATGAAACCACCAGGTCAGCATCGATGACTCTTCCGTCTTTCAGGGTGAGAGAGTTTTCGCCAATACTTTGAGTCTCAGCACTAACTGCAATTTCAACACCGTTTTCATTCAAATGCGCCTGGAAGGGTTCAATCATTTCAATGTCAAACTGTGGGAGGACGTGGTCACGGAATTCAACCATCGTGGTTTTCACACCTCTGTGGACTAGGTTTTCGGCTAATTCAACGCCAATGAATCCAGCACCCAGGATTGCGGCTGATTTGATCTCGCCCGCATCAACCATTTCTTTGATGCGAACACTGTCTTCAACATCTTTCAAAACAACAGCACGCTCAATGCCCTCAATAGGAAGCTTTCTTGGGTTAGCACCGGGAGAGACGATGATGTAGTCATAATCCTCTTGTTGCTCGCCGGTTTCTGAGTTCACCGCAGTGATTGTTTTGTTCTCACGGTCAATTGCTGTGACTTCGGTGTTGACTCGCACATCCAAACGGAACCTGTTCCATAAAGACTGCGGGGTCTGCAAAAGCAGACTCTCTTTTTTGTCAATCACTCCGCCAATGAAATAGGGCAATCCACAATTGGCGAAAGAAACATACGGTCCTTTTTCATAGACAATAATTTCCGCATCTTCTCTAAGTCTTCTAAGCCTGGTTGCAGCACTCATTCCGCCTGCAACGCCACCAATTATTACTACCTTCATTTTCAAACCGTCCTTAGTCCTGCTCTTTTCCATGCAACCATTCCTCCAGAAACATTGGAGACATCAAACCCTTCTGCGGAAAGTATCTTTGCCGCCTGCGCTGATCTCATGCCTGATTGACACATCACCATCACCGGTCTTTCCTTAGCGATGGTTTTTAGTCTTCCTTCTAGGCTTCCCAAGGGGATGTGCTTGGCACCAGGTGCATGTCCTGATTTCCACTCATTGCTCTCGCGAACATCAATTAGCTGCGCACCGTCATCCAGTTTTTGCTGAACTTCGGTGACTTTGATGCTGGGAGTTTTAGATTTAAATAAACCGAACATCAGATTGATGCGTCGAAACTGACAGTCTTGCCGGAGCCGATCCATGCGCCGGTGCCACCAGCAACACTCACGCAATCAAGACCCTGCTGCTCTAGAAAGTTGGCGGCGGTCATAGACCTTCCACCACTTGCGCAGATGATCCAAATCTTTTTATCTTTTGGCATCTCACCCAAGTTTTCAGGGATTGAGTTTAGGGGGATGTGTTTTGCCTGGGGAACGTGTCCATCTTCGAATTCAAAAGATTCACGAACGTCAACTACGAATTCGCCTGCTGCGATCGCCTGCTCCAGTTCATCTACGGTTACTTCCTGAGCCATTATTTCCTTTCAATCAAAGTCACTATGAAAGTGACAAAAATGCTTTTTCTAGTCTTTTTCGGTCTGACTCACCGTTTTCATCCAAAGCGCAGGCCGCTAGGCCTGAACTGAGAAGAGAGAATCCGGCTCTACTGATCGCAGCATTCGCTGCCGCCAGTTGAGTCAATACATCTGTGCAGTCTCGGCCATCTTCGATCATGCGCACAACTCCACCCAGTTGCCCCTGCGCTCGAACGAGTCTTTTGCGCACTGCCTCTAGGTCTTTTTCGTCTAAATCCATGATGTCTCCTTGACTACAGACTTACCGTAGCATACCCTAGGGGGTATAGAAAGGAAGATATGAAAAAGTTTTTGAAAGTAATCGCCGCCTCATTCGCGGCACTGTTTATCGCCAGCTCGCTTGCAGGTTGCGCTGAACCAGAGCAGGTAGCGGTTGAGGACTATGCAATGGTTATTGATGTTAGAACCCCAGAGGAATTCAGTGACGGCCACCTCGAAGGTGCTGAGCGAATCGGAATCGCAGACAGCGATTTCCTGCAGCGAATTGACGCATTGGACAAGACTGAAGATTATTACATCTACTGTCGAAGCGGAAACCGTGCAGGTCAGGCCATCAATGCAATGCTTGATTTGGGGTTCACAGGTGAATTAGTAAATGGTGGAAGTGTTGGCAATGCCAGTAGCCAGACTGGCCTAGCGGTTGTCAAATAATTGAGCTCTAAAGAGTTCTGGGACGCCCGTTACCGAGATAGGCCCGAAAGCTGGGGGGATGACCCCAATATCTTCCTTAGTGAGATTGAGCTCTCCGGTTTATCAACTGCGGTAGATCTTGCAGGCGGTAACGGGCGTAACTCTTTGTGGCTGGCCTCAAAAGGTCTCACCGTTGAAAATGTGGACATTAGCCCGGTGGCACTGGAACAGTTTTTGGAAAGAGCCAAACAAAGAGGCATTGAGAGTAACTGTCAAATAAACGCCTCCGATGCTCAAACTGCTGAGTTTGGACTGACACCTGATCTGTTGGTGATTGCCTATTTGCAAATCGATTCTGACGGCTTTTTCAAAGCTTTGAGAAATGCTTTCGCCCAGCTCCGTGATGGCTCGCAGGTGCTTGGTGTTTGGCATGCGGTTGAAAATTTAGAGCATGGCTATGGCGGACCGCCAGATAAATCGGTTCTGGTTAGTAAGTCCCAGTTAGAACAAATAGCGTCTGAATATTCATGGGAAGAACTAAACATTGAAAACCGTGATCGAGTTGTGAAAACAGATAACGGTGATCAGATTGCCAAGGATGTCGTTATGTTTGGAAAACTGCGGGTTTAGCACCCGTCAGTCATCTGCACTAAAGTTGAGTAATCAACTGAGAGGTGACAGGTGGACAAGCTTAATCTGGCGGTAATTCCTGGAGATGGAATCGGCCAAGAGGTCACCCCAATAGCCCTAGAGGCACTTCATAAATCACTTACCCCCAAGGGTGTTGAGATTAGCCACACCGAATATGACCTCGGTGCCGAAAGATATCTAAAATCGGGTGAAACTCTTAGTCAGAATGACATGGAAGCGCTTGCCTCTCACGATGCAATTTTGCTTGGCGCAGTTGGAGACCCAAGGGTTCCAAGCGGCGTTTTAGAGCGAGGGTTACTTCTGAAACTTCGCTTTGCATTCGACCATCACATAAACCTTCGCCCGTCTAAATCGTTTGCCGGGGTAAACGGTGCCCTCAGTGGAAACCCAAGCTTTGATTTTTTAGTGGTCCGAGAGGGGACTGAAGGTCCCTATGTGGGAAACGGTGGTGCGATTCGAGTTGGCACCGAGCAAGAGGTTGCCAATGAAGTGAGCGTGAATACGGCTTTTGGTGTTGAGCGAGTCATCAGGTTTGCTTTTTCGCAGGCAAACTCAAGGAACAAAAAACTAACTCTTGTTCATAAAACTAACGTTTTGACATATGCCGGTGCCCTCTGGCAGAGAATCTTGGATGAAGTTTCCCCCGAGTTTCCAAAGGTAAAAACTGACTACATGCACATAGATGCGGCAACCATTCACATGGTCACAGACCCATCAAGGTTTGATGTGATTGTCACCGATAATCTTTTCGGGGATATCATCACCGACTTGGCTGCTGCAATTGGAGGTGGCATAGGTCTAGCCGCATCGGCTAATCTAAACCCCACTGGGAATTTTCCTTCCATGTTCGAACCCGTTCATGGTTCGGCTCCGGATATCGCTGGCAAAAATCTGGCAGATCCAACCGCGGCTATCCTCTCCGCGGGTCTCTTGGCCGAACAGCTTGGCTACAACATTGCCGCTGAACAGATAAACCTTGCTGTTAGTGAATACATAGCAGAGGGACATCAGGAGAAAACCACAGACAAAATTGCCGAGAGCATTCTCTCCAGAATCTAAAGAGGAAGTAATGACCGTAGAGTTCCATCAGTCTCTAAACCAATACCCGCTACCCAGTGAGGCCAGGGGGGCGATTCTTGCAAACCCTACTTTTGGCACCCACTTCACCGATCATCAGGTGGCAATCTACTGGGAGAAGGGCAGAGGCTGGCACCAGGCTGAGGTTATCCCCTATGGACCAATCCAACTAGACCCCTCCGCCGCTGTTCTGCACTACGGTCAAGAGGTTTTTGAAGGCATCAAGGCGTATCGACACGAGGATGGATCGGTATGGACATTTAGGCCGACAGAGAATGCGAAGCGCCTGCAGAAAAGTGCCAAGCGGATGGCACTTCCAGAATTACCCGAGGAGCTTTTTGTTCAATCTCTGCACGAATTGATTTCAGTTGACGGGGCATGGGTTCCGCAACCGGAGAATGAAAAAACCCTTTATTTCAGACCCTTCATCATTGCAGCTGAGAATTATTTGGGGGTAAGGGCCGCTAACAGAGCTGAATATCGCTTGATTGCATCACCTGTAGGACCGTATTTCACGGGAGGGCTAAAGCCCGTGAAGATTTGGATAGCGCTTGGAAGTGCCAGGGCTGGAAGGTTTGGTACCGGCGAGGCGAAAACAGGCGGTAACTACGCAGCCAGTTTATTGGCGCAGCAAGAGGGTCAAGACAACGGCTGCTCGCAAGTATTGTTTTTGGATGCTGAAACAGGTGAATACATCGAAGAGCTTGGTGGAATGAATATCTTTTTTGTGAAAAAAGATGGAAGTGTGCTCACCCCTTCGTTAGATGGAACAATCCTCAGAGGAATCACCCGTGACAGCATTGTCACTCTTTTAGAAGATCGAGGCCTGCAGGTTGAGCAAAGAAAGATAACCCTTTCAGAAATCAGAGAGGGCATGACCTCTGGTGAAATCAGTGAAGCATTCGCCTGCGGAACAGCTGCGGTTATCACCCCAATTGGCCAACTAATTTCCACCGAGGAGACAATTGGTGATGAAAATGCCGAACCTGGAGAGCTGACAGTTGCTCTGAGGCAGGAGTTAACTGGCATTCAATATGGCAGGGTTGAAGACCGACACGGCTGGATGCACAAGTTAGGTGAAAAATAAATGCGAATTGCAAGGTTTAGCGATAATGGCGTGCCCAAATATGGAGTTGTGGATGGACCAGAGCTCTCAGTATTGAGGGGACACCCACTAGTCGATGGCTACGAAACCACTGGTGAGCGGGTTGCCATCAAAGAGGTGAAGCTTTTATCCCCGACGCTTCCTTCAAAAATTGTCTGCATTGGGATGAACTATCGCGCCCATGCAATGGAGATCGGACAGGATGTCCCAGATGAGCCATTGATGTTTTTCAAACCAAACACCTCTGTGATTGGTCCTGGAGATCAAATTCAACTTCCTCACCAGAGTGATCAGGTGGAGCTAGAGATCGAGCTAGCAGTGGTGATTGGAAAGCTCACAAAAAATGTCTCAGTTGCTGAAGCTTCCGAGCACATCTGGGGCTATACGGTGGGTAACGATGTAACCGCTAGGGATTTGCAATTTAGTGATTTGCAGTGGGCCAGGTCTAAAGGCTTTGACACCTTCTGCCCGATAGGCCCTTGGATTGAGACCGAGTTTGATGCTGATGATCAGGTCATTGAATCTCGAGTCAATGGTGAGGTTAGACAAAAAGCCACACTTTCGGATATGAATTTCAAACCTCTGGAGCTTGTGAGTTACGTGAGTGAAAATGTGACATTGCTCCCAGGAGACGTAATTGTCACAGGTTCTCCCGCCGGTATTTCAAAAATTGATTCTGGTGATGTCATTGAATGTGAGATTGAGGGAGTCGGAACTCTCATCAATCCTGTTTCGTAGACTAAGTCAGTTATGACAAAAATCTCGGCTCCAATCACTAAAGCAACGGGAAGCGACATAAGAGTTCGCTTCTCACCCTCACCAACCGGAATTCCACATGTTGGACTAATCAGAACGGCTTTGTTCAACTGGGCCTATGCCAGACACCACGGTGGAAAGTTTGTATTCCGGGTGGAAGATACGGATGCAGCAAGAGACAGTGAAGAGTCCCTGCAGCAGATCATGGACGGGCTTCATTGGCTTGGTATTGAGTGGGATGAGGGTTATTTAGTTGGTGGTGACCTCGGTCCCTATAGACAAAGTGAACGAAAAGAAATTTATAAGCAGGTCATCGAAAAACTCATTGCTTCAGGTCAGGTTTATGAGTCATTTTTGACTGGTGAAGAAATTGAACAGCGCAATATTGCCAATGGCAGAGCAAAGCAACTGGGTTATGACAACAGCGAGAGGGATCTAACCGAGGAACAGAAACAGGCCTATCGTGATGAGGGACGCCAACCAGCGCTCAGGGTCAGAGTTCCCGATCAGGAGATCAAATTTATAGACCTGGTAAGGGGTGAAGTTAGTTTTCCGGTCGGTTCATTTCCTGATTTTGTTGTGGTGAGGCCAAACGGTGAACCGCTTTATACGCTTGTAAACCCAGTAGATGATGCTCTCATGGGAATTACTCACGTTTTGCGAGGAGAGGACCTGCTTAGCTCAACACCAAGGCAGATTGTTTTGTATAACGCCATGTTCGAAGCGGGTGTCGCAAGCTTCATACCAAAGTTTGGCCATTTGCCATTTGTTATGGGGGAGGGCAATAAAAAGCTTTCAAAGAGAGACCCGGAAAGTGATCTTTTCGTTCATAAAAAACGTGGGTTTATCCACGAGGGACTTTTGAATTATTTGTCTTTACTTGGATGGTCGATTGGGCCGGATAGAGACATTTTCAGCCTTGAGGAGCTTGTTGATAATTTCGATGTTGAAAATGTAAATCCAAACCCTGCACGTTTTGATTTAGCTAAGGCAGAGGCCATAAACGCAGCCCATATAAGGCTTTTGGACCCAACTGATTTCGAACAGAGACTGATTCCTTATCTGCAGGCCGAGGGACTGGTGGATGCTGAACCCACCGATCAACAGCTATCAACTCTGCGATCCAGTGCACCCCTGATTCAAGAGAGAATCACGGTGCTGAGTGAATCAGTGGAGATGCTTCGGTTTTTGTTTGTTGAAAAAATCCAGCACGATGACGATTCTTTGGCGAAACTACCGGATAACACCCAACAGATCATTGATGCATCTGTTGCAACTCTGGAAGCCTTGGAGGTTTGGGAAACAGAGAGCATTCAAAAGGCTTTGCAAACTGAACTCATTGAAAAAATGCAGCTCAAGCCAAGAATTGCATTTGGGCCTCTCAGGTCAGCTGTCAGTGGCAGGAGAGTCTCACCACCACTTTTTGAATCATTAGAGATACTTGGAAAAGAAATCTCAATTCAGCGACTTCGGGAGTTTCCATCAGTCCTTGCTTCACGCTAGGATTGAACGCTGAGCCATTGAGGCTTAGGCCCTTGGGGTATGGTGTAATTGGCAACACGGATGATTCTGGTTCATTTGTTCTTGGTTCGAGTCCAGGTACCCCAGCAAGGAAAATATGCTTGAAACTGTTGCGGGATGGCTACTGGTTGTAGCTTTTATAAAACTCTTCTTATTTCAATTAGCACTCGCATTTGGTGCGAAATGGGGAGAGTTGGCATATGGGGGATCCCACACAGGAAGACTTCCAAAAAACTTACGAATAATCAGTGTTTTTAGCTCATTGGTGGCAATTGCCCTAGCAGGTCACTACCTAGCGGAGCTTGGGGTATTCGAGTCTCTCTTGGATTCTCAAGGCAGGTCAATTGCCAACTGGGCTTTCTTTGCGTTTTTGGCGGCTGGCGCAGTTTTGAATAACATCTCGAGATCTGCACCAGAGAGAAAGCTTTGGGGACCCATCACGCTTGTGATGGCTGTCAGTGCCCTGATTATTGCTTTATAGATCCCAAAAATCTCCTGGTTGCAGGTATCTAAATTCTCCTTTTTGGTCTTCAACGATTTGTTGGATTCGAGAGTTTTGTAGGTTATGTCCAATTTCACTCAGCAGGGCGTTATGGGTTGGAAATGCTTTTTTGGGTTTCACGAGATTCAGATAATCAATCACATCGGCGATTTTCAGCCAAGGAGCACTCGCCGGAACCGCTAGCATCTCTGGTCGATATTCAGGTGGGGTGTAGCTATCTCCCGGGTAATAAAACTGTTTGTTGACCATCACCGCTGTGTTTTGAACAAGCGGAATGCTGTGGTGAATTTCTTGGTGCAAATCCCCAAAAAACTCGAGGCTAAATCCATCCAGCTCAAACAAATCCCCGTGCTGCACCACCGTCACATCTAATCCTTCAAGTTTCTCTTTGACCTCTGCGGTTGAAAAGATCTTGGTGTCTGGGTTTAGTTCTAAAAGTTTTTCGATATTTGGCTGATGACAGTGATCGTCATGCAGATGAGTGATGATCACGGCCTCGGCTTTTTCAGGCAAAAAGTCCTTGGTGAAATTGCCCGGATCAATCCAAATTCGATACGAGTTGTTTTCAAGCTTTAGACAAGCATGGGTCAATTTGGTGATTTTCATAACTCTCTTTCCAGATTCAGTCTAAATTTAGTGAGATTGATTGGAGAACGCATGCTGGGTTTGGTTGTAAATCCAAATGCTGGAGGCAAAGTTGCTAGAGCATATTTTGCTGCAAAGGACTTCTTTGCAGAGCACAAAATAGAGCACTCTTTAGTATCCGCCGAAAGCCCAGCGGAGAGCATGCGGGAACTTGCATCATTGGCGCCTAGCGTGATCGTGGCAATTGGAGGCGATGGGACACTGCATTCACTGACTGAATACGCAATTGAGCATGAGATCCCCGTTGTTTTATTACCCTCTGGAAGCGGTAATGACAGCGCAAGAAAGTTAGGCCTTTTAGGCAAAAAACCCAATCAAATATTGTTTGGCGGTTTGCTGGATCAGAAATTCCAAGCCATTGATGTCATGCGGGTGCAGCTTGCTCAGGGAATGTTTTATTCAACTGGGACTATCTCTGCAGGCCTTGATTCAAAGGTGAATCAAAGGACTAATACTTATCGCTTCGGAAGTTTTTTGAAATACCCAATCGGGCTTTTGCGGGAATTGCCCGATTTCGAGGCTTTGGACTATGAACTAATCGTTGATGGCAAGCAGATTAAGTTCCAGGGGATGCTCTGCTCTGTTTCCAACTCGGGAATCTTTGGAGGGGGCATGAAGATTGTTCCAGCATCCAAAGTGGATGATGGGTCGCTTGAGTTATTCAGTGTTTCAGATATTTCAAAGACAGAACTATTGAAGGTATTTCCCAGGGTTTATCAGGGAACTCACCTCTCACACCCCTCCGTTGAGGTCAAAAGCTTGAAGAAACTGAAGTTGACCGCCGAGGTTCCAATCTATGCCGATGGGGAGCCTTTGGGCTTTGGTGGGTTTGAGGTTGAGGTAATTCCAAGGGCTTTGAAGATAGCCATATAGCCTTTGCACTTGGGGGTAATATATGGAATACTTTCCTAGTTCGCGGCCCCATCGTTTAGCGGCCTAGGACGCCGCCCTCTCACGGCGGTAGCGCGGGTTCAAATCCCGCTGGGGTCACCAAACTCGCTTTCAACGCCAAAAGCTTGGGAGCGAGTTTTTTATTTTTGCCAGCGGGCAGAAAAACTAGATGCCACCACAATCAAAACAACTGGAATCAGTGCTGCAGCATTTAATCCACCAAAGGTGAAGTTCACCAGAATAATTCCAGCAACAGCGCCACCGAAAGCACCGGAGAGATTCATCAAGGTGTCGCTAAAACCCTGCACCTTGGTTCTTTCCCCAGTCGGGACCACTTCACTGATAAGTGCTGATGCTGCCACTGTGGCAGCTGACCAGCCAAGACCTAAGAAAAATAAACCTATAAAGACAAGCCAGTAGTCATATTGTCCGATGCCAGAAATAATCAGCGAAATCAGGAAAATCAGCTGTCCCAGCAAAACTGTTTTGACGGTGCCTATTCGGTCGCTCATGATTCCAAAAATTGGTGCAAATGCATACATTCCAGCGATATGCATGCTGATGGTGAAGCCAACAGCTGTCAGGTCACTGCCCGAGGAATGCAGATGAACAGGGGTCATACTCATCACCGAGACCATCACCATGTGGCTAAGCGCGATTGTCATCACCGCATATCCAGCTAATGGGTATTTTTTGATTACCTCGAATGCACCTTTGAAACTTACGGATTTTCTGCTGGGTTCGATGCCCGCTTCTCTGCGAGCAACAATTAGTGGATCAGGTCTCAGTCCAAACCAGAAAATTGAGGTTGAAATCAACTGAGCCATTACCGTAAATGCAAAGGGGCCGGTTAGGGTCGGCATGCCTATAAGCCCGCCAAACCATTCGCCGGGTCCAAACATGTTTGGACCCACAACTGCACCAACGGTGGTTGCCCAAACCACTATCGATAAATCTCGCCCAGTGGATTTTTTGCAAGGCAAATCTGTGGCCGCGAATCGAGCCTGCAGTTGAACTGCAGATGCCGAACCCAATAAAAATAATGCGAGCATTAATAGGAAAGGATTTTCAATAGCGGCGCTAAATACAATCAAAAATGCCCCACTGACAGCCAGTCCAGCACCTGTTGCCAAGGCAACTCTGCGACCATATCTGCCAGCCAGATTTGCAAGTGGCATTGCCCACACGGCGGCACCCAAAGTTGAAAGTGTTGCCGCCAAACCACTCAGCTCTGCACCGATAATCTCAGCGGCTAAAAGGGCTCCAACCGAGAGGGTTGCACCGAGTCCAAAGCCACCCATCATTTGCCCAAGAGCTAGTACCCTGACGGTTCGACGTTGTAATTGTTCAAATGGGAAGTCACTCTGACGATTAATGGTTGGAGCTGAAGCCATGTGCGCAGGATAACACTCCGCTAAAATAGGGAGGCTAAGACCAGTGAGGTGAATTTGGCTGATAGACCGTTAACGCTTGCAGAAAAACTCTGGCGCGACCATCTAGTCGCGAAGGGCGAGGATGGTGCGCCCGATTTGATTTATATCGACCTGCACCTGATTCACGAGGTGACCTCACCGCAAGCTTTTGATGGATTGCGCTTGGCCGGCAGAGACATAAGGCGCCGGGATCTAACAATTGCCACTGAGGATCACAACACTCCAACAAAAGACATTCACCTGCCAATCGCTGAGCCAACCAGTGCGAAACAGGTTCAGGCACTTAGGGAAAACACCGAAGAATACGGTGTGAGGATTCATTCACTGGGAGATAAGAACCAGGGAATTGTGCACGTTGTCGGACCGCAGCTTGGTTTGACCATGCCTGGCATAACAGTTGTTTGTGGGGATAGCCACACTTCAACCCACGGAGCTTTTGGTGCACTTGCAATGGGAATCGGAACCAGCGAGGTTGAGCACGTTTTGGCAACCCAAACATTGCCCCTAACACCATTTAAGACAATGGCCATCAATGTTGAGGGAAGCCTCAGGCCAGGAGTTAGCGCCAAAGACATCATCCTTGCAATCATTGCCAAAATCGGAACCGGCGGTGGTCAGGGTTATGTTTTGGAATACCGAGGCAGTGCTATCAGGGAGCTTTCGATGGAAGGCCGCATGACTATTTGCAACATGTCTATTGAGGCAGGGGCAAGAGCCGGAATGGTTGCCCCCGATGAGACCACTTTTGAATATCTCAAAGGTCGCCCACACGCCCCAGCCGGCAAAGATTGGGATGAGGCACTGGAGTATTGGAAGAGTCTGAAGACAGACGAGGGTGCCGAGTTTGATGCCGAGGTATTTATAAATGCAGACGAATTAGATCCCTTTGTCACTTGGGGAACAAACCCCGGCCAAGGAGTTTCTTTGCTGGGAGAGGTTCCCAACCCAGAGATTTATGAGGATCCTTCAGACCGTGAGAGTGCTGTGCAAGCGCTGAAATACATGGATTTGCAGCCAGGGACAAAGATGAAAGACATAAGGGTGGACACTGTTTTTCTTGGCTCCTGCACCAATTCTCGAATTGAAGACCTAAGAGCTGCAGCGCAGTTGATCAAGGGAAAAAAGCTTGCCGAGGGCATATCGATGATGGTTGTTCCGGGTTCTCAGAAAGTTCGAATTGAAGCCGAAGCCGAGGGCCTTGACAAGATTTTCAAAGACTTTGGTGCGGAATGGCGATTTGCAGGATGTTCTGCATGCTTGGGCATGAACCCAGATAAAGTCGGGGAGTTCAAAAGAGCCGCCAGCACATCAAATAGAAACTTTGTTGGTAGACAGGGTAAAAACGCACGAACTCACCTGGTGAGTCCCGTTGTGGCAGCGGCCACCGCTATTCGTGGAACCCTCAGCGCGCCAAGTGATTTGGAGGATTAGTAAATGGAAAAGATTTCAAACTTCACAGGCATTGGCGTTCCATTTAGATATAGCAATGTTGATACAGACCAAATAATCCCTGCAATTTATCTCAAAAGAATTGCAAAAACTGGCTACGAGGACGGTCTGTTTTCAACTCTTCGTCAGGACCCAGATTTCATTTTGAACCAGGATGCCTATAAAAACCCACAGGTACTGGTGGCGGGTAGTGATTTTGGAACAGGTTCCTCGAGAGAGCATGCTGTTTGGGCTCTGCGTGATTTTGGCTTCAAAGCTGTTTTCTCACCTAAGTTTGCAGACATTTTCCGCTCAAACTGCGGAAAGCAAGGAGTGATTGCCGGCCAGATTTCAAATTCAGACACAGTCAAACTTTGGGAGGCCATGGAGGCAAATCCAGGAGTTGAGTTAGAAGTTGACCTGCCAAGTCAAACTGTACGTTGCGGAGAGTTGAAGATAGATTTCGAGATAGACGAATACACTAAGTGGCGTCTCTCGGAAGGGCTTGACGACATCGGCATAACCCTTCAAAACGAGGACAAGATTGCCGAGTTCGAGTCCCGGCGAGCGGCTTGGAGACCCAAGACGCTTCCGGTAAAAGGAGACTAATGGGTCAGCTGGTCATCAACGGGGGCAAGCCACTCAATGGCAGAATTGAGTTGCGAGGCGCCAAGAATTTGGTGACCAAGGCAATGGTCGCCTCGTTATTGGCAGATAGCCCCAGTGTCTTAAAAGATGTTCCTCACATCAGAGATGTTGAGGTTGTTTCTGGTCTTCTAAATCTTCACGGTGTTGATGTTTCGCATGATGATGATGGCGTGATGAGGCTTGACCCAAGTGGCGTGAAGCAAGCTCGAGTTGTTGACATTGACGCCCATGCAGGCTCATCCAGAATTCCCATTTTGTTTTGCGGTCCGCTTCTGCATCAGCTTGGCGAGGCATTCATTCCTCAACTCGGTGGGTGCCAAATAGGCGATCGACCAATTGATTTCCACCTCGATGTTCTAAGGGCTTTTGGTGCCACAGTCGAAAAACAAATTGATGGAATTCGTCTCAGTGCACCAGATGGACTGACCGGAACCAAGATTGAGCTTCCCTACCCAAGTGTTGGAGCAACCGAACAGGTGTTGCTAAGCGCGACCAGAGCCAAGGGAATCACTGAACTCAGTGGTGCAGCAGTGGAGCCAGAGATTATTGACCTGATTGCAATTTTGCAAAAAATGGGAGCAATCATCTCTGTTGATACTGACCGAGTCATTCGCATTGAAGGTGTTGAGCGAATGGATGGATTTAGCCACCGTGCGCTGTTTGATCGAAACGAAGCGGCCAGCTGGGCAGCAGCAGCATTGGCAACCGGCGGGGATATTTTTGTAGCTGGGGCAGAGCAGACAAAGATGACCACGTTTCTAAACGTTTTTAGAAAAATTGGTGGTGCTTTCGATATCGAAGATGATGGCATACGTTTTTTCCACCCCGGTGGTGAGCTCAAGCCCGTGGTCATCGAGACAGACGTTCACCCAGGGTTTATGACCGATTGGCAGCAGCCACTGGTTGTCGCTCTGTCGCAGGCTAAGGGTTTATCGATTGTTCATGAAACTGTTTATGAAAACAGGTTTGGCTTCACCGATGCCTTGCGCAAAATGGGTGCGGAAATTCAGATTTACAGAGAATGTTTGGGCGGGCATCCATGCCGATTTGGAAGGAGAAACTTCTATCACTCGGCGGTAATAAGTGGGCCTGCAAAACTAACTGGAGCCGACATCACGGTGCCAGATCTAAGGGGTGGATTCTCACACGTTGTTGCAGCTTTGGCGGCTGAAGGCAAGTCAACTGTTTCAAATATTGAACTTATTAGTCGCGGATACGAACACTTCTTAGACAAACTAACAGCCCTGGGGGCCGACTATAAGGTCACAGAAGATGTCAGAGCGTGAACATAAACTCCCACCGATTCCCAAAAACAGGGAAATAAGCGTAGCTTTATGGCTGGTTGCTTTGATTCTCGCCCCACTTTTTAGATTATTTTTCAAAACTGTTCCAAAGGGAATGGAGAATCTTCCGACCAAAGGTGCCTACATCTTGGTCAGCAATCACACAAGCTACGCTGACCCACTTGCAATGGCCTATTTCATTTATGTCCAACTGAAAAGAGCTCCACACTTTCTTGCCAAGGAAAGTTTGTTCAGGATTCCAATCTTTGGAAGTTGGTTGCCTCATTTGGGTCAGGTTCCGATTTATAGACAGGGTAGGTCAAATCAGGATTCGCTATCTGCTGCAAAGGCATACCTGGAAGCGGGTCACACAATCATCATGTTTCCCGAGGGAACACTTACGAGAGACCCTGACTATTGGCCCATGCGGGGAAGATCTGGTGCTATTCGCTTAGCTATAGAAAGTGGAGTGCCTGTTTATCCTGTGGCCCACCACGGAGTTGAAAAGGTTCTACCCAGATACAGTAAAAAATTTAGACCCTCACCTTTCAAAAAAGTAGCCATTCAGGTTGGTGAGCAGATTGACCTGAGCGCCTATAAACCAACTGACCCCCCTGCAAAAATGGCAGAGGCCACAGAAGTTGTAATGAAGGCGATAACCGAGCAGTTGCAAAAAATTAGACCAGGCACTCCTCCCAAAAAAAGATGGGATCCAAAACAAAGTGGGCAGGCAGCCTATGGGAACTACCGGAAGAAGCAGAATTGAAATTAGCAGTTATTGGAGCCGGTAGCTGGGGAACAACCTATGCAAAGATTTTGGCCGACAGCAACAATGAAGTCAGTCTTTATTCAAGAAGAGCTGATCTCGCTGAAGAGATAAATCTTCACCGAAGAAATTCCGATTACCTGCCGGGAATCTCACTTCCGGATCAAATCATTGCCACAGACGATCTTGGAAGTGCTCTAGAGGGAGCCGAGCAGATTTATCTGGCAATACCTTCAAACACACTTAGAGGCTTTCTGGAGCAATCCAAAGACATGTTTGGAGATGCTTTGGTTGTCAGTTTGATGAAGGGTTTGGAATCACAGTCCCAACAGCGAATGAGCGAATTAATTCGACAGGTTGCGGGGGTGGATCTAAATCAAATTGTGGTTGTCAGTGGTCCAAACCTGGCTTTAGAGATTGCTCAGGGTCAGCCTGCTGCAAGTGTCGCAGCTTGTTCAAACATTGAAAATGCGATGGCCGTGGCAAGAGCATCTTCGAATGAATATTTCACAGTGTTTGCAAATGAAGATGTCATTGGCACGGAGCTGGGTGGGGTATTGAAAAACCTGATTGCGCTGGCACTTGGGATTGTCAGCGGTGTTGGTCACGGTCAAAACACCACGGCCAGCATCCTCACTCGAGGCTTGAGTGAGATAACAAGATTTGCCGTTGAATTGGGTGCGAGAAGAAAAACAATGTATGGTCTGGCAGGACTGGGTGATTTGGTCGCAACGGGAGAATCGAATTTGAGTAGAAACCACAGAGCTGGTGAGATGTTGGGTAAAGGTTATTCAAAAAGAGAAGTGTTGAAGTTGATGCGACAAACCGCCGAAGGCCTCTCATCGGTCGAACCGGTATTGGCCCTGGCTCGAGAGAAGGGGTTATCTCTTCCCATAATCGAGCAACTCTCGCAGGTGATTGACGGGCAGCTTCCCGTTGCAGAATTTGGTAATCAACTAACCCATGAAACCGAAGAGGCGGAAATCGAGTGAGAGTTTTAGTTATCTGCGGTGGGGAGTCTTCCGAGCATAGTGTTTCACTTGTCACCACCAAGGCTGTTTTGGAATCAATTGACCCAGAACATGAGGTAGTACTGGTGGGCATAACGCCTGAGGGAAAACACATTCTGCTCCCAGAAATCGAGGATTGGAAGCTAGCTGATTCCCCGAAGCTCGAGGATAACGACCTTGAAATATTCTGGCCCTTTGGTGGCGGTGAATTAGCTTATTTTGAATATCGGGAGCTGATCCCAATTGGCGAGATAGATGTTTGTCTTCCACTGCTGCATGGTGAAAACGGTGAAGACGGATCCATCCAAGGACTATTGCAACTTTGTCATATTCCTTATATCGGTAATGGAATTTCTGCCAGTGCTGTTGCTATGGATAAACAACTCACCAAATCCCTTGCCAGAGAGCAAGGGATTAAGGTCACCGAAGATATTTTGATTGATCACAATGAGTTCATGGATGACCCGGAGACAACTTTTCAAAACCTAAGCCAGCAGGTTAGCTATCCGGTTGTTGTGAAGCCCGTGAAAAGCGGTTCAAGTGTTGGTGTCAGTGTCGCTGAGAACAACCAACAGTTATTGCAGGCTGTGAAAAACGCATTTGAGCAAGACAAGCGAGTTTTAGTCGAACCAAGGCTGATCGGCAGAGAGTTGGAAATAGCTGTTTTAGAGGATCTCAATGGAGAGCTACTAACCTCGGCGGCTGGTGAAATAACCGTTGGCGGGGGTGGTATTTATGACTATCAGGCCAAGTATCTAAGTGATGCCGCGCAACTGACGGTTCCTGCAGCACTCACCCCAGAGCAGCTTGCAACTGCTCAACAGCTAGCAAAAAAAGCCTTCAAGACACTTGGATGCGCTGGCTTGGCAAGGGTTGATTTTTTCCTCACCGATGAGGGTTGGGTGCTCAGCGAGGTAAACACCATGCCTGGGTTTACACCGATTTCTATGTATCCAAAGCTGTGGAAAGATTCGGGGACTGATTACCCAGAATTGATTGCCAAGCTAATTGAACTTGCTATTCGATAACAGTGCAGAATTTAGTGGCGGGCATCGCTGACACTGCGGGTGCCAATTCTTCCAAGGTTGTAATTCCGCTGGCTTGATCTGCATCAACGATTACCTCAGTTGCGGGGGAGCGACCAAAGGTGACAAATCTGAAACTCGGAGCCTGCGAGTCATCAACCAACCAATCAACTCCACCAGCTGTCACGCAGGGAAGCACTGAGGCTTCAACCGGCTCCAGTCCGCATCTGTAGATGATTGCAGTCGGGTCTCCCCAAGCAGCTGTCGCTTGAGCGTTTGTGTATTTTTTATCGTGCGGACCGATTTCATCTGGAACCCTGACTGAAATTTCAGCACAGGCAGGGTCATTTGCGTTCTCAGCCGCCTCTAATGAAACAAGTGGGGTGCAGGCTGTAAGAAACAATATTGGCAGTAGAAGCAAAATTTTCATCTCAAACAGGTTACCTTTGAATGCGTGTCAACTATCTATCAATTAGGTGAAAAGCAATCACTGAAGCTTGCCCTGGCTGGTCTCAGGGGAACTGAATTTGCGTTATTGGGAAGTGGTGATGATGCCGCGCTTCTGAAAGCCAATAGCAACAGCTATCTGGTTAGCACAGACACCATGATTGAAAATCATGATTTTCGCCTCGATTTCTCACAAGCATTCGATCTTGGTTGGAAAGCAATTGCGAGCAATTACTCTGATATCGCCGCCATGGGCGGAGTGCCAACAGCAGCGGTTGTTGCTATGAGTGTCCCAAAAGACACAGAAATTCAATGGCTGGTTGAATTCGTGGAGGGCCTGCAAGCGGCAGCGGATTCACTGGCTTTGGGGTCTGGAATCGTCGGAGGCGATCTGGCCACCGCCAACCAGAGCTTTATCTCGGTGACCGCCTTTGGTGATTTAGATGGCCTACAACCAGTCACCAGATCCGGGGCAAAAGCAGGAGATGGAGTTTTTGTTGCTGGCACCTTGGGAAAAGCCGCCGCAGGACTAGAGCTTTTGCAATTCCCAGACCCGCAGTTCGCCAGAAGCTATGACGAGTTTGTGAATATTCAACTTCGACCACAACCCCCAATTGAGTTAGGTCGGCTGGCCAATCAACATAATGCAAGCGCAATGATGGATATAAGCGATGGCCTCTCATCCGATGCTTATCGCTTGGCAGAGGCCAGTGGGGTTTCAATTGATATCGATTCATCTAGCTTGTTGGGTTTCCAAGCGGTGTTGGAGCAGGCCGCTTTGAGTATTGAGGCAGATACTTTGGCTTGGGTATTGCACGGGGGAGAGGATCATTCGCTACTGGTTACTTTTCCCCAAGAAGCCGAGATTCCCAGAGGTTTCAAAAAAATTGGAACTTGTCAACCGCTAAGCGAACCATTGCTACTGGATGGAAACCCAATAAGCCCCAAGGGTTGGGATTCGGTAAAGGGTTAGCCGAATGCGTCTAGTGAAGAAGACTGTTTAGGGTGACCCCGGCACCTTCTCTAGGCAAAGCTTCGACTGAACCCGAAATCGAATTTCTTCTAAAGAGCAAATTGTCTTTTCCACTCAGTTCACTGGCCTTGATTTCTTGTTTTCCATCTTCTGCAATCAGTGTCAGCTTTGTGCCAGCTGTTAGATAAAGACCTGCTTCTAATACGCAGTCATCACCCAGAGAGATTCCCAGTCCACTGTTGGCGCCCAATAAACTTCTTTGTCCGATAGATATCTTGTGCTTGCCACCACCGCTTAGGGTGCCCATGATTGAAGCTCCACCGCCGATGTCACTTCCATCGCCAACTACTACTCCCTGAGAAATTCTTCCCTCAACCATGGAAGAACCCAAAGTGCCGGCGTTGAAGTTTATAAACCCCTCGTGCATCACCACGGTGCCAGCTGCTAGGTGTGCACCAAGTCTGATTCTGGAGGCGTCTCCGATTCGAACCTTCTCAGGTGTTACGTAATCAACCATTCTTGGAAATTTATCCATGTTGATTACAAAAACACCCTCTTTTCTAAACTCTGCAATTTTTTGTGAATAGACCTCTTGGTTGACTGGTCCACGGTTGGTGAAAACAACATTTGCAAGATTGCCAAATAGACCTTCAAGGTTGATGCTGTTTGGCTTGACCAAGCAGTGCGAGAGCAGGTGCAGTCTTAGGTATGCATCAGAAACACTGGTTACCGGCAGGGTGAGATCAATTTCAGTTCTTATTGGCCTTGTGATGACCTCCCGAAGTTTGTCCTCATAAGCCATTCCCTCAATTGAGGCCGGTGCGAACCACTGGCTGTCATCAGCCGGAGCGGAACCAAGCTGCGGCTGTGGGTACCAGGTATCCAGTATTTCGCCATTGGAATCAAAACTTGCAAGGCCATGGCCCCAGGCCATCGAATCAATGTAATCACTAGTCATAACTGCCATAACTTTACAGGCTACGCTTTATTTCATGAACTCAATCGACCTCAGTAAATCGCTTGCGGAGCTAACCATTGATGTTTGCAACATCGAAAGTGTCAGTGGCAATGAAAAAACTCTTGCCGATTTGGTTGAGAATTCTCTGGATTTTGCCCACCTCGAAGTTATCCGCGATGGCAATGCAGTGATTGCCAAGACCAACCTCGGAAGAAATAAAAGAATCATTCTGGCTGGGCATTTAGACACGGTTCCAGTGGCTGAGAATCTGCCCGCAAAACTTATGCACTTTGAGCGCGAGCAAGTTGTTTGGGGCAGGGGTTCGGTGGACATGAAGGGTGGGGTTGCAGTCTTTTTGAAATTGGCCTCAGAGCTAGTGAACCCCAAATATGACCTGACCTATATTTTTTATGATCAAGAAGAAGTCGAAAGCGAAAAAAACGGCCTGGGTCGAATAGCTAAAAATCACCCTGACCTGCTCAATGGAGATTTCGCAATTCTGGGAGAGCCAAGTAGCGCTCAGCTAGAGGGTGGATGCAACGGAACACTTCGCATTCAGATATCGACCAAAGGTCAAAAAGCGCACTCAGCAAGGCCTTGGATGGGCTCTAACGCCATTCACTCCATGGCAGAGGTGTTGAACCGTCTGAATGCTTATGTCCCCGCAGAGCTCAATGTTGATGGTTTGGTATATCGAGAGAGTTTGAATGCGGTTGGCATATCCGGAGGTGTTGCCAATAATGTCATCCCCGATTGGGCAACCGTTACCGTCAATTACAGGTTCGCTCCGGATAAAACTACTAAGCAGGCTATCGAGTATTTAGAGAATTACTTTAGAGGCTTTTCGTTTATCGTTACCGATCAGGCAGCAGCTGCGAGACCGGGCTTGGATTTGCCTGAGGTGCAAGAGTTTATTGAGGTTTTAGGAGTCCAGCCAAGGGCTAAATACGGTTGGACCGATGTTGCAAGATTTAGTGAACTTGGAATTCCTGCGGTGAATTTTGGACCAGGAAATCCATCCAAGGCTCACGCCGATGACGAATCCGTCCCGGTTGGTCATTTGCTGGATTGCCATCAAGCTTTGAGCCGCTGGCTCAGCCGGGGTTAACTTCTGAGCCTAAAGGTGGGATAATAGAAGATTGTTGCAACAATAAGGAGTTTTTCATGGCAGCGATGAAACCACGCACAGGCGACGGTCCAATGGAAGCCGAACGCGAGCCCAGAGGACTTATCGTTTTGCGTGTTCCGCTGGAGGGCGGGGGACGTTTGGTGGTCTCCGTAAACGAGGAAGAGGCTAAAAGCTTGCACGAAGTTTTAGAAGGCGTGCTTAAGAAATAGACCTCTTGCTCGCTAGCAGCAACCCATCTCCAACCATTGACAGTGTCGATAAGAAGCTATCGCTATCCCTGAAAGAACGCACCGCCGATCGGAAATTGGCTGTTGCTTCATCTCGAATTGCCGGATCTGGAACTCTGTCTCTAAACATCGCGTGAGCGAATGCGACTACGCCTCCCGGCCTTAGAAGTCTCGATGCCGAATGCAGGTGGTCATCGATATCCTTATCCTCAGCATCTATGAAAACTAAGTCGTAGGCGGCATCGGCCATATTCGCCATAACTCGGTGAGCGTCACCAGAGATAGCTCTTATTCGAGAAGAGTCCAATCCAGCTTCAGAAAATGTTTGCTTGGCAACATTTTGATATTCAGGCTCGGAGTCGATTGTTGTCAGGATTAGTTTTTCACTACCTTCCAATAACCACAAAGAGCTGACTCCCGCACCGGTGCCCGCCTCCACTGCCGTTTTTGCACCGATGGCACTTACTATGAAAGCAAGCTGCGCACCGGTTGCTGGTGTAATGGTTTCAACACCGAGCTGTTCGGCACGAAAACGTGCCTGCTTGATGTGTTCTGGCTCAGTTGCGAAATCCTCTGCAAACTTCCAGCTGGAGACTTTATCGATCATGGTTTGATAAGCATAATTGGCAAAGCTGAAAAACTTCGCTTTGAGTTATACCCTAGAGCTATGTTTGGTCTAAGCGGCGAGAAATTACTTTTGATTGGTTTGATTGCCGTATTTGTTTTGGGCCCGGAAAGACTTCCTGTTTACGCTCAACGTTTTGCCCAGTGGATCAAGCGCACCAAGGTTTGGCTTGATGGGGCACAAGATAGGGCTAAAGAGGAGCTTGGCGAGGATTTTCAAGATGTTGACTGGAAAAAAATGGACCCCAGGCAATATGACCCTAGAAGAATTATTCGTGACGCACTAAGTGATGCGCCAGCACCCGCTGCCACAGCAGCAGTTACCGCAACAGAGATTCAAAAACCCAGCAGATTAGAGGCGGGCGAGATGCCACCTTTTGATGCTGAGGCCACTTAGAAACGTTTCATAACTTTTGAAATCATGCCCATCATTGGTGCCATCCTGTTGTATTGAGCACCTCTACTGGGAAGCTCAACAAAACCTCGATTGATGGCAATTGTCCTCGGCTCAGTGAACCTTCTGATCCCGTGGATTCCATTTCTTCGACCAACGCCACTTTGCTTCATGCCACCCATTGGGGCATCTAAGCTTGCCATGCTTGCTCGGTAGCCTTCATTGATGTTGACTGTTCCAGCCTGAATTTGCTTGGCTACCTCTTCAGCTTTTGAAACATCACCAAAAACGCTTGCGTTTAATCCGTATTCGGTGTCATTGGCCATCTCAATGGCCTGTTCAACCGTGTCATAGGGGATTAGTGCTAGAACTGGTCCAAACACCTCTTGACTTGCAATCTCTGAGGTGTGGTCGGTTTCGACAACCAAACTTGGTTGAATTATCTGACCCTCGATCGAACCACCAATTACTCTGGACCCTGATTTGCGGGCTCTGTCTAAAAATCCGCTTACTCTGGTGATTTGCTCGGTACTGATAAGCGCCCCGAGATCGTGATCAAAAACTTCTGAGCTTCCTAGTTTCAGGCTCTCTATTTTCTTGCCAAGTAATTCTGTATAAGCTTGCAACTCTTGTTTGGGGACATAAGCCCTTTCGGTTGCAACACATAATTGACCCGAGTTTCCTATGAAAGAGGCCAGTAGCCTCTCTGAAGTTTTTTCTAAATCAGCTTTTTCTAAAACAATGGCTGGATTTTTCCCTCCAAGCTCCATTGAATACCCAATAAGTCTGGCTGCAGCCCTTTGCGCTACTTTTTTGCCAGTCTGTGTGGAACCTGTGAAGGCAAAATAATCACAGTGGTCAATCAGCCCATTTCCAATCACCTCGTTATCACCGTGGACCACTTGCCATAAACCCTTTGGTAATCCATTTCTCTCGGCAAGGTCCTTTGCGGCAATGATTGTTTTCACAGTTTTGTCATCCGCTTTTTGAACCACTGCGTTTCCAGCTGCCAGGGCAGGGATGACATCCAGCATGGTCAGTGCAAGCGGATAGTTCCAAGGTGTCACAACACCAACTACTCCAACTGGTGAATAATCAACCTTAATTTTTAATGCCAGCGGGATACCTGGTTTTGCGGAGTGTGACTTCAGTGCCTTTCGCAGGTTGTTGGCAACGTATCGAATCCCCGCTAGCGAGCCAGTGATTTCCTCAAATGCGTGGTTTCGTGATTTACCAGTCTCTGATTGCAGCGTGTTCATAAGCATCTCTTGGTTTTCATTCACACTGTCGTGGTATTTCAGAAAAAGCTCTCGGCGGTCTGCAAATGACCTTTCTTGCCAAGATTTTTGAGCATCTCTTGCAGTTTGGAAAGCTTGTTCTAAATCTGTTGAATTCATTTGCTTAGTTTTTGTTGCCATGACATTACTAACCAAGGTTGAGTTTGAGTTTCTTCCCGTCTAGGCCGATGGGTATTTTAGAAATCTTGTCAATCAGCTTTGATAACTCTGGCCCGGCATCTGGCAAAGCATCATCTGGTTTTCCGGAATCGCTTGCTTCTCGCAATTTTTCATCCATTGGTATTCGAGCTAGAACTTCAACATCTTCTCCAGATAGCTCCGACAGTCTTTTCGCAACAGCATCCCCGCCACCTTCACCAAAGATGTTTTGGCGCTTGCCGTTTAGAAGCAGGTAGCTCATGTTTTCAACCACGCCAATGATTTTTTGTCCCGTTTGCAATCCAATTGCTCCGCTGCGCTCCGCCACATCACTCGCCGCAGGTTGAGGAGTGGTAACAACAAGTGAGTATGCCTTGGGTAGCAATTGGCCGAGGCTGATTGCAACATCGCCTGTGCCGGGAGGTAGATCAACCAGTAAGAAATCCAGATCGCCCCAATAGACATCTGTTAGAAACTGCTCAATTGCTCTGTGAAGCATCGGGCCGCGCCAGCCAACGGGTTGGTTTTTTTCAACAAACATTCCAATTGAGATCACTTTTACCTCATGAGCAATTGGCGGAAGTATTAGCTCATCGACCTTGGTTGGTTTTTCACTAATCCCCAGCTGACCGGGAATCGAATAGCCAAAAATGTCAGCATCCAATAGGCCAACCTTCAGCCCTCGGTTTGCCAGGCCAACAGCTAGGTTGGCGGTTAGCGTGGATTTTCCAACACCGCCTTTTCCACTTCCAACAAATATCACTCTGGTGGTGTTTGTCTCTTCAATGAAAGGGTTGTGCTTTACCGGCTTTCCGCTTCGAAGCTTGTCTTTTAGGACATTTCTTTCCTCGGCGGTCATAACTGTCATCTCGACTTCGTAATCGCCAACCGGCTGCAATGCTTCGCGAACTTCGCGTTCAATTTTTTGCGATGCCGGGCAACCAACGATGGTTAGTTTGATTTGAACGCTGCCGGGATTTTCATGTATTTCACCGACCATCCCAAGCTCAGTAATCGGCTGTCTAAGTTCTGGGTCAATTACCCGACTTAGTGCCTCGATCACCTTTTGTGTCATTACCCGCCTCAAGTCTTGAGTCAATTTGTTTGAACAGTTGCTGCATTTCGTCTTGAACAAAATCTTTGGTGGCAACCTCTTCTAAAGCCAGCCTAAGTGCGGCAACCTCGCGAGCCAAGTATTCGGTGTCATTCAGGTTACGCTCCGCGCGTTGTCTGTCTTGTTCAAACTTCACTCGATCACGATCATCCTGACGGTTTTGAGCAAGCAAAATAAGCGGTGCGGCATAAGACGCCTGCAGGGAGAGAATCAGCGTTAGCAGGGTGAAATTTAGTGCTCTGGGGTCAAACTGCAAGGTTTCTGGAGAAACAGAGTTCCAAGTTAGCCAGATAGTCACAAAAAGTGTCATGCCTAGCAGGAAACCTCCGGTTCCCATGGCACGAGCGAACCCCTCGCTGATTCGACCAATCTTTTCCTGAGATATGTTCAGGCCTGAGAAAAAGCGCCTTCTGGAGGTGACTGGCGCTTCTAAGTCATCCCATTTTCTAGCCATTCTCAATCACCTCACTCTCATCACTTCGCCAATCACCCGGAAGCAGGTGATCCAAAACGTCATCCACCGTGACCACTCCCAAAACCCTGTTTTGCTCATCTACCACCGGCAGAGAAACAAGGTCATAGCTTGCCAAAGAGCGATGAATCTGGTCTATTGGCGTGTTTGGGGAAACTGGTTCCAGCTCGGTATCCAACAGGCTTCCGAGACGTTCATTGGGAGGATATCGAAGAAGTTTCTGAAAGTGAACCACACCTAGATATTTTCCGGTGGTGGCTTCAAATGGGGGAAGGGTTACAAACACCTGTGCCGCAAGCACCTGCGGAACTTGCCGATTCCGGATTTTAGCCATTGCTTCTGCCACAGTTGTCTCAGCTGAACAGATCACTGGCTCGTTTGTCATCAAGCCACCAGCGGTCAAGGCCTCATACTGCATCAACGTTCGGATGTCTTCAGCTTCTTCATCGTCAATCAGCGAAAGAAGGGCTTCCGATTTATCACTTGGAAGACTAGACAATAAATCAGCCGCATCGTCTGGCTCCATTAGGTCCAAAACCTCAGCTGCTCGTTCACTTGGGATCTGACTGATGATTTCAACCTGCTCCTCTTCGGGGAGCTCTTCCAACAGATCAGCCAACTTCTCATCATCAAGCTCTCCAGCGACTGCCAGCATGCGCTCATCAGGTAAGTCCATAACCGCCGTTGCCAGATCGGCAGGTCGCAATTCCCCATAGGCTGCGAGCAATTGCTGAGCCTCTTGGTCTGCCGCACTCTGATGAGCCTCGGAAACCTCTTTCCATGCGGCGAATTGAGTTTTTCCACGACCAACCAGTCCCTGCTTTGGTCTTCTCAGGAAAAACTCGGTAAGCGTCCACTCGCCCTTACTGTTTTGCTCAACTGCGAAATCTTCAATTGTTGCGAAGCCGCCATCTTCTAATATTTTGACTCTTCTGCCCAACATCTCACCAATGGCTCTGACCTCTTGACCTCTTTGTGAAAATCTTCTGAGATCAATTAATCCTGTTGTCATTACCTGACCAGGTGCTATCGCTGTGATTCTGGCTATCGGGACAAAAACTTTCCTGCGTCCTGGAATCTCAACCACCATTCCAGAGATTCTTGGAGCGGAGGTCTTTCTGTAAAGCATGAGAACGTCCACGACCTTGCCTACACGGTCGCCTTGGGGGTCGAAAACACCGCAGCCTGCGAGTCTGGCTACGAATACTCTTGTTGCGCTCACAGAGATAACCTTAGACTCTCAAAACAATCCCGTGGCAGAATGCTTCCATGAGCAACCCGATGAATAATCGCGGACGCGCCCGAGAGACGCAGATTCCTCAGGGTGAAGCGGTAGCAGAATTTGAAACCTATCAACAAGCAACAAAGTTGGTGAACAAACTTGTCTCCAATGATTTCCCTCCCAGTTTGATTTCGATAGTGGGCGACGATCTCAAACTCGTTGAAACCATCAGGGGGAAACTTGGCTACGGGCGAGTGGCTTTGAGTGGTGCTATCACCGGATCCTGGATTGGACTTATTTTTGGCTTGCTTTTTGGTGTCGGTTTCGCAGTTGATACCTCCGGCGAGACCATAAGCCAGGCTCAAAACTTTTTCTCAGCGGTAATAATCGGTGCTGGAATTGGAATGCTATTCAACATAATTAGATTCTCAGCGAGCAAAAACCGAAGAGAGTTTTTGTCCTACCCGCAGACAATCGCTAAAACCTACAGAGTTGTGGTGCCAGCAACCGAATTAGCGAAAGCCAGAAGCTTAGTTTCTATCCCAGATTGATTTCATCCAGGTTTCAACCTCTGAAACAGTCCTTGGAATTGATTCACTAAGCCAGTCGTAGCCTGCTTCCGTAATTGCCACGTTGTCTTCGATTCTCACTCCGATTCCCCTAAATTCCTTTGGGGCCAATTCATCGTTTTCATGAAAATAGAGACCGGGTTCAATGGTGAAAACCATCCCTGGCTTCAACTCTGTGTCCAAATACATCTCTTTTCGAGCCTTTGCGCAATCATGGACATCCAATCCAAGATGGTGACCTGTTCCGTGAACCATCCACCTGCGGTGATATTGATTTTCGGGCAATAAAGATTCTTCTGCAGATACGGGCAGAATGCCCCAACGTTCGCAGTGTTTGGCGATTACCTTCATCGCCTCGTTATGCATATCTCTGAATAGGTTGCCAGGTTTGCAAACTGCGAATGCAGCATCGGCAGCCTCTTGAACAACTTCGTAAATCTCCTTCTGCTGTTTGCTGAACTTCCCGGAGATGGGCATGGTGCGAGTGATGTCCGCTGTGTAGAGACTGTCTATCTCTACACCGGCATCTACCAAAACAAGATCGCCTGAGTTTATGTCTCCGGTGTTTTTGGTCCAGTGAAGAATGTTTGCGTGGTTTCCACTGGCGGCAATTGTTTCATAACCGAGTTCGTTGCCAAGCAGTCTGGCCTTTTGAAAAAAAGCGGTCTCTAAAACTCGCTCACCTCTTTTGTTGGCATCAGGGATTGAAGCAATTAGATTTTCAAACCCTTTCAAGGTTGCGTCAACCGCTGTTTTGATTTGAGCAATTTCCCAATCACCCTTGATGATTCTTTGCTCGGATAAAAACTCAGCCAGGGCATCGTTTTCCAATGAGATGTATTTGGCATCATGGTCGAATTGTTTGAGGTCTAAAGTTTCGATTTCTAGAAGATTTTCAACCTGCTCCAGATCTGGCCTTGGCCCAACCCAGAATTCACCTATCTCAGTGTTTGCGAAAAACTCATCTGAGTCTTTATCGGCAGTCGGCCTGATAAACAACTTGGAAGTTCTGTTTTTACTGTCGATAACCAGCATCGAGCCCTCTACCGTTTGGCTTCCCCAGTTGGTTAGTTGGGTGAATTCGGTGGTTGGTCTAAATCTGTAATTGGTGTCATTGCTTCTAACTTTTGAGCTTCCCGCTGGAATCAGAATTAGTTCTTCTGGGAAAGCTTCCATAACTTCATTACGGTTTTCTCTGGCGAGTTGATTAGCCTCAGCGTCAACTAGTACCTCGGTCGAGATCTCTGACCAACCAGTTTTCATGAACTCCATGAAGGCTTTGTCTTTTGGGGTTCGACTTCTGTTATCTGCTGTCAACCCTCACTCCAATCCAGTAGTGTCTACTCATGTCCGAACAGCCAATCCTTGATTTGCATACTCATAGCAATCGAAGCGATGGACTAGATGACCCAGCCTATTTGATGACTCGTGCCAAACAGCTCGGTGTCGAGCTAGTCGCACTTGCTGACCACGACACCACCGATGGCTGGAAAGAAGCCTCTGATAAAGCTAGAGAGCTGGAAATGGGCTTTGTTCCAGCTATTGAGATTTCTACCCATTCGGATGTCAAAACTGAACATGGTGCTAAAAGAATCAGTGTTCACATCCTCGCCTACAGGCCAATGCAGAACCACAAACGACTGGTTCATGAACTTGAAAGAACCAGAGATAGCCGAGTTTCCAGAGCCAAACGAATGGTTGAGTTGATTGAAAAGGACTATCCAATCAGTTGGCAGGAGATAACAGAAAATATCCGCGAGGGGTCAACTGTTGGTAGGCCAGCCATAGCCGATGCCTTAGTGAGAGCGGGGGTGGTTGATGATAGGAGCAAGGCATTTGATTCGATTTTGCATAAATCCAGTCCGTATTACATCTCTGAGCACTCACTGAACACTCTGGATGCAATTGAGCTTGCCAAACAAGCTGGGGCGGCAACTGTGATAGCGCATCCATTGATGGATTTCCCAGCGGGAAAGTCAACCTCTGATTTACCCACCGAGCATTTTTTGGAAATGGTTGAGGCTGGATTGGATGGGTTGGAAGTAGAACACCGACAAGTCCCCGAGCCTGCTAGAGAATGGCTTCGAGAATTTGCTCAAAAACATGACCTGTTCACCACTGGGTCAAGTGATTATCACGGAGTTGGCGGAAAAATAAACGAACTGGGTGAGAACTCGACCTCGGTTGAAAACTTTCGAAGACTGATTAGTGCCAGTAACGGCGCTGATTACTATTTGCCAGCTGGCTTAGAGTGGCTATAGCTTCGAGTTCTGCGCCTGCTCTTAGTCCCCCCGGGGCTAGCACCTGGTTTTGACTCTTGACCGCGTGGCTCAGTTTTTCTTGAAAGTGATCCCTTGGCATCTTTTGGTATGTCCAATACCTCAAATAAATGAGGTGAGGATGAGTAGGTTTCCATTGGCTCGTCAAAATCAAGCTCTAGAGCTTTGTTGATCATCTTCCAACGGTTGATGTCATCCCAGTCCACCAGTGTGATGGCGATACCTTTTTTGCCGGCACGACCAGTTCTGCCTGTGCGGTGAAGATAAGCCTTTTCATCCTCTGGGGTGGAGTAATTGATGACGTGCGAAACATCATCAACATCAATTCCTCGGGCCGCCACCTCGGTGGCCACCATGATTCTTTTCTTGTTTTCCCTGAAAGCCTTCATGGAGCGTTCTCTCGCGGGTTGCCCCATATCTCCGTGCAGTGTCGTGGCTGAGAAACCGCGCTCGGTTAGCACTTCACCCAATTTCGATGCTTGGCGCTTGGTTGGGGTGAATATGATCGCTTTGTCTATATCTTTCGATTGCAAAATCTTTGCAACTAACTCGTCTTTATCGAGTTTGTGCGCACGGAAGACAAACTGCTGAATATCAGCCTTGGTCTGTTGCTGATCTTCACCGGTCGCTCGGATATGAACAGGCTTGTTTTGGTGCTTCCTGGCCAGAGTCAAAATAAGATCCGGCATGGTTGCCGAGAACAAAAGGGTTTGTTTTTGTTTTGGGGTGGCAGCGAAAATCTTCTCGATGTCTGGCAAAAATCCCAAATCGAGCATTTCATCCGCTTCATCCAAAACCAAGTATTCAATTTCTGAATATTTCAGATGACCCTTTTGGTGAAGATCATTTAGTCGCCCAGGGGTTCCAACAATGATCTGTCGACCGTCTTGCAGTTCCTCTATTTGCTGTTCATAACTTTTTCCACCAAGAATTTCAGCAACCTGCACTTCTCTGTTTGATGTTGCAACAACAAGATCCGCAGCAACCTGCTGGGCAAGCTCTCTAGTCGGAACAACTATCAGTGCCAGGTGCTTTTTCTCTGGGCTCAAGCCAAGCTTTTGGATAACTGGCAAACCAAACCCCAGTGTCTTGCCTGTTCCAGTCTTTGCCTGACCGATTAGGTCCTTTCCTGAAAGGGCAATCGGGATGGCTTGTTCTTGAATTGGGAATGGGGAGGTAATCCCTTTTGTCTCTAAGGCTGTGACGATGTCTTCATCTATGCCTAGTTCTCTGAATGTCAAATTCTTGTACTTTCTGCCTATTGGCTTATGCTTTCTGTGTGCTGGATTGGGTTCGAAGGCTTAGAAGAGCGTCACGCAAATTAACTTTGCCGTCTCGCGAAGCAAGTGATGGTCGAACCAATCAGCAGCTCAATCTCTCCAAGCTTACCCCCTCAGAGCTTGACTATCTGGCAAAGTTCTCTCTTTCTCAGAAGCTAGCCGCTGACCTGTTAGATGAATTAGCGGTTCAGACCCCCGATGAAAAGCTTTCAGAGAGTGTTAGAGCTCTTGCCAAAAACCAAGAGGAACGATTTCGACCAGTGCTAAGAGCGATAGCAAAAAAAGGTTTGGGGGCTAAGGACGAGTTAGTCAGGTTTGAGGATGAATTTTTTGAGCTAACCTCCAGAATCACAGGCAAGGGTTTTTATGAAAACCTGATGGCCTTGTATGTGGTTTTTGGAATTTTGGATGACTTTTATGCCAGGTTGGCTTCGGTGCAATCCTCCTCGACTAAAAACATGGTTTTGAAAACTCTCTCTGACTATCCATTCAATGAGTTTTTGAAAAACTTGCTTATTGAGAAAACTGCGGATGATGAAGAGCTAAGAGACTTATTAGCAATGTTTGGCAGAAGTTTGGTGGCGGACTGTTTATTGCACGTGATTAATGTTTTGGAATTTGAAGAGATAGATGATTCCGATCCAGTGGAATTTAGAAGAGACGCCCTAAGAAGAATAGAACCGCTTACTCGTGAATTGGTCAGTAACCACGCTGCCAGAATGGATGACTTAGGAATGAGCGCCTAGAGCGACTTGAGCTGTTTGTCGTCTTGGATTGCTCTTTGGCTTCGCAGATAACGAATAGCGATGAAGGTGACAGGCGGGGTGATTAGCATCACTAGAAGCCAAATGGCAGCACCTGAATGAGAAAGACCCACCAAGGTAAAAATCAACCACAGAGCAGAACCAACGGTAACCGCTATTGAACCCGGAACCAGTGATCCGTGCTTATCGCTTTTGCCAATAACGTATGGGGTGATTAGGCCAAGCAGGATTCCATAAACCACAACTACTGGAAGGCTTATGAGGTGTGAAAGATCCATCAGCTTACAAACCCGACCTTGCGTGACTGCTCCGCGGCTATCTCAATATAGGCAAGGGCGCCCGCTGGAACGATAATCACAGCACCTTTTTCATCGGTTAGTTGCAAAGTGGAGGCTGGGTCAGCCAAAGCTTTTTCAACCTTCTGGTTGATGGTTTCTGTGGTCTCTTCAGATTCCAAAACCAATTCGCGGCCGCTGTTTTGAATACCGATTTTTATTTGCACTTTGCTCCTCGTTGTTTTTTCAAGCTTAGCTCTCGTCCCGCTGTTGGTTCAAACCAATAAAGCTGGTGGCCTCTAAAGATGGTAACTCAGATTTCTGAGCATCCTCCGCAAGGTTTTCTAAATCAGCCGCTGCAGCCTCCGCTGCTCTGTCATCGCCAATTTCAATGCAATAGGAGAGCCATCGTGCAATCTCTACTTCAGAATAAAAAATCGCTCGCTTGAGTAGGTTTTCATCAGCTTCGCGAATCTCCAGATACTGAGCCAAACAGGTGTTTATGGCTTGTTCTGTTGAGCCTCCTGCTATCCATCCAAAATCCTCTGCCGGGTCTGAAACCCGCATCGTGCCAAACCCTCGCATGACCAATTTGTCGCCAGCTGTGCCAACGGTGTCTGAGTTGATGGAACCGTGAATAACAGTTGGTCGGTAGCGCCACAAGCCAATGTCCTCCAGGGCTTTTTCCCATCTGGAGAGCAACACCCCGGGAACCTTTCCTGTGTCAGCCAGCTTGTCAATTTCGGAGACCAGCTCCGCATTCAAATCAGTTGGACTAAAACTCTGAATTTCCATTTCGTTTGCATCAGCCACCGACAGCGAATGAATTCTTGCTAGCTCAGCCGAGAGTAATTGAATTGGCTCTGAGTTTTTTGCCCCCAGGCGTATATCTTTTGATTCATCAAAACTGAGCACCACCACTGAGGAGCCATCGGAATCTTTGGTCTCACCGATAATTTCAGGCACTGAAAGAGTGGAGGATGCCAAAGGACTGACAAGCTTCAGGGCATTTAATTCAGTTTTTAGTTCAGCCTCGGATTGTTTGCCAGTTGTGGCTAACACCTGATATTTGCGATCTGTATCAGATTCCAAAATGGCCGAGTCGAAACCAGGTGTTTTTTCAGTGTTCAGCCTGGTTGAGGTGAAGTTTTTTCCTCGAGCGGCTTCAGCTGCAAGCGCCGCTAGAATCAAGTGAGATTTGGCCATAGCCAAACACTATTTTGGCAACCTTTGTCAGCACCGATGCCACGCAGGGAATCTTTATGGAATCAGCAGAGAGTTTGCTTGAGGGTCTAGACCCTCAGCAACGTTTCGCAGCTGAATCACTGCTTGGCCCAGTGAGAATTATCGCCTCTGCCGGTAGCGGTAAAACCAAAACCATCAGTCATCGAATCGCCTACGGTGTGGCCAGTGGAGTTTATGATCCGGATAAGGTTTTGGCACTGAGCTACACCTCAAGATCAGCCGCTGAATTACGTTCAAGAATCAATTCCCTTGGTGTTCCTGCAGTGCAGGTGCGAACAATTCACGCAGCCGCCCTGGCACAGCTTCGTTATTTTTGGCCACAACTAACCGGCGTCAATTCACCGAAGGTGCTCAGTAGCAAAAAAGAGTTGCTGTTGGAGGTTTTGAAAAATCTCAAGATTGATTCCAGCCAATCTGTCATCAGAGAGCTAGCAGCCGAAATCGAGTGGTGGAAGTATTCGCTTTCAAGCCCTGAAAAATACGCTGAGACGGAACGCTTTTTGGAAACCGTTAATCATTCAGTAGCCAGCAGTGTGATCTTTGAATACGAGAAATTAAAGACCAAATCGCAGCAAATCGACTGGGAGGATGTGCTGCTTTTGACACTGGGGATGGTTAGCTCCGAGCCCAGAGTTGCAGAGCATGTTCGCAGTCAGTATCGATTTTTCACCATTGACGAGTTTCAAGATGTTTCACCTTTGCAGTTTGCGCTTTTAGAAAAGTGGCTGGGGGACAGGTCGGATTTATGTGTGGTTGGAGATCCAAGGCAGACAATTTATTCATTTGCGGGTGCCTCCCAAGGATTTCTCAACGGCTTCGAATCCAGATTCGATAACACCGTTTCAATCGAACTAAGCAATAACTACCGCTCCGGGAGCGAGGTAGTGAACCTAGCTAACAAAGTGATGAATGATTTTTCTCCGATGTCTGCAATCTCAGGGATTGGGGATATAAGACTTCGGGAATTTTCTAATGACGGCTCCGAGGCAACCGCAGTGGCGAAAATGATTGCCGAGGATATTGAAAACGGAATCCCAGAAAGTGAAATTGCAGTTTTATTTCGAATAAACAGTCAGTCAGAGCAAATAACCCAGAAGCTCAGTGAATTGAATATCCGTCACCAATTGAAAACCCAGGAGAGGTTTTTTCAACAACCAGTGATATCAAGGGCGGTGCAATTAATCAGGGCATCAAGATTTGTTGAGGACAAGCCGGCATCGGAAATAGTCTCCGATGTGCTTCGAGAGCAGGGCTGGACCCTTCAGCCATCAGGAGATCTCTCAGCATGGGAGTCAATGCAAGCTTTATACGAAGCCCTGACCGAGCAAGATTTGAGCATCTCAGAAACGATAGATCTGATTGATTCATTGCAGCTGCAGCATTTTGAGCCGGTTCGGCAATTGGTGACTCTCTCAACAATTCACGCCGCTAAGGGGCTGGAGTGGAGAAAAGTGTATTTAGTTGGGGCAAGTGAGGGCCTTATGCCCTATCGGATGGCGCTTACCGAGGAGCAAATAACCGAGGAGCGAAGGCTTTGCTATGTTGCACTCACCAGAGCAAAGCGCAGCTTGATGGTCAGCTTCGCCAAACAATCAGGCGACTTATCTAGATTTCTCCAGGGGCTTGCTGACAGCCGCAGCCAGAGTTGATATTTTCTTCTAGCTCCAGAAATCCCCCACTGGGCCAAAACTGCAGGTCTTTCTCCCGAACCCCAGTATCTAGGTTTTTGATTATGCGCTGGGCCACTGTGGATGCCGCGAACAGAATCGACAATGAATCTTTCACGCCACTGATGCCCGCAATCTGGGCGCAGACAAATTTTCTTTGCGGGTCTTCATCCCATTTGTTTAATTCTCGGCAACCCAGGCAGGCTTGATTTTCGTCAATTATGGCGGTGATCAGAACGTGCATGTCAGAGAAACAAACACCTATATGCTTTCTAGAAAGCGATAGCCAGCGTTGGTAATCACTTGGTTGAAAGGCCCCACTGGTTTCCACGACCGCGATGTCCACCTCCACATAATCCGCCCAGTGCATCCTGTTATCCAATTTCACAACAGTTGGCGTGTTTGCGATCTCTGATTTGATGATTGAGAGTTTGGATTGGCCAATCTGATTCAGTGAATAACCAAGCCGACCACAATCGGTTTCTGAGACTAAAGTGCTGTCACTAACGATTATTTTCCCCACCCCTGCATGAGCTAGGGCATGAATAAGCAGTTTCCCCAACCTGCCGAGATTTGGAATCAAAACCACCGACTGCTGTCTGTTTTGAAAATATTTCCCATGCGGTTGTGGCAAGTTCCCCAATTCGGGGCGGGCCAAAGGGGTTTTGAAATCCTCTGTGAGAAAACCAAGTTTCGCATGCAGGTTTTCTGCCGATTCAATGTTGAGCCCAGCCAAATCAGCTGCCACCTCAAACTGTCCATTGGCGACACCTAATTCCAGCATCGCCAAAAAAGTTTCTTCGGCCGCTGAACTGATCTCAACTTTCAGGGGTTTATCAATACCAAACTGTCTCTGATTTTGGGAAGACCAAACTTTGATGACTGATTCGCGGATTTTTATTGGCACCGCTGCAGTGTTGCAGGGTGGCTGGATTTTTAGAGGCTGTTATCCACAGCTAGTCACCTAGCAATCCTCTTAACTCCGCATCTAGGTCATCCTTGCCATTGGAAAGCCTTTGAATCAATAGCTCAGGGTTTGTGATTTCTTCTTCTGAGGGGAGCTGGTCTGGGTGAAGCCAAATTTCATCTCTCTCAGCGCTTGAGAGTTTTTCTTGCAGTTCAACAAATAAGGCAGATGTTTCTCTGAGCATCTTTGGTTGGAGCTCAAGACCGATCAAGGCCCCAAATAATTTTTGACTTGGGTTATCACTCACCCGTCTTCTGCGAATTGATTCCGCAAGGGCGACCCTGGATGGCAGGCGCTCGGTTGCCTTTTCGGTCACTGTGTCCACCCAACCCTCAATCAAAGCGAGGTTAATTCTTATGCGATCTAGAGCTACTCTCTGGGAATCGGTGGGTTCGTTGATAAATGCTCCAGAACTTATCGCATTTTGAATCTCGGTTGGGTTGGTTATGTCTAAATCCTCCGCTAGACGATTTATCTTTTCAGTGTCAATGCTTATTTCTTGGGAGTATTCAAGAATCTGGTTCACTACTCGGTCTTTCAGCCAGGCGCTTTGGGTAAATAATCTCTGCAGGGCGAGTTCCCTAACAGCTAGGTAGATAAGTACCTCTTGAGAATCCAATCCCAAGCCCTCCGCAAATTCCTCAACATTTTTCACACATAAACTCGGGCGATCTGAAATCGGGATTCCAATTTCACCACCACTGAGAGATTCGTTTGCCAGTTGGCCAAGCGATTGGCCAAATTGCATTGCAAATAATGACCCACCCGCGCTTTTGAGGATGTTCGAGGCGGGACCAGCAAGTTGAGAAAGCTCTTCTGGAAGGTTTTCCTTTAGGTTCTCCGCCAATGCCTCAGCAAGCTTTGTGGCAACTGGTTCGGCAATCTCTTTGAAAAGATCCAAAGATTCAATGACCCAACCCTGTCGGGTTAGCATCTGCGGGTTGTATTCAAACTGACCAATCGTGGTGACCTCATCAAGCCATAGAGAGGCGGTTCCAAAGGCTTGCTTGAATGAGGTTTCCAACTCATCCGATAACTCTATTTTTTGGGAGCTGATTTCTTTTCTCGCTTGGGTTTCCACCAACTTCCAATTGATTCCCTCACCTTGGCCGCTAATTGCCCTCTGCAATTGCTCCATCATCATGCCCAAATTCGCCGGGTCCATTGGAATACCAGCCTGATTAGCCAAATCTTCGGGGTTGAAGTTTTCCGAAGATGAGAAAAACTTTTTTAGAAACTCTTGAAATTCGTCGCGGTCCCTATTTTCGTCAGACATTGAACCTCCCTTACTACGAGGCTAATTGCCAAAGACTGAAAGTTGAAGCTGAGTTTTAGCTTGTTCGCCATAGGCGTGTAGGTGAATAGCTAAAGGTGTCTGCTGTCAGGCTTACCATTTAGGGGATGACACTTTTTGAAAACTCTACAAGGCG
>JAVLCC010000001.1:56003-150374 GCA_031580995.1 Microbacteriaceae bacterium
CGGTGTCAGAAGTTGAAAGTTTCGAATCTGAAACCCGATTAGATGTGTTGACTGTAAGCGTTTTGGGAAATCAAGACAGCACCCCTGGCTGGATTGAGATTTTTCTGGCCTGGATTGACCCGCAGCAGGTCGTACTTCCGGTTGACGAGGTATTTTCGCCAGATAAAACAACCGACGAGGTCAGGGCCGAGAGTGTTGCCATGATGGAAACTAGCCAACAAGAGGCGGTTGCGGTAGCACTAAACGAGCTCGGATACGACTTAGAGCCGGAAGTTTATGTATCGATGGTTACTGAGGGTGGAGCAGCTAGCGGATCTATCATTGCTGGAGACTTCGTCACAGCTGTAGCCGGTGAAACGGTGGAAAGCATTGAGGAGCTGCAACAACGAATTCAAGATTCAAACGGTGAATCTTTAGAGATTGATGTAACTCGTGATGGTGAGAGTATCTCTTATTCACTTACCCCTCAGAAATCAGAGGATCGCTATCTGATTGGAGTAATGGTTGGCTACACCTATGACTTCCCAATTGAGATTGATCTTCAGCTTGGAAATGTAGGTGGACCGAGCGGCGGGATGATTTTTGCTCTGGGCGTATTCGACGCTTTGACGGAGGGTTCACTCTTGGATGATTCACACATTGCGGGAACCGGAACCATCAATACAGGCGGACTGGTGGGGCCAATCGGAGGTATAGACCTCAAAATGCAGGCAGCTAAGCGAGACGGCGCCGATTTGTTTTTGGCCCCTCAGGCCAACTGTCCCGAGATAATTTCCAGCCAACCTGAAGATTTACTGGTCGTACCCGTGGCAGACTTTACAGAGGCCCTTGAGGCCATTGAAATGTACAAAGACGGAAACAACGAGTTTCCGAGTTGTGAAAACTAGGAGTTGACACTTGAGCCAACCAGCCAGCCCTGCTAAGCGTAGAAGAGTATCGCCAGCAACAATCGCCGTAGGAATCTTGGTTGTAATAGCAACCATTCTGATTTCAGCGGCAGGTATCTACACGGATTTACTGTGGTTTAGTGAACTGGAATTTCAATCGGTCTTTCTGACCCAAATCATTGCCCAGGTTGTGCTGTTCCTAGCCGGCTTCGCAATTATGTTTGTTATTACCCTTATAGCTTTCTGGCTTGCATACCGTCACAGGCCTGTGTACCTAAGAATGCCAGGGGAATCACCCTTTGAAAATTACCAGCAAGTAATTGATAACTTGCGTCGACTGATCATGTTCGGTGTTCCCGGATTGCTTGGAGTTTTCGCAGGAACCGCGGCAACTGCACAGTGGACCACCGCTCTACAGTTTTTTAACTCAACACCTTCAGGAAAAGAAGATTCACAGTTTGGAATGGATGTCAGTTTCTACCTCTTCGAACTGCCATTCCTAACTGCCCTAGTCAGCTTTCTGTCAGCCGCGGTTCTTCTCGCGGCATTGATTGCAGGTGCTGTCCACTTGATTTATGGCGGGATCAGGCTTGACGGAAGAAGCGTCAAAGTTGCCAAGCCAGCCAGAATCCAGCTTTCTATCACAGCTGCAATTTACTTTTTGGTGCAGGGTGTCTCTTTATGGCTGAACCAATACGAGACTGTCTTCACAACAAATGAATTGTTTACTGGTGCTCGCTACAGCGATGTGAACGCAACTATTCCAGGTCTACAAATCCTGGCACTGATATCGATTTTGGTAGCTGCACTGTTTATAGTGACCGCAATCATTGGCTCCTGGAGATATTCCATCATTGCAACCGGTTTGATGATTATCAGCTCGGTTGTTTTGGGAGGGCTATACCCATGGGCTGTTCAAACTTTCCAGGTGGCACCAACTGAAAGAACATTGGAAACTCCTTATCTGGAGAGAAATATCGAAGCAACTCGTGATGCCTATGGTCTAAACAACATAGACATAATTGACTACGAAGCAACCACTACTGCGACACCAGGTGCTCTTAGAGCAGATGCCGAAACCACAACTTCTATTCGTATTTTGGATCCTTCACTGGTGTCTGATGCCTTTAGGCAGTTGGAGCAATATCGTCAGTATTACTCATTCCCCGAGAGGCTGCATGTTGGTCGCTATGAAGTAGATGGCGAACCCCAGGATGCCGTACTAGGAGTTAGGGAGCTTGACCAAGCCGGACTTGGGGATACCAACAGTTGGTACAACTCAACAATTGTTTTCACACACGGTTACGGTTTGGTAGCAGCTTATGGAAATAAGCGCGATACCGATGGGCAACCACTGTTCTTCCAATCAGGAATACCTTCAATCGGTGAATTGGGTGAGTTCGAACCGCGTGTTTACTTCGGAGAAAACTCTCCAGAGTATTCAATCGTTGGTGGTACAAACAACGAAGATCTAGAGTTCGACTTTCCAGCTGGTGAGGGAACTGAGAACCAGACTTACACAACTTTTGAGGGATCGGGTGGACCAAACGTTGGTTCACTGGTAAACCGAATCGCATTCGCCTTGAAATTCCAGAGCGAGCAAATTCTTCTTTCTGACGCGATCAACCCAGATTCGCAGATTATTTACGACAGAGACCCGAAAGAGAGAATTCAGGCGGTTGCGCCATATTTGACCGTGGATTCACAGGCCTATCCGGCTGTTGTGGACGGGGAGGTTTTGTGGATTGTGGATGCATACACCACAAACAACAACTACCCTTACTCCAACTCGGAGAGTATGAACTTAGCGATCATAGACTCCTCAACGGAATCGGCGGGCTTCGGAGCCAACAACATCAACTACATCCGAAATTCTGTAAAAGCAACAGTGAACGCATATGACGGCGAAGTGAAGCTATATGCCTGGGATGAAAATGATCCGGTGCTGGCCACGTGGAGAAAAATCTTCCCCGACACGGTTAGACCAGTTTCAGAGATGAGCGGTGAGCTAATGTCTCATGTTCGCTACCCATCTGATTTATTCAAGGTGCAAAGGTCAATCTTGGGTCGCTATCACGTGACCGATCCGGGAGCATTCTATTCACAGCAAGATGCCTGGATGACTCCTAATGACCCGGTTGATGGACCAGGAATCGGTGTTTTGCAGCCACCGTACTATCTGACCATGCAGACCCCTGGAATGCAGGAGCCGAACTTCTCGCTCTACACAACGTTTATCCCGCAATCCACCGGCCAGAACTCAAGAAACGTTCTGACGGGTTATTTGGTCGCCAGTGGAGAAGCGGGTGATGAGGCCGGGAAAGTTTCAGATAGGTATGGAAAATTGAGACTTCTAAGCCTTCCTAGGGAAACAATCATTCCCGGACCGGGACAGGTGCAAAATAACTTCAATGCTGACAGTGAAGTTTCGCAGCTACTGAACATTTTGAGACAGGGCTCCACTCGAGTACTAAACGGTAACTTGCTTACCTTGCCAGTGGGAGGTGGATTCCTCTATGTCCAGCCGGTTTACATTGAATCAACTGGAGAAACATCATTCCCTCTATTGCAGAAGGTGCTCGTAAGCTTCGGTGACCGAATCGCATTCGAGGACACTTTGGATGAGGCCTTGGACGAACTGTTTGGTGGCGACAGTGGAGCAAGTGCTGGTGACAGCGTTGTTCCTGGTGCCGATGGAGAGGTTCCCGCCGATGACTCCGGTGAAGAATCAGCTGAAGACCAAGAGCCGGTCGAAGATCCTGATCAGCCAACCGAGGAACCAACCGAAGAACCATCTGAGGAACCAACAGGAGGCGAAGTAGCCAGCCCAGATTTGGACGATGCGCTTGAAAGAGCCGAGCAGGCAATTCAAGACAAGCAGGAAGCTTTCGCCAATGGTGATTGGACTGCATTCGGTGAGGCAGATGACCGTTTGAACGAGGCTATTCAGGATGCGGTGGAAGCAATAAACAACTAGTTTCCGTTTAAGCCTTTGGCTTGCTATACTGACAACTTCGCCGCGGGGTGGAGCAGTTCGGTAGCTCGCCGGGCTCATAACCCGGAGGTCGCAGGTTCAAATCCTGTCCCCGCAACCATTTCCCTCCCAGCTTTAGCTGGGAGGGATTTTTTTATGTGGATAACTTTGTGCAACTTATTTTGCAAGCCTCTATTTTTCTCTCATGCCTCGAATACTGTTCTTAGCCGCTTTTTTTCTTACTGGTTGTGCTCAACAGATGCCCGCTGAAGAACTTCTCAGTGAATACCTGGAAATTAGCGATGCAGGGTTAGAAGATGAATTCGATAGTGTTTTAGCTGGCTCCGCATTGAGTTCTGCATTGGATGCAAACTCCCTGATGCAGCAATTGAATCTCAGTCAGTTAGGAGAGACTGAGTTTTATTCACTTCAGACTCTCGATGATGAGACATATGCATTTTGTTTAGATGTTTCAAAAACCAAACTTATTGATCAAAGTGGCGATGATGTCACCCCAGTCGATAGACCACTGCAGGTTCCGATGGTGATGAAAACTGATTACTTCTCAGGCAGTTCAAAAATTACAGAGTTGGACATAAGGCGGTTTTCAAAATGTTAGTTGAAATCATTTTTACCTGCTCCGCCACTCAAGCGGTACTGGGCGGTTGCGCAAATGACTGCGGAACAACAGTTGGAGCCAGCGAGGTGGCTATTTGTGAACAGCAACGCACAGATTCTGGAAATAATGAAGTTGAAAGCTCAACCACTCCAGGCTCCACTTGGACCCCTCCGCCTCCGTGGGTTTTATGTGAGGTTTACGTAAGCGGTGGCGTTGAGATACCAACCTTTGGAACCGTTTGGGTGAAATCTAGACAGGGAGAAAGAGAGTGTCTATCTGAGAAGGAATACATTCCGATTCCAAAGCCGGACAGTTCAAGTAAGTCGGTGGAGGGAATTAACGATAGCCAGACCCTGCAACAGATTTTCAAAACATCTCCCACTACTCCAATGGCCTATGTCTCTCCAAGCGAACGCTACTACGATGAACAATTCAGTTTTTGGGTAGAAAAGACCACACAAATCAAGTCGGGAACCCTTTTCGGCGAAGCCGTGAGTGTTCGGTTTACACCGAAATCAGCTAGTTGGAGTTTTGGCGGTAGTGGTTTTTCAGTTGCTCACATCTTTGGTGAAAAGGGTGATTTCCAAGCCAGGGCAATTGTTAATTTTCAAGTGGATTACAAGCCCATTGGTGGTTCATGGGTGATTGATGCAGGCTCAATTCAGATACCAAGTAACTCGCTTTTGGTAACAGCGCTTGCTTTGCCAAGGGAAACAAGATTGATTGGCTAGGAAGCCTGAAGCTAATATTCAGGTTGTTATCACCAAGCATTCAGTTTCTACTGACAAGCTGAGAACTGTTTTTGAAAGGAGCCCCAAATGGACGAACGCTCTTCGGGACAGTTTTTGTATTACCCCGTTGAATCTAAAAAGCCAGAAACCTCTAAGCCAAGAAAAAAGGCATCCAGAGCCTTAGCAATGAGTGTTATCGCGGCTTTTGCAGCTTTGACAGGAGGGGCTATTGGTGCAGGAGCCTCTTTGGTGGCTTTTAGTTCCATGCAAGCCCCCGCTCCGGTTGTAGTCAATGAAACTGAGGCCGTCAACTGGGTGACTGGTGCTGCTTTGGCGGCCAGTCCTTCGGTTGTCACTCTCAGCGTTAATAGCGCCGCTGGAAGCGGAAGCGGAAGTGGTGTAATGATTTCTGAGGATGGTTACGCGCTCACCAACTCGCATGTGGTGACGCTTGGTGGCTCCACCAATGATGTAAGTGTTACAGCCCAGGCCTGGGATGGAAGAGTTTATGAAGCAGAGGTTGTGGGCACAGATCCAACCAACGATATAGCTGTAATCAAGCTATCGGGCTCCAGTGATTTTCAGACCATCGGCATAAAAGACTCCGATGATCTAAACGTTGGTGAGCCAGTAGTTGCAATTGGAGCACCTTTGGGCCTCAGCTCAACAGTCACCCAGGGCATAGTTTCCGCATTGAACAGAACCATTGAGGTTGCAAGCAGTGAAGTTGAGGACGGAAATGACTCAGGTCTTCGTTTCTGGGACGGCTCAGGAACCAGGCCGATCAATCTTCAAGTAATCCAGACTGATGCGGCAATCAACCCCGGAAACTCTGGAGGTGCTCTGGTGGATCAGCAGGGAAGATTGGTTGGCATTAACGTGGCAATTGCCACTAGTGGATCATCAGGAAACATTGGAGTTGGGTTTGCAATCCCTGCAAATACGGCTCTGCGAATCTCAGAGGAGCTGATTGACAGAGGCTTCGCAAGCCACGGACTGCTTGGTGCCCTAGTAACGGATAGCGTTATTCCAGATTCAAGCTTTGCCTCTGGAGCCGAAATCGTTGAATTGACCCCTGGCGGAGCAGCAGACGTGGCTGGTTTGCAAGCAGGCGATGTTGTGGTCTTATTTGATGGTGATCGCATCGAGGGTAGTGGTGAACTAACCGCAGCTGTTCGTGCGCAGCCAGCTGGTGCTGAGGTCGAACTCGAAGTATTACGAAATGGTCAAAGAGTAAACTTTGAGGTGCAACTTGGAGATAGCAGGGATTTAGAATCTAACTGATGGAAGAGCAACTAAAAGAAAAGCAAGAGCTTTTAGAAGACGGTGACCACGAGCGTTTCTCTCATTATGTTCAGAAGAACAAAATCACCGAGAGTGCGGTTATGGGTACTCCAGTTTTGGCTCTTTGCGGAAAAAAGTGGATTCCAGGCCGAGATCCTGAAAAGTTTCCGGTCTGCCCAGACTGCAAAAAGATCTACGAGAGCCTTAAGAAATAACAACCTCTAGAGCCGGTTCTCCATCACTGAGTCTTTTTGCTGCTGGGGGTAACTCCTGAAGCGATTCGCGAAATCTTTCTCGAGCGTTTTTCAAACTCGTCTCGTGTAGGTTTTCGTGGTTTTCTAAATACCTAACCTGCAAGTTCCTGCCTTCTAAATCCTTATCTGTTGCGGAGATTGCGTCGTTTTTGGCAATGCCATTTTCAAATTGGCGCACGGCGGTTTTGCGACCTGGCAGGTTGGATTTTCCAGCAGAGCGCTTTGAAACATCACTCCATTTGTGACCATCGAATTTAGACACCATTTTGAAGACAAAACTTGCAGTCGGTGCACCGGAACCGGTCACCAGAGAGGTTCCAACCCCGTATACATCCACAGATGCAGCGGCTAATCCAGCAATGGCATCCTCATCTAAATCATTAGTGACCGTGATTTTTGTTGAAGTGGCACCCAAACGATCTAGTTGAGTTCGAACCTTATCTGCTGTCTCAGCTAAGTCCCCAGAGTCAATTCGAACGTTTCCCAGCTTCCCCCTTGTTAGTTCCACTGCTGTATTCACAGCCTTTTCAACATCAAAGGTGTCAACTAAAAATGTAGTGTTTTCCCCCATTGCGGATAGCTGCGCTTGAAAAGCATCTTTTTCTGAATCAAATAAAAGAGTAAAGGCGTGGCCAGAGGTTCCCAGTGTTGGAATTCCATATCTAAATTGTGCAAGCAAATTGCTGGTCGCATCGAATCCTGCAATATAACTTGCCCTCGCGGCAGCTACCGCGGCATCCTCATTGGCTCTTCTCGATCCCATTTCGATGAGCTTTCTATTGCCTGCGGCAATCCTCATTCGAGCGGCAGCGGATGCAACAGCTGAGTCATAGTTCAAAATGGAGAGAACTAGTGTCTCTAAGACCACGCATTCGGCAAAACTTCCAATAATGGTCAAAACAGGAGAATTCCCGAAATAGATTTCACCTTCGTGAAATCCTTCAATCTCTCCAGAGAAGGAGTAGTTGGCGAGCCAGGAGAGGGTCTTCTCACTAACAATTTCTTCAGATCTTAGAAAACCTATTTGTTCAGGCGTGAATTGGAAACTCTTTATCTCTTCAATTAGTCTTCCAACTCCTGCAAAAACCCCGAATCTTCTGCCGCTAGGTAATGAACGAGCAAAAACCTCAAAAACCACTTGGGTATCAGCATTGCCGGACTTTATCGCCGCATCAAGCATCGTCAGTTCGTAGCGGTCTGTTTTCAGAGCACTGGTCATCTCAACAGGTTACACTCCGACTCAATCAGCGGAGAAGGGTTCGCTGACAATAGACTGTCCTCGTGAATCAAGCCCCGATAGGTATCTTCGACTCTGGAGTTGGAGGGCTCACCGTTGCGCGGGCAATTATTGACCAACTCCCCAATGAATCGATTATCTATCTTGGCGATACCGCAAACTCGCCGTATGGAACCAAAACTATTCCTGAGGTAAGAAAACTGGCCTTGGAAGTTATGGACCAAATGGTAGATATGGGCGTGAAGATGTTGGTTATTGCATGTAACTCAGCATCCTCTGCGGTTTTGAGAGATGCGCGCGAGCGCTACACAGAGGGTAGGGGCATACCCGTTGTGGAGGTTATTCAACCTGCTGTTCGAAAAGCGGTCTCAACCTCAAAAAACGGAAGAGTGGGAGTAATCGGAACTTCAGCGACAATCTCCTCCAAAAGCTACGACGACGCTTTTGCGGCGGCTTTGGATCTAAAAATCTCAACTGCTGCCTGCCCCGACTTTGTTGAATTTGTCGAGAGAGGTGAAACCAGCGGAGATAATCTGCTGGAGGTCGCCCGGAGCTATCTTGAACCTCTAAAACAAAAAGACATTGACACTCTGGTGCTAGGTTGCACACACTACCCACTTCTCTCGGCAGCGATAGGTTTTGTCATGGGTGATGGGGTGAATCTTGTAAGTAGTGCAGAGGAAACCGCTAAAGATGTATTCCGGGTTTTGACCGAGCATGATTTGCTAGCAGCAAATAACGCCAATCCAAAGCATCGGTTTTTAGCAACCGGAAAAAAGCAAGAGTTTGAAATTCTTGCCAAAAGATTTTTAGGCCCAGAAGTTTTGGGTGTTGAAGAAATTGAAAGGAATAGCAATGTCAAGACCAAATAACAGGGCCGAAGACCAACTGCGAGATGTGAACATTGAGCTTGGCTGGAGCGAACACGCAGAGGGGTCAGCTCTTATTAGTTTTGGTTCCACAAAGGTTTTATGCACTGCCAGCTTCACACCGGGAGTCCCAAGATTCAAAAAAGATTCGGGTGAGGGCTGGGTAACGGCTGAGTATTCAATGCTTCCAAGAGCTACCCATGACAGAAGCGATAGAGAAAGTGTCAAAGGAAAAATTGGCGGGAGAACCCACGAGATTTCCAGATTGATTGGAAGAGCACTCAGATCCGTTATTGATTTCAAATCACTTGGAGAAAACACGATCGTCATTGACTGCGATGTTTTGCAAGCAGATGGTGGAACCAGAACCGCCGCAATTACAGGTGGGTTTGTGGCATTGGCGCAGGCCATTGATTATGGCTATGCAAATAAGATGCTCTCTGGTCAATCACCACTTATCGACACAGTGAGTGCGATATCTGTTGGAGTTGTTGATGGAAAATTGCTCACAGATCTCGAATATGTCGAAGATGTCAGGGCCGAGACGGACATGAACGTGGTGACGACCGGTCGCGGTTTATTCGTTGAGGTTCAAGGAACTGCCGAGGGAGCACCGTTTTCGGATGAAGAGCTGGATGGACTTTTGAAATTAGCTAAAAAGGCAAACGGTGAACTTACAGAAATCCAAAAAACTACATTGGGTGATTTGTTAAGGGTTCGATGAAGCTGCAACTGGCCACTGGTAATCAGCACAAAATTCAAGAGGTCAAATCAATCCTGGGCTCTGACGCAGGGATTGACCTGATTGGATTTGAGGGTGAGGAACCGGTTGAGAACGGACTGACTTTCTACGAGAACGCACTAATCAAAGCTCGCAGTGGTTTTTCTGAAACTGGCATTGCAACCATTGCAGATGACTCTGGTCTGGCGGTTGAAGTTATGGGAGGCTCCCCTGGAATTTTGTCCGCAAGATGGTGTGGAGAGAAAGACGATAAGAAAAACAGGGAGTTATTGCTTGCACAAATGGTGGACATGGATCATCGCCTGGCAAGCTTTGTCTGTTCGATTGCGTTGGTGACTGAAGATGGAGAATTCGGTTTCACAGGAGTTTGGAGCGGTGAGCTTGCCAGAGAAAGTAGGGGAGAGGGAGGTTTTGGATATGATCCAATCTTTATTCCAGAAGGTCTCAGCGTCACAGCCGCCGAGTTGCCTGCAGAGGTTAAGAACTCAATGAGTCATAGGTTTTTGGCTCTGTCGCAACTCGCTGATTTTTTGCGGCGCCCCCAGTAGGATTCGAACCTACGCACCCGCCTCCGGAGAGCGGTGCTCTATCCCCTGAGCTATGGGGGCCGGCAGTAAAAACTCTAACATCGCGCCCTCTCCGTTAGACTTAGAGGCTCGAGCTGAGGATTATTTTGACCCCCGAACAACTTTCAGAACTAATCGCAGGTGCGCTTAGACGCCTTGCGAGCAAAAACGGCTACGAATTAGAGCTTCCAGAGAAGATTGTTGTGGAACGACCTAAAAATCGTGAGCACGGTGATTGGTCTTCAAACGTTGCAATGCAGCTTGCTAAGCAGGCGGGAATCAACCCAAGAGAATTCGCTCAAATGCTGATTTCTGAACTGCAAGACACCGAGGGTTTGAAAAGTTTGGAGATAGCGGGACCTGGATTTCTGAACATCTTTTTGGACACAGCCAGTGCCGCTTCAATTCTTCCAGAAGTAACTAAAAACCCAACTCGTTTTGGTCAAGGGGATATCTACGCTGGTCAAAAATTAAACCTTGAGTTTGTTTCGGCAAACCCAACTGGCCCCATTCACTTGGGTGGTACCCGTTGGGCAGCACTCGGTGATTCACTGGCAAGAATCTTGGAATTTCAAGGTGCCTCGGTGACACGTGAGTATTACTTCAATGACCACGGTGCTCAAATCGACAGATTCGCGAAGTCTCTATTTGCTTCAGCAAAACAATTACCAGCGCCTGAAGATGGCTATGGGGGCCAATACATATCCGATATCTCGGACCGCGTTATCGCTAACCGAGGTGAAGAAGTTCTCGGTATGACCGAAGAGGACGCGATTGAAATCTTTCGCTCCGAAGGCGTGGAATTGATGTTTTCAGACATCAAAGCCTCTTTGGCGGATTTCGGTGTTGAATTCGATGTCTATTTTCACGAGAACTCTCTGCATGAATCAAACGCCGTTCAAAGGGCAATAACCCGACTAAGGGAAAACGGACACATTTTTGACCAAGAGGGTGCTGTTTGGCTTCGGTCAACTGAATTTGGGGACGATAACGATCGAGTGGTTATCAAAAGTGATGGTGACCCAGCGTATATAGCTGCTGATTTGGCCTACTACCTAGATAAGCGTGAGCGTGGTTTTGACAGAGCAATCATCATGCTGGGGGCTGACCATCATGGTTATGTGCAGAGAATGATGGCTATGTGCGCGGCTTTTGGAGACACCCCTGGGGAAAACCTTGAAATCTTGATTGGCCAAATGGTGAATTTGGTGAAGGATGGAAAGCCAGTTCGCATGAGCAAGCGGGCTGGAACTGTTGTCACACTCGAGGATCTGGTGGATGCTGTGGGTGCGGATGCCGCTCGCTATGCGCTGACGCGCTCCAGTGCAAATTCGAATTTAGATGTGGATTTGGATCTGTTAACCAAAAAGACCAATGACAATCCGGTGTTTTATGTTCAGTATGCCCACGCAAGAACCAGACAGGTTGAAAACAATGCCCAAAGCTTCGGCATCAGCACTGACAGGTTTGACCCCAGTCTTTTAGACCACCCAAGTGAGAATGAACTAATTGCCAAAATAGCTGAGTTTCCTGCGGTGGTGAAAATAGCTGCCGAAAACAGAGAGCCACACAGGGTGGCGAGATACCTAGAAGAATTAGCGGGAAACTATCACCGTTGGTATGACGCTTGCCGTGTAACCCCCTTAGCTGGCAAAGAAGTTGAGCCAATCCATGAATCAAGACTTTTACTTAACCGAGCCACCACTGTTGTTTTGGCGAATGGTTTGAGATTATTGGGTGTCAGCGCCCCGGAACGGATGTGAATTGAAAAACTCGCTAGCACCTGAATGGTTGCAAACTCCTCAGGATCTAAATCTCCTCAGTGAGAAGATTTGGCCTGCTTCGGCTAAGCGCGACGGTTCTGGAGAGATTCAGATTGGTGGTGTTGGAGTTGGCGAACTCGCCAGCAAATACGGAACACCTCTTTATGTAATAGATGAAGACGATTTCAGATCCAGGCTGAATTATCTAAGCAGGTCGTTTAATCAGCCAGCAAGAGAGCATGGAATTAGTGTTCGCATGTACTACGCAGCAAAAGCACTTTTGACAACGGATATAGCGCGCTGGATTAAACAAGAGGATTACTCCATCGATGTTGCTAGCGGAGGCGAATTGGCTGTTGCCCTTGCGGCGGGCTTTGAGGGGTCGAAAATTGGCCTTCACGGAAATAATAAATCACTCAGTGAAATCAGCAGGGCTGTTTCCAACGGAGTGAACTCGATAGTGATTGATTCTGAGTTGGAAATTGAAAGAATTGCCTCCATCGCTGAGAGCAATTCAGTTGTGCAGGGCGTAAGGCTTAGGGTAAACAGCGGTGTCCACGCATCAACTCATGAGTTTTTGGCCACTGCCAGAGAAGACCAAAAATTTGGTATTCCACTAGAGCAGGTTGAGTCATTGGTTGAAACAATACGCTCACATTCCTCCTTGAAATTTTTAGGACTTCACTCACACATCGGATCACAAATATTTGTTGTGGATGGATTCATTGAGGCTGCTCGCAGGCTTTTACAGCTTCACGCGAAATTGTCTGAAACCAGCGAGGTGCCAGAGCTTAATCTAGGCGGTGGGTTTGGCATTGCATATGTTGAAAATGACAAGCCTCTCAATATCAAGGAATTGGCTCAGAGAATCATTTCCAATGTGGCGGGATTATCCAAAGAGCTTGGAATCAACCCCCCAAATCTGTGCTTTGAGCCGGGTCGAGTAATCGCAGGGCCTAGCGGAATCACTTTATACAACGTAGGTACCATCAAAGATGTAGAGGTTGGAAGTGAGACTGGAAGCTCTGTGAGGAGATACGTTTCAGTCGATGGAGGCATGAGCGATAATCTGCGAAGCTCACTCTACGGAGCAGAGTATTCAGCATCGCTCGCAAGCCGAGCAACAGCCGCAGAGCCAGTTTTATCTCGCGTTGTTGGAAAGCATTGCGAGAGTGGAGACATTGTTGTAAACCACACCTATCTGCCATCAGATTTGGCCATTAATGAATTGATTGCTGTTCCGGCCACGGGCGCCTACTGCTTTTCGCTAGCATCTAACTACAACTATTTGGGCAGGCCTCCGATGGCAAGTGTAAAAGCTGGGGAATCAAGGCTTTTAGTAAGAGGAGAGACCGAACAAGACATGCTTGCTCGAGATGAAGGTTACAGAACGGGACTTATAGATGAGAGCTGATTACAGACCAATAAGGATTGGTCTGCTTGGGGCTGGTTCCGTGGGTTCACAGGTTTTCAAGCTAATCCAGGAGGATTCTGATGAGTTGGCGAACCGAGTTGGGGCCAAGTTAGAGATATCCGGGGTGCTGGTGCGCTCACTGGATGCATCAAGAGATTATTCAATCCCTGGAGAGTTTCTAACAACCGATGCAGAATCGGTGATTTTAGGTTCTGACATTGTTGTCGAGCTAATTGGTGGCATTCAGCCCGCCCTGGACTATATTCGGATGGCCTTGGAATCAGGAAGTGATGTTGTCACAGCCAATAAGGCACTGTTGGCAAATCACGGTCCTGAGATTTATGAACTCGCAGAAAGAGTTGGAGCACAGGTTTACTACGAGGCCAGTGTCGCTGGAGCGATTCCGATTATTCGACCTTTGAGGGAGTCACTTGCGGGAGATACCGTGACTCGCATCATGGGAATCGTAAACGGAACAACTAATTTCATTTTGGATCAAATGGAATCCACTGGAGCTAGTTTTGATGCTGCTTTAGAGCAAGCACAGCAACTTGGTTACGCAGAGGCTGACCCAACAGCCGATGTTGGAGGTTTTGACGCTGCCGCCAAGGCAGCCATTCTTTCCTCGTTGGCATTTCACACCGAGGTGCATATCGATGATGTTTACACAGAGGGAATCGAAAAGATTACCCAGCTGGATATCGAATCAGCCAAAGATGCTGGCTACACCATCAAACTTTTAGCTGTTTGTGAGCGAGTCGGAGATGATTCCATTGCCGCCAGAGTGCACCCAACTTTGATTCCACAAACTCACCCGCTAGCAAGTGTTAGAGGTGCATTCAATGCAGTCTTTGTTGAAAGCGAAGCAAGTGGTGAGTTGATGTTTTATGGAGCTGGTGCCGGAGGGTTGGAAACCGCCAGTGCAGTTTTAGGGGATGTCGTGATGGCAGCTAAGCGTCACCTCGGTGGTGGTTCAACGATGAGCGAGTCATCCCATGCCAAGCTAGTAAATTTGCCAATTGATGACATCATCACTCGCTATCAAATTTCCATGGAGGTCAAAGATCAACCAGGTGTGCTGGCCGTTATCGCATCTATGTTCGCTGAATTGGAAATCAGCGTGGAAACATTGGAGCAATCGACAATCGAGGCTGACGGAGACACAGTTTTGTTGACAATAATCACCCATGAAACCAGTGAGCGAAGTTTGAGAAATCTCATCTTGAAACTGAATAAGAGTGACGTGGTGGCCGAATTCAAAGGCCAAGTGAGAGTGGAGGGTGTCTAAATGGCTCACCAGTGGCGCGGAGTTATCCGCGAATACGCAGATAGGTTGAATTGGACCGAGAGTGATCCGATTGTCACCCTGGGAGAGGGCGGAACTCCGCTGATAAATTCACCAGAGCTTGCAAAGCTATTGGATGTCGGAGAGGTTTATCTCAAGTTTGAAGGAATGAACCCAACTGGATCGTTCAAAGACCGAGGCATGACCACCGCTGTCAGCAAAGCGTTGGGAAGAGGAGCCAAAGCGGTTGTCGCTGCCAGTACAGGAAACACCTCTGCAGCCGCTGCAGCTTATGCAACTAAGGCAGGGATACAGAGCGTTGTATTGGTTCCAAGTGGAAAAATTGCTTATGGCAAGCTAAGTCAGGCAATTGCTCATAAGGCTCAAATTCTGCAGGTGAGAGGAAACTTTGACGACTGCCTAAGAATTGCTCGAGAACTAGATGAGAAATATCCAGTGTTTTTAGTCAATTCTGTAAACCCAGATCGTCTGCTCGGTCAAAAAACAGCGAGTTTTGAGGTGGTAGATGTGTTGGGGAAGCAACCGGATCTGCACGCAATGCCACTTGGAAACGCTGGAAACATATCCGCCTATCATTTGGGCTACACCGAAGAAATTAGAGATGGTCGAATCAAGAACTTCCCAAAGCTCTGGGGCGTTCAAGCCGAGGGTGCGGCACCATTTATCAAAGGTGCACCGGTTCAAAAACCAGAAACAATTGCAACTGCGATTCGTATCGGTAATCCAGCAAGCTGGGATTTGGCGCAGCAAGCCAAAAAAGAAACCGATGGCAATTTTGCATTTGCCTCAGATAAAGAACTGCTGTGGATGCACAGGTTTTTATCTCAAGAGTGTGGAGTTTTCGTTGAGCCAAGCAGTGCCGCTGGTGCCGCAGGTCTTTTCAAACATAAAAAACTTGGTGAGTTACCAAAGGTGGACACAGTTGTGATCACAGTTACCGGACATGGCCTGAAAGACCCAGATTGGGCTTTGAAGGATGAACGGGGCAAAAAGATTAGACCGAAACGGGTTAGTGCCAGCGCGGATAGCGTTGCAGGCAGTTTGGGGCTTGAGAAATCATGAAGGTAAACGTTCGTATTCCTGCCACCAGCGCCAATCTTGGTCCTGGCTTTGACACCCTCGGAATCGCCTTGAATTACTACGACGAGTATGAGGCTGAAACCACCCAAAGTGGTCTAGAAATTGTGATTGAGGGTGAAGGAAAAGGGGATATCCCAACCGATGAATCCAACTTAGTTTTCAAAGCCCTGAGTCTGGTCTTTGAGCGGATGGGAGAAAAACTCCCGGGTCTAAAAATCACCACCAAAAACCATATACCGCATGGCAGGGGAATGGGATCTTCGGGAGCCGCTGTAGCGGGTGGAATTATGCTGGCGGCTGGCTTATTGGGAAAACAGCATGTTCTAACAGAGCAACAGCTACTTGACTTCGCAACCGTTTTAGAGGGGCATCCGGACAATGTCGCACCAGCATTATTTGGTGGGATGACGATTGCCTGGACTGACTCAGAGGGTCCTCACCACAAACAACTCAGTGTCCACAGAGGCGTATCTCCAATTGTGATGGTGCCACCGAATCAAATGTCAACCAAGCTTGCGAGATCTCTGCAGCCAGACTCAGTTCCGCACGAGGATGCTGTTTTTAACCTTTCCAGGTCAGCCTTATTGGTAGCAGCATTAATTTCTTCGCCGGAACTGATGCTGCCTGCAACAGAGGATAGGTTGCACCAGGACTATAGAGCGAGTGCGATGCCCGAGACCCAAGAGTTGATAGTGAAACTGCGTGAGCTTGGTCATCCAGCGGTTGTAAGCGGGGCTGGTCCATCTGTGTTGATCCTGGAGCCAAATCCCCAAAAGCGCTTGGATGTGCAGGCATTTGCGGAGAAAAATTATCCACATTGGCAAGTATTAATGTTGGCGGTTGACTCAAAAGGTGCTAGCGTAGAGGTGCACGAGGAATAGAGCGCTCGCTCACAGTGCATTTCAACTAAACCCCCTTTATGGCGTTCTGCCGGGGAAAAGAAAGAGTTATTTAGTTCATGGAAGAAACCGAACAGAAACAACCTGCGAGAAAAAGAACCAGTTCCGCTAAAACGGCAGCCAAGCCAAAAACTGAGTCCGCAGAGGAAAACCCAAAAACCGATTCAAAGCCAGAGGCAAAATCAGAAGCGAAAACTGATGACAAGCCTGCGGCGGAGACAGTAGCTGCAGAAAAGCCAGCTGCAAAGAAACCAGCTAATCGTCGCAGCTCCACAAAGCCTAAAGCCAGTGAAGCAAACGACAACGAGAAGCCAGCTGAGGAAAAATCTGAGGAATCTAAACCTCAAGAGCGTGGAAATCAAAATGAGGACCGTGACTCAGACAGGGACGATAACGGAGACAACCGTCGAGGCGGAAACCGTAATCGCAGAAACCGCTATCGCGATCGCCGTCGCGGAGGTGAGGATGCAGAGCCCGAGATCAGTGAGGACGACGAGCTAATCCAGGTTGCTGGAATATTAGATGTTTTAGATAACTACGCTTTTTTGAGAACCAGTGGTTACCTGCCCGGCCAGAATGATGTTTATGTTTCACTTGGTCAGGTCAAGAAAAACGCCCTCAGAAAAGGTGACGCCGTAGTTGGTGTCATTAAGGCTCCCAAAGAAGGTGAGCCTCAGAATTCAAGGCAGAAGTTCAATGCTTTGGCCAGAGTCGACTCGGTAAATGGAATCGCGGTTGCGGAACTAACGGAGCGAGTTGACTTTTCAAAGCTCACTCCTCTCTATCCTGACTCTCGACTGCGCCTAGAAACAGAGCCAAAAAAGATTCCTACCCGAATCATTGATTTGGTAAGCCCAATCGGTAAAGGTCAGCGTGGACTGATTGTTTCGCCCCCAAAGGCCGGAAAGACATTGATCTTGCAGGCAATTGCGAATTCAATCAGCGTAAACAACCCAGAAGTTCACCTAATGGTGGTTTTGGTCGATGAGCGTCCAGAAGAAGTTACCGATATGCAAAGGACAGTGAATGGTGAAGTTATAGCTTCCACCTTTGACCGTCCAGCAGATGATCACACCACAGTCGCCGAGCTTGCCATTGAAAGAGCTAAGAGACTGGTTGAAATGGGTAGTGATGTGGTTGTACTACTGGATTCAATCACCAGGCTTGGTAGGGCTTATAACCTAAGCGCGCCAGCTAGCGGAAGAATCCTTTCCGGAGGTGTTGATTCATCAGCTTTGTACCCACCCAAGAAATTCTTCGGTGCAGCCAGAAACATTGAAAATGGTGGCTCATTGACTATTTTGGCTACCGCCTTGGTGGAGACCGGTTCAAAAATGGATGAGGTCATCTTCGAGGAATTCAAGGGAACTGGAAACATGGAGCTGAGGCTTTCAAGAAACTTGGCCGATAAGAGAATCTTCCCAGCTGTGGACATCAACGCCAGCGGAACAAGGCGCGAGGAAATGCTAATGAGTCCGCAGGAGACAAAGATTATCTGGAAGCTACGCAGGGCTTTGGCTGGGCTTGAGACTCAGCAGGCGCTGGAGCTAGTTATGACCAGGCTAAAAGACACCCAGTCAAACGTGGAGTTCCTACTGCAGCTTGAGAAATCCATGCCGGTTCCATCCGAGGGTGAATCGGAGTAGACATGTTTGACTCCTTGCAAGGCTTGCGGGAGGAGCACGCCGAACTGCAAAAGCAGTTATCCGATCCATCTATTCACGCAAACCCTGGATTGAGTAAAAAACTCAATCGCAGGTATGCAGAACTTAATTCCATAATGGCCGCTGAAGATAATCTGCGGGCTTTGGAGGCTGATATTGAGGCTGCCAAGGAGCTAGTTGGCGAGGACGATAGCTTTCGAGACGAACTTGAAAAAAATCAGGAAAAACTCATTGCAGCAGAAGAGAAACTTAGAAGACTTCTAATTCCAAGGGATCCAGATGATGCGAGAGACGTCATCATGGAAATAAAAGCCGGAGAGGGCGGTGCCGAATCGGCACTGTTTGCAGCAGACCTATTGCGCATGTATTCGCAGTTTTCTGCCTCAAAAGGCTGGAAGCTAGAGCTTTTAGACAAAAATGAGAGTGACCTCGGTGGAATCAAGGATTGTCAGTTTGCGGTCAAGGGAAATTCCACGGAGCCAGCCCAAGGAGTCTGGGCACAGCTGAAATACGAGGGTGGTGTGCACAGGGTTCAGCGAGTTCCAGTGACTGAAACTCAAGGCAGGATTCACACCTCGGCAGCTGGAGTGTTGGTATTTCCAGAAGTCGATGAACCTGAAGAGGTGGAGATCAGTCAGAACGATTTGCGAATAGATGTTTATCGCTCTTCTGGTCCAGGGGGTCAAAGTGTTAACACCACTGACTCTGCTGTCAGGATTACCCACCTGCCCACGGGCATTGTTGTCAGTATGCAAAATGAAAAGTCTCAGTTGCAAAACAGAGAGGCGGCAATGAGGGTTTTGAGGGCTCGCATACTCGCGGTCCAACAAGAAGAGTTGGATGCAGAACAATCCGCAGCCAGAAAGTCGCAGGTTAGAACTGTTGACCGCTCCGAGCGAATACGCACTTATAACTTCCCAGAAAACAGAATCGCCGATCACCGTACCGGTTATAAGTCATACAATCTCGACCAGGTAATGGACGGAGCTTTGCAACCGGTGGTGGATTCAGCCATCGAATTTGACGAGCGCTCAAGATTGGAAGCTCTATCTGGAGGCGACCAAGGTTGAATCTCTCGCAGTTGATTGCGAGAGTAGCCGAGGAGTTGGCATCCTCAGGCATTGATAGCTATAAAGCCGAAGCACATGAAATCATTGCCCATCAGTTGAAAATTTCCAAAGCTGAGTTGGCAATGCTTGAAATGCAAGAATCTTGGGTTTCAGAAGATGACCAGCAAAAGATAATAAAACTGAGCTCTGAAAGGGCTAGACGCGTCCCACTTCAGCACCTGACCGGAAAAAGTTATTTTCGAAATCTTGAATTGGATGTTGGGCCGGGAGTGTTCATTCCAAGGCCTGAAACAGAAACACTGGTGGAGATAGCGCTGGGGTTGGAATTACCCGAAAGAAGTCTGTTTGAGGTTGGTGCTGGCAGTGGTGCAATCTCAATTTCACTAACTGAAGAATCAGATTTCGATGCAACAGCTATGGAGATCTCTGAAGATTCAGCCAAATGGACTAGAAAAAATATCGAGACTTATGGCAACCGGGTTGAGTTGATAATTGGCGATTTTGAACACCACATGCCAATCAGACAATACGGACTTCTTATTTCAAATCCTCCTTATATCCCCTATCAAGCAATACCTGTTGATCCAGAGGTCAACCTGCACGATCCAACGGAGGCTCTTTATTCAGGAGAGGACGGATTAGATTTAATCCGGCTGTTGGCAGATTCTAAAAATTACCTGCATCCCGGAGGGATGCTTTTATTCGAACATGATGAATCCCAGCGGGCGGACATAGTTGAATTACTATTAGACAAAGATTGGAAAGAGATTCAGTCTTTCAAAGACCTCAATGGCAGAGATCGGTTTATTCAGGCGGTGGCATAGTGCAGCGAATTTATGACTGTTCAGACAGTTCCGAATTGCTAACTGGCATGCGTCAGGCAAAATTGGCGGTTGGTAGGGGTGAACTGGTTGTTTTGCCAACCGATACTGTTTATGGAATCGGGGCAGATGCCTTTAATCCCAAAGCCGTGCAGGCTCTACTTGATGCCAAGGGTCGGGGAAGATCAACACCCCCACCAGTTTTGATTGGTGATGTTTCTGCGCTGGATGCCCTGGCCACCGATATTCCAGATGTTGCAAGGGTTCTCACCGAACAGTATTGGCCCGGTCCACTGACTTTGGTGATGCACGCTCAACCTTCATTGAATTGGGATCTAGGGGAGACCAAAGGAACAGTTGGACTTCGAATTCCAGATTCAAAAGAAGCTGTTGCACTGTTAAAGGAGACTGGACCAATGGCGGTTTCAAGTGCCAATTTGCATGGAAAACCATCAGCAATAAATGCCCAACAAGCCTTCGAATATTTCGATGAGAGCGTCCCAGTTTATTTAGATGCTGGTGAGGCAAGCGTTGGAGTGGCATCCACCATCTTGGATTTGACGGATGCTCAGAGCAAGCGAATTAGGGTCCTGCGCCAGGGGGCACTCAAGCTTGAGGACATCAAAAAGCTTGCCGGAGATTTCGAATTTGAATCGGTGATTTAGCTTGCGAGCGTATCTTCTAATAGCTGGTGCTGTTGCCATTAGCACCTTGTTAGCAACTTTCCTGGCTTTATTCGTGGCCAAAAGATTCAACCTTTACAGACCGGTGAGAAAAAGAGATCAACACAGAACTCCGGTTCCTAGAATCGGGGGAATCGCAATATTTATTGGCCTTTTGGTTGGGTTTGGTTTAGCGGGAACCCTTGGCTGGTTTGAAATCGTCTTTGCTGACATGGGAACTATTTGGGCAATCATCGGCTCCGCTGCAATCATCACCGTTGTGGGTTTATTGGATGACCTTGTGGATATGGACTGGACACTAAAACTTGCAGGCCAAGTTTTGGCAGCCGGATTACTGGCTTGGCAAGGGGTGCAGATTGTCTCTTTGCCGATTGGTGGCCTAGTTGTTGGAAGTTATGTATTTAGTTTGGTCATGACCGTGATGGTGTTGCTGGTTGTGATGAATGCCGTGAACTTTATTGATGGTTTGGATGGTCTGGCTGCAGGGGTTATCGGAATCGGAACTGGAACATTTTTTCTCTACGTTTATCTTCTTGCTCAGCAAACCTCACCCACAAATTACTTCAACACCGCTGGTTTGCTTTCGGTGATTGTTTTGGGAGCGTGTATTGGTTTTTTGCCATTAAATTGGAGGCCCGCAAAAATATTTATGGGCGACAGTGGAGCCATGCTATTGGGATTACTGATGGCAACCAGTGCAATTTTGGTTACCGGTCAGATTGACCCTGCCACTGTCACTAGAAACGATTTGCTTCCAGCTTTGTTTCCGCTGATTCTGCCGGTGGCAATTTTGGTACTACCTTTACTTGATCTGCTTCTGGCAGTGTTCAGAAGAATAAGCCAGGGGAAATCTCCCTTTCAAGCAGATGCCGGGCACCTGCACCACCGATTGCAAGATCTAGGTCACTCGCACACGGTGGCGGTATTGGTTTTCTATTTGTGGACTGCTGTTATATCCACCACCGGTTTACTTTTCTTTTTCTGGCCTCCGACCCAAGTTTTGGTATTTGGAGGCCTAGGGCTTTTAGGAGCCTTGGTGTTCACCCTCTGGCCCGTTATTGTTAGAAGATACAAAGGAGTCCAATGAGAGCCAGCAACCTTCAGCAACTTTTTTCACTAGTTACTAAGTACAGCCTGTTGCTGGTTGGTGTTATTGCGATTCTTGGCGGTTTTCTTGGCTTTTTAGTATCTGGAACGAATGGCCTAATTTCAGCTCTGATTGGTGCCGCCATCGCATTTTTGTTCTCAATCATGACTATTTTGAGCGTTTTTATAGGTAGCAAGCTCGATTTGACTGGATTTTATGCGGTTGTCCTGGGTGGCTGGTTGGTAAAGATCGTAATTTTTGGATTTATTCTGGTGGCCCTCAGAGGTGCCTCTTTTATTGATGGTCCAGTGCTATTCGCCACTGTTGTGGTGACCATAATTGGGACTTTGGCGGTTGATAGTTTTGCTGCTTTGCGGGCAAGAATTCCAGCAGTTGATTAAAACCCGCATTTCAAGTGCCAAAGTATTGTTAGACTTTAGAAAAATCTGGCCATTGCGACCTAGTACGTTGCTGACCGAAACAGGAGTACAAAGCTGTTAACTGTTTTTAGTGCGGTAGCAGGGGATGACGGTTCGTTCAATCCCCCGACGCTGGCGGACTTCTACCCTGAAATTATTCTTTTCGAAGGCACTCCTTTCGCGCTAAACCGAATCATGCTGATTCGTTTGCTGATCATGGTTTTGTTGATTGTGTTGTTCTGGGCTTGGGCCAGAAGATTTGATATCGCAAGAAAAACTCAAAGCTACGTCCCTGGCCGCTTTCAGCTAGTTGGCGAAATTGGTTTGAATTTTGTTCGCAAAAACATAGCTCACGAGACTCTTGGTCAAAAAGACGGCGATCGCTTCCTGCCTCTTTTGACAACAATCTTCTTTACCGTTCTGGCAATGAACCTGACTGGTCTGATTCCAGGTCTAAACATCGCCGCCACCAGTGTGATTGGTCTTCCGCTGGTTATGGCGGTTGCATCTTTTGTGGTGTTTATTTATGCGGGTGTGAAACAACACGGTTTGAAGTATTTCCAAACTGCACTTTTCCCGCCCGGTGTTCCAGCACCGATGTATATATTGGTCACCCCAATTGAATTTTTGGCAACCTTCATTCTTCGTCCAGTCACCTTGACGGTTCGTCTTTTGATGAACATGTTGGTTGGGCACTTGTTGCTGGTTCTGAGCTTCAGCGCAACTCACTTTTTCTTTTTCTATACCGATGGGCTTAGCATGCTGTTTGGAGCCGGCACATTGGTCTTCGGTCTCGCATTTACACTTTTCGAGTTGTTGGTGAGTGTTTTGCAGGCATATGTATTTACGATTCTCACCACTGTCTACATCCAGTTGTCATTGGCTGAGGAACACTAAGAGATTTATAAGTAGCAAACCACAAACGGAAGGAAATCAAAGTGGATGTAACTAACATGGCAGAGCTAACAGGAAACATCGCGGTGGTCGGATACGGCCTCGCGGCTATCGGCCCAGGACTGGGTGTAGGAATGGTGGTTGGTAAGACCATCGAGTCCATGGCACGTCAGCCAGAGATGGCTGGAAGGCTTCAGGTAACAATGTTCCTGGGTATTGCCTTCACAGAGGCCTTGGCACTGATCGGTTTGGCCGCCGGATTCATTTTCTAATTAGAACGAGGTATTGATAATGCTGTACGGGATTCTCACAGCTGAGGCAGGGGAGACACAAAACCCACTGCTGCCAGCTGACTATGACATCCTGTGGTCTGCTGTTGTCTTTGCCGTTCTGCTTCTGTTTTTCTGGTTCCGAGTCCTACCAAGCTTCAAAAAGATGCTTGATGATAGGGCTGAGGCAATTGAGGGAAGATTAGCCGAGGCTGAGCGGGCAACCGCTGAGGCCGCGGAGAAAACCAACTCAATTGAGGCTGAGCAGGAAAAACTCAGAGGAGAAGCCAGTTCCATCCGTGAGGAAGCACGCGCAGAAGGTGCTGCCATCCTCACTGAGATGAAAGAACAGGCCAGAGCGGAAAGCGACCGCATCGCTGAGGTCACCAAGACTCAGTTGGAAGCGGAAAGACAGGCTGCAATCGAATCACTTCGACAGGAAGTTGGAGTGCTAGCGATTGATCTTGCCAGCAAGATAGTTGGCGAGAAACTGCAGGAAGACAAAGTCGCAAATAAGGTCGTTGACGATTTCTTGAGTGAAATCGAAAAGAGCAAGGGATAGCTAATGGCCTCCACTACCAGACAATCGCTAGCTAAAGCCGTAGAGACAATGGCAAAAGAAAAGAAGGTGAGCTTGAAAACAGCTCAAGATCTTTTTGATGCAGCAGTGGCTTTGGATAACTCCATTCAGCTGCGAGGAGCACTATCGGATCCTTCCGCTGATGCTGCTCGTCGCGAGAAGTTGGCGAATGAAGTTTTCAAAGGTCTCTCCGCAGAGGCTATGAAGGTGATTCTGGTTTTGGTTGGACTTCGCTGGTCAAAGCCCAGAGACTTGGCAAAATCCTGCGAGTCACTAGCTGTTACGGCAGTTGCAATGCAGCTAGATTCTAAAAAACTGCAAGAGGTTGGCGAGGAGCTTTACTCAGTGCAGTCGCTGATTGAATCTCATGGTGAGTTGGAGCTTGCAATGTCCACCACCAGAGCAAATGTGGACGCAAAGCAGAAGCTTGTGAAGAAACTTGTTGGAAAACAACTCAGTGATTCTGCAGAGCTACTGGTGATGCAGGCGGTGCACTTCGCTCATAAGACCAGCATCTCCCAGTTGCTCACAAATTACGGCGAGGTGCTAGCAGACCAAGCCAATCGAAAGATTGCAACTGTGAGCGTTGCCAAACCACTTAGTGATAAACAGCTGAAGGAATTGCAAAAACAGCTTTCCAAAGCTTTCGATTCAGAGCTAAACATCAACCAAGAGGTTGACGAAACAATTATTGGCGGTATGAGAATTCAGGTGGCCGGCGAGGTCATAGACGCAACCGTCTCAAGCAAACTAAACAAAGCAAGACTTCAGCTCAGCTGAGAGAGATAGAGAAGGAACGCAAATGGCAGATCTAAAGATCAACCCAGATCAGATTCGCGACGCCCTAAAGGACTTCGTTGATGGCTACGAGCCAGACAACGGTGGTCGAGATGAGGTTGGCTATGTGATTGATGCCGCTGATGGTATCGCTCACGTAGAGGGACTACCCTCAGCGATGGCTAACGAGCTGTTGAAATTCGCCGATGGAACCCTTGGGCTTGCACTGAACCTAGACGAACGCGAAATTGGTGTGGTTGTTCTTGGTGAGTTCACCGGAATTGAAGAGGGAATGGAAGTTCACCGCACCGGCGAGGTTCTAAGCGTTCCCGTAGGAGACAACTTTTTAGGACGAGTGGTTGACCCCCTAGGTGAGCCAATCGATGGAATGGGTGACATCAAAAGCGATACCCGTCGTGCTCTAGAGCTGCAGGCTCCAGGGGTTATGGCCCGTAAGAGTGTGCATGAGCCACTGCAGACAGGTATCAAGGCAATTGATGCCATGATTCCAATTGGTCGCGGGCAGCGTCAGTTGATCATTGGTGACCGCCAGACCGGTAAAACAGCTATTGCCATCGATGCCATCATCAACCAGAAAGCTAACTGGGAATCAGGGGATCCTGATAAGCAGGTTCGCTGTATTTATGTTGCAGTTGGCCAAAAGGGTTCAACCGTTGCAGGTGTGAAGGGTGCTTTGGAAGAGGCAGGTGCAATGGAATACACAACCATTGTTGCTTCTCCCGCTTCAGACCCAGCTGGATTCAAATACCTTGCCCCCTACACCGGAAGTGCGATTGGTCAGCACTGGATGTATGACGGTAAGCATGTTTTGATCATTTTTGATGATCTTTCAAAACAAGCAGAGGCTTACCGTGCGGTGTCACTTTTGCTTCGTCGCCCACCAGGACGTGAAGCATTCCCCGGAGATGTTTTCTATCTACACTCCAGGCTTTTGGAGCGTTGTGCGAAATTGAACGATGCCATGGGTGCTGGTTCGATGACTGGTTTGCCAATCATTGAGACCAAGGCCAATGACGTATCTGCCTTCATTCCAACAAACGTTATTTCGATTACAGATGGACAGATCTTTTTGCAGTCTGATCTGTTTAACTCAAACCAGCGTCCAGCTATTGATGTTGGTATTTCTGTTAGCCGTGTTGGTGGAGCCGCACAGGTAAAGGGAATCAAGAAAGTCTCTGGAACTTTGAAGCTTGAGCTTGCGCAGTACAGGTCTTTGGAGGCATTCGCCATGTTTGCATCTGATTTGGATGCAGCTAGCCGTAGGCAGTTGGCAAGAGGTGCAAGGCTTACCGAGCTTTTGAAGCAGCCTCAGTACACCCCATACCCAGTCGAGGATCAAACAGTTTCGATATGGGCTGGAACCAATGGCCACCTAGATGAGGTCCCGGTGCCAGATGTTTTGCGTTTCGAGCAGGAGTTTTTGGACTACCTACGTCGCAACAGCAAGATTTTGAACACCATCGGCGAGACTGAAAAGCTCGAGGATGACACGGTTTCCGAGCTTGACAAAGAAATCGAACACTTCAAAAAGATGTTCCAGTTGGGCAATGGAGAGCCTTTGATCAAAGTCGGCAACGAAAGCGTTGAGGCAATGGATGAAGAAGAGGTCGACCAAACAAAGATTGTCAAAGGCAAGAAGTAAGGGACAGGGAAAAATAAATGGGAGCGCAGCTTAGGGTCTACAGGCAGAGAATTAGCTCTGCTAAGACCACCAAGAAAATAACTCGTGCAATGGAGTTGATTTCTGCCTCGCGAATTGCCAAGGCGCAACAGCGAGTCGCTGCCTCGTCTCCCTATACCAAGGCCGTTACCAGAGCAGTTAGTGCGGTTGCGACTTACAGTGATGAATCTCACCCGCTGACAACCCAGCCTGAACAGATTCGTAAAACAGCAGTTGTTATTTTCACCTCTGACCGTGGTCTTGCTGGTGCATTTAGCTCAAATGTTTTGAAAGAAGCCGAGCAACTGAGCACACTTTTGCGCTCCGATGGAAAAGAGATTGATTACTACTTGGTTGGTCGCAAAGCGGTGAACTATTTCAAATTCCGCAAACGCGAGTTCAAAAAAGAGTGGATTGGTTCAACCGATCTTCCAAAGTTTGAAACCGCTCAGGAGCTTGCTTCAACATTGACCGAGTCTTTCTTGACTGATTTTGAAGACGGTGGGGTTGAAGAAATCATCCTGGTTGGAAACCACTTCGTTTCAATGATCGCCCAGGACCCAAGAACCACCAGGCTTTTACCTCTGGAGGTTGTTGACGCGGAAGAAGAAACCGATGCAGAGGTTTATCCGCTTTATGAATTCGAACCCGATGTTGAAGAGGTGTTGGATTCATTGCTTCCTGTTTATATCGAAAACCGCATCTTCAATGTCATGTTGCAAAGTGCTGCGAGTGAGCACGCTGCAAGGCAGAAGGCTATGAAGTCAGCTACCGATAACGCTGACAAATTGATTAATGATTTCACCCGACTTGCAAACCAAGCTCGTCAGGCAGAAATTACCCAGCAGATTTCAGAAATTGTTGGTGGTGCTGATGCACTTGGCAACACCAATCAGGACAACTAGGAAAGAGAAAGAAAATGGCGAACACCAAAAACGAAACTAAAGGTCGCATCGCTCGAGTCACTGGACCAGTGGTGGACATTGAGTTCCCTCACGACTCTATTCCGGGTATCTATAACGCTCTAACCACAGAGCTTGAGGTTGCCGGCGAGAAAAGCGTGCTCACCCTGGAGGTAGCGCAGCACCTGGGTGATGACCTAGTTCGAGCTATTGCCCTAAAGCCAACTGATGGTTTGGTTCGTGGACAAGAGGTTCACGACACCGGAGCTCCAATCAGTGTTCCAGTTGGGGATGTCACCAAGGGTAAGGTTTTCGACGTTACCGGTGAGATTCTCAATGGCGAAGAGGGAAAGAAAATCGAGATTTCTGAACGCTGGCCAATCCACCGCACACCACCAAGCTTTGACCAGTTGGAGAGCAAGACCCAGATGTTTGAGACAGGCATCAAGGTTATTGACCTGTTAACTCCTTATGTTCAAGGTGGAAAGATTGGTCTGTTCGGTGGTGCCGGTGTTGGTAAGACCGTTTTGATTCAGGAAATGATTTATCGTGTGGCTGAAAACCACGACGGTGTGAGTGTGTTTGCAGGTGTTGGTGAGCGTACTCGTGAAGGAAACGACCTAATTGATGAGATGACCGAGAGTGGTGTTATCGATAAAACAGCGCTGGTCTTTGGACAGATGGATGAGCCTCCCGGAACTCGTCTGCGTGTTGCATTGAGTGCACTAACAATGGCGGAATACTTCCGCGATGTTCAGCAGCAGGATGTGTTGTTGTTTATTGACAACATCTTCCGATTCACCCAAGCTGGCTCTGAGGTTTCAACCCTTCTGGGTCGTATGCCATCAGCTGTGGGATATCAGCCAACCTTGGCCGATGAGATGGGTATTCTGCAGGAGCGAATCACCTCTACTCGTGGTCACTCGATTACATCACTGCAGGCGATTTATGTTCCAGCCGATGACTACACAGACCCAGCTCCGGCAACGACATTCGCTCACTTGGATGCAACCACTGAGCTAAGCCGTGAAATTGCCTCGAAGGGTCTCTACCCAGCTGTGGACCCACTTGCTTCAACCAGTCGTATTCTGGACCCTCGCTACATCGCGCAGGACCACTACGACACTGCAGTGAAGGTGAAGCAGATTCTGCAGAAGAACAAAGAGTTGCAGGAAATCATCGCCATTTTGGGTGTTGAGGAGCTTAGTGAAGAGGACAAGATCACCGTTTCTCGCGCCAGAAGAATCCAGCAGTTCCTATCTCAGAACACCTACATGGCAACCAAGTTCACCGGTGTTGAGGGTTCAACAGTGCCTTTGAAGGAAACAATCGAGGGCTTTTCAAAGATTGCCGAGGGAGAGTTGGATAACATCCCAGAGCAGGCATTCTTCAACTGTGGTGGGCTGGAAGATGTTATGAAGGCTGCTGAGAAGTTGGCGAAAGACGACTAATGAGCGATAACCAGATGCAGGTAAACATTGTTGCCGCCGACCACGAGGTTTGGTCGGGGGAGGCGAAGCTTGTGATAGCCAAGACCATCGTTGGTGAGATTGGTCTGATGCCCGGTCACGAGCCGATGCTTGCAATTCTGGGAGCTGGCGAAATCAGGGTCAGCGGTGGAAGTGATGATGTCACCGCCAAAACCGAAATGGGTGGATTTCTGAGTATGGAAAACAACCAGGTGACCGTGGTTATGCGCGATGGTGGTCTTGACAGCTAGTGAGGATATTACTTCCTCCATCTGAGACCAAGGCACTGGGTGGCGATCAGCCATCTTTGGCGAAGAATCCAATTCAGGACGACCTCAGAGATGACAGAGAGCCGATAATTGAGGCTTTGGTTGAGCTTTGTGCAGATGAGGAAAAGGCTATAAAGGCTCTTAAGTTAGGTCCTAAACAGCATTCTGACGTTCAAAGAAATTTAGAGATTAGGTCATCTCCGACCATGCCAGCGATTAATCGCTACACAGGAGTCTTATTTGATGCCCTCAAGGCTGAGTGGGAAATAACAGGAAGTCGAATTTTTATTCAGTCAGCACTTTTTGGACTCATTCCCGCCAGCACAAACATCCCTTATTACCGATTTAGCTGGGATAGCAAACTCGATGGCATAAACCTAAAAAAGCACTGGAAAAAAGCCCATGAAGGTGTTTTTGATAAATCTGAACAGATATTGGATATGAGATCGAAGAGTTATCAGGAACTAGCCGATGTTTCCCATGCGAATAACTGGGTAGTTGAGGTTTTGGTTGAATACACAAACGGGACGAGAAAGCCTCTGAATCACTTCAATAAAAAAGCCAAAGGTGTTTTTGCCCGTTTTGCGGACAGGGAGAACTTGAAATCAATTGAAGATCTTCCCGAAATTGCTCAAATGGCCAATCAAAAGGCTGAGATCTCAGATTCAATTGTCACCCTGGTGGTCCCAGAGGGGTACTGAGTAATTCATTCTGGTGAGCCAACAACTCCATCTTCCAGGGAAACTATTGATTCAAACCAACCCTTATTTGTTTGCAAAAGATGACCCGGCACCAACCAACCAGTTCCTTTGCTGTCTTCTATCAGCAGGGTCGCTTCAACAGAGCTTTCAATCATGATCTCGGTAGTTTCTGCATCGGGTCCTGGGAGTGGTTCCACAGGGAGCATCTCCACATCATCTGAATTTTTGTCGATGTCCTCTGGTGCCTGCATAGCTGAGGAGGAAGATAGGTCAGACTCCACCGAAGAACTAACGGATTGCAGGTTGGATTCAGCATAAAAAATCCTGGCTGGTGCACCAAACCAATAACCCTGGTCGATTCTTGAAACTGCCTCTTTGGGGCTAATGGTGTTGAACATTCCAACGTTTATGGCCCTTGCCAAGTGTCCGCTGACATTTGAGATCTGACCTGTTTGGTCCCAAGATAAATACCACTCGATAGCGGTTGTGTCTCCACTGACACTAGTGCTTGCGAAAGCCTCCGCACCCCATTGATATCGCTTTATCTCAATGTCCTCCAAATTGCCCTGATATCCGGCATTACTGATTATTTCAAAAGCTTCTTGAGTAAGAATTTCCTCGGAGGGCATCTCCACCGTCGGCAGAGGTTCGCAACCACTACTAGGAGTTGTATCCCTTTCCACACCCTCTAATTCATCATCAGTCAGATAGCACTCCTCGGGTAACCAGTTTCGTTTTGATGAATAGTTAATGATTCCTGAACCATGCCAATAAAGCGAGAAATACGCGTCCTCGGTCTCTAGTTTGTAACTGGGAAAGTATTCTGTGGACCACTCTTCTAGTTCAACACTTCCTTGTTGGTCAAAAACTGCAGCAAATTCCTCTAAACGCTTCGAGGGTGTTCCATTCAAAACCAATTCATAAACCGCGCCTTCACCTGTCTGATCAGACAGAGATTCCGAGGCTGTGTAATTGAATTGGTTTAGCCAAGCTGGCAATGAGTCGCTAGCAATTGAGCCTTCAGACATTGAGCTATCCTGCGATAGCTGATCTGGGGAGTTATCTGCAGCCAGCACAAACAGTGGTTGATCCGCAGATGGAATCAAGCTGGCAAATAAAGTCACTGCTGCAATTCCCGCAACGCTTGTGATGGCGAACCTGGTTGTATTTGGGTTTGATGCGCTTCGCTTTGATGCTCGAGTGGCCTCGTCCAGAATATTTGGAGACAACTGCGGGGAATCAGCATCCGCATTTTTTAGTTTTTTCTCTATTCCATCAAATTCATTGGTCATATTTTGTTTATGTTCTAACTATTGGTTTTCTTTCAAAATCTGTAAAAATTTCTGTTTCACTCTAGAAAGTCTTATGTTCACTGAGTTTTCAGTGGTGTCTAAAACCTTGGCTATTTCTTTGGACGTTAAACCCTCATAGACAGATAGCGATAGCAGTTCTCGTTCCTTTTCATTTAGTGCAGCCCAACTGTTAGCTAACCCCATTTCAGCTAGAGCAAGGTTTTCAGCACTTGGTGCTGCCGCCGGAGGTAGCAAAGTTGAGAGAAACCTTGTTGCCACTTGTTTTTTTCGACGATGATTTGAAACCACGAAGCGAGCGGTTTTATAAAGCCAGGGTAATTCTGATCCGGAGGGGATGTAATCACGTTTTTGCCAAGCAATGGCAAAGATATCGCTTGCTAAATCCTCGATGGATTCGGGCTCGACTCTTCTGGCAAGGTATTTCGAAATTGGCGACAGGTAATCACGAAATATGGTTTGGAACTGCTCAGGGGTCATTGGTTCCTCCTGAACTGTTTATGTCGGCCGATTGAATAACCTTTCACACTATTTCAGGAAACAATCGGGGTGATGGTCATTCACCATGCCTATAGATTGCATCATCGCATACATAGTTGTTGGACCAACGAAACCTAGTCCTAATTTTTTCAACTCCTTGGAAAGTTGCTCTGATTCTTTGGATACTGCTCTTGTGTGATCGGTGTTTGTTTGAGTCGGTTGAAATGACCAAACCAGGTCGCTTATTGGGATTGCTGCATCATGAATAACTTTCGCGTTTTGAATTACGGATGTGATTTTTCTTCGATTGCGAATGATTCCGGGATCACTCATAAGTGATTCAATTTGCTCTTCGCTCATTTTTCTAACTTCTGAGATTTTGAAGTTGCTGAAACTTTTCCGAAGGTATTCGCGTCTTTTGAGAATCATCAGCCAGTTGAGCCCAGCTTGGAATCCCTCAAGACTGATGCGTTCAAAAATGGCATCATCGCCTTTTACAGGCCTTCCCCATTCCTGGTCGTGGTATTCGATATAAAGCTCATCATTGGCACACCAGCCACAGCGCACCTTCCCATCTTCACCTACAAAACTATCCAAGGGATTCGATATCCAGGAGTTTTTGCTTGGTTTTTATGCCATCCCCTCCGGTGTAGCCCGTGATCGCACCGTTTGATGCCAACACCCTGTGGCAGGGGATGATTATTGCTATTGGGTTGGAGCCAACTGCTCCTCCAACAGCTCTGGCGGCTTTTGGTTTACCTATTTGGTTGGCTATCTCACCATAGCTTTTTGTCTGCCCAGCAGGTATTTTTTGAAGCGCCTGCCAAACGCTTTTTTGAAACTCCGTTCCCTCGGCACTGAGAGCTAATTCAAAACTGGTTCTTTTTCCTTGAAAATATTCAATAAGTTGCTGACATGCCGCTTCGGTGATTTGGTTGGGGTTGGGATTAGCAATTTCTTCAAAGCGAACACTCGTGATTGCTTTAGAGGTTGCTCTAACTGTCAAGCTTCCGGCTGCAGAATCTATGGATTGCGAATACATCACTGACCTATCCATTCATAAGCTTGCTTCTCTTCTTTGAGATAGACAAAGGTCTCAGTGGTTTGCACTCCTTCAATCGAGCGGATGCCCTGGTTTATAAGTCTCACCAGGTGCTCGTCATCTTTGCAAACCACCTCTAATAAAACATCGAACCCACCAGCTGTGACAACGACTCTGGAGACCTCCGGTAATTTCCTAACCTCATCGGTCAAAGGAGCGAGGGATCCGTGGTGCCGGATGCCGATCATGGCTTTTCGGTTATAACCGATCGCCTGAGCATCGGGGATTGCTGCGACCCTAATAACCTCTGATGAAATCAACCTATTTACACGCTGCCTTGCTGAGGCTTCGCTGATTTCCAGAATCGAGGCCAGCTCGGTGAAGCTGCGGCGCCCGTTTTCGTTCAGAAGTTGGATTATTTTCCTGTTGGTGGAGTCATCTATGTCTTGGGCCATGGGGCTATCTTTTCAGTAAACATCGACAAAAAGCCAGTTAGTTTCCACAGATAACCATTTGCAACATGGGTCAAGTCGACATTTCGTCCAGTATTACCCAATGAGCATTCTTTTTCTCATCCCAACACTTGCCTACGGGATCTTCTTAGGCGTCAGTCAGGGCTTGTGGCATCTGACAATCATTGGTGGTTTGACAATGCTGGTGTGGATCATGGTTCGGTCTAAAAAACCCCCGCAGTCGAATCAGCAGATAGATATTGGCTTGGCAGGGGTTGCAGTTGGTGGGAGAAGGTTATCCGGGGTCAGTCTTTTCTGGCCGACGTGGTTAAATCTGCAACTGATGAGGGAGTTGGCAAACCCCTCTCAAGAGGTTTATTTAGAGCGATATCTGGACCACACTGAAGTACTGAAGGTCGGAATTGATTACGATGGTGTCCCAGTTGCCCTGAAGCCAATGCACACACTGGTTATTGGCCCCACCGGAAGTGGCAAGACTGAGTTTCTTCGAAATCTCATCGAGAGTTGGCCCCATCGGGTGATGGCCATTGATTTCAAAGGCGGCTTGGGTTTTTCAAAAGCTTTTGGCATCGAAAGATTGGTCACCAACCATTCAGATGATTTAGATGAATTTATTCTGGAAGTTCAACAGGAACTAGACGCTCGAGAGCTCAAACTTGCAAACTCGGAAGTTCTTAGACCAGTAATTTTGTTAGTTGATGAGTTTTCGACAGTGGTCCGGCAAAGCCAGGGTGCCTCCCAGTTGGTCGAGAATATAGCAAGCAAGGGGAGAGCCTTGGAGTTTTACTTGGTTGCTGCAAGTCAAACCCTAAGCGGGGTCTCCAGAACGGTTTTAGCCAATTCATTACAACGGGTGGGGCTTGGATTGATTGATCAGGTGGATGCGATGCAGATGGGATTGAGTAAACACCGAAGATCTGAGTTTGGACCCGGTTGGTCGGTTGCTCAGCTTTCAGAGGGCAACAGGTATTTTAATTTTCCCCTGGGGCAATCACAGGTCTCTAGAATCAGCAAAACTCAGGCCGTGGGCATCGGCAACTCCCGAGTTATAGACCTTGCCAGAGTGCGTGTTCAATCCCAGGCGCAGTGATTCATCGGCACTTATTGCTTGCTTCCAGCCCATGTTCGCCAGTTTTAGAACGTAGGGCATCGTGGCATTGGTTAGAGCAAAAGTGGAAGTGTTTGGTACTGCTCCGGGCATGTTCGTGACGCAATAGAAAACACTTCCGTGAACTTTGAATGTTGGTTGGTGATGGGTTGTTGGTTTTGAATCCTCAAAGCAGCCACCTTGATCAATGGCGATATCCACCAAGACACTTCCCTCGCGCATTTGGCTGACCATTTGGTTTGTGATCAACTTTGGTGCCTTTGCCCCCGGAATCAAAACTGCTCCGATTACCAGATCGGCATCGCTTATGGCTTTTTCAATCTCAAGAGTGTTTGAAAAGATTGTGTTTAGTCTTCCTCCATACTGCGCCTCAAGCTCTCTGAGCCTTGGGATTGAGGTGTCTAAAACAGTTACTTGGGCACCCATTCCCAAAGAAATCTCAATTGCGCTGGTGCCACTAACTCCACCTCCAAGAACAACCACTTTCGCTGAGCGGGTGCCGGGAACACCTCCAAGCAATACCCCAAGCCCACCATTATTTTTTTGCAATGTGGAGGCACCGACTTGTGGGGCAAGCCTTCCCGCAACCTCGCTCATTGGAGCTAACAACGGAAGCTGTCTTCCGATTTGAACTGTTTCGTAGGCAATCGCAGTGGTGCCAGCTTTCAAGAGTGCGTCAGTGAGATCTGGCTCTGCGGCCAGGTGTAAAAAGGTGAAAAGGGTGAGATCTTCTCTTAGAAATTTATATTCGCTTTTGATGGGTTCTTTGACCTTCAAAACCATCTCACTTGAAGACCAGGTTGCTTCCGCATCTGCCAAAATCTCTGCACCTACCGAGACATACTCTTCGTCTCTGATTCCGGATAAATCTCCAGCACCTGACTGAATGAGGACTTGGTGCCCATTTTCAACCAGAGCTTTTACGCCGGCTGGAGTAATTGCTACCCGAGCTTCACTATCTTTTACCTCGGTGGGGATTCCAATGCGCACGAATGCTCTCTTTCAAAAACGAATTAACCGAGCTAAAGATAGCACCGATTAGCTATTCGAAACGCTCAGCATTCCTCGACTGGCAGCAATATCACTGCAGGCTGAATCCAAAACATCCAAGGCCTCCAATAGCAAGGCGTTAGAGATTGCAAGTGGTGGAAGCATGCGAATTACGTTTCCATAGGTTCCAGCGCTGAGTGGAATAACTCCCCGCTCATAGCAGGAGCGCAGAATCTCTTCTGTTAGCGGTGCATCAGGGTTTAAGCTATCGGGCTCCACAACCTCAAGTGCTTGCATAGCCCCTTTACCTCTTCGTTCTGCAAGGAATGGATATCTGTTGACCATGACATCAAGGCGCTCTTGCATGATCTCACCTATTTCCATTGCTCTGTTGAGCCAAGGACCACTTTCAAACTGTTCCATTACGGCAACTGCAGCAGCAACTGCAGTTGGTGAACCACCAAAGGTTCCACCTAATCCGCCGGGGTGACTCATGTCCATGATGTCTGCTCTACCGACCACGGCACTAACTGGCATGCCTCCAGCAATACCTTTGGCGACTGTTACCAGATCAGGCTGGAATCCCTCTTCGTATTCATAGGCGAACCACTTGCCGGTTCTAGCCATACCCGACTGCACCTCATCAGCGACCATGATGATGCCGTTTTCTTTGGCCCAACGTCCTAAGGTTGCTAAAAATCCCTCAGCCGGGATGATGAAACCACCCTCGCCCTGAATAGGCTCAATAACCATGCAGGCCAACTGATCTGCACCAACTCTTTTTTCTAGGTAATTAATTGCCCTCATAGCAGCCTGCTCGCCAGTCATTCCCTCGGGGTCTCTAAGGGGATATGACATGGGGGCGTGAGTGACAGAAGTTGCCAGTGGTCCGTAATTGGTTCCATAGGGGTGACGTTTGAAATTCATTGCCATGGTCAGATTGGTGCGCCCGTGGTAGGCATGGTCAAAAACTGCAACCTCATGCCTGCCGGTTGCCAACCTTGCGATTTTGACAACGTTTTCCAGCGCTTCCGCGCCAGTGACAAAGAAGGCTGCTTTTTTGGGAAAATCACCCTTCATGTTTGAAGTCAGTAGCTCTGCCGCCCGAACATACGGCTCGTAGGGGGTAACGGTGAAAAGAGTGTGGGTGAAATGATTGGCCTGGTTTGAAACAGCGTCAACAACCTGCTGATTGGTGTGGCCAATTGTGACAACGCCAATACCGCTTCCAAGGTCTATAAATTGGTTTCCATCAACATCGCGCATGATTGCGCCATCTGCACCATCAATATAAACAGGCAGTAAAGCACCAACGCCCGAGGATACGACTTGCTGACGTCTGGAGTGCAGACTTGTCGATGCCGGACCCGGAATGTTTGTTCTTAGTATTCTGCGCTGCTCTAAATCCATGACCCAATTGTAGGCGTATTCACACCAACACACCTTTTCCAAACGCCGAATGTTCAGCTAGCTCTAAGCTGGAGAGATGCAATCAAAGAAGGTAATCGTACTCGGCTCCACCGGTTCCATCGGTACTCAGGCTTTGGAAGTCATTGCAGAAAACCCGGATCGGTTTCAACTAGTTGGAATTGCTGCGGGTAGCAACACTGAGCTGGCGAAAGCTCAGGCAGCAAGCTTTGGGCTTGATCAATCGAGCATTGCTTACGGTTCTGAGCAAGCCTCGCAGATGGCAATGGATCTTGATGCAGATGTTGTCCTAAATGGCATAACGGGTTCTGTTGGTCTGGGTCCAACCCTTGCCACTTTGGAAAGCGGAAAAACCCTTGCCCTTGCTAATAAAGAGTCTTTGATTGTTGGTGGGGAGCTGGTGAAGGCGATGGCCTCAGCAGGGCAGATAGTGCCTGTGGATTCTGAACACTCGGCAATCGCCCAGTGTCTGTGGGCTGGGCAACCCAAAGAAGTTGCCAGATTGATTTTGACTGCAAGTGGGGGACCATTTAGAGGTTGGAGCAAACAAGAGTTACGAGATGTAACCCCAGCTCAAGCTTTAGCTCACCCAACTTGGGTGATGGGGCGGGTTGTGACAACTAATTCGGCCACCTTGGTAAATAAGGGGCTAGAGCTAATTGAGGCACATTTATTATTCGATGTCGAATTTGAAAAAATTGCGATAACTGTTCATCCACAGTCAATTGTTCACTCGATGGTTGAGTTTATAGACGGATCCACAATTGCCCAGTGCTCACCTCCAGACATGAGATTGCCAATTGCCCTTGGAATGAGTTGGCCCGAGCGCACCCCGGGTGCTGTCGCCAGCCTAGATTTCAGCTCAAGTCAAAATTGGCAGTTCGAGCCTTTAGATGAGCAGGTGTTTAGCGCTGTCAGAATTGCAAGACAGGTAGGGATGGCCGGTAAAACCTATCCAGCTGTGTATAACGCCAGCAACGAGCAAGCGGTGGAGGCATTTCACGAGGGTCGAATCGGATTTTTACAGATTACAGAAATTATTGAGAGCACCATTGAGGCACATTCCTTAGATTCTGAAATGAGTCTTGAGGGAGTTTTGGATGCAGAGCGCTGGGCCCGCGAATTCGCCGATGGCCTAATTGACCAAATTAACAGCTAGCCAGAGTATCGTTTCAATCGTGGAGAGCATTTATTACATCCTTGGAATAGCTTTTATGGTGATTGGGCTGGCCATTTCAATTGGCTTGCACGAATTAGGTCACCTTATTCCCGCCAAACTTTTTGGTGTTCGTGTGAAGCAATACATGATCGGTTTTGGCCCCACCGTTTGGTCAAGGCAAAAAGGTGAAACCGAGTATGGAATTAAGGGCATTCCGCTTGGTGGTTATATCTCCATGATTGGCATGTTTCCTCCAGAGAAGGAGGGAAAAAAAGCTCGGCTTTTTCAATCTTCAATCCAGCAGGCTCGTGATGAGCACCTGGGTGAAATATCTGAAGAGGATAAGGGCAGAGAGTTTTATCGCCTGAGTGTTCCCAAAAAATTAATCGTCATGCTCGGTGGACCATTTATGAATTTCTTGCTGGGGATGGTGCTAATCATGTCCGCACTGAGCTTCATCGGCTCCCCGCAGCTTTCGATGAGTATCAACCAGGTTTTGCCTTGCGTCCAAGGAAGTGGACCAGAGGGCGAGTGTCAAGCAGGAGACCCAGAATCACCTGCCTTGGAAGCGGGATTTGAAGCGGGAGACACGGTTACCGCCGTGAACGGCGCACAGGTCTCCAGCTGGGATGAAGCAATTGAGCGAATGAATGTTCAGCCCGGAAGCGCAGTTGCAGTTGAAGTTGATAGAAACGGTGAGTCAACATCACTGGTTGTTACCCCGGTTTGGATTGAAAGAGCAGTCTTTGATTCGGAAACCTCAGAGTTGATTCGAGATGAGAGTGGAAACCCAGTCACTGAACTCAGGCCGTTTCTGGGGGTCAGGCTGGAATCAGACCTGACACCAATGTCTCTGGGAGATTCTTTTGCCATGGGCATCGATGCCACCGGCAGTGTTTTTGAGCTGGTGCTGCAACTTCCACAAAATTTGGCCGAAGTATTTATTTCAACCTTTGGACCCGAGGAGCGAAACCCGAATGGTCCAATATCTATTTTGGGAGTCGCCCAAATCTCAGGTGAGATTGCCTCAAGCGATCAAGCCAGCTTCGAAGCAAGAGTGGGTAGCGGGTTATTGATTATGGGAAGTTTAAACTTTGCTCTTTTTGTATTCAACCTGATTCCCCTATTGCCCCTGGATGGCGGGCACGCCGCCGGAGCTATCTATGAGGGGCTAAAACGGAGAACCTTTAAATCCTTTGGCAAAAAAGATCCGGGCCCGGTTGACACCGCAAAAATGATTCCTGTCGCCTACGGAGTGTGGGCTTTGCTAATGGGAACAGGACTTCTTTTGATAGTTGCCGATATCGTTAATCCAATATCAATTTTCGGATAGGAACAGTTCCGGGCTGTGTGCTGTTTATCCTTAAGTCAGAAAACTACGAAGGAATGTAATGCCAGCAGTTAATCTTGGTCTCCCAAAATCCCCACCACCAACATTGGCTGAACGTCGAAAGACCAGGCAGATCATGGTGGGTAATGTTCCAGTGGGTTCCGATGCACAGATCAGCGTGCAGTCCATGACCACAACTCAGACCACTGACATCAACGGAACCCTTCAGCAAATTGCCGAGCTAACGGCGAGTGGTTGTGACATAGTTCGGGTTGCATGTCCAACTCAAGATGATGCTGATGTGTTGCACGTGATTGCTAAGAAGAGCCAAATACCTGTCATTGCCGATATTCACTTTCAGCCCAAATATGTTTTCCAAGCAATCGACGCCGGTTGCGGGGCTGTTCGCGTGAATCCTGGAAACATCAAAAAATTTGATGACAAAGTTGGCGAGATTGCAAAAGCCGCTAAGGATGCGGGTGTCTCATTACGGATTGGTGTGAATGCGGGTTCATTAGATCCAAGGCTTTTGGAGAAATATGGAAAACCAACTCCCGAGGCACTGGTTGAATCAGCAGTTTGGGAGGCAAGTCTTTTTGAAGAGCACGATTTCCACGATTTCAAGATTTCTGTCAAGCACAACGACCCAGTAGTGATGGTGAAGGCCTATGAACTGCTTGCCGAGCGAGGTGATTGGCCTTTGCACCTTGGTGTAACTGAAGCTGGACCAGCTTTTCAAGGAACCATTAAAAGCTCTGTTGCTTTTGGCTCACTTCTATCAAAGGGCATCGGTGACACCATTCGAGTTTCCCTCTCTGCGCCTCCAGTTGAAGAAATCAAGGTCGGAAACCAGATTTTGGAATCTTTGAATCTAAGACCAAGAAAACTCGAAATTGTTTCCTGCCCATCTTGTGGGAGAGCTCAGGTGGATGTTTATAAATTGGCCGATGATGTAACTGCTGGCTTGGAGCACTTGACGGTTCCAATCCGTGTTGCCGTTATGGGTTGCGTTGTAAACGGCCCAGGTGAAGCACGAGAAGCAGACCTGGGTGTTGCCAGCGGAAATGGCAAGGGTCAGATTTTTGTGAAAGGCGAAGTCATCAAAACAGTTCCAGAAGATGAAATCGTGCAGACACTGATTGATGAGGCAAACCGAATTGCTGCTGACATGGACGTGGCAGAAATTGGTTCTCCGCAGATCGAGGTCCAGGGAGAATAAGCAAGCTAACATTATGCTCATGCCTATTCGCTTGAGCACATTGTTTTTCAGATCCCTTCGTGAAGACCCGGTAGAGGCAGATGTCAATAGCCATAAGCTTTTACTGAGAGCAAGCTATATCCGAAGAGCTGCGCCCGGAATCTATTCGTGGTTGCCTCTGGGGTTGATGGTCCTAGACAAAATAGAGACCATTGTGCGCGAGGAAATGGCCAATGCTGGAGCTCAGGAGGTTCATTTCCCAGCCCTTTTACCTAAAGAGCCATATGAGGAAACTGGTCGCTGGGAAGAATACGGCGATAACATTTTTAGGCTGCAAGACCGCAAAAAAGCAGATTATTTATTGGCGCCAACCCATGAAGAGGTTTTCACCCTGTTGGTAAAAGATCTTTATTCAAGTTATAAAGACCTCCCATTGCAGCTTTATCAAATTCAAACAAAGTATCGCGATGAAGCCCGTCCCAGAGCGGGGCTGTTGCGAGGTCGCGAGTTCATTATGAAAGATGCCTACAGCTTCGATGTTGATGATGCTGGATTAGAAATTTCCTACCAATCCCAGAGAGATGCCTACGAAAGAGTGTTTCAGAGGCTAGGACTTGAATACGTGATTTGTGCCGCAGATGCAGGGGCAATGGGCGGATCCAAATCTGAAGAGTTTTTAGCACCCAGTGAAATAGGTGAAGATACATTTGTTAGATCTCAAGCAGGCTTTGCAGCCAATGTTGAAGCGGTGAGATTCACACCTTCAGAAAAGATTGACTCCAGCAATATTCCTGCGGCCGAGGTGCACGATTCACCTAACACTCCAACAATTGCCACTCTGGTCGATTTTGCCAACAAAAACGTCTCTCGCCACCCAGACGGTGAATTTACCGCCGCCGACACTTTGAAAAATGTTGTCTTGAAATTAGTGAATCCCGATGGCAAGACTCGCTTGGTGGTTGTGGGTCTCCCTGGGGATAGAGACGTAGATCAAAAAAGAGCAGAGGCCTGGTTTGGTGTGGATGTTGAGCAAGCAGAGGCTGAGGATTTCGAAAAACACCCGGGATTGGTAAAGGGCTATATCGGGCCTACAAAAAACGGCAAGCAGTTTTTGGGATTGGAAGCAGAGTCCAAGATTGAGTACCTGTTAGACCCCAGGGTCGCAGAGGGTTCTCACTGGGTAACTGGAGCAAATGAAGATCAGAAGCATGTTTTCAATTTGGTTTACGGCCGAGATTTTCAAGCCGACGGGATTGCCGATATAGCTAACATCATGGCTGGGGACCCAGCTCCGGATGGAAGTGGAGAGTTGGAACTTGCCAGAGGAATCGAGATTGGTCACGTTTTCCAGCTGGGTAGAAAATACGCTGAGGCACTAGGTCTAAAAGTTTTGGATGAGAATGGAAAGCTAGTGACTGTCACCATGGGTTCCTACGGAATCGGAGTGACAAGAATCATGGCTGTGTTAGCCGAAGAGAATCAGGATGAGAAGGGCCTTATTTGGCCTGAGAGCGTTTCTCCTGCAGATGTTCATGTGCTGGCCGCAGGTAAAGACGAAAAAGTATTTGAAGTGGCCGAAAAGCTGACCGCTGATTTGGAAGCTTCTGGCAAAACTGTTTTGATTGACGATCGCCCAAAGCTGAGTCCTGGGGTCAAATTTGCGGATGCTGAACTAATCGGAATACCCAAAATCCTCATCATTGGCAAGGGTCTAGCCGATGGAGAAGTGGAAATTTGGGACAGAGCGACAAATAACCGCCAGTCAGTGGGAGTAGAATCAGCAGTTGAGCAGCTGCTTAGCTAGCCGGAGGTGAAAATTGGATATTGATCTGAGCGTTTTGAGGATGCTCGAACGGGAAAAAGAAATCCCGTTTGAAGACCTTGTCCAAATTATTGAATCCGCCATTCTGGCAGCTTATTTTCGGCATGTGGGCAATCACGATGTTGGCCCCAGGGCACATCTTGATCGCAAAACCGGCGAAGTTACGATTTTCAACCAAACCTTTGATGAGGAAGGTGAAGTCGTATCTGAAGAAGATGTCACTCCAACTGATTTTGGCAGGGTGGCGGCATATGCTGCGAAGCAGGTAATTGCTCAGAGAATGCGTCAAATTTCAGATGATGGTCTGATGGGGGAGTTCAAAGCTCGCGAGGGAGACATCGTCACCGGCACCATCCAGCAGGGAAGCAGACCCTACATGGTGCACGTAGATTTGGGACCCGTCGAAGCGCAGATGAGTCCCGAGGAACAAGTTCCGGGTGAAGATTACTCGCACGGAAAGCGCATCAGGGTAATCATCACCCAGGTCAAGAAAGGGCCGACAGGTCCGCAGGTTTCAGTTTCCAGGACCCACCCAAATTTGGTCAGGAAGTTATTCGAGTTAGAAGTGCCAGAAATTGCAGATGGAGTTGTTGAGATTACCTCCATTGCTCGAGAGGCTGGTCACCGTTCAAAGATTTCAGTTCGAGCAAACGACCCATCCGTGAATGCCAAGGGAGCTTGCATTGGCGAGCTTGGTCAGCGAGTTCGAGCAGTGATGGCGGATCTGAATGATGAAAAAATCGACGTTGTTGATTACAAAGAGGACCTAGCTGAGTTTGTGGCGCAAGCCCTGAGTCCCGCTCGGGTTTCTAGCTCATTTGTTATCGATCAGGAGATTGGCGCAGTCAGAGTCTTGGTGCCAGATTTCCAGTTATCACTGGCAATTGGACGCGAGGGTCAAAACGCCCGATTGGCAGCAAAGCTCACCGGAGCAAAAATCGATATCCAACCAGATAGCGTTTTAGAGGATTAGCAAGGTTTGCTTGTTGAGCATTAGGGGCTAGACTTGAGGCTCCTGAGGTTTCAGGAAGAGAGATAGGCAAGAAAAGATGCTGGCAAAACGATGAGTTGCTCAAAGTGAGTGCGATCAACTAGCAATGGCCTGCCCTGACCGAGGGTTGGCCTCGGACAGGAGAAATTTTGGCGCTTCCACGCGTTTACGACATAGCCAAGGAATTGGGAATAGACACCAAAGTCGCCCTGGCTAAATTAGAAGAGCTCGGTGAGTATGTAAAAAGCGGTTCATCAACAATCGCACCACCGGTAGCAAAAAGACTTAGAGACGCCTTCCCAAAGGCTGAATCCAAGGCAAAGACCTCGGAAAAATCAACAACCGCAAAGGCTAAACCCGGCCCAGCGAAACCAGCTGCTGCTAAACCAGGTCCCGCTAAAGCGGAACCCGAGAAACAAGCCCCCGAAGAACCTCTGGAGCAGAAACCAGCAGCCCAAGATAAAGAGGAAAAGCCAGGGAGTTCTGCTCCTAAGCCAAGTGCTGCTGGAGCATCAGCACCGAAGGCACCCACATCCGGTGCCCCAAGAAGAGGAAATAACCCGTTTAGTTCCAACCAGGGCATGGGTATTCCAAGACCAATGGCCAAGCCGGGTGGGAATAACCCTTACTCAGGTGCTCAGACAGACAAGCAACCTAAGTCGACCAGGCCAACTAAACCAGCGACTGATGGAAAGCCAACAGGCGATAGGCCTCAGTCCAGGCCAAAGCCCGGTGGCGCTCCAGGTGCTGGAGGCGGCGCTCCATTCGGTGGTGCACCAGGCGCTAAGCCAGGATTCGCTGGTCGCGGACGAGGTGGTCGCGGAGCGGGAACTGCGGGAGCTTTTGGTAAAGGTGGATCGAGAGGTAAATCTCGTAAGTCGAAGAGAACAAAGCGCGAAGAATTTGAGCAGCGTCAAGCGCCATCGATCGGTGGCGCGGTTGTTCCAAGAGGAGATGGCGAAACTCTAATCAGGCTTCGTCGCGGAGCAAGCTTGCAAGACTTCGCAGACAAAATTGATGCGAATGCTGGGCAGTTAATCACTGTTTTGTTCCACCTCGGAGAGATGGCTACCGCTACCGCATCTTTGGATGAAGACACCTTCCAGATTCTGGGTGAAGAGCTTGGTTATAAAATCCAGGTGGTAAGTCCTGAGGATGAAGAGCGAGAGCTATTCGAAGGCTTCGGTTTGGATATCTCAACCGATATCGAGGAAGAAGATTCGGAAGACCTGTTGCCAAGGCCTCCGGTTGTAACCGTTATGGGTCACGTTGATCACGGTAAGACGAAACTGCTGGACTCAGTTCGGTTGGCAAATGTGGTTGATGACGAGGCTGGTGGAATTACCCAGCACATTGGTGCCTACCAGGTTCACACAACTCACGACAGCAAAGATCGCGCCATTACCTTCATTGACACCCCGGGTCACGAGGCTTTTACCGCCATGCGTGCCAGGGGAACCAAGGTAACCGATATTGCAATTTTGGTAGTGGCAGCCGATGACGGGGTAATGCCTCAGACCATTGAAGCTCTGAACCACGCCAAGGCAGCCGAGGTGCCAATTGTGGTAGCCGTTAACAAGGTTGATAAAGAAGGTGCTAACCCTGCAAAGATTCGTCAGCAGCTAACAGAGTTTGACTTAGTTGCCGAGGAATACGGTGGCGATGTCATGTATGTGGATGTTTCTGCCTTGAAAAATCAGGGTATGACCGAGCTTTTGGATGCTGTGCTGTTGACCGCTGACGCCGCATTGGATCTAAGAGCCAATCCGGATAAGAGTGCCAGGGGTGTTGCCATTGAGGCAAACCTGGACAAGGGTCGAGGATCAGTTGCCACTGTTTTGATTCAGTCTGGAACTCTAAAAGTCGGTGACGCCGTTGTTGCAGGTGCCGCCCACGGAAGAGTCCGCGCCATGTTTGACGAGGATGGAAATTCAGTTGAAGTGGCTGGCCCCTCAAGACCGGTTCAGGTGCTTGGTTTGCAAAGTGTTCCCAAAGCTGGTGACACATTCGTTGTCGCTGAAGACGAGCGCCAGGCCAGACAGATTGCCGAGAAGCGAGAAGCAGCAGACAGAAATGCACTGCTGGCCAGAAGCCGCAAGCGACTATCACTGGAGGACTTCACAAAGGCTCTTGAAGAGGGCAAGGTTGAGAGCCTGAACTTGATTATCAAGGGTGACGTTTCTGGTGCTGTTGAGGCATTGGAAGACAGTCTTCTGCAGATTGATGTCGATGACAGTGTTGCGCTGAGAATCATTCACCGAGGTGTTGGTTCAATTACCGAGAGTGATGTGAACCTCGCAACTGTCGATAACGCCATCATTATTGGCTTTAACACCAGGCCCGATGTGAAAGCCAAGGAGAAAGCTGACAGAGAAGGCGTCGATATACGTCACTACACGGTTATCTACAACGCACTGGATGACATCGAATCTGCGCTGAAGGGAATGCTGAAACCTGAGTATGAAGAGGTTCAGCTGGGAACCGCAGAGGTCAGGGAGATATTCAAATCTTCAAAGGCCGGAATGATTGCTGGTTCCTATGTCAGAAGTGGTCTTATCAGAAGAAATTCGATGGCAAGAGTTACTCGAAACGGCGAGATGCTGGCAGAGGGTCTAAAGGTTGAATCCTTGAAGAGGTTCAAAGACGATGCCACCGAGGTGAAAGCCGATTATGAGTGTGGAATTGGCTTGGGTGATTTCAAAGACTTACAAATTGATGATGTCATCGAAACATATGAGATGCAGGAGAAGCCGAGGGTCTAATGGTTGATCACGCTAGGGCTAGAAGACTCTCGGAGCGAATCAAGGTATTGGCTGCGGAGGCTTTGGAGCGAGTTGTGAAAGATCCGGATCTGGGTTTTGTGACCATAACGGATTGCCACGTAACCCCTGATTTGGCCACCTCTAAGATTTTCTACACAGTGTTTGGCGACGCTGAGCAAAAAGAGCTCTCAGCTGAAATTTTGGAGAAATACAGGGGTCGGATTCGCAAAGATATCGGCAACCGGCTGGGAATCAAGGTGACCCCAACTGTCGAATTTTTGACTGATGAAATTCCAGAATCTGCCGCCGCGCTGAATCAATTATTGGCTGAAGCAAAACAGCGCGATGATGATTTGGCCAAAAACGCAAGCAGTGCAAAACCTGCTGGCGAAGAGGACCCATACAAACATAAGGAAATCTGATGTCCGTTTCGGGCATCGCACTAATTGACAAACCTAAAGGCTTCACCTCGCATGATGCAGTAGCAAAGCTTCGTGGGGTTTTGGGAACCAGAAAAGTTGGTCACGCGGGAACTTTAGACCCGATGGCAACTGGGCTTTTGGTGATTGGTGTTGGATCTGGAACAAAGTTGATGACTTACCTATCTGGTTCGAATAAGTCCTATCAGGCAACGGTGAGATTGGGTCAAACCACCTTCACGGATGATGCCGAAGGAGAGGTAATTGCCCAGGCCGAGCAGTCTGAACTTGACAGCTTGACTCCAGAAGAAATAAAAACTGTAATTAATTCATTTTTAGGTAAGCAGCAACAGGTTCCAAGCAGGGTGAGCGCAAAAAAAATTGATGGAAAAAGAGCTTATGACCTTGCAAGAGAGGGTGAGGAATTTGAGCTCAAGGCTGTCGAGGTAGAGATTTCCCGAATTGAATCCAGTCAACCTAAATTCAATCAACTGATAGATGTTGATATAGCTGTTGACTGCTCTAGTGGAACATTCATTCGGGCTATCGCCAGAGATTTGGGCGAAAAATTGGGGGTTGGAGCCCATTTGACTGCTTTGCGAAGAACCAAAGTTGGGGATTTCAGCATTGATCAGGCAACCGCAATTGATGAAGCAGCACCCATGAGCATGGTCGAGGCAGCTAAAAAAATACTTCCAATTATTGAAATTGATAACTCTCAAGAGACTGAGCTGTCGTTCGGGCGGCAATTGGAGATTGAAAGCGATTCAGAATTTTTGGCTGCGGTCAACGGGGATAAACTTGTGGCAATTGTTTCTGGTGGAAAAAAAATAAGTCCGAAGACGGTTTTCAATGGTTGAGTTTTGGTTTTGGTTCCAACTTTGGACATATGTAGCTGTTGGTGTTGTCTCACTTTTCATGACCATCATTTCAAAAGCCCTACATTCCATTTCATTGATTGCGCAGATGGCCGTGGTTGCGGGCCTCAGTCTGCAGTTATTGCTGTCAACTTTTTTAGCCATACTTGGCGAAAGGGCCGCTACCAGCACCTTGGAGTTTTTCGGTTATCTGATTGTCGCCCTGATGGTTTCTGTGGGTGCAATAATTTGGGGTCTGTTGGATAGAAACAACAGATGGTCAAATGCGGTTTTGTCTCTCGCTGCCTTTACGGTGGCGGTAATGGTGATAAGAATGCAACAACTTTGGACAGGGGTTAGCCCGGTATGACAGGTATGGGAATCGGCAGGTTGTTGATTGCCGTTTATGCGGTGTTCGCACTCAGTGCAACAGCTAGGGCTGGATATCAGTTGCTATTTGAATTTGACCAGGCGCCAGTCGCCTATTCACTTTCTGCACTAGCTGCAATTATTTATATTTTGGCAACCCTGGCACTGAGTAGAACTGGCTCAGTTTGGAAAAAGATAGCTTGGGGGAGCGTGTTATTTGAACTTTTCGGTGTTGTCTCAGTTGGTTTCCTGAGCATTACCGTCCCTGAATATTTCGCCCACCCATCGGTTTGGTCGGAATTCGGTCAGGGCTATGCTTATATCCCGGCTGTATTGCCAGTGTTGGGACTTATTTGGTTAGCAAGGCGAGATGCAAAAATTCAGTGATTTGATGCTGTTGGATGTTGACAAAACGGCTGTGTCCATCGGCAAATATGATGCCCTGCACCTAGGTCACCAGCACATAATCAAATCACTCGTTTCATTTGCTCATGAGTCTTCATTGCCTGCGGCTGTGGTCACCTTTGACCGTCACCCAAACCATGTTCTGAAACCAGATCAGATACCCGAACCAGTTCTGGGAAACAGTCAGCGCGAGGAAATCTTCGAGCAACTAGGCGTTGATATCTTGTTGCAGTTGAAATTTACTGAGGAATTGGCGAATCTCTCAGCCGAAAATTTTGTTCAGAGACATCTCATTGATGGCTTGCATGCTCAAAAAGTATTCGTTGGCGAGCATTTCAGATTCGGACACGGTGGCAAAGGTGACGCTGAAGTCATCGCTAATCAGGGATTAGAAGTTGAGGGTATTAAGCATTTATCGCTGGAGGGGGAGAAGGTTTCCACCACCAATATCCGAGAGGCGTTAATGCAGGGGGATGTTGAACTTGCTGCAAAAATGCTTGGTCGAAACCATAAGACAACCGGCGTTGTTGAAAAGGGGAGACAATTGGGCAGAACTCTTGGATTCCCAACAGCTAATCTTTCTAGGTCCAGTGAGGGGATGCTCCCCGTTGATGGCGTTTATGCCGGTTATTTACACGTGGGTGAGGAGCGATACGTTGCTGCCCACTCCGTTGGAACAAACGACACCGTTGGAGAGATTCCAAGATTGGTTGAATCGCATGCGGTGGGTCGGGATGATTTAGATCTCTACGGGAAAGTGGCAACTGTTGAATATGTTCACCAGGTGAGACCCTGGAAGAAATTCGACAGTGTGGATGAGCTTGTGGTGCAGGTTCAAAAAGATATCCAGAAGACCATTTCACTTATCAGCTAACCCTCAACTAACTCCCAGATTTCTCTCGACTAAATCCCAGTCTTATATCAATTCCATTCGCAATTGTTATTGGTGACGGAAAGCTATTTCGTCAAAGATAACGAAAGGAAATTTCATGACTGAGGAAACTAACTCTGAGAAGAAAGGTTTGTTTTCAAAGACCTGGACGAAAGTTACCGCCGGAGTTTTGGGAGGAACGCTGATTCTTGGAGGAACTTTTGCAACTGGAGCGATTGCGGGTGCGACATCTATGCCTAAAGGCTTTGACAGAGTTGCCACAGTGGCAAATTCTGAGGAACATCAGCAGTCTCGAGTGGGTATGCAAGCAAACGGCAAGGGTCAGGGCAAGCAGGGAAACCAAGAGTCCATGATGGGAAAAAAGAATTCTGGTAAAAACCATAACCACGCGAACATGTCTGAAGAGGAGCGTCTAGAAAAAATCAATGAGTGGCTTGACTCCATTGGAGTGGATGCGCTGGAGAAGCTTCCGGATGAGCTTTCAGGATCAGCAGAGGAGTTATCTCAGCGCAGGCAACTCGATATGATCAATCATCGCTTGGAGAGATTGGGCATTGAAGCCCTTGATGAGCTACCAGAGAAATTACCAAACAGCTAAGGCTTTTCACTAAACCCACCCAGAGGGTGGGTTTAGTGTTTAACCGTGAACAAAGTCGGTTTTGTAGAAGCGGTTGGAAATGCCCTTAGGGGTTACTTCCGATTCAGGGGCACCTCAACAAGACCTGAATACTGGTGGTTTGTTCTTTTCCTAATCCTGATTTCATTCACTACTGGATTGCTGGATGGTCTTTTATACCCTTCATCGAGTGTGAACATAGACCTAGTCCTTCGGGGTGAACAGGCTATCCCCGCAGCCCCATTCTCGGTGTTCACAGCATTTCTTTTTTTGATGCCAACGCTTGCACTCACGGCAAGAAGATTCCATGACGCTGGCCACAGTGCTAAATGGTTGTATCTTTTGATGATTCCCGGTGGCTATGCAATTTTGGCAATTGTCGGCACAGGGCTGATTCTTTTCACCTATGGAACCGTTGGCATAGAGCTTTTACTGCCGATTTATTTTTTGATTTTTCCGGTAGCGGTTTCCACTTTTGGGTTAGGAATTGTCTACTTCGTTTTTCTCACGAAGCCAACCAAGACCTTTTTTGAGGGGAATTTATTCGCTGAACCAAATATCCCTGATTGGCCCTACGGCATCGAGGGTTCTACCTCCTGAGCTAGATATTTATATCTGCCACCGCTAGTATTGGGAAGTTGCCGTGTATCGGCCGCGGAGCCAGAGGGTTTTGAACACAAGGTTTGAAACGCCGCGCTGTGATTAGAAAGGATCAGAATGGCTTTAGAAAAAAGCGTAAAAGCTGAGATTGTAAAAGAGTATGCCACCCATGATGGTGACACAGGCTCACCAGAGGTACAGGTTGCTGTTCTGACCAAGAGAATCACTGACCTCACCGAGCACATGAAAATCCACAAGCACGACCACCACTCACGTCGTGGCCTGTTGCTACTTGTTGGTCAGCGCAAGCGTTTGCTTGGCTACCTGCAAGACGTTGACATCGAGCGCTATCGTGCATTGATTGCCAAGTTGGGTCTTCGTCGCTAGATATTCTTCAGCTAAACCCTCTGTCTTTTAGGCAGGGGGTTTCTGTCGTTAACAGCTCTTGACTGATAGGCTGAAAAGCAGAGTTAGGCCGAGGGTTGGGTCATCGGTGGAAAAATCTGGAGAAGACTCCAGGCTTTTTGACTGAGGACCAAACCTTCTAGGTGAGCTACGGATGGTTCACCGCTCTAATTAGCTATGCGACGCCTAGCTATGTCTTAAAGAAGGAGTGACCTTGGAAGGTCCAGAAATTAAATCAGCCGAAGCCGTTATTGATAACGGAAAGTTCGGCAAAAGAACAGTTCGATTTGAATCAGGCAGATTGGCGCAACAGGCGCAAGGTTCAGCCGTTGCATATATCGATGAAGAAACAATGCTTTTCAGTGCGACAACAGCATCAAAGCAACCAAAAGATCACTTTGATTTTTTCCCGCTAACCATTGATGTTGAAGAGCGCATGTATGCCGCAGGAAAAATCCCAGGCAGCTTTTTCCGCAGAGAGGGCAGGCCATCAACAGAGGCTATCCTCACCTGTCGACTAATCGACCGTCCTTTGCGTCCATCTTTTGTGGATGGACTGCGCAATGAGATTCAGGTGGTAGTCACCGTATTGAGCATTGAGCCAGATGAGCTTTATGACGTATTGGCAATCAATGCCGCCAGCATGTCAACCCAGCTAGCCGGATTGCCATTCTCAGGTCCAATCGGCGGTGTTCGAGTAGCACTGATCGATGACCAGTGGGTTGCTTTTCCTAAAAACGAGATGTTGAAAGATGCAACTTTTGACATGGTTGTTGCTGGTCGAGTAATTGGCGAGGGCGCAAAACAGGATGTTGCAATCATGATGGTTGAGGCCGAAGCAACAGACAATGCAATGGATTTGATTGAAGCCGGTAAGACTGCACCGACAGAGGAAATTGTTGCAGAGGGTTTAGAAGCATCAAAACCATTTATCAAAGCACTTATTGATGCTCAGCAAAGCCTTGCAGACCAGGCAGCGAAAGAAACCGCTGACTATCCAGTGTTCCTTCCTTACGAGGATGAGGTTTATAAGCTTGTCGCCGAGGTTGCCGAAAAAGAGCTTGCAGATATTTACAAAATTGCGGATAAGCAAGAGCGCCAAAATGCCGATGACGAGCTAAAGACAAAGACTTTAGAAAAGGTCGCAGAAAAAGTAGATGAAGATCAGCTTTCTCAAATTGGAGCAGCTTATAAATCCCTAACCAAGAAGATTGTTCGCGGACGTGTTCTTGCTGAGGGAATCCGAATTGATGGGCGAGGTGCCCGCGATATTCGTGACCTGGACGCCGAGGTAGAAATCATTCCAAGGACTCACGGTTCGGCATTGTTCCAGCGTGGAGAGACCCAGATTATGGGTGTCACAACTTTGAACATGTTGAAAATGGAGCAATCAATCGATGCGCTTCACCCTGAGACCACCAAGCGCTACATGCATCACTACAACTTCCCTCCCTACTCAACTGGTGAAACAGGTCGAGTCGGAACACCAAAGCGACGTGAAATTGGTCACGGTGCTTTGGCCGAGAGAGCATTGGTTCCAGTTTTGCCAAAGCGTGAAGACTTCCCATATGCAATCAGGCAGGTAAGTGAGGCTATGGGCTCAAACGGTTCAACCTCGATGGGTTCGGTTTGTGCATCAACACTGAGTATGTATAACGCTGGAGTTCCGCTAAGAGCAGCGGTTGCCGGTATTGCCATGGGTTTGGTTAGCGATGAGGTAAATGGCGAGACCCGTTATGCAGCGCTGACAGACATCTTGGGAGCTGAAGACGCTCTGGGAGATATGGATTTCAAGGTTGCAGGAACTAAAAACTTCATTACCGCCATTCAGTTGGACACCAAGTTGGATGGAATTCCAGCCAGCGTTTTGGGTGGAGCTCTAGCTCAAGCCAAAGAGGCACGTTTGCACATTTTAGATGTGATGAACGAGGTTATCGATGAGCCAGATGAGATGAGCCCATACGCTCCAAGAATCATCACCGTGCAGATCCCAGTGGACAAAATCGGTGAGGTTATTGGTCCAAAGGGTAAGGTCATCAACGAAATTCAGGATGAGACCGGCGCTGATATCTCAATTGATGATGATGGAACTGTTTACATTGGTTCAGATGAGGGAGCAAAGGCTGAAGAAGCCAAGCAACGAATCAACGCCATTGCCAACCCACACGTTCCTGAGGTCGGGGAACAGTATTTGGGAACCATCGTTAAGTTAGCCGCTTTCGGTGCGTTTATCTCACTGATGCCAGGCAGGGACGGTTTGCTGCACGTCTCTGAGATGAAGAGTCTTAGTGATGGAAAGCGAATCGAAAACGTCGAAGAAGTCGTTTCGGTTGGTCAGAAAATCCAGGTCGAGATTGCCAAGATTGATGATCGTGGCAAGCTCAGCTTGAAACTGGTGGAAGCGGAATAGTTGACCAAACTTGAACTATTGGAGCCCTTCGTCGAGATTCACTCGGCGGAGGGCACCACTATTAAAAGAACTCTTTTACCGAGTGGGATAAGAGTTCTGACTGAAACTGTCCCGGCTGCTCCGAGTGTTTCAATCGCGATTAGCGTTTCGGTTGGCTCAAGAGACGAACAAGAGGGGCAGTTTGGATCCACTCACTTTTTAGAACACTTGTTGTTTAAAGGCACAGCTAAAAGATCTGCCAAAGAGATTGCGGAGGCCTTCGACTCTGTTGGTGCATCTTCTAACGCCGCCACCGCAAAGGAATACACAAGCTACTACGCAAGAGTGCAGTCAGCAGCGCTACCTCTAGCGGTTGAAGTTCTGGCAGACATGGTCACTGGTTCGCTAATTGACCCCAAAGAGTTTGAATTAGAACGCACAGTGATTTTAGAAGAGCTGGCAATGGTTCAAGATGATCCCGAGGATGTTGCGCACGAGGCGTCCAGCGCTGCTGTTTTGGGAGAGCATGATCCCTTGGGAAGACCTATTGGTGGAACTCCTGAAACAATCATGGCTGCCAGTAGAGACGATGTGTTCAGTCATTATCTAGCTAATTACCGTCCGCAAGACCTAGTGGTGACAGCTGCTGGGGGAGTGGATCACGAAAACCTTATAGAGCTTGTGGTTAAGGAGCTTTCGCAGTCTGGATTGGATTTGAATCAATCTGCGAAACCAGCTCGAAGGCTGCTTGGCACGAGGGATTTCACACCAGAAAAAGATTTCATTTCAGTCAGCAAAGAAACCCAGCAGGCGAATGTTGCCATTTCCATGAGGGGTGTTTCTGCAATGGATGATAGACGCTACGCAATGGGAGTTTTGAATACAATTCTTGGTGGCGGGATGAGCAGCAGGCTATTTCAAGAAATTAGAGAAAAACGTGGTTTGGCCTACAGCGTTTACTCCTTCAACCAGGGGTATTCAGATGCCGGTTTATTTGGCATGTTTGCTGGAACCAGTCCTAAAAACGCATCCGAGGTGGCAAAACTTTTAGGGGAACAGCTTCTAAGTGTTGCCAACCACGGAGTAAGCGATGCTGAATTTGAATTGGCTCGAGGAAACATTGCTGGTGGATTGGCTTTGAGGTTTGAATCCAGTCAGGCAAGAATGAACAGGTTGCTATCCGCCGAATTATCAATGGGGCAATTTATTGACCTTGAATCAACCCTGAAAAGTTTTAGAGATGTCACAAAAGAAGATGTCCAAAGCTTGGCTTTAGAGCTTGCTAATTCGCCAAAATCGCTAGTTGTTGTTGGTGATGGAGACTTCGATTCCATGCAGGGCTTGGTAAGTTAGGGCCATGGCAGAATCAATCAGCGTTGTTGGCACCGGTCGCATGGGGTCACTTGCTTTAGAAATTATCGAGCAAACCGATGGGCTAAACCTGCATTCGGCTCTGAATTCGAAATCATCTCTTGAAGAGATCGACGGAGCGGATACGGTGATTGACTTCACCAGATTCGATGTTAGTCAGGGCGTTGTGAAAAGAGCCTTGGAGAATAACCAAAACGTGATTATTGGAACCAGCGGGTGGAATGAAACTGCTTTGGATTCAATAAGGGATTCAATAAAACAACAGTCTGTGTTGCTGGTTCCCAACTTCAGCGTTGGCTCAATGTTGATTCAAATGTTTTCTGCATCTGCCGCAAAGTTTTTTGACTCGGTTGAAATCATCGAGGGTCATCACCCCAAAAAGGTTGATTCCCCCTCGGGCACGGCAGTCAGAACCGCAGAGCTAATGGCCGAGGCGAGGGGTGGCGAATTTAGCTCACCGAATATTGAACAAAAGGCCAGAGGTGAATCGGTCAAGGGTGTGCCCATTCACTCAATGAGAATGCAGGGAATATCTGCTTTGCAAGAGGTTCACCTGGGCAATGATTTTGAATCGATAAAGCTAATTCACAACACCAATTCTCACCAGGCCTATGCAAAGGGTATGCAGTTGGCAATGCTCTCAGTTAGTCGCATGAGTGGACTGAATATCGGCCTTGCGAGCTTGATAGAGCAATAATGTCAACCAAGATCTGGATCGGCGTTATGACTGCGCTGAGCGTTTTATATTTGGGACTGATGCTGCAAAGAGGCATTATTTTGATTCTGGATGCAAACATTTTGGTGAAGATTTTGGGCTTGGCTTTGCTGTTACTGCCAATGTTTGCTTTTTGGGCAATTGCAAAAGAAATTGGTTTTGGGTTAGCAAGTGAGCGCATTGCTAAAAAAATACCCGAGCAAAGTTTCAGTGATTTGGGCCTGGAACTTAGACCTTCGGGGAGAGCCACAAAGGAAAGTGCCAATGGGGCTTTTGAACGCATTAGTTCCAAATTAAATTCTGACGAGAGTTGGCAGAACTGGTTTTTATTGGGAGTTGTCTATGATGCCAATGGCGATCGGAGGCGAGCTCGAAGCTCAATTCGGAAAGCTATCGAGCTAGAGCGCTCTGCAGACGTCTGATTCTTAAATACATCACACAGCCCAGGCAGAAATCGAAATAGGCATTCAGCGCACTCGCTATAAATACCACTCCCAATCCAATTAGCACTCCTGCCAATGGGTCAATAACTGCGATGAGTAAACCAATTCCGCTGACGCTTAATCCCACCTGCTGTGCGAATTTTGGCGGTCTGGGGTCTTCGAGATACTCCGGAGCGCCAAGGCTTGGTCGAATTGCTCGAAAAAGCAAACCGTAGGGATGAGATTTTGGCAGAAATACTCCCCAAACGAAAAGCGCAAAAGTAATTCCGAGCAAGCTAAGTCCGGTGGCGATGTCTAGTTGAACCAGAACGAAACCTGATAAAGAGATCAGGCTGGTTACAGCAGCGCCAATTCTTGGAGCCCTAGGGTCAATTCTTTGCATTAGATAGCTCCTTGAGTTCTAATTCTGAAATTTGTTTCTGGGTTATAGACCCTGACAGGCGTGTTCTAATTGTGCCGTTTTGTCCAATGAGTAAAAGCGTGGGTGTTTGCCTGATTTGCAATTTAGATGCCAGGTCCAGCCTGTTTGTCACGTCAATCTCGGCGAAGTTAATGTTTTTTGTTTGGAGGTTTTTTCTCACCTGTGGGCACTTTGAGCACAATTCGGTCGTAAACAGCAAAACTTCGGCACCGCTGGTGGAGGCCTCAACGCCAATGATTTTTTCCAATTCAACTCGAGAGGGAACCACACCCAGGGCTTCAATGCCTTTGAACTTATAGCCAAACCCGATTGCGAGGGTCAGAGCAACAAGCCCCAAAACCGAATACAAGATGTCCATGCAAAAAACCTAAGACAGTTTGAGTGCAAACCTGCGGTTGCTACCAAATGTTTAGCTTTGCCCGCATTAGGCTGAGCGTCGTGAGCGAAATTGAATTCAGAAGCAATATGACAGTTGAGTTGGTGAGAGCCAGTGCTCAAGACAGCGATGTGATTTTTGCAGCTAGGGTTTCAACCCAGGGGGAACAAACTCTTGAAGCGGCGCAGGCTGAGCAAGAAGCGCAGAAAAAAGACCGTGGATTATTGAATTTCCTAATGCGAGATCGACACGGCTCTCCCTTTGAGCATAATTCGATGACTTTTTATGTTCAGGCACCAATCTTTGTGTTCAGAGAGTTTATGCGTCATCGCATTGCAAGCTACAACGAGGAAAGCGGACGCTACCGCGAACTGAAACCTGTTTTTTATGTGCCAGATGAGAATCGCAATTTGATTCAGGTTGGAAAGCCAGGTTCCTACGAATTCGAACCGGGAACAGCAGAGCAGATATCACTTGTTCAGCAAGAGGTGATGAGTGTCACCAGAGCAAGCTATGAGTCTTATAAAAGGATGCTAGAAGCTGGTGTGGCAAGGGAGGTTGCACGAATTGCACTTCCTCTAAATATCTACTCAAGCATGTATGTGACTATGAATGCCCGCTCGCTGATGAACTTTCTAAGCCTGCGGACTAAGAGAGAGGATTCACATTTCCCTTCTTATCCGCAGCGTGAGATTGAGATGTGTGCGGAGCAGATGGAAGACGCTTGGGCTAGTTTGATGCCCATCAGTCATGAGATGTTTAATCAAAACGGCAGAGTCGCTCCCTAAACCGAGGCGATAGGCTGAAGCCTATGAGTTCAGAGCAAAGTTTATTCGGCCAGGTATTAGTTGCATTGGTGACCCCAATGACCAGCGACGGAGAAGTCAACTGGGACGATGTAGAAAAACATGTTGATTATGTCGTAAGTGGCGGAGCTGATGGAGTGGTGGTCACAGGAACCACAGGTGAGACTTCAACACTCACCGATAAAGAAAAACTTCGTCTGGTGGAAGTGGCGAAAAAAGTAGCTGGAGATCGAGCAAAAATCATCACCGGTGGGCCATCAAATGAAACCGCCCACGCTATTGAACTCGCCAAGGCAAGCGAAAAAATCGGTGCCGATGGAGTTATGGCGGTCACCCCTTATTACAACAAGCCAACTCAGCAGGGCTTGCTGACTCATTTCCGAATGGTTGCGGATGCAACTGATTTACCAATGATTTTGTATGACATCCCCGGACGAACCGGAGTGCCGATTAAATTTGAAACAATCACCCGATTGGCAAAACACCCCAACATTGTTGCGGTGAAGGATGCCAAGGGAGATTTTGCAGAAGTCTCCAGAGTGCTCAATGAAACTGATTTGCTGTATTTCAGCGGAGATGATGCAAATGCGCTTGCGCATATTGTTTTTGGTGCGACCGGTTTGATAGGTGTAACTGCGAATATTGCCCCGGTTGCTTACCGGGCAATGGTTGATGCGACCAATCAAAATGACTTTTTAGCTGCTCGTCAAGCTCACAATAAGCTAGAGCCTCTGGTTAGGGCGACTATGAATCATGTTCCTGGAACTGTTGCAGCCAAATACATCTTGCACGGTCTCGGTGATCTTTCAACCCCCAGGGTGAGACTTCCGCTAGTCGGTCCAGAGGAGACCGAGGCTGCAAAAATCGAAGCAGATATTTACTCCGTAATTGATATCCCGGGTCTGAGTTTTGAAAACTGGCGACCCGATCGAAATGCAGCTGCCGGCGGAGCACTTCCTAAAGTTGCCGGAACCACTCGATGAACTTACCTAAGTTAGCTAAGGGAACACTGCGCATAGTCCCTCTCGGGGGTATCGGAGAAATCGGTCGCAACATGACCGTTTTTGAGCTGAATGGGAAACTGCTAATCGTTGACTGCGGAGTGTTATTTCCTGAAGAGCACCACCCCGGAGTTGATGTCATCCTTCCAGATTTTGGCTACATCGAAGATCGCATCGACGATGTTATCGGGCTAGTGCTAACTCACGGTCACGAAGACCATATCGGTGGCGTTCCCTATTTGCTTCGACTAAAGCAAGACATTCCTATTCTGGGTTCCTCGCTGACACTTGCATTCATAGAGGCAAAGCTAAAAGAGCACCGAATTACCCCATTTACTCACACTGTTTCAGAGGGTCAGAAAGAGCAGATGGCTGGTTTTGACCTGGAGTTTATTGCGGTGAATCACTCCATCCCCGATGCACTTGCAGTGGTTATCAAATCAGAGGCTGGAACTGTTTTACACACCGGAGATTTCAAAATGGATCAGTTGCCCCTGGATGGGAGACTTACCGATCTAAACGCATTCGCAAAAGTTGGAGACCAGGGGCTAGATCTTTTCTTGGTAGATAGCACCAATGCGGATGTTCCTGGATTTACTCCTTTGGAAAAAGAGATTGGCCCGGTCATTGAAAATGTGATTGCTAAAACCCCAGGCAAAGTTGTGGTGGCATCTTTTGCATCTCACGTTCACAGGGTTCAACAAGTTTTAGATGCCGCACATGCAAATAATCGTCGGGTGGCGCTAGTTGGTCGATCAATGGTTCGAAACATGCAAATTGCAGCTGACCTTGGGTTTTTGAGAGTGCCTGAGGGCCTGTTGATTGATGTTAAAAAAGCTGGTGATGTTCCAGATAACAGAATCGTTTTCATGTCCACCGGTAGCCAGGGGGAACCGATGGCAGTTTTGAGTCGCATGTCCAATCAAGACCATGCAATTCAGATTGGAACAGAAGACACGGTGTTATTGGCCTCGAGTTTGATCCCGGGAAATGAAAATGCCGTTTACCGAGTGATTGACAAACTGAGCGCGCTGGGTGCAAATGTCGTTCACAAGGGAAATGCCAAGGTGCACGTCAGTGGTCACAGTGCTGCGGGTGAACTGTTGTATTGCTTCAATGTGCTGAAGCCTAAAAACGTGATGCCGGTGCACGGAGAATTCCGTCACTTGGCTGCTTGCGCAAAGCTGGCTGAGCAAACAGGTGTTCCTCCCGAGCGAATCCTGGTGGGCGAAGACGGGTCTGTAATTGACCTTGCAAACGGCATTGCTGAAATCGTAGGAAAAGTCGAGTGCGGGATGCTTTTTGTGGATGGCAAAACAGTCGGAAAGATTACAGAGGATGACCTCAAAGACAGGATGACGTTAGCCGCAGAGGGGTTTGTTTCGATTTTTGTGGTGATTGATCCAGACACTGGCGTGGTTATCGAAGGCCCTGAGATTAGGGCTCGTGCGTATGCCGAAGAGGACCATGTTTTTGATGACATAAAGCCCGAGATTCAAAGGGCTTTAGACAAAGCAGCCAGCGAAGGTGTTCGGGATACATATCAGTTCCAGCAGGTGATTCGAAGAACCATCGGAGGCTGGGTGAATAAAGCCCACAGACGGCGTCCAATGATTATTCCGGTGGTCGTTCAGTCCAGACGCTAGCCGTTGTGCCTAAGCTGAATTTTGGCTTGAGCTTGCTAGTTTTGTGCCATGGCACGCAAGACACCGCCGCCGAAAAGGCCAGCGGCCAAAAACCGCAAAGCACCCGCGAAAACAGCTAAGACTGCAACGGGTGCAAGTTTTTGGGGCTCGCTGGCAAGTTTTTACATGCTTTTAGCTCACGGCATGGGTTCGCTAATCCGTGCTTTTTCAACCGAGAAGCTTGCAGATTCCGACAGGCGAGACGGTGCACCGTTTTTGTTGTTCTTGCTGAGCATTTTGGGGGCAGTGTTTGCCTGGTTTTTGATTGACGTTGGCTGGGCGCAGGATATCCACTACTACAGCTTCGGATTACTTTTCGGTTCGGTTTCCAGGGTATTTCCGGTGCTGTTGCTGATTTATGCAATCTATCTTTTTAGATCCCCCGCCTCAGTCAAGGACAGTTCAAGATTCGCTGCTGGGTTCTGGCTTTTTCTAGCAACTGTCTCAGCTTTTTTTCATATCTTTGGAGAAAGGCCTCAACCCTCAGGGGTAATAAGCGAGGGTCCGTTTGATTTTGCCACAGCGGGCGGGCTATTCGGTTGGTTGATTGGTGAGCCAACGGTTTCACTTCTGAGTATTTATGGAGCTGTTCCAGTCTTGATTGTTTTGCTTGCTGTTTCAGTGTTGGTGATGACTAGAACAGCACCCAATCAGATAATCAGCAGATTTGCTGATTTATATGAATTTTTATTTGGGACCAGACCTCAACGCAAGCAAAAAGTGGCTGCTGATTGGTGGCAAAAGGAAAAAGAATCTAGTCAGGCTTTTGAAAACCCGGTGATTTTGGAAGAACCAGAGATTGAAGCTGAAGCGGAAACTGAGCAAGAGTCCTCAATAGAAGATCTGCCAACCGAGCCCATCGGAATCCCAGAACAAATTGAACAGGAACCAGAGTTCTTAGCTGAGAAAACTGTCCCCACAGGCCCCTACCAACTTCCCAGCATGTCTTTATTGGAGGCAGGAACTCCAATCAAGGCATCAAGTGATCACAATCAAAGATCAGCTGATTCGATCAATGCTGTGTTTAAGGAATTTGGCGTGCAGGCTCGGGTTAGTGGTTTCACCCGCGGCCCAACAGTCACCACCTACGAGGTGGAGCTTGGCACGGGTGTGAAGGTGGAGACTGTCACCAGACTCACCAACAACATCTCTTACGCAGTTGCCTCCAGCGAGGTCCGAATTCTTGCTCCAATCCCTGGCAAAAGTGCAATTGGTATTGAAATACCAAATGCCGATCGGGAGACAGTCACTCTGGGTGATGTTTTGAAATCCAAAAATGCTTCACAGTCTAAACACCCGCTGACCATTGGCGTTGGCAAAGATGCCGAGGGCGGTTTCGTGGTGGCCAATTTGTCAAAAATGCCCCACCTTTTGGTTGCTGGAGCGACTGGTGCGGGAAAGTCAAGCTTTATAAATTCAATGATTACATCTGTTTTGATGCGGGCAACTCCAGCTGAGGTGAGAATGGTGCTGGTTGACCCAAAGCGTGTAGAACTTTCGATTTACCAAGGTGTCCCGCACCTGGTAACGCCAATTATCACCAATCCAAAAAAAGCCGCCGAAGCATTGCAGTGGGTGGTTAGGGAAATGGATAGTCGCTATGACGATTTGGCTCAGTTTGGATTCAAACACATTGATGATTTCAACCGAGCTGTTGTTAATGGGGAGCTAAAACTTCCGGAGGGTTCAAAGCGAGAGCTGCAAACCTACCCCTACTTGCTTGTGGTGGTGGATGAGTTGGCTGATCTGATGATTGTCGCCCCAAGGGATGTTGAGGATGCAATCGTTAGAATCACGCAGCTGGCTAGGGCAAGTGGTATTCACCTTGTTTTGGCTACCCAAAGACCCTCAGTTGATGTCGTTACTGGATTAATCAAGGCAAACGTTCCCTCCAGGATGGCCTTCTCGGTTTCCAGTGTCACCGATTCAAGAGTTATCCTCGATGGCCCTGGAGCTGAAAAACTGGTTGGGCAGGGTGATGCATTATTTAACCCAATGGGAACGAATAGGTCTTTGCGAGTTCAGGGTTCATGGATCTCTGAGGACGAAGTTGAAAAGGTCGTGGCTCACGTAAAAAGCCAAATGGAGCCCAACTATCGAAATGATGTTATGCAAAGCCAGAGCTCGGCAGTTGCTGATAGTGAGATTGGCGATGATCTAGAGCTTGTTTTGAAAGCTTGCGAACTGATAGTGAATAGCCAGTTCGGTTCCACCAGCATGCTGCAAAGAAAGCTTAGGGTGGGCTTTGCCAAGGCTGGGCGATTGATGGATCTTTTAGAAAGTTATCGAGTGGTTGGTCCAAGCGAGGGTTCAAAGGCTCGAGAAGTGTTAGTAAAACCAGATGATTTGGCGCAAGCTTTGGCTAGACTCCGAGGAGAAACCGAGGAAGAGGCAAGTGCGCAAGAAGGCGATTAGGCAGATACCAAACGCAATCACTGTGTTGCGCATTTTGCTAGTACCGCTGGTTATCTTTTTATTAGTCGAGGCAGAAAACTCATGGGAGCTGTGGCTTGCCGTATTTTTCTTTATTCTCAGTGCAGCCACAGACGGGATTGACGGCGCCATAGCGAGAAGAAAAGACCTGGTGAGTAAAACCGGTCAATTGCTTGATCCAATTGCTGATAAGGCTTTGTTGGGTGGATCGCTTATTGCCCTGAGTTATGTTGGCCAAGTTAGCTGGATTCCGACACTATTGATTCTCTCGAGAGAGATTGTTGTAACCATTTATCGATTGGTTGTCGCCAAGCGCAGGGTTATCGCCGCTAGCAAGGGCGGAAAGCTGAAGACTGTCATTCAATCCACTGCAATTCCAATTGTGATAGCTCCCATTGAGTTTTTAGGGGAGTGGGTATTGGTTTTGAATCAGGCAGTCATCTGGATTGCCGTTTTAGCAACTCTCTGGAGCGGCTATGAGTTTTTTAGGAAACAATTTGTTAGCTGAGGTTTTGGAGCATTGCAGAAAGCGCGGTCTAAAGATTGCCGTTATCGAAAGCCTCACCGGAGGTTTGCTGGCCAATCGGTTTGTCAGCGTCAGTGGTGCCAGTGATGTTTTTTTAGGCGGGGTTATTGCCTACCAGGACGAACTCAAATCGTATTTCGCGAGCGTTTCTCCATCGCTGATTCAATCTCAAACTGCTGTGGATGCCGAGGTTGCCTCACAGATGGCCGCAGGAATCAGATCGCGCTTTTCATCAGTTATGGACATAGCTAAGGAATCCGTGATTGGAATCTCCACCACCGGTGTAGCGGGACCAGATGCAGTTGGTGAGCATCCAGTGGGCGAGGTTTATATCGGAATTTCCGTGTGGGGTGGAGAGAGCGTTTATCAGTATCAACTTCAGGGTGACCGTCAGCAAATCCGAGAACAGGCTTGCGATAGAGCAATTGAAGCTTTCCGGGAACAACTGGGTCAGTAGTCTGGTTAGTTAATTATCAGCAACTTTTGAGGCGCTCACATAGAAAATGACGGCGGGCTCAACTAGTGTTGAAGCTCAGGAGGTTGAATTGCTACTACGTCAACAAATTGGTGAGGTTCTAAGGACCCACCGCCTGCACAAGGGAATGACTCTCAGGCAGGTCGCGGGACGCGCCAGCGTTGCTTTGGGTTACCTAAGCGAGGTCGAGCGTGGACAAAAGGAAGTTTCGAGTGAAATCTTGCAGTCAGTAGCTGACTCCCTAGAAGTTCCCCTTTCACTAATCATTCGCCAGGTGAGCGATCGAGTTGCGGCAAGCGAAGGGGTCTACATTCCCGACACAGTTCCGGACGAGTTCGTTTCAGAGGCTGGTCTGGTCTCCGAAAACTCCTAATAGCTCAGTAATTGCGCCTATCTGAATTTCACTTCCTCATGAATGAGGAGTTTGGTGAAAGCTATTCCGAGATCCTTAGGCGAGATCTGCATTTGCAGGAGCTATCGGACAAAACCCCAAATGAGGCTTTAGCAGATGGCGAAGATCCCAAAGATATTTGGTTAGCCATCTGCAGGTCTCAGCAGGTTCCAAAATCAAGGTGGGCTGGAAAGCCGGTCGTAAAAAGAAAAACCGACACGCAATAGATATTCGAAATTTTGTTCGAATATGATTTAGTTTGTTCACATAGTTGAAAAAGAGTAATTTTTCCACAATCGGCATTGCTTACCGCTTTGTCGGCCACTGAAAAATTAGGGTTTTGAAAAAGAATTGGAAAGGCCAAAAATGCCATCAGCAGCAGATAGAGACAAAGCTCTCGACGCAGCGCTTTCACAAATCGATCGTCAGTTCGGCAAGGGTGCCATCATGCGTTTGGGGTCTGAGGAACGAGCACCAATCGAATCCATTTCCACTGGTTCGATTGCACTTGACGCAGCATTAGGAATTGGTGGTTTACCCAGAGGTCGAATAGTAGAGATTTATGGTCCAGAGTCCAGCGGTAAAACCACAGTTGCACTGCACGCTATTGCCAATGCGCAGAAAAACGGAGGAGTAGCTGCATTCATTGATGCTGAGCACGCACTTGATCCAAACTACGCACAAGCTTTAGGCGTAAATATTGATGATTTGCTGGTGAGCCAGCCAGACACCGGTGAGCAGGCGCTAGAGATAGCTGACATGCTGATCCGGTCCGGATCTGTCGATGTAGTTGTAGTTGACTCGGTAGCGGCTTTGACCCCTCGAGCAGAAATCGAGGGTGAAATGGGTGATTCTCACGTTGGTTTGCAGGCAAGGCTTATGTCACAGGCACTTCGAAAACTAACTGGTGCGGTTCACAACACCAAGACAACTGCGATTTTTATTAATCAGCTCCGCGAAAAAGTTGGTGTCTTCTTCGGCTCTCCAGAAATCACCAGTGGTGGAAAGGCTTTGAAGTTCTATGCCAGTGTGAGATTGGACATCAGAAGAATTGAAACTCTGAAGGACGGCCAGAACTCTGTTGGAAACAGGGCGCGCGTGAAGGTAGTCAAAAATAAGCTAGCGGCTCCGTTTAGGCAGGCTGAGTTTGACATCATGTTCGGTAAGGGAATCTCTCGAGAGGGTTCACTCATTGACTTGGCGGTCGAGAATGAGATTGTCAAAAAGAGTGGTGCCTGGTACACCTACGAGGGCGATCAGCTGGGACAGGGAAAAGAGAACTCAAGAAATTACTTACTTGAAAATCCTGCGATCAGTGACGAGATTGAGCAAAAGCTTCGAGTAACACTTGGAATCGGAACCCCAGTTCCAGTAGCAGATTTGGAAAAGGGAGATGAAGAGTCCAAAGCTAGCTAGTACCGACAAACTGGAGCAGCGAGCAAGAAATGTTCTGCTCTTCCAACTCTCGAAATCTCCAAAGTCTTCAAAAGAGCTTTCTGAGATTCTCGCAAAAAGAGAAATACCCGAGGAAATTGCGCAGCCGGTAATAGAGAGATTTATAGAGGTTGGTCTGATTGACGATTTATCTGTCGCCCAATCATTAGTCAATCACCGAAGAGGGCAATTCAAATCCAAGCGCACCATTGCCTACGAGCTTAGGAAAAAAGGCCTTGCGGAGAATCTAATTGCCGAGGCAACAGACGAACTAGAGGATTCAGATCAAGAAATTGCCAATCAAGCGGCGGTGAAAAGAATCCGTGCTCTGAGAAATTTAGAAGAGCAAGTCATCCGCAGAAGGCTCATGGGATTTCTGCAAAGAAGAGGTTTTAGCGGTGAGATTTCGTCCAGGGCTGTCGGGTTTGCTTTCGATGGCCTAAAATTGGGCGACAATGAGCACTCTTAGTTACCAAGTACGCACCTACGGGTGTCAGATGAACGTTCACGACTCCGAGCGCATTGCTGGATTGCTGGAAGATGCGGGCTATGTAGAGAGTCAAGGCGAAGATGCGGACATAGTCGTTTTCAACACTTGTGCGGTTAGAGAAAACGCTGACAACAGGCTTTATGGGGTTTTGGGGCAACTGGCACCAAAGAAAAAAGAAAATCCGAATATGCAGATTGCCGTTGGCGGATGCTTAGCGCAAAAAGATCAACACACGATAGTTGAAAAAGCTCCTTGGGTAGATGTTGTTTTTGGAACTCACAATATGGGTTCGCTACCTGCGCTACTAAACAGGGCGAAGCACAACCAGCAAGCAGAAGTTGAGATTTTAGAGGCCCTTGAAGTTTTCCCTTCCACTTTGCCGACTAAGAGAGACAACACCTATTCGGGCTGGGTTTCTATTTCGGTGGGATGCAACAACACTTGCACATTCTGCATTGTTCCCTCACTTAGAGGGAAAGAAAAAGACAGACGACCCGGCGAAGTGCTAGGTGAGGTTGACGCATTGGTTCAAGATGGTGCCATAGAGGTCACTCTGCTTGGTCAGAATGTAAATACCTATGGAGTGGAATTTGGAGATCGACAGGCCTTTGGAAAGCTTTTGAGGGCCTGCGGAGACATTGAGGGACTGGAGCGCGTTCGCTTCACATCACCACACCCAGCAGCATTCACAGACGACGTTATTTGGGCGATGGCCGAGACTGAAAATGTTATGCCCCAATTGCACATGCCCTTGCAAAGTGGCAGTGACAAAGTCTTGAAAGACATGAAGCGAAGTTATCGAAGTAAAAAATACCTCGGCATCATAGAAAGAGTTCGTGAAGCTATGCCAGATGCGGCAATCACAACGGACATCATCGTTGGATTCCCCGGTGAAACTGAAGAGGATTTTCAAGCCACCATGGATGTGGTCAAACAGGCAAGGTTTGCAAGTGCCTACACCTTCCAATATTCAAAACGGCCTGGCACCCCAGCAGCCGAGATGGAAGGTCAACTGCCAAAAGAAGTTGTGCAGGAACGCTACGAGAGATTATTGGCACTAGTGAATTCTGTGGCTGAGGAAGAAAACAAATTGCAGATTGGAAAAACCGTTGAGGTTTTGGTTGCAAATGGCGAGGGTAGAAAAGACGGAGCAACCGCAAGGATGAGCGGTAGAGCAAAAGATAACCGCTTGGTTCACTTCACGGTCCCTGAAAATGCTCCAAGACCAAGACCCGGGGATGTAGTCACTGTTGACGTCACTGCCAGCGCCCCACATTTTTTGTTGGCAGATTCCGATAACTACAGTCTCCGCAGAACAATCGCGGGAGATGCCTGGGATCGGTCTCAGGCTGAGAGCTGTGCTGTGGGTGAGCCAGGTTCAGTCTCTCTCGGCATGCCCAGCTTGCCAATCCGTGGCTGAGTTTATTGTCATCCTGGGGCCAACAGCCTCAGGGAAGTCTGGCCTATCCCTTGAGTTGGCAAGCGAGCTTCAAAAGCGTGGTTATTCACCCGAGATAGTGAATGCTGATTCCATGCAGTTGTATAAAGACATGGATATTGCAACTGCCAAGCTGAGTGTTATGGAGCGAGAACAATTCCCGCACCACATGTTTGACATCTCCGATCCGGAAGATGAAATCACAGTTGTCCAGTATCAAAAAAAGGCACGAGAAGTAATTGAAGAGATTCTGAATCGAGGTGGATTCCCCATTCTGGTGGGTGGCTCAATGCTTTATCTTCAATCAGTTGTTTATGAGATGGATTTTGCTCCAACAGATGAGCAGATACGTCAAAAACTTGAATCTGAGTTGGAATCCCAAGGGGCGGGGGCGATGCTAGCAAGGCTTAGGGAGGTCGACTCTGAATCAGCGGAGAGACTCAGTGTGGGGGATGCAAGAAGAATCATCCGAGCTTTGGAGTTGTATCAACTTAGAGGCAGGGGATTGGATGAATTCAATAAAAAGCCAGCCTTTTGGAAAGATTGCATGATTTTTGGTTTAGATGTCGAAAGAGCGTTGTTGCGAGAGAGGATCAATGCTCGAGTTGAGCAAATGTGGGATTCGGGATTGGTTGAGGAGACAAAACTTCTTCGAGACAGGTTGAGCACCACTGCCAAGGCCGCTATTGGTTATCAGCAGGTAGAAATGTTTATCGACGGTGAGATAACTAAACAGCAGGCAATAGAGCAAATTCAGCTTTCCACCTCAAGATATGCCAAAAAACAAATGACCTGGTTTAGACGAGACGAGAATATCCACTGGTTGACGTCTTCTGAAGCGTTAGTTGAAATTTTGGACAGGGCTAGGCTGTAAAAATGGAAATTGAGTTCACCAAAGGTCACGGCACCGGCAATGATTTTGTGCTGATTGAAAATTTCGACAACGATCTCGAACTATCTGAGGAACAAATCAAGTTTCTATGCGACAGACACTTTGGTGTTGGCGCAAATGGAGTGATCTTTGTCGTCCGCACGGAGAAAAGTGAGGTTTCTGAACTTCAGCAGGAGGAGCCCGCTTGTGAGTGGTTCATGGATTACCGCAATGCTGACGGTTCTAAAGCAGAGATGTGCGGAAACGGAATACGAGTTTTCGCCCGCTACCTAATCGAGAAAAACTTGGCCAGCATTCAACCGGGAGCGACATTGCCAATTGCTACGCGCGATGGCATCAAAGATGTAACAGAGGCTGCAACCGGTTTCGCGGTTGACCTTGGTTTATTTCGAATCTCTGATCACCAACTCGAAATTCAAGCCAAAGGACTGGATATAGCTCGACCAGCTTTGGAGGTTGACATGGGTAACCCACACGCCGTTGTGGCAGTGTCAAGTTTGGAGCAGCTAAGAGATTTGGAACTAAATTCAAAACCATCCGAAAATCAAGCTAGACCCGAGGGGTTGAATTACGAATTCGTAGTGCCAGCGGAACCTTTGATTGATTCAGGTGTTGGAAGAATTGAAATGCGGGTTTACGAGCGAGGCGTTGGCGAGACCTTGAGTTGCGGGACAGGCGTTGCTGCCGCAGCTTTGGCGGTCAGGTCTTGGTCTGGACTGGCTCAAGATCACTGGCAGGTAAGAGTTCCAGGGGGATTGCTGGGAGTAAGGGTTTTTCCAAGTGAAAACGGAGAGAGAGTTGGGCTTAGTGGGCCCGCAGAGTTGGTCTTCAGCGGAAGAATTAACCTTTTGTAACCCTAAACACGCGAAATCCTTTGCTGTTGTCAATCCTCTGCACCGTGAGACCCTGATCTTGCTCTAACCACCTAGCCAATGAGTCTGAGCCAAGGTGTTTTTGCACCACCAAAAACGCTTCTCCGCCTGGCTTTAGTTTGCTGAATGCTTCAACTAGCAATTTATGCAGTGCTACCTTGCCAATTCGTATGGGTGGATTTGACCATATCTGATCAACTGAATCGCTGGGAACTTCTTCAAGGGCAACGGTTTGCATGTTTTGGATTTCAAGTGACTTCTTGTTTTTTTCAATTAACTCCAAAGCTCTGGAGTTCACCTCAACGGCCAGAACATTCAATTCAGGATTGGCTAGAGCCAATTCGATGGATATGCTTCCCCAGCCTGCACCCAAGTCCATTACTGTCCCCTCCTGGGGAGAGAGAGCAGAGTGCTTGAGAAGAATCTGGGTGCCCTTATCGATTCCAGCAGAGCTAAAAACGCCTGAGTCGGTGACCACTTTGACTGTTCTTTCAGCCAGCTGAACTTCAATCGATTTCTCCTTTGAAGGAGTCTGCGGGTTTGCATCGAAATAGTGGTTATCGCTCACAGCCAAACAATATTCTAAAAATTTCACCTAAAGTACATTCAAATGACTGATTCCGAAGATTTTGTCCTCTATCAAAATTCCTATGACGGCCAACAGCTAGACCTTGAAGAGCGCAGTGCCCTTCGTCGCGTTGCCGGAATTTCCACCGAACTTGAAGACATCACTGAAGTTGAATACCGGCAATTGCGCCTTGAGCGGGTTGTGCTGATTGGGGTTTGGAATGAGGGAACTCTGAAAGAGGCAACTGACTCACTAAAAGAGTTGGCCGCTTTGGCTGAGACTGCCGGCGCTCAGGTGTTGGATGGTTTGTTACAAAGAAGAGAAAACCCTGATCCTGCGACCTATGTTGGAAAAGGTAAAGCTCAGGAGCTTAAGGATGTAGTGCGTGAAGTAGGCGCCGATACGGTCATTGCCAACAGTGAGCTGGCTCCCTCGCAAAGACGCTCTTTGGAGGATGTCGTGAAGGTGAAGGTTATTGATAGGACCGCAATCATCTTGGATATTTTTGCTCAGCATGCAAAAAGCCGTGAGGGTAAAGCTCAGGTGGAGCTAGCGCAGCTTGAATATTTACTTCCCAGGCTTAGAGGTTGGGGAGATTCAATGTCCAGGCAGGCTGGTGGACAGGCTGCTGGAGGTGTTGGAATCGGTTCCAGAGGTCCCGGTGAGACAAAGATCGAGCTGGATAGGCGTCGAATCAATTCTCGAATGGCGAGACTTCGAAAGCAGATAACCGCGATGGCTCCTGCCAGAGCGGCGATGCGAAAAACCCGGCAAAGAAATAAGGTGCCAATGGTTGCCATCGCTGGATACACCAATGCTGGAAAGTCCTCTATTTTGAACCGCATAACCAGAGCAGGTGTTTTGGTTGAAAACGCGTTGTTTGCAACTTTGGACCCCACAGTTAGAAAACATCAAACTGAGGATGGGCGCGAATACACTCTGGCTGACACCGTTGGGTTTGTTGAAAATCTGCCCCACCAACTTGTTGAGGCATTTAGGTCAACTCTTGAGGAGATAGCCGAGGCTGACCTAATTGTGATTGCTGTTGATGGCTCCAATCCCCAACCCATGAAGCAATTAAACACAGTTCGTTCAGTGATGGCTGAAACCGGAATATCCGGAATTGAGCAACTAGTGGTCTTCAATAAGAGAGACCTGATCCCATTTGATGTGGAGGTTGAGCTTGCCAATCAAGTTGAGGGCTGCATGTTTGTATCTGCCAAGACTGGGGCTGGGATTGATCAACTGGAGGAAAGAATTGCAAACCTGCTTCCGAGACCGGAGGTTGAATTCAAAGGGCTCATCCCTTATCACCGTGGTGATTTGATTTCCCGCATCCACCTAGCTGGAGAGCTGTTGGAATCGGAATATCAAGAGCACGGCACCAAGATTCATGCCCTCGTTGAGCATGCCTTGGCTTCTGAGTTAGAACAGGCTCGAATTTAGACGGTTCTGAGTACAGCAACGACTTTGCCAAGAATTACAGCATGGTCACCAAGGATTGGTTCGTAGGCTGAGTTCCTAGGCAAAAGCCAGGTGTGACCGTCGTTTTGCTTGAATGTCTTCACTGTGGCCTCTTCTTCGAGCATCGCCGCGACTATGTCCCCGTTGTCGGCCGATTGTTGTTGGCGCACTACAACCCAGTCACCATCGCAAATCGCAGCATCTAGCATCGAGTCACCTTTGACCTTCAGAAGAAATAGATCTCCCTGACCGACTAACTTTCTGGGGAGGCTGAAAACATCTTCAACATTTTGCTCAGCGGTTATTGGTGTTCCGGCGGCAATTTGCCCCACAAACGGAATCATTGCAACATCTTCTGGGGAATTTTGATCGATCGCCGCTTCAAGCAAAACGTCAATTGTTCTCGGCCTGTTCGGATCCCTGGAAATTGCCCCAAGTTTTTCGAGTTGACTCAGTTGGTGGGAAACACTTGCGGAGGAAGCCAATCCGACGACCTCGCCAATCTCACGCATTGAAGGAGCGTACCCACGTTGTTTTTTGGAGAGCATGATGAACTCCAGAATCTCTTTTTGCTTCGCAGTCATCTTCATCTCTGACATATCTCTCCTAAATGTCCGTGGTGACCCTTTTACTAAGTATTGAGGTTAGACGGTTTGAAAAGATTTTCCAAACATATTTTCGGATATTTGCTCAAATTGTCGTTAAATTGACGAAATATATGTAATTATTAGAACAAGTGTTCGAAAGGAAGAGGAATGTTAGGTTCTTACAGACTAGAAAGCCCAAGAAAATTGGTGCGTGCCCTAATGATTGTTGCAGCAGTTGTGGCGATAACTGTTTTTCCTTATTCTGCGAATGCAAGCGCAGAGAAACCCGATACTGAATTTGATTACGTGACAGTTTCCACCGGGCAATCCTTGTGGGAACTAGCCGATGTTTATGCCCAAGGGGAAGACCCAAGAGATTGGATCGCTGAAGTGGTGTCTTTGAACAATCTGCAAACATCACAACTGCAAGCTGGTCAACAGATTGCACTTCCCTAGTTGGTAGTCTTTCCAGGTGACTAGCTTGGAAGACCTACCCCTACGTGATGACTTGCGCGGTAGTGAGCCTTACGGCGCGCCTCAACTGCCCAATGGAATCCAACTGAACGTCAATGAAAACAGCTTTGGCGTTCCTGAATCTGTTCAGGCATCTATTGCCGAAGAAATTGGCAAAGTACTCGGAAAACTACACAGGTACCCAGATCGCGAATTCAAAGATCTTCGAGAGGCAATAGCTAATTACCTGCCGGAGAGAGTTTCTGTAGAACAGGTTTGGGCGGCGAATGGTTCAAATGAGATTTTGCAGCAATTCCACCAAGCTTTCGGGGGACCAGGGCGTTTGGTACTCAGTTTCGGACCCACCTACTCTATGTATCCCGTCATTGCCAAGGGGACACTCACAAATTATCTGGAGCTCCCTCGGGAGTCGGGATATCAACTAAGTGCTGAATATGTTGTTGAAGCCATAAATAAGCACAATCCCAATGTCGTGATTCTTTGTAATCCAAATAACCCCACCGGAACCTCAATTGAGCCTGAAGTTATCGAGGCTGCCTATGAGGCGACCTCCGGGATGCTTGTAGTTGATGAGGCCTACGCAGAGTTCTCCTCCAAAAGATCAGCAATCTCACTGTTAGAAAACAGACCGAGACTGGTTATCTCACGCACAATGTCGAAAGCCTTTGCATTTGCCGGTGTCCGACTGGGGTATTTGCTTGCAGACTCGGCTGTTATTGACGCCATGAGGCTGGTTAGGCTCCCATACCACCTCAGTAGCCTTACTCAGGCAGCATCAATCGCCGCATTGAGAAACTCTGAACTAATGCTTTCAAATGTAAGTCTGTTAGCTCAACAGCGGGAGAGAGTTTCCGAGGCTATAGAAAATCTTGGGTTAGAGGTTTTCCCTTCGGAGTCAAACTTTATTCTTGTGAGCGGATTTGCAGATCCCCGAGCTGTATTTGACTATCTGGTTGAAAAGGGTCTGATTATAAGAAAAACCACTATTGAGTCCTCTCTGCGAATAACTATCGGCACTCCAGCTGAGAATGATCGATTATTGGAGCTTCTGCCAGAAGCACTTGCCTCACTAGACTAGAAACATGGCGAGACAGGCAGAGATAAACCGAAAGACCAGTGAATCTTCAATTTCACTGAAGCTTGACCTAGATGGGACTGGTAAATCCAGCATCGACACATCAATTCCGTTTCTAGATCACATGTTGACCGCTTTTTCAAAGCACTCACTCATTGATCTAGAGGTAAAGGCGAGTGGAGATACTGAGATTGACATCCACCACACAGCTGAGGATACGGGCATAGCCCTTGGTGAAGCGATTCTGCAGGCGCTTTCTAACAAATCCGGAATATCCAGATTTGGAGACGCCTATGTTCCATTGGACGAGGCTTTGGCGCGCGCCGTGGTTGATATTTCTGGAAGACCCTATCTTGTTCACAAAGGTGAACCCGCGGGCTTTGAAAACCACCTCATTGGAGGTCACTTCACCGGTTCTATGGTTCGCCACGTTTTTGAGGCAATTTGTCTAAATGCAAAAATTACAGCTCACATCACAGTTTTGGATGGAAGGGACCCTCACCACATCGCGGAGGCTGAGTTCAAAGCATTTGCCAGGGCAATGAGAAAAGCCGTTGAGCTGGATTCGAAGGTCTCAGGTATTCCCAGCACTAAGGGTGCTCTTTGAAAAAATCCGTTGTTGTTTTTGACTACGGAAGCGGAAACGTCCATTCAGCCCTGAAGGCCATGGAAAAGGTTGGGGCCTCCGTTTCACTTAGTTCAGATTTTGATGAGGCGATAAACGCTGACGGGCTGTTGATTCCAGGAGTCGGGGCATTTGGGCACGTCATGAATCAGTTGCTGAGCACCAGAGGAGATCGAGTGGTGGATAAGCGATTGGCAAGCTCTAGGCCTGTTTTGGGTATTTGCGTTGGGATGCAGGTGATGTTTGATAAAGGCATCGAGCACGGAATCGAGTCCGAGGGCCTGGGCCAATGGCCGGGGATAATCGAAAAATTAGATTCTGACAAGTTGCCAAACATTGGATGGAACAGGGTAGAAGCCGGCAAAGGTAGCAAACTTTTTGAAGGCGTTGAAGAAGAGCATTTTTATTTCGTTCACTCCTATGCGGCAAAGAAACTGGAGTTAGATGTAATGCCTCCATTCAAGGAGCCTGTTATCAGCCTCTCTGAACATAATGAAAAGTTTCTGGCGGCAGTTGAAAATGGACCGCTCAGCGCCACCCAGTTTCACCCTGAAAAATCGGCTGAGGCTGGCTTGAAGCTATTAGAAAATTGGTTAGGAACTCTTTGATGAAAAAATTAGAACTTTTGCCCGCTGTTGATGTTGCCGATGGCAAGGCAGTCCGACTAACTCAGGGAGAGGCGGGTAGCGAAACTGATTATGGAAACCCATTGGAAGCAGCCAGAGAATGGGTGGATCAGGGTGCAGAGTGGATCCACTTAGTTGATTTGGACAGAGCTTTTGGCAGGGGAACAAACATCAAGGTGATAGAGGATGTCATCGCTGGCTGTCCCGATGTAAAAATTGAGCTCTCTGGCGGAATTCGCGATGATCTCTCTCTGCAACAGGCTGTGGACATGGGTGCTCACAGAGTGAACATAGGAACCGCAGCTTTGGAAAATCCTGAATGGACAGAGCAAATCATTAACAAATTTGGCGACCTGGTTGCCATTGGTTTGGATGTTAGAGGGGAGACTTTGGCTGCCAGGGGCTGGACCGAAGAGGGTGGAAACCTTTATGACACCCTTGTGGCTTTAGAAAAAGCTGGTTGCTCGAGATATGTGGTTACAGATGTCAACAAAGATGGAACATTGCAGGGTCCAAACCTCGAGTTGTTGAAAAACGTAATGGAAAAAACCAAGAAGCCCGTGGTTGCAAGTGGAGGAATTTCAAGTCTTGAGGACATCAGAGCTCTAAGAGAGTTGGTGGAATTAGGTTTGGAGGGGGCAATTCTGGGTAAGTCTTTATATGCAGGTAAATTCAGTTTGGTTGATGCCCTAGAGGTGGCTGGTTGAGCGAGACCGATTCAGCTGGAGTTCCTTGGCAAGGAAGAAATTTTTCAGATAATAACTTCGCCAATGACAGCGGATTGGAACACTCAGAAATAACCAAGGCCATCAAAGATTTTGGGGAGACAAAAATAGGGTTGTCCTCGCTTTTTGATTCACTTCGAAATTCCAGAGTATTGGTTCCGCTTGTTCCCAAAGCAGAGGGGACCAAAATGGGGAATCACGGTCAAATTGTGGACACTAGCTCAGATATGCACATCGTGGCCATTGAAGGCCCCGATAAGCTCCCCGCACTTCCAATCTTCACATCAATAGAAAAGCTTGCAACTTGGAACGCTTCAGCGAGGCCGGTCCCAACTCAATTCGAAAAGGCGCTTTTAGCAGCCGCTGCTGAGGGTCAAACTAGGGTGATCGTAAACCCTGGAGCACAAAACTGGTTTGCGATCAGGCGGCCAGCGATTGAGGCATTAGCCCAGCAAAGCGATTGGATTACACCCGATGTAAACCCAGTGGTTAAGTCCCTAGTGTCTGAAGCTATTCGAAAGCTTCCCGTGGAGGGCTTTAGGTTGGAATTGGGAGACCCAGCTTCACAGCTGCAGTCTGAAGAGCTGGTGGTTTTATTGAAACTGAGACCAGGATTGAGTTCCGATGAAACCAAAACTCTGGTTGCTGATTTTTTGAGTGCGTTGAATTATGAGAAGTTCAACCCTTTGGTTGATTCTCTAAAAATTTCGCTTGTTGCTTAGTTCACCGGCCCCGTGTATTTCTCACCTGGACCCTGACCCGGGGGGTCTTGGTGACTGGAGGCCTCACGAAAAGCGAGCTGCAAGGAGCGTAGTCCGTCTCTAAGTGGTCTTGCATGGTGATCGCCAATTTCAGTTGAAGCTGCGGTCACTAAACCAGCCAGTGAGTGAATTAGTTTGCGCGCTTCCGCGAGGTCTGTTTTGTTAGTCTCCTCAGCCAGTCCGCAGTGAACTGCTGCAGCGCTCATTAGGTGTACTGCGGTTGAATTAATAATTTCAACCGCTGGAACTTCGGCGATATCTCTGATCTCGTCGCCTGCATCCTTAAAATCCAACTCTTCTCCTTTAGGTTGTGCTCTGCTAGGCTATCTGAGGCTCTGGGCAAAAATGTCCAGTCAGAAGAGGATTTCGATCCCACCTTTCAGTTGATTCTAAGACTGCTGGGTAAGAGAGTTTGATCCTTCTGCGCGCGTGCGCGGCTTTGTTTCAAAAACCAGAAGGAGTTAGTAATCAGCGACCCGAGAATCAATGAGCGCATCCGCGTTCCTGAGGTGCGTTTAGTCGGACCGAAAGGCGAGCAGGTGGGGGTTGTTCCAATCGAACAGGCCCTGACTTTGGCAAGAGAGAGTGATCTAGATTTGGTGGAGGTTTCACCAAATTCAACACCACCGGTTGCCAAGTTGATGGATTACGGCAAGTACAAATACGAAGCCGCCCAGAAAGTTCGCGAGTCAAGAAAAAAGCAGGTCAACACCGTGCTGAAAAGCATTAGGTTCGGTCTGAAAATTGACGACCACGACTATCAAACCAAATTGGGTCAGGTTACAAAGTTCCTAAAGGCTGGCGACAAGGTGAAAGTGATGATTGTATTTCGAGGCAGGGAACAATCACGTCCAGAAATGGGTGTGAAACTTCTGCAGAAGCTATCGGATGAGGTTTCGGAAGTCGGCACTGTCGAATCCACTCCTTCAATCGATGGCCGAAACATGGTTATGGTTTTGGCGCCAGTGAAAAACAAAGCTGAGGCTCGTGCAGAAGCCAAGCGAGCAGCAAAGGCTCAGCAAAAAGCTGAGCAGAAAAACGAGGAGAACTAATGCCAAAGATGAAGACCCATTCGGGCACCAAAAAGCGTTTTCGCTTCACAGGTAGTGGCAAGTTGATGAAGCAGCAGATTAACATGCGACACAACCTGGAGCACATGCCGTCAAAGCGTAAGCGTCGACTAAACCAGGATCAGGTTGTTAGTGCAGCTGATGTCAAGAAACTCAAAAAGCAGCTGGGTCGCTAGGAGGAAATAGATTATGGCAAGAGTAAAGAATTCAGTAAATTCACATAAAAAGCGTCGTGTAGCGCTTGAGCGTGCCAGCGGTTACCGCGGACAGCGTTCAAGGCTTTACCGTCAGGCAAAGCAGCAGGTATTGCACTCGCTGGTTTATGCATATAACGACCGTCGTAACCGTAAGGGTGATTTCAGAAGACTGTGGATTCAGCGAATCAACGCAGCCGCAAGATCAAACGGAATCACTTATAACCGTTTCATCCAGGGTTTGAACCTGGCTGGCGTAGAGGTTGATCGTCGTATGTTGGCAGAGCTTGCAATCAACGAACCAGCAACTTTTGCGAAGTTGGTTGAGACCGCAAGAGCAGCACTTCCAGCTGATGTAAATGCACAGAAAGCTGGTTAGTGAGCATAACTAACGCCCAGCTTCGCTGGGTTAAGTCTTTAGCTAAAAAAAGCGCCCGGGTTGAATCTGGGCGCTTTTTTGCTGAGGGTTCGCAATCTCTGAAGGTTTTGGTAAGAAACCAGCACTGGCTGGAGACTGTTTATGTCACAGAAGAGTTTGCCTCTGAAAACGCTGAGCTGTTGGCTGAAATTCGTGGGGACTTGGTTGTAACGGTTGATCCCCTGCAAATCGAACGAATGGCAGATGCGACATCCCCTCAAGGGGTAATTGCTATATGCAAAATCCCCACAGAAGATGCAGATATCAAAGGTCAGCCATTGGTTTATCTTGAGCAGATTTCAGATCCCGGAAACCTGGGAACAATCATTAGAACGGCTGATGCATCTGGGGCTGGAACTATCCTGCTTGGGACTGGATCTGTTGACGCCTTTTCGCCGAAGGTTGTTCGCTCCAGTGCCGGGAGTGTTTTCAATGTGCCAATAATCCAAAACGTTGAATCAGAGGAAGCACTTGGTCAATTGCGTGACTTGGGTTATGAGCTGTATGCGGCAGATATGCAAGGAGAGAGCTTTCAAGTTGCCGATTGCAAACAAAAGCATGCTTGGGTATTTGGAAATGAAGCACATGGACTAAGTGAATCGGTTCGTGGTTTGGTTGATGAAACCTTCTCGATACCGATCTATGGAAAAGCTGAATCCTTGAATCTTTCAGTTGCGGCAGGCGTGGTGCTTTATCACTCAGCTTTTTCTCAGCGGGGCTAGACTTTACCCCTGATGTCAGAAATAACTCCAGACAAAATAGCTCAGGTGATTGCTGAAGCCGATGAGCTTTTGGCCTCTGCTCAGGATATTGAGCAACTAAAAGCACTTAGATCGAAAATCATCGGCGATGACAGCGAGATCAGCAAGCTCAACGCCACCATCAAGTCCCTTCCAAATGACCAAAAAGCGTCCGCCGGGAAGCTGATCGGGGAAGCAAAGGGCAAGATTTCCGCGAATTATGCGGAAAAAGAGCAAAAGCTTTTAGCCGAGCATAAAAAACTGCAACTTCAAAAAGAGGCGGATGACCTATCTGCTTATGCAAATATGAAGCCGCAGGGGGCAAGACACCCGCTTTCTTTGATGATGGAGCAGGTCAGTGATGCATTCGTTGGAATGGGCTGGGAGATTGCCGAAGGACCGGAGCTTGAAAGCGAGTGGTTCAACTTTGATGCTTTGAATTTCGACCAGGACCACCCCGCAAGAGCGATGCAGGATACCTTTTTTGTTAGCCCACTGGATGCCAAGTTGGTGCTTAGAACCCACACCTCACCAGTTCAGGTTCGGTCCATGTTGGAGCGGGATATTCCAATTTATGTTTTGTGTCCGGGAAGAGTTTTCAGAACTGACGAGCTCGATGCCACCCACACCCCTGTTTTTCACCAGGTGGAGGGTTTGGCAATCGACAAGGGCCTGACAATGGCTGATCTCAAGGGAACCCTGGAGCATTTCGCTCGAAAGATGTTTGGCGAGGAAGCTGAAATTAGACTTCGCCCAAGTTATTTCCCCTTCACTGAGCCTTCTGCCGAGTTGGATGTTTGGCACCCGCAGGCAAAGGGCGGACCAAGATGGGTCGAGTGGGGTGGATGCGGCATGGTCAATCCAAATGTTTTGAAAGCCAGTGGAATAGACCCAGAGGTTTATTCAGGTTTTGCCTTTGGTATGGGTATTGAAAGAACGCTGATGTTTAGAAACGGTGTTTTGGATATGCACGACATGGTTGAGGGCGATATGAGATTCGCAAGACAGTTTGGGGTGAGGATCTAATGAGAGTTCCCCTGAGTTGGCTGAGTGAGTTCACCGAGCTTCCAAAGGATTCCAAACCAGAACAGCTAATGGCCGAGCTTGTGAAAATTGGGCTTGAGGAAGAAGAAGAGCACTATTTCGAAATCAATGGCCCCGTGGTCGTTGGCAAGGTCATCGAGTTTGTCGATGAGCCACAGTCAAATGGCAAGACAATTCGCTGGTGTCAGGTAGATGTCGGTGAGAGTGAACCCCGAGGAATTGTTTGCGGTGCGAGCAACTTTGAACAGGGCGATAAAGTCGTTGTCACTCTTCCGGGAAGTGTGTTGCCTGGCAATTTTGCAATTGCAGCCCGAGAAACCTATGGGCATGTGAGTGATGGAATGATTGCCTCGGTCAAAGAACTAGGCATGGGCGATGACCATGAGGGAATCTTGGTTTTATCAACCCTTGGCTTGGACCCAGAACTTGGCGAGGATGCCATCAAGCTTCTGGGATTAGATGATTCTGCAGCAGAGATAAACGTCACCCCTGATCGTGGATACTGCTTTTCAATCAGAGGTGTTGCCAGAGAGTATTCACATGCGACTTTAACCAAGTTCACAGACCCGGCCGCAATTGAGCCAGTCAGTGGCAAGGGCTTTCAGCTCAAAATTGAGGATAAAAGCCCAATTCGTGGAAGAACAGGTTGCAGCAGATTTGATCTTGTAGAGCTTTCTGACATCGATGCCTCAGCGCCAACTCCAGCCTGGATGGTTTCAAGATTGAAACTTGCCGGCATGCGTTCAATAAGCCTTGTCGTGGATATCACCAACTACGTGATGCTGGAAACCGGTCAGCCAACCCACGCTTATGACCTCGACCTGCTGACAGGTGGTATTACTGTTCGCAGGGCAAATAATGGCGAGAAGTTGAAGACCCTTGATGGTCAAATCAGAGAACTCAATCAAGAAGATCTTTTGATCACAGATGAATCTGGTCCCATCGGAATCGCTGGAGTCATGGGTGGAGAATCAACCGAAGTTAGTTTCAAGACCAAGCGAGTGCTAATCGAGGCTGCCAATTTTGACCCAATCAGCATTGCCCGTTCAGCCAGAAGACACAAGCTTCCCTCAGAGGCCTCGAAAAGATTCGAAAGAGGAGTCGACCCGCTGGTTGCCGATCGGGCAATTGCAAGAATTGCTCAGCTTTTGGGTGAGTATGGTTCTGCAAAGCTCACCGGCTTTGGTGCAAGTTTCCAAGAGATTGAAACCCCAGCGGAAATTGTTTTGCCAACAGGGTTTGCCTCTGAACTGGTAGGTGTTGAGTATCCAGTTGAATTGCAAAAAGAGATCTTGGAGCAGATTGGCTGCCAGGTGAAAATAGCGGATGATCTGATTATTACCCCACCCAGCTGGAGACCTGATCTCAATCACAAGACTGATTTGGTTGAAGAAATTGCCAGGATCGATGGCTATCACAAGATTGGTTCGAGGCTTCCGGTTGCTCCTCCAGGAAATGGACTGACTGAGAAGCAGCAGCTTCGCAGGAAACTGACTGATGCTTTGGCGGCATCAGGAATGGTTGAAACTTTGAATTATCCATTTGTCTCTGAGCAGGAAAACTCTTTGTTTGGAGAGAAAAACTCAGTAAGGCTAGAAAACCCAATCCAAGAGGAGTCTCCAGAGATGAGAACCTCCATGATTCCCGGATTGCTGCAGGCTGCTGCAAGAAATATATCTAGGGGATTGACCAGTGGTTACCTTTATGAACTCGGGAGTGTTTTCATAGCCAACAATGACTCTAAGCCTGCTGAATTCCCAGACACTGCCTCCAGGCCAAGTGAATCCCAAATCAATTCTTTGAATGAACAAATCCCATCGCAACCAGAGATGTTGGCTGGTGTTGGTTTTGGAGATCGTGAATTGGCGCAACCCGGATCTAAATCTCAAACGCTTGATTACAAATTGGCGGTTGACACAGTTTTGAGAGTCGCAGATTTGATGAATCTGGAATTTGAAATCAGAAACTCTGAAAATACAGGTTTGCACCCCGGAAGAACTGCCGATGTTTTGGCAGAGGGTAAAAAAATCGGCTTCGTGGGTGAACTGCATCCTGATCTCTCTGATCACTATCACCTACCCAGGGTCAGTGTGTTTGAGCTGAACCTCAGCGAGATCTGGAGTCTTATTCAGCCTGTCACCGCCTCAGCGGTGCACACCTACCCCGCAGCAACTCAAGACCTATCGCTGGTTGTTGATGAAAATTTAGACGCCCAACAATTACTTTCAACTGTTATTGAAGGGTGCGGTGAGCTTTTAGAGAGCATTAGGACCACAGATGTTTATAAAGGCCAGGGAATAGCCGATGGAAAGAAATCAATTACATTTGCCTTGGTTTTTAGAGCAACCGATAGGACACTCACTCAAGAGGAAGCCACCGAGTCCAGAAATGCCGCTGTAGCATTGGCACACAAATTACACGGAGCGGAACTGAGAGGCGTCTAATGACTTATTCAGTCGCTGTCGCGGGAGCCAGTGGTTATGTTGGCGGAGAGCTAATCCGACTGATTCAAAACCACCCAGAATTAGAGCTTAGAACCGTTACCGCTTATTCAAACGCTGGAAATTCGCTCTCCTCGGTGCATCCACAATTCAGTCACCTAAACCTGCAGCTAAGCGAGACCACAGCGAAGGTTCTAAACGGCCATGATGTTGTCTTTTTGGCGCTTCCGCACACTGAGAGTGCTGCAATTGCCAAAGACCTGGACGCAGTCGGCACAGTGCTTGATTGCGGAGCAGATTTCAGAATTGAATCCAGCCAGCGCTGGGAAGAGTTTTATGGAACCACCCATGCTGGCGCTTGGATCTATGGGTTACCTGAGCTAACCCTTGCCGATGGTGGAAAACAGCGCGGAAGACTACCCGGCGTTGAAAGAATTGCTGTCCCTGGCTGCAATGTGACTGCAGTGACTTTGGCTTTGGCACCTTTGGTGACAGCTGATTTGATTGAAACTGATGACATTGTTGCCAACTTGACTGTTGGCACAAGTGGTGCGGGCAAATCATCAAAGGTTGAACTTTCTAATTCGGAAATGACCGAAAACTTGAAAGCCTATGCAGTTGGCGGAGCCCACAGACACATTCCAGAGATTTTGCAAAACCTAGAAAAATCAGGGGCGGTGAATCCGGTAGTTACCTTCACTCCCGTCTTGGCCCCCGTTAGCAGGGGCATCCTGGCGGTAGTTTCTGCAAAGACCAAAGCATCGGAACAAAAAATTGTCGAGGCATTTGAATCTGCCTACGGTGATGAGAATTTCATTGATCTCATTCCAGAACTTCCAGAAACATTATCGGTCAGGGGCTCCAACAGAGCTCAGCTGAGTTATAGGTTCGACCCTTCCGGAAGATTGACAGTTTTATGTGCAATTGACAATTTGGTCAAGGGAACTGCAGGAGCGGCAATTCAATCTATGAACCTAAGCCTTGGACTATTTGAGACATCTGGGCTTGAACAGTCAGGCCTTAGGCCATGAGTGTTACCTATGCAAAAGGTTTTTTAGCTAGCGGGGTGGAAGCTGGTTTGAAAGCAAAAGGAAAAGACTTTGCCTTGATTGTCAACAGTGGTCCAAGCGATGAATGCGCCAATGTTTTTACATCAAACAGAGCACTTGCTAACCCAGTTATCTGGTCACAAGAAGTTAGCAAGACAGGAAAAGCCAGAGCAGTTGCAATCAATAGCGGTGGTGCTAACTGCTTCACAGGTTCACAAGGATTTCAGCTGACCCATAAAACCGCGGAACGGGCCGCCGAGTTATTGAATTTTGCTCCCATTGAGGTTTTAGTGGCATCAACCGGACTCATCGGGGAGCAACTAGACGAGTCAAAAATCATGTTGGGTTTGGAAAGTGCCAGTAAATCACTTAGCGATAGCGGTGGATACCTTGCTGCTGAGGCGATGATGACAACCGACAGTGTTCATAAGCATGCAATAAGAGATGGAAGCGGATATAGCATCGGAGGCATTGCCAAAGGTGCAGGAATGTTGGCACCGGCTTTAGCGACCATGTTGGTTTTCATAACAACCGATGCATCCATTGACTCCACAAAACTTCAAAAACAGCTGGAACTAGCTGTTGAAAAAAGCTTCAATCGTTTGGATAGCGATGGTTGCACTTCAACAAATGACCACGTGATGCTGATGGCAAACGGTGCAAGTGGAGTTGAGCCAGAGGACGCAGAATTTCAAATGCTACTAGACGAGCTTTGCATGGATCTGGCAATGCAGTTGCTAAAAGATGCAGAGGGTGCGGATCACGATATTCACATCAAAGTCTTGGGAGCAGAATCTGAAGAGCTGGCGGTGGAAGTGGCAAGAAGTGTGGCCAGAAATAACCTTTTCAAGGCAGCGATTTACGGCGCTGATCCAAACTGGGGAAGGATCTATGCCGCTATCGGAACAGTGCAGGGAAATTTCGACCCAATGGTTTCCAAACTCACAATAAATGGTGTTTGTGTTGCCGATGATTCGATGCCACAGGAAGACAGAAGCCAGGTGGATTTGACCGAGCGGTTGGTGGAGATTGAGATTGACCTGAAAAACGGAGAAGCCGAAGCTACAGTTTTCACAAACGACCTAACCCACGCCTATGTTTCAGAGAACAGCGAGTACTCAAGCTAATGAAACCTGCAGAATCAACCGATACCGGACTGGCAAGAATCAAAGCCGAGACTCTAATTGAGTCTCTGGATTGGCTCAGAGAGTTTCATGGCCGAACGGTGGTTATCAAATTCGGCGGAAATGCCATGGTTGATCAGGCGCTGCAGAAAAGTTTTGCTGAGGATATGGCCTATCTTCGATTTGTTGGAATTCGTCCCGTGGTTGTTCACGGGGGAGGGCCACAAATAACAGCGAAGCTTGCAGAGCTGGGGATAGAAACAGAGTTTAAGGCAGGTCTAAGAGTCACCACAAGCGAAACCATCTCTGTTATCAGGGATGTTTTGCGCGACAGCGTTGGAGCGGGATTAGTTGGCCAAATTGAATTAGCGGGTGCTGAAGCAAAAGTTCTAAGCGGTGAAGACCAGGCATTGTTTTTGGCCGAGAAAACCAAAGTTGAAACCGAAGACGGTGAGGTTGACCTGGGTCTTGTAGGTGAGGTCAGGGCTGTCAATCCTCGGGCTGTTTTGGATTTGATTACAGTGGGCAAAATACCCGTGATTTCCTCAATTGCACCTGATGTCGATGGGGAACTATTGAATGTGAATGCGGATCTGGCAGCGGCTAGCCTGGCTGTTGCCCTAGGTGCTGAGAAGCTGATTGTACTGACTGACGTGCCGGGTCTATATTCAGACTGGCCTGACAGGTCAAGCCTGATCAGTGAAATAACCAGTGTGGAGCTTAGGGAATTGATTCCATCTTTGGAATCTGGAATGGTTCCCAAGATGAGTGCCTGTTTGGAAGCTGTGGATGGAGGGGTTCCCAAAGCTCACATCATTGACGGAAGAGACCCGCACAGCATTTTGCTGGAGATATTCACTGAATCCGGAGTTGGAACGCAGGTAAGCAAATGACCAGACACTTTTTGAAAGATGACGACCTAAGTTCAAGCGAGCAGGCGGCAGTAATTGCTCACGCTATTGAGCTAAAAGCCAATCGTTTTCTTGATAGGTCTTTTGAGGGTCCAAAATCTGTAGCGCTGATTTTTGATAAAACCTCAACCAGAACACGAGTTTCATTCTCAGTTGGGGTGAGTGAAATGGGTGGTTACCCAATGCTGATTGATTCACAGTCATCGCAATTGGCTAAAAGTGAATCTATTGCTGATACCGCAAGAGTTTTAGGCAAACAGGTGTCTCAGATTATGTGGAGAACATTTGCTCAATCCAACCTTGAAGAAATGGCCGATTATGCAGGCGTGCCCGTGATTAGTGGACTGAGTGATGATTATCACCCCTGTCAGTTATTGGCAGATTTACAAACCATCACCGAACACTTTGGGAAAACTGAAGGACTGACAGTTGCCTATGTTGGCGACGGGGCTAACAACATAGCCAACAGCTATTTGCTTGCTGGAGCGATTGCGGGAATGAATATTCGAATTGCAGCACCTGCCGGATATCAGCCCGATGAGGCGGTTGTTGCCAGGGCTAGAGAGCTAGCCAAGGGCGAGATTTTGATCACAAGTGATCCCCAAATCGCGGTGAAGGATGCAGATGTAGTTACCACCGACACATGGGTCTCAATGGGCATGGAAGACAGCCAAGCAAAAAGAATTGCCGATTTAGAGGATTACCGAGTTGATGAAAAGCTTTTCAATTTGGCAAATCAAGATGCCATATTTCTTCACTGTCTTCCTGCCTATCGTGGAAACGAAGTAACCGCAGAGGTAATTGATGGTGAGCGAAGTCTGATTTGGCAGCAGGCAGAGAATAGACTGCATGCTCAGAAAGCACTTATGTCCTTTCTGGCCAACAATCACTAACTCGGTTCTAGAATTAGCGGGTAAAACACAAGGAGACGAATGTCAGAGCGGATAGTTCTTGCCTATTCAGGCGGACTAGATACATCAGTAGGAATCGGTTGGCTAAAACAAGCCACTGGCAAAGAGGTTGTGGCTATGGCCATTGACGTAGGCCAGGACGGCGAGGACATGGAGGTCATCCGTCAGCGAGCCTTGGATTGCGGTGCTGTTGAATCAGTGGTGATCGATGCCAAAGAGGAATTCGCTGATGACTACTTGATGCCTGCACTGAAGGCGAATGCGATGTATCAAAAGCGTTACCCCTTGGTTTCAGCTCTTTCAAGACCACTAATTGCCAAACACCTAGTGCTGACTGCAGACAAGCTCGGTGGAAACAGCGTGGCCCACGGTTGCACGGGTAAGGGAAACGACCAGGTTAGATTCGAAGCTGCGGTTTCAGCTATAAACCCAGAGTTAACCTCAATTGCTCCGATTAGAGATTTAGCACTAACCAGGGATAAGGCGATTGAGTATGCAGCGGAGCATAACTTGCCAATTGCCCAGAGCAAGAAAAGCCCCTACTCAATCGATCAAAACGTTTGGGGAAGAGCAATCGAAACTGGTTTCTTAGAAGACCCTTGGAATGGTCCGATTGAGGATCTCTACCAATACACCCAGGATCCTGCCGATGTGAAGCCAGCTGAGGAGGTCATAATCAAATTTGACCAAGGAATCCCAGTCGAGATTGATGGCAAGTCGGTGACTGCTTTGCAGGCAGTGGAGATTATGAATCAGCTTGCTGGCAACCACGGTGTGGGCCGGATTGATTTGGTTGAAGACAGATTGGTTGGAATCAAATCTCGCGAGATTTATGAAGCTCCCGGAGCGATTGCTTTGATTAATGCCCACGAGGAATTAGAAAACATGACCATGGAGCGCGATGTCAACCGCTTCAAGCGCGGTGTTGAGTCTCGCTGGGCTGATCTGGTTTATGAAGGCCTATGGTTCAGTGAGCTAAAAAGCGCTCTTGATGCTTTCATTGACCATACTCAAAAATATGTTTCAGGCGAGATTAGGTTGAAACTGCAGGCTGGTCACGCGAGTGTGACTGGTAGAAGAAGTGAACAAAGTCTTTATGATTACAACCTTGCAACCTATGACAGCGATGACAGCTTCGATTCTTCCCTAGCCAAGGGTTTCATCGAACTGTGGTCAATGCCATCCAAACTATCGGCGAAGAGACATGGCCAGCAAAAATAAGAATTCTCTCTGGGGGAGTAGGTTTTCTGCCGGGCCTAGCCCGGAGATGGCCAACCTCAGCAAGTCAACTCACTTCGATTGGAGATTGGCTAAATATGACCTGCTCGGCTCAAAAGCGCATGCCGAGGCGTTGGCTGCAAAGGGTTATCTAAACGAGGGTGAACTCAAAGAGCTGATAAAAGCTATTGAACAGCTCGAATCTAGGGTTGAGGCGGGTTCATTTAAGCCCAAACCAACAGACGAGGATGTTCACTCGGCCTTGGAAAGGGGTCTGATTCAGATTGCTGGGGAAGAACTTGGCGGGAAACTAAGGGCTGGAAGGTCCAGAAATGACCAGATCGCAACTGAAATCAGGCTTTTCATGCTGGATGCTGCCAAAGACATTCAGCAACTCCTGGTTAGTTACATCGAGCAGTTAACGATTCAGGCGGAGACCCATATGGGAGTTGCGATGCCCGGAAGAACTCACTTCCAGCATGCGCAACCGGTTTTGCTCGCACATCACTTGCTAGCCCATGCTTGGCCACAGTTTAGAAATTTGCAGAGATTAGAGGATTGGCGCACAAGAGCAAACCAATCCCCATACGGAGCTGGTGCACTAGCCGGATCCTCACTTGGACTAGACCCCAAACTGGTCGCAGAAAAATTAGGAATGGGTGCTCCCGAGAGAAACTCCATGGATGCAACAAGTTCGCGCGATGCGGCCAGTGAATTTTTGTTTATCTGCGCTCAGATTGGCATTGACCTCTCAAGGTTTAGTGAAGAGCTGATTATCTGGTCATCTGCCGAATTTGACTATGTGAAACTCAGCGATGAGTTTTCAACCGGCTCGTCGATAATGCCGCAGAAGAAAAACCCGGATATCGCAGAGTTGACCAGAGGTAAAACTGGAAGGCTGATTGGCAACCTGACAAGCCTGTTGACGACGCTGAAGGGTTTGCCACTGAGTTATAACCGAGATTTGCAAGAGGATAAAGAGCCTGTTTTCGATTCAGTTGACAGCTTGTTGCTAGTGATGCCAGCGCTGAATGGAATGATAAAAAACCTTGCGTTCAACACGGACAGGTTAGAAAAGCTTGCCCCTGAAGGATTCTCTCTGGCAACCGATGTCGCGGAATGGCTGGTTAGACAGGGTGTTCCATTCAAAAACGCACACGGTATCACAGGTCGGATGGTTTCAAAGTGTGAACAGTTGGGCGTTGGACTTGCAGATCTAAGCGATAAGCAACTGGCCGAGATTTCACCAGAACTCAAGCCAGCCGTTCGCGAGGTTTTGACTGTTAGCGGATCCATCAAATCCCGCGATGGCATCGGCGGGACCGCATTGAACAGAGTTTTAGATCAACTAATGGAGCTTCGAAAGATTGCCCCCAGAACCGATTTGGAGAATTAGTTTGCAGGCAAATGACAAAAGCTTCGCTGGGGTTTACGAAGAGTTGCAGTGGCGAGGGCTGATTGCACTTTCTACAGACGAGCAAAAGCTCAAAGAGACCTTGAATGGTTCGAGCATCAGTTTTTATTGCGGATTTGACCCGACTGCACCCAGTCTCCACCTGGGTAACCTGGTGCAGCTGCTGACCATGCGCAGACTGCAGCTTGCCGGTCATAAGCCTCTTTGTTTGGTTGGTGGAGCAACTGGGTTGATTGGAGATCCGAAACCCAATGCAGAGAGATCACTAAACACCAAAGAGACTGTCTCTGAGTGGGTAGAAAAACTCCAAAAGCAAACCTCGAGGTTTTTATCGACCGAGGGTGAAAACGCGACTCAGTTGGTGAACAACTTGGATTGGACCGGAAAGCTTTCGGCGATTGATCTTTTGCGTGATGTTGGTAAATACTTCCGTGTTGGCAAAATGCTCTCCAAAGATGCGGTGAGTGCGAGGCTGAATAGCGATGCTGGAATCAGTTACACCGAGTTCAGCTACCAAATCCTGCAAGGCTATGACTTTTTGGAGCTCTACAGGCGTTATGAGTGCGTTTTGCAAACAGGTGGCAGTGATCAGTGGGGAAACCTAACCGCTGGGGCTGATTTGATTCACTACGCAGAGCAAGAGAGTGTCCACCTATTGGCGACACCGCTAATTACCAATGCCGATGGACAAAAATTTGGCAAAAGCGAGGGTAACGCTGTTTGGTTGGATGCAGAGATGACCTCTGCTTACGCGTTTTACCAATTTTGGCTGAACGTGATGGATGCTGATGTCATCAAACTGTTGAAGATATTCACCTTCCTAACCAGGGAAGAAATAGAGCAGCTGGAGGCGGAGGTTGCCGAAAAGCCATTTCTGCGCTCAGCCCAGAAGAAACTCGCTTTAGAAGTCACCTCTCTGGTCCACTCTGAGGAGATTGCACTGAAGGTCCAAGATGTCTCTCAGGCGCTGTTTGGGTCAGAAGAGCTAGATCAGCTTGATGGGGACATATTGCGCTCGGCAGCGGGCAATTTGCCGAGTGTGGATGGCAATGCGGTTGACAACCTGCCTCAGGCTTTGGTGGATAGTGGTCTGTTGAGTTCACTGGGGGCTGCCAGGCGTGCAATAGCCGAAGGTGGGGTCTATGTGAATAACCAAAAGGTGGACTCCGAAGAATTGGATAAAACCAAGGTTCTACCGGGAAGATTGATGATTATTAGACGAGGTAAAAAGAACCTGGCGGCTGTAGTTTTCGATTAGCCCTGAGTTATTTGACACAGGGGTCAAATGCCAGTAATGTTTTCCGAGTTGTCCATAGTTTGACAGAGTCTGTGAAAGACCGTCGACTCAAGTGCAACCAAATCTCAGATTCACTGAAATTGCCCCTTGCGGGGAGGTTTTTGTGCCTCTAGGATTTGATATCTGCCGGTGAGAATTCATCTGCATTCAACCTCAAGTTTGGGGTTGTGTGGAGGGAAGATTCACTGGTAAGATAGGGAAGTTGCTCTGAGTAGGACCTGGAAGGGAAATCTCAGATGCATCCGATCTTTGAGAACTCAACAGCGTGCACAATGTCGATGCCAAAAACCTCGGCCAATCTTCGGATTGGTAGAGATTCCTTTTGGATAGACGAATTGTCAGTAAGACAGTTCAAAAGCCAAATCAAATTGAACACTCTTCGGAGTGCTCGTAAAAACTTCCCAAGCAATTGGGAAAACATTTTTTACGGAGAGTTTGATCCTGGCTCAGGACGAACGCTGGCGGCGTGCTTAACACATGCAAGTCGAACGATGAAGCTGGAGCTTGCTCCGGTGGATTAGTGGCGAACGGGTGAGTAACACGTGAGCAACCTGCCCTTCACTCTGGGATAACTGCGGGAAACTGTAGCTAATACCGGATATTAGGATCCGAGGCATCTCGGATCTTGGAAAGAATTTCGGTGAAGGATGGGCTCGCGGCCTATCAGCTTGTTGGTGAGGTAAAGGCTCACCAAGGCGACGACGGGTAGCCGGCCTGAGAGGGTGACCGGCCACACTGGAACTGAGACACGGTCCAGACTCCTACGGGAGGCAGCAGTGGGGAATATTGCACAATGGGCGCAAGCCTGATGCAGCAACGCCGCGTGAGGGATGAAGGCCTTCGGGTTGTAAACCTCTTTTAGCAGGGAAGAAGCGAAAGTGACGGTACCTGCAGAAAAAGCACCGGCTAACTACGTGCCAGCAGCCGCGGTAATACGTAGGGTGCAAGCGTTGTCCGGAATTATTGGGCGTAAAGAGCTCGTAGGCGGTTTGTCGCGTCTGCTGTGAAAACTGGAAGCTCAACTTCCAGCCTGCAGTGGGTACGGGCAGACTAGAGTGCGGTAGGGGAGAACGGAATTCCTGGTGTAGCGGTGGAATGCGCAGATATCAGGAGGAACACCGATGGCGAAGGCAGTTCTCTGGGCCGTTACTGACGCTGAGGAGCGAAAGCGTGGGGAGCGAACAGGATTAGATACCCTGGTAGTCCACGCCGTAAACGATGGGTGCTAGTTGTTGGCCTGTATGGGCCAGTGACGTAGTTAACGCGCTAAGCACACCACCTGGGGAGTACGTTCGCAAGAATGAAACTCAAAGGAATTGACGGGGGCCCGCACAAGCGGTGGAGCATGTGGTTTAATTCGATGCAACGCGAAGAACCTTACCTGCCCTTGACATCCTCGGAACTTGTCAGAGATGACTTGGTGCCTTCGGGAACTGAGTGACAGGTGCTGCATGGCTGTCGTCAGCTCGTGTCGTGAGATGTTGGGTTAAGTCCCGCAACGAGCGCAACCCTCGTCCTATGTTGCCAGCACGTAATGGTGGGAACTCATGGGATACTGCCGGGGTCAACTCGGAGGAAGGTGGGGATGACGTCAAATCATCATGCCCCTTATGTCTTGGGCTTCACGCATGCTACAATGGCCGGTACAGAGGGCTGCAATACCGCAAGGTGGAGCGAATCCCAAAAAGCCGGTCTCAGTTCGGATTGAGGTCTGCAACTCGACCTCATGAAGTCGGAGTCGCTAGTAATCGTAGATCAGCAACGCTACGGTGAATACGTTCCCGGGCCTTGTACACACCGCCCGTCAAGTCACGAAAGTCGGTAACACCCGAAGCCGGTGGCCCAACCTTTTGGAGGGAGCCGTCTAAGGTGGGACTGGTAATTGGGACTAAGTCGTAACAAGGTAGCCGTACCGGAAGGTGCGGCTGGATCACCTCCTTTCTAAGGAGCATCTCGAGTAGCGCAAGCTACTCAACAAGAGAGCCAGTACTAAAGCGAATGTTTTTAGCTGGTCAGCTCATGGGTGGAACATCGATATTGAATTTTTTGTGAAGCGTGGACGCTAGTACGCCTTAGGGCTGGAAAGTGGAAACGAATAATGACTAATTAGCGCGCTGTTGGGTCCTTGGGGATCGGGAAACCGAAACTCAGGGGCCTAGAAGACTTTGGTCTTCAGGCTGGTCTGGGACTCAATCGAAAGAGAGAGGCCCAGAACCGCCCGTACTTTGAGAACTACATAGTGGACGCGAGCATCTTATAAATATAGATCTAGCTATTTATAGTTAGATCACTTTGTGTGTCAAGTTCGAAAGAGCACACGGTGGATGCCTTGGCAATAGGAGCCGAAGAAGGACGTAGTAATCTGCGATAAGCCTCGGGGAGTTGATAAACGAACCCTGATCCGAGGATTTCCGAATGGGGAAACCCGGCTGGACTAGATTCAGTCACCCTCACCTGAATATATAGGGTGAGCGGAGGGAACGACGGGAAGTGAAACATCTCAGTACCGTCAGGAAGAGAAAACAACAGTGATTCCGTTAGTAGTGGCGAGCGAAAGCGGAAGAGGCTAAACCAGTCATGTGTGATAGCTGATAGGCGTTGCATGGCTGGGGTTGTGGGACTTTTCAGCAGCTCTATCAGGCTGCAAGAGGAGGAACCAGGATAGACGAACGACTTTGAACAGTCGGTCATAGAGGGTGCGAACCCCGTAGTCGAAATCTTGTCTACCCTCGAGAAGGATCCCAAGTAGTACGGAACCCGTGAAATTCTGTGCGAATCTGCGAGGACCACCTCGTAAGCCTAAATACTACCTATTGACCGATAGCGGACAAGTACCGTGAGGGAAAGGTGAAAAGTACCCCGGGAGGGGAGTGAAATAGTACCTGAAACCGTGTGCTTACAAACCGTTGGAGCCAGCTAGTACTGGTGACAGCGTGCCTTTTGAAGAATGAGCCTGAGAGTTAGTGATACGTGGCGAGCTTAACCCGAGTGGGGAAGGCGTAGCGAAAGCGAGTCTGAATAGGGCGATTCAGTCGCGTGTCCTAGACCCGAAGCGAAGTGATCTATCCATGGCCAGGTTGAAGCGCCGGTAAGACGGCGTGGAGGACCGAACTCACTTAGGTTGAAAACTGAGGAGATGAGCTGTGGATAGGGGTGAAAGGCCAATCAAACTTCGTGATAGCTGGTTCTCTCCGAAATGCATTTAGGTGCAGCGTCTTGTGTTTCTTCATGGAGGTAGAGCTACTGGATGGCCGATGGGCCCTACAAGGTTACTGACGTCAGCCAAACTCCGAATGCCATGAAGTGAGAGCAAGGCAGTGAGACTGTGGGGGATAAGCTTCATAGTCGAAAGGGAAACAGCCCAGACCACCAACTAAGGCCCCCAAGCGTATGCTAAGTGGGAAAGGATGTGGAGTTGCATAGACAACCAGGAGGTTGGCTTAGAAGCAGCCACCCTTGAAAGAGTGCGTAACAGCTCACTGGTCAAGTGATTCCGCGCCGACAATTTAGCGGGGCTCAAGCATACCGCCGAAGTTGTGGCATTTGTACATTGCCCGGCCCTTTTGGGTCCAGGCGTGCAGATGGGTAGGAGAGCGTCGTGTGGCGAGCGAAGCGGCGGGGTGACCCAGCCGTGGATGCCACACGAGTGAGAATTCAGGCATGAGTAGCGAAAGCAGGGTGAGAAACCCTGCCCCCGAAAGACTAAGGGTTCCAGGGCCAGGCTAATCCGCCCTGGGTAAGTCGGGACCTAAGGCGAGGCCGACAGGCGTAGTCGATGGACAACGGGTTGATATTCCCGTACCGGCGAAGAACCGCCCAAACCAAACCAGTAATGCTAAGAACATGAAATTGGTGTGATCTCTTCGGAGTGACCACTGGTGGAGCGTTCGACCCTACGCTGGCACGGTTAACGTATTAACAGGTGTGACGCAGGAAGGTAGCCTCCGCGGGGCGATGGTTGTCCCCGTTTAAGGATGTAGGGCGAGTGATAGGCAAATCCGTCACTCATATGCCTGAGATCTGATGATGAGTCCGCAAGGACGAAGTGGGTGATCCTAAGCTGCCAAGAAAAGCATCGACGTGAGGTTCCAGCCGCCCGTACCCTAAACCAACTCAGGTAGTCAGGTAGAGAATACTAAGGGGATCGAGAGAATCGTGGTTAAGGAACTCGGCAAAATGGCCCCGTAACTTCGGGAGAAGGGGCGCCTGAGGCGTGTAGGCACTTGCTGCTGAAGCGCTGTATGGCCGCAGAGACCAGTGGGTAGCGACTGTTTACTAAAAACATAGGACCGTGCGAAGTTGCAAAACGATGTATACGGTCTGACGCCTGCCCGGTGCTGGAAGGTTAAGAGGACGGGTTAGCTTCGGCGAAGCTCGGAATTTAAGCCCCAGTAAACGGCGGTGGTAACTATAACCATCCTAAGGTAGCGAAATTCCTTGTCGGGTAAGTTCCGACCTGCACGAATGGCGTAACGACTGCCCAACTGTCTCAACCGCGAACTCGGCGAAATTGCACTATGAGTGAAGATGCTCATTACGCGCAGAAGGACGAAAAGACCCCGTGACCTTTACTATAGCTTGGTATTGGTGTTCGGTGCGGCTTATGTAGGATAGGTGGGAGACTTTGAAGCTTGGACGCCAGTTCAGGTGGAGTCAATGTTGAAATACCACTTTTGTCGCCCTGGATATCTAACCGCGAACCGTAATCCGGTTCCGGGACAGTGCCTGGTGGGTAGTTTAACTGGGGCGGTTGCCTCCCAAAAAGTAACGGAGGCGCCCAAAGGTTCCCTCAGCCTGGTTGGCAATCAGGTTTCGAGTGTAAGTGCACAAGGGAGCTTGACTGTGAGACTTACAAGTCGAGCAGGGACGAAAGTCGGGACTAGTGATCCGGCAGTGGCTTGTGGAAGCGC
>JAVLCC010000021.1:0-11430 GCA_031580995.1 Microbacteriaceae bacterium
GCGGGTGTGTTTGCCTACGGTGCTGTTTTAGGTTCGCTGGCTTTTGGTCTTAGTTTGACCGAGGTGATTCTGTTTGGGATTGCAGCCAATGTTGTCGCTGGTGCGGGTGCTTTCGGAGCAGCTTTATTGGAAGATAGGTATGGCTCTAAGCGAGTGATGCTGTTTTCAATCATGGGAGTCATGATTGGCGGGATTGCGGTGTTTATATTCTCAAGCTGGGGAGTTGCAGCCTTTTTCATCTTTGGTCTTCTGCTTTCAACCTTTGTTGGTCCTGCGCAGGCAGCGGGAAGAACCATGCTCTCAAGGCTTAGCAAAGACGATGAGCAGGGTGAGATGTTTGGTTTATATGCAACCACCGGAAGATCAATTAGCTTTTTAGCACCAGCTGCATGGACAGTGTTTGTTGGAAGCTTCGGAGCTATCTATGGAATCTTGGGAATCGTGATTGTGCTAGCTGTTGGATTCATGCTGATGCTTTTTGTGAAAGATATCCGCTACGCACCCGAAGAGCAGGTCAGTCCTTAAGCGGTGTATTTCCAATATCGGTGATGTGGAAATTTTTATAACTCCTGGAGGCAGTTGGTCCTCTTTGTCCCTGATACCTTGAACCATACTTGGCACTTCCATAAGGATTTTCTGATTCACTGCTGAGCTGGAAAAAGCACAACTGACCAATCTTCATTCCTGGCCATAGCTTGATTGGCAATGTTGCAACATTGGATAGCTCCAATGTGACATGCCCTGAAAACCCAGGATCAACAAAGCCTGCGGTTGAGTGAGTGAGCAGTCCAAGGCGTCCTAAAGAGCTTTTTCCCTCGAGTCTTGCTGCGATGTCGGCTGGAAGCGATACCGTCTCGTAGGTGGAGCCCAAGACAAACTCACCTGGGTGGAGAATAAATGGCTCATCGGCACTTACCTCAACAAATCTGGTTAGGTCATCCTGCTGGGTTGCTGGGTCAATGAATGCATAGCGGTGGTTATCAAATAACCTAAAAAACCTATCGAGCCTGACATCAATACTTGATGGTTGCAAAAGCTCAATATCCAGAGGATCAAGGCCAATCCGGCCGGCCTCGATCTGGTGTCTAATGTCTTTATCGCTAAGCAGCATGAGTAAATGCTAGTGGCTGATGCCTAAACGCTCGTAGACCTTCTTCAGCGGTTTCGGTGCATACCAGTTGTATTTACCAAGCATGCGCATAATCGATGGCACCAAGATTGCTCTCACAACCGTTGCATCCAACAAAATCGCAAACGCAATTCCAATTCCGAGCATCTTCATAATTGATACCCCACTGGCAGCAAACGCTCCAAAGGTCACTGCCAAAATCAAGGCGGCTGCGGTGATAATTCTTCCGCTTCGCTGCAAACCAATCGCTACCGCTTGGCTTGTGGGAACACCCTTTTCGTGTTCCTCCTTGATTCTTGATAACAAGAACAATTCATAATCCATGCTCAAACCAAATGCCACTACTCCCACCAGCACCAGCGAGGAAGTATCAAGCGCTCCGGTGACTTGGAAATCACCTATCAGCCACATCAACTCCCCACCTAGGAACACCCATGTAATAAACCCAAGCGTCGCTCCCAAAGAAAGCACCGTTAGAACAATCGCCTTCAATGGCAAAACAACGCTTCCTGTGAACAAGAACAAAAGAATTGATGTTGCAATAAAGATCCAAATCAGTGCAGTTGGTGCATTGCGTTCAATTCCCTGCTGGCTGTCTGTGTAGAAAGCAGCCCCACCACCAACTAATATCTCTTCAAACCCAGAGTCAACATCCCTGACATCAACAATCAGGTTGTAGCCATCGGTTGATCTTGGTTCAACATCACTTACAGCAACAATCCTTGAATAATCATCACCAACATAATCCTCAAAAAAGGCTGCGGTTTGCGGGATGGTCTGGCCATCCTCAGTCAATCCAAGTGGGGATTGAACACTGGTGATGCCCTGCACTTCACTTAGGTCACGAACATAATCCGATATCTGTTCATCGTCGTAACCAGAAACAACTATCTCTACGGGGTCATTCGCTCTTCCATCAAATCGATCACGAATCAAATCACTTGCAACAACTGCAGCGTTGTCTTTGGGAAGGATTCGATCATCAACCTGACCAAACACCGCATCAGAACTCAATGACGCCAGACCACCAAGTCCGGTAATTGCAACAAGGGCAACAACAATTGATCTTCTGGCTGAGAATCTTGCAACTCGATACCAAAGCCCTCTGGGCTTAGGAGAAAGATCTCCTCTGATGACCTTTAGCTTATTGATCCTGTCACCAAGCAATTGCAATGAAGCTGGGAGTGCAATGATTGCTCCCAATACAGCCATCGCCACCACCGTGAAACCCGATATGGCAAAGCTCTGCAAGAAAAACTGTGGGAAAAACCCAAGGCTTAGCAGGGTTACCGCAACAGTTAGACCACTGAAAAACACCGTCCGACCAGCTGTTTCAACTGTTTTGATGGTTGCCTCGTCAATACTCAGCCCGTTGGCTCTCTCTTCTCGCCAACGGTTTATGACCAAAAGGCTGTAATCGATTCCAAGACCTAGGCCCAGGCCAGTAATCAGGTTTAGTGAGAAAACGCTCATCTCGGTGAATTGGCTAAATATCCAAACCACAAAAAAGCTACCGATAATCGCAAGTGCTCCAACCATCAAAGGAAGCCCGGCAGCCACCAGTGTTCCAAACACAAAAACCAACAACAGAATCGCAAGCGGAACAGCAATCAGCTCAGCTGTGATGATGTCTGAATAGATAGTTTCATTGAGTGCTTTGGTGATTGCCTCATATCCCGCAACATGAACCTCTGCGGTTAGATAGCTTCCCGTGTAGTCATCAACGATTGTTTCAACAGTTGGACCGGGATCAACATCGTTATCAAGATCAACAAAGATATAAACCAGCTTGCCGTCTTCGGCAAGAAGTGATTCTGGGTTTCCCAGGGTGTAGTAATCCTCAACTGAGACAACGCCCTCGAGATTTGAAAACTCTTTGTTCAGAGCACTTACTGTGTCAATCGATGCCTGTTCAGTGGCATCATCATCAAGGTCTGCTAAAACAACAACCTCTGCTGGGTCAATGTCAAACTCGCTGAATAAAAGGTCTTCAACTTTTTGGCTGTCACCGTTTGGGTCTTCATAACCACCGCCGGCAAGGTTTCCAAAGGACTGAAAGCCAAAGAAACTACTTGCAAAAACTAAACCGATAAAACCAAATAAAGCCACACGAGCATGCCTCGTCAGCCAAACACCTAAGCCGCGCATCAAAAACCTATCTATCCCCCACTGTTTCAATAACCCAATGCGTGAGAACATTCCAATATGACTAGTAAATTGACGCCCTTGGCAATCACTTATTTCATTATCTCAAGCTTAGGCCTTATAACGGCCTGGACACTAAATCCATTGGGTTTAGCAAACGGCGAGGACTATCTAGACAAATGGTTTGGAAGCTATCTCGATTGGGTGCTCTCGACTGATTTGTTGGTGGTTGCGCTAGCAATAGTGATTTTCATGATTGTGGAGGCTAGAAAGCTTGGCATGAAAAGAGTTTGGGTTTATTTCTTACTTTCAGGCATCACTGCCATTGCCTTCACGTTTCCGTTGTTTATGGGATTCAGAGAGATGAAAAAGAAATCCTTGGGGGTTCAATAAAGGGTTTCTAATTTAGGTTCACGAGCGGTTGTCATAAACCTCACCACATCGCTATCCACCATCACATCAGAGATTTTTATAGCCCTTGTTAGATAAAGACCATCTAGAGATCTAACACGGGACAGAGCGACATAGGTTTGTCCGGGAGAAAACGCACCACCTCCCATGTCAACCACCACCTCGTCATAGGTCTGACCTTGAGATTTATGAATGGTAACTGCCCAGGCAAGCCTCAGCGGGATCTGTTTGAACTCGGCAACTGTCACCGGAACTAGCTTTTCCTTGGTGGTGTTAGTTGCCTCATCAAAATCCTCTTCAACTTCGTAGCGGATTTTTTCCCAGCTGGCATAACCAACTTGCAATTCTTCACCCTCGGCTTCAACAACAACCCCGCCACTTGATGGGAAATCAATCACGTGACCGATGGTTCCATTCACCCAGCGACGATCGCCATTGGCGGTGTCATCATTTTTGATAAACATCACCTGCGCACCGATCTTTAGTTCTAAACCAGTCTCTGCAGGAAGCTGCTTGCCGAATTTCTCTTTGGCATCAACTGAATACTTCGCTTCAAAAATCTTTGACTGGGTTTCTAAGACCTCTAGTCTTCGCCTGTTCACCTCATGCACCGTGTTGTTGATGGTTGCTAGGCGGATGACATCTGGGTTAGGGGGAAATCGATTTCCAGCGCTATTTAGAACATCCAGCATCTCTTGGGTGACGCTTCCGTCTCTGATGGCATTCAGAATCAGTTTGAACTCGTCATCGCTTTGTCTAAAGATGTGACTGAGTTCATATCTTTCTAACTCTGACTCTTTCCAAACATGCGCATCAAAAAACCACTGAGACTGATAGGTCTCCGCCATATAAGCCCTGTCTTGGGGGTCATTGGGGGGAACTGGTGAAAGCTGATAGGGATCACCAAACATAACTACCTGGGCTCCACCAAAGGGCGCTTTTCTTCTTCCCCTGGCAATTCCCATGGCCTTTGATATCGCATCCATCAAATCAGCATTGACCATCGAGATTTCATCAATCACCAAAACATCGATGGCTCGCAAAACTTCACGGGTTCTTCTGGACATGTGTCTTGAGATATCCACCTCACCTAAAACCCCGAAAGGAAAAGTGAAAAGTGAGTGGATGGTGACACCGCCAACATTTAGTGCGGCAACCCCCGTTGGAGCACAAACAGCAAAGCTTTTCTCGGTGTTTGCAATCAAATAACTCAGAAGTGTTGATTTGCCTGTCCCAGCCCGACCGGTGATGAAAATATTGGCATCGGTTGATTCAATGTAGTCAAATAACTTTTGCTGTTCTTCAGATAGGGAGAAACTCATCGAGACCCATCGTACTCGTTGAGCTTTTTAAACATCTGGTTGTATTCCTCGATGTCCTGGTTACCGCTTTTATCACTCGCACGGTCTTTCCGTTTGCGCTCCCGATCATCGCTTTTGCTCCACTGATAGACAACCAAGATGGTCAAAATCAATGTTGGAAACTCTCCAATTCCCCAAGCTATGGCACCACCATCTGCTTGGTCTCGTAAGGGATCAACCCCCCACTCTCGACCCATCGCTCCATACCAATCAGCCAACAACAAACTGTTATCACTCATCAGAGCGACTCCAAAAAAGGCATGGAAGGCCATGGTTCCAATCAGCAATACAAGTTTCAATGGATAAGGAACTGAGTGAGCTGAAGGGTCAACGCCGACAACTGCCTGAACGAATAGATACCCGGCTAGCAAAAAGTGAATCAACATCCACTGGTGACCGATGTGGTCTTCATTCGCCCAGCGAAAAAGTGGAGTGTAATAAAACAGCACCAAAGAAATGGCAAAGTTGATAGCCGCCACAATTGGGTGAGAAACAAACTTTGCAAAAGGTGTGTGCACAGCCCACAAAACCCATTCTCTTGGGCCCCAGGAGTCATCCTTGCGTGCTTTCACGGCCCGAGAGATTAGGGTCACCGGGGCTCCGGGAACCAACAACACAGGAACCAGCATGCTGAGCATCATGTGTCCGACCATGTGAACTGAGAATAAAAACTCGTGATAGGCGTTTGGTGCACCGTTTGTCACATACAACAACACCAACATCCCACTCACCCAGCTGGCTGTTCTTCCCACGTGCCAGCTGTCACCTCTTTTTTTCAATCTTCTGACAGCAGCTAAATAGAAAAAGATTCCAGCCAGTGCTACAAGAAACCACAAAATGTCTATATCCCACAAAGTGAACCAAACCGATGGTGTCAACTCCGGTGGCAATTTATCTCCGGTGAGGATCTCGGCCGGGGTGGGAGGGGAGAAGGGAACTTCATCGATTGGAGTTGCAGTTCTTGCCAAGGCGGTACTAAACCCCATGACAATAGCCATGATCGCAAGCTCTGGAAGAGCTATTCTCCAAAACTTGAAAGATTTTCCCTCGGTCATCAACTTGATATCCCGCAATCTGTATCGGGCACCAAAGGCACCTAAAACAACCAAAAGCGCCACCTTGATTAAAATCAACTGACCGTAGGGGGTGAAGATATCGCTTGGTTGATAAAGCCTGGTAATCGAATTTGTGACTCCGCTGATTCCCACAAGAGCAAAAGCTGCAAGCGCCAGGGAGCTGTAGCGGAGAAGTAATTCAAGGTTTCTTTTGGAATTGCTGGTCCAAATTAAATACATGCTGAATAGTCCACCGACCCAAATGGAGATTCCCACCAGGTGCAAAAGCATTGAGTTCACAGCCAATGCGTGATTGGCATCGCTGGATGCGTGACCTGTTTCAGCAAGCGGAAATAATGAAAGCCCTGCGATGGCAGCCATGATTCCCAAAGACCTGGTTCCTATGAACAACAACGTCAACAAACTCAATACAGCAGCAAAAACCAGGTTGGCGGCTAGGGCGGAACCAAGTTCAATCTGTGTTGCAAATAACCAAAGCCCTTCAGAAAACTCTTGGGTGAAAGCAATTCCCAAACCACTTGCTGAGAGATAGGTCATCAAAAAATACAAAATCCCACTCATAAGCCATAAAGCCGAACTGACAGCAGCGATGTTCAGCATCTTCCGCTGTTCTTCTCCACGACTAACTGCAAAGGCTCCCAAAATCAACGAACCAACCGTGATTGCAATTGAGAGGTTCATAATCAGCTTTGCAATTGGTGTGCCCCATCTAACAACCGCTCCTGGATCTCCAAACTGAGGTGCTGCGGCACCCCCACCAATCACTAATCCTGCAATAACCGCAACTAGTCCGAATCCACCTAAGAGATAAACAGAGGTAACCAGCCTCGTTTGAATGGAACGGGCTTGAACCTCTTGAATCACACTCAAGATCCAATCCTTGGAAAAAACCTTGGAGTCTTATTGGCATAAGCCTTGTAATCCGGATAGCGCTTTGCCAGTAGCTGCTCTTCATAGCTTGCTTTGATGTTTAGCAAAACATATAAAAGTAAAACAATCGCGAACTGCGGCCAGGGGCCGGCATCTAAGACGACACCGATTGAGGCTAATAAAAGGCCGAAATAAATTGGGTGTCTGACCCTTGCGTATAAACCACCTGTGACTAACTTGCCATCTTCTTTGGGAACAGGGGATGCGGTTAGGGATTTACCAAGAGCGAAAAAACTATAGAGAATCACTGCCAAACCAGCAGCAATGAAAACCAACCCAAGGATTGAAAGTGCTGGCCTGAGATCTCCGTAAACTTCTGGGTTTCTGGGGGCGAGTATCAAAAGGGCCAGCAGTATGAACTGCATCAGCACGTAGCTTGCGGCTCTGGCATTAACACTCATGGTTATAAGCCTAGTTTTTAATTGGACAGGTTAAGCAAAAAGGCGCTGGATACCCAGCGCCTTATAAGTTTTTTGCTTATTACTTAACAGCAGCCTTCAGCTTTGAACCTGCTGAAACCTTTACGGTGTTTGCAGCAGCAATCTGAATGGTGGCACCTGTCTGTGGGTTACGACCGGTGCGTGCTGCACGGTGGCCCTTGTCAACTGAGAGGTAGCCAGGAATGGTGACCTTGTTGCCAGCTTTGATCTGTGCACCAATGGTGTCAAACATTCCGTCAATCACGCGGGCAACTGCTGCCTGTGACTCGCCTGTGTGTGCAGCTACTGCTGCTACCAGTTCGCTCTTGTTCATTTGTGTCCTCCTGGACTTGTTCTAGGGACAATATTGTCTGAATTCAAGATATAGCCTGAAATCAAGCATCCGTCCATGTTCATGGGCGTGTTGCTACCTAATTTTCCCCCGAAATCTAGGGGTTTTTGGCTTAAAACAAAAACCGCCGTCCACTCTTTGGCGGAAGGCGGTTTTTCTAAATACTTATTACCAGCTTGATTTGGTGATTCCTGGAAGCTCACCTTTGTGGGCCATTGAGCGGAATCGAACCCTGGAAACACCAAACTTGGTGAGAACTCCACGTGGGCGACCATCAATCGCATCCCTTGAACGGACGCGGATCGGAGAAGCATCTCTAGGAAGCTTCTGCAAGCCCAGACGTGCTGCCTCGCGCTCCTGCTCGGTAGCGTTGGGGTCAACAATTGTCTTTTTTAGCTGAGCACGCCTTTCTGCGTAGCGCTCAACAATTACTTTGCGCTGCTCGTTACGAGCAATCTTTGATTTCTTAGCCATTTAGCGCTCCTCGCGAAATTCAACGTGCTTGCGAACCACTGGGTCATACTTCTTCAAAACCATGCGGTCTGGGTCGTTACGACGGTTTTTCTTGGTGACATAGGTGAAGCCGGTACCAGCGGTTGACTTCATCTTGATGATTGGACGTACGTCTTTGTCTTTAGCCATTACTAGATCTTCTCTCCACGAGCGATTAGCTCACCAATGACCTTTTCAATACCGCGAGCATCAATTACCTTGATGCCACGAGCTGAAAGGTTCAGGGTTACGTTGCGCTTCAGAGAAGGCACGTAATAGGTCTTTTTCTGAATGTTTGGGTTGAAGCGACGCTTAGTTTTGTTCTGAGCGTGCGAAACTTTGTGGCCAAACTGAGGCTTTTTCTCAGTCACTTGGCAATATGCCGCCATTCTTTCCTCCTTGCGGGCAAGCTGATATATCCGTTATTCGATTGGATTGTCGGGCTCTTGCCCACTCAACCCTGCAAGTTTAGGAGGTTATTCGGTGTTAAATCAAGCCCCAGTTAGTTTTCTCCGCAAGCAGCACAGATACCAAAAATCTCAATTGAGTGCGTCACATCACTAAAACCGTGCTCACTAGCCAGTCTTTCAGCCCAACCCTCGGTGGCAGCGAATTTAACTTCAACCGCTTTTCCGCAGATTCTGCAGCTCAGGTGATGATGATGCTGCGGGGAATGACAGACTCTGTAGCGCATTTCACCTTCGGCTGTTGTTAGTTGATCGGCCTCGCCTGTTTCTGCCAATTCAGAAAGAGCTCTATAAACAGTCGTTAGTCCAACCTTTTGGTTTTCCTCGGTGAGGGTTTTATGCAAATCCTGTGCAGAGATAAAAACATCCGCTTGGGTCAATGCATCCTTCACGGCAGCCTTCTGCCAGGTTGATCTACGTTCCGTCATTTATCTTCCTCCGACGTTAAGTATCCCAAACCTTTCACTGGTAAGCACCCTTGCTGCCAGGTAGAACAAAAAGGAGATTGTTGTCACATAGGGACTAATGGGTAATCCACCACCCAAAGCCAATAAAATCCCACCAACAACACTGACCATTGCAAAACTAATTGACATAACCGGCACCCAAACCTGTGATGAAGAAAGCCTCAATGCGGCAGCAGCTGGGGTGACCAGCAAACTAAGTACCAACAGCGCACCAATTATCTGCACAGCAGCCGCTACCACCAGCCCAAGCAGAATCATGAATAGCCAACCGATGAGATTCACCTTCACACCTCTGGCAATGGCGACTGAGCTATCAAGGGATGCAAAAACCAAGGGTCTCCAGAAAACAGCTATGGCAATCAACACTGAAATTGAAATGGCAATCAGCCAGCTCACCTGCGGGTCATCAACTGTCACGATCTGCCCTGTTAGCAACCCGAACTTGTTTGCAGCCCTTCCTGGATACAGAGAAAGCGCCAGGATTCCAAGTCCTAAACCAAACGGCATTATCACCGCCACCAGAGAATTTCGCTCCTGGACTCTGGAACCTAAGGTGCCAATAATCACGGCAGCTGTGATGGAACCAACGATTGAACCCAAAACAACATCAAGACCGATCAGCAAAAAAATGGCAGCCCCTGCAAAGCTCAGCTCGGCAACACCGTGAACTGCGAAAGATAGCTGTCTGGTGATAACAAAAACACCAATTAGTCCACCAACTAAGGCCAGTAGCGCACCCGCAATGAGCGAATTGGTTACCAGCGGTATCAAGCGGTCATAGTCACTGAAATCAAAAAGTGTTGGCATTAGACCCAGTCCTCACCCGCGTGGTGAGCGTGATCGTGGGTGCCGATGACAACTATTCGACCCTGATTGCGAACAACGTCAATGTCTGCCCCGTAGAGCTTGCTCAAAACATCTGACTGCATCACCTCATCGGTTGAACCAATTCGATAACCACCCGGAGCGAGGTATAAAACCCGGTCAACATAGTCAATGATTGGGTTCACATCGTGGGTGACAAACAACACAGCGGTGCCAGAGTTTTTTCTTTGCTCTTCAAATAATTCACTGATCAGCAACTGCTGATTCAAATCCAAGTTGCTCAGTGGTTCATCTGCCAAAATCAAATCAGGCTCACCAATCATTGCCTGCGCAACACGGACTCGCTGCATTTCGCCACCGCTTAGGTTGCCAATTGACTCATTGGCCAAGTGTTCCGCTTGAACCGCTTCCAGAGAAGCGTTGACTTTGTCTCTAACAGCATTGGATGGCCAAGGAAGACCTGGCTTATGGCCATCAAGACCAAGACGCACCAGGTCTTTGACCTTCAGCGGTGTATAGCCATCATCGGTTCTGTGTTGTGGGATATAGCTAACAGAAGCTCCGGTTTCCAACTCAATACTTCCGCTATCTAACTCCTGGGTGCCAATGATTGCTTTTAGAAGAGTTGATTTCCCAGTTCCATTGGCACCAATAAGTGCAATGAACTCACCTCGATTAATCGCAAAACTGAGCTCGTCCCAGATGTCTCTGGGTCCGAAGCTCAGTGATGCTTTATTGGCTCTAAGGAGGGTCAATTCTGTGTCTGTTCGGGAAGGACTTGCTCAACGGTTGACATCAACACATCCAGGTTGTTTGCCATCCAATCAAGATAGTCCCAATCCTCATTGGGAATCAATTCGCTCAAACCCACCACTGGCAGTCCATTGGATTCCGCTAGTTCTGCCATGCTTTCCATCTGAGTGTCGGTGACCTGGTCATTGGTGATCACCATCAAAACATCGGGGTTTAGAAAAATCTCTTCGGCCTCAGCAATTGAAGCCGGCGGAATATCGCGCTCTTCCTCGACTGCCTCTAGCAATTCACTAGGTGCATACTCATCAAACCCAGCATCCTCAATCATGATTGATGCCAAGGGTGTCAAAGAAAATACGCCGTAGCCCAAAGCGTCTTCACGCAGGGCCTCGGTTCGAACCTCCAAAACATCCAGTTCCTCAACGAATGTCTGGTGGTTAGCTTGGAAGTCCCCCGCTGCATCCGGCCTGAGCTGAGTCAATGAGGCCAAAACCTGATCAGCCACCTCCTCGACTACGTGAAAGTCATACCAAACGTGCTCGTTGCCATCAGCGTGAGAACCGTGGTCGTGCTCATCCTCTTCGTGAGCGTGGTCCTCATCTT
>JAVLCC010000002.1:0-14531 GCA_031580995.1 Microbacteriaceae bacterium
AGACGTTGATTGTTCATGACATCGTCATATTTCAATATGTTTTTGCGGATCTCTGCGTTTCGGCCTTCGACCTGAGACTGTGCCGATGCGATTGCACGTGAGACAACACCTGACTCAATAGCCTGGTCATCTGGTATTCCGCCCCTGTTCATAATCGAAGCAGCCGCTCCTGAATTGAATAGGCGCATCAAATCATCCGTCAGCGAGAGGTAGAAGCGGGACTCCCCAGGATCACCCTGACGACCCGAACGACCACGAAGCTGGTTATCAATCCTTCGCGATTCGTGTCTCTCTGTTCCCAACACGTAAAGACCGCCAACTTCGCGAACCTTATCTCCCTCAGCGTTTACCTGCTCAGAAACCCTATGGAAAATTGCGTCCCACTCCGCTTCGTATCTCTCGGGGTCTTCATTGGGGTCAAGCCCTTTTGCCTTCGCCTCAGCCACTGCCAAAAACTCTGCGTTTCCACCCAGCATGATGTCAGTTCCACGACCAGCCATATTGGTTGCAACGGTGACTGCCCCCAGGCGACCAGCTTGAGCAACAATTTGAGCTTCGGAGGCGTTGTTCTTTGCGTTTAGAACCTCGTGCCTGATTCCCTTTTTTGACAACAGCGAAGAGAGATATTCGCTTTTCTCAACCGATGTGGTTCCAATCAAAACTGGTTGGCCGGCTTTGTTTCTATCAACAATGTCCTCAACGACCATCTGAAATTTGATTTCTTCGTTTTTATAAATTAAATCCGATTGGTCTTTTCTAACCATTGGTTTATTGGTTGGAATTGGAACGACCCCGAGTTTATAAGTGGACATAAACTCCGCAGCCTCAGTCTCGGCAGTACCGGTCATACCCGCCAGCTTGTCGTATAAACGGAAGTAGTTCTGCAGGGTAATCGAGGCTAATGTCTGGTTCTCAGCCTTGATGGGAACGCCCTCTTTGGCTTCAATAGCTTGGTGCATCCCCTCGTTATAACGCCTTCCGGGCAGGATTCTTCCGGTGTGCTCATCAACGATCTGCACTTCGTCGTTCACAACCACGTAGTCTTTATCTTTTTTGAAAAGCACCTGTGCCTTTATTGCGTTATTCAAAAAAGAAATTAGCGGGGTGTTCTCAGACTGATAGAGATTGTCTATGCCGAGATAATCCTCAACTTTTTCAATACCCGGTTCCAGGATTCCAATTGTTCGCTTTTTCTCGTCAACCTCAAAATCCTCATCAACCTGCATCTGCTTCACAAGCTTTGAAAAGACTCCGAACCACCTATTTGCATCTCCTTGAGCTGGGCCAGAAATAATAAGTGGCGTTCTCGCCTCATCGATCAGGATCGAGTCAACCTCATCAACAATTGCAAAGAAGTGACCTCTTTGGACAAGGCTTGTCTTATCCAAAGCCATGTTGTCTCTTAGATAATCGAAACCAAATTCGTTATTCGTCCCATAGGTGATATCCGATAGATACTGATCTTTTCTAACCTGCGGATCTTGACCAGAAACCAAACAACCAGTTGTCATTCCAAGGGCACGGAACACTCGTCCCATCAAATCCGACTGATATCCAGCCAAAAAGTCATTCACGGTAACGATGTGAACTCCACGTCCGGCAATAGCGTTCAAATAGGCTGGCAGGGTCGCCACCAGGGTTTTACCCTCACCAGTTTTCATTTCGGAGATATTGCCCATGTGCAAAGCAGCTGCACCCATCACCTGAACGTCGTATGGTCTTAGACCGATGGTTCGCTTGCTGGCCTCGCGCACAGCCGCAAAAGCTTCCGGCATCAGGTCATCCAGAGTCTCTCCCTCTGAATAGCGCTTGCGAAAATTTGCAGTTTCTTGTTGCAGTTCCTCATCATTGAGGTCTTCGAAATAGCTCTCGAGAGCGTTTACGTTTTTTGAAACCGTGCTGAGCTTTTTGAGAATGCGGCCCTCACCGGCGCGCAGTAGCTTCTCTATGACTGATGCCAAGTTGTTCTCCTGATTTGGTTATTCCAGTCTATTGGTTTCACTTAAGGCTAATTACCCCGTAGCTCCAACCCTTTCGACGATAGACAACGCTAACTTTATCGGTGTCTGAGTTGTGAAACAGATAAAAATCATGCCCAACCAGTTCCATCCGATCAACAGCCTGCTCAGCCGTCATTGGATGAGCCTTGAATTTTTTCTCGCGGATGACAATTGGGCTTTGCTGTTCCTTGATAATCGGAATCTCACCAGTTGCAGCCTCTAAAACATCCCGCTCCACAGGAACAACGTCGATATCGGCAAAGTTATTCGCACTCAACTCACTGGCTCCTTTGTTGTGAAACCCGGTACCCCTGTGGTCTTTGTGCTTATCCGCATACCTTCTCAGTCTCTCGGTTAGTTTTCCAAAAGCGATATCGAAAGCTGCAAACTTATCCTCAGAGCGTGCCTCTGCCCTCACCACGTGACCTGGTTCGTAAACGGTCAGCTCCACCTGTTCGCGCTGCCCTTCGTTTCGGTCGTGTTCGTAGCGGGTGATTTTTATGTGAAGTTCCTGGGGCTTATGGGCCAGCTGCTCGACTTTTCCCGAACGATCTTCCACATACTCGCGAAACCTGTCAGATATCTCTAAATTTTTAGTGCTGTATCGCAGTTCCATGATGCCTCCAGTTATCTGATCAACTAATTCAGTAATTCCTAGTTTGCACCCTTTGTGCTCGTGGAGCAAAGCGCTATCACTCCGGCCACCTCTCCACCGGAAGCCTCGACTGCTCTGATCATCTCTCTAATGGTTGCCCCGGTTGTAACAACATCATCAAACAACACGTATTTTCCAGGTGTTGGCAATTGAAAAGCATTGTCTTGATTTCTCTGTCTTTGCATAAAATCAAGGTTTTGCTGATCAAGAGTTTGCTTTGTTCTTTTTAGTTTTGTGCTGACACTAAGCCCCGCCTGTTTGGCAATCTCATAACTTGGATCAAATCCTCTTTTGCGAAATGCCTTTTTTGTTGAAGGAGGAACCAAAACCGGCAGGCTGGAATCGATTTCGAAGACACCTCGAAGATATTTAGCCATCACGCGACCATATCCAAATTGGTGTTTGTCTTTGAAGTTGGAAAGCGCTTTAGCCATAACCCCCTCATAGGCAAAGCCGGCAAAAAATTCAAAACCATCTCGGGATTGAGTGCTGGTCATTTTTACTGATTGCGCACATTCTCGACAAAGAAATTCATTGAAGCTATCGCAGCCGACACAAAACACGGGGAAAATTTCAGGGAGCATATGAACATGTTCCCCAGAAATCTGTTAGCGGTGTCCCGCCGGTCTGAATCTGTGGAAACTAGCCAGCTGTGTTGATAGACAATCCGTTATTCACCAACACCCGCCATGTATTTCCAAATCTTGACCAAACCTCTCCCAGAGGGCTCAAAACATAAACAGAGCTTCCAACAGTGGTGAGGCCCTCGATGGTGATTGGAGGTGTGATTGCATCCTCAGTTTCCCCAAGAAGTGAACTAACTGACAACACTGTTGAGTCGCTCACTGTTTTCTCGACCAGTGCTAATTCGCTTTCAGCAATCCATGAAACCAGCTGAGGTCGAGCTGACCTGATTGTGACAGGGTCGGTCAGTGCCCTGGGCTTCCCCTCACTGTCTCTGATTACGCCCCTAATTTGCAATCTCCGAACTTCATCAACTTCAACAATCTCAACCATCCTGGAACCCTCAGGTGACAGTGCGAAATCAACTCGAGTGTCGGACTGGGATTCAACCAAGGTTGTCAGTTGTCCTTTTTTATAGACATTTATGCCATTGCTTGCAGAGACCGACCAAAGATAATCATCTGCATCAAAGTGCGGGGAAATGATGTCTGGCTGCTCATCAATCAGGACACTCTCATTGGATTCAAGCTCAGCTAGATGCATCCCCTGCTCATTTACCAGAGCAAGTGTTTGCTCAGATTCTGAAAGAGCAGCCTCTGTTGGATTCAAGCGGAGAACGTGCGTGCTACTTCCAGCGACTGGAATTGCAGTTGAGCCGTTGATCCTATAAACACTTGTCTCACTGAGCATAAGGGGCGCCCCCGGAGAATTAGGTAACTGCGTGGGTGAGACCAGCTCAATCTCTTGTGGATTTCTGTCAATCAAAATCTCAATTGAACTCACCGTCGATAGTGATGTGAGGGTGTTCTGAATTTGTGCTTTCATAAGCGAACGCATCGAGGAGTCAGCCGTCAATGCCTGCGATGAGAGATCCACCTCTGCAACGGCGTCATTAATGGGTACCGAGTCAATCGTCAGTGAGGTTTGTTCTGGAATAGCTGTTCTGACAGAATCTTCCATCCATTCAGAGGGCCCATCCAACAAAGCTCTAACCATTCTTGTTGCACTAGAGCTCCTCACTGGGAACCATCGGACATCGGGAACCAGATACCGATATCCGCGATCATAAAAATAAATCGAATAGCTTTGAAACACCACAGAGAAAACAGGCGAACTTACGACAGTCAAATCCGGAGCTGAGTCAATGCGCCATTCTCCTTCCTCTTGAACGAGGTTGAAAAATAAAGTCCGTTGTTCGATTTCTTCCAAAGAACGATATTCGCCCACTTCATCGACAGTGGCAATTGTTCTCACCGTCACCTGTTGCCGATTATCACTGACCGGTTCATATCGAGGACTTGATGAACGAATCAAAACCTCTTCCTGGGGGTTCCAAGCCGCAGAGAATTCCTCGGTGAGAAACTCTCTGGCAATTGCGTAATCGTTTTGAGGCCCAATGTGTGCGTTTATAAAACCTGAAACTATCTCCGTCTGGTCAGCGCTTAACTCTGGTCCCGAAGGAGTGTAAAAGGCAAAATCCTCACCTCCTCCAACCTCAACCACAGGCCCACTGGAAACAGGACCAGAACTGGGCAACTGTGCGCACCCGGTGAGTAGCACAACCATTAGAAGCGATAATTTTTTCATGCCGGCTCCTCGGTGGGCTCCAACGGGAGAGGGGAATCGGTAAGGCGGTATCCAGATTTCACGGGAAGTGTCAATCTAAAGGTTGTTCCAACTCCCTTTTCTGACCAAACTTCTAGCCAACCATTATGTAAACGGGCATCCTCCATCGAAATCGCAAGCCCCAAACCTGTTCCACCAACGCTTCTCTGCCTAGCTGGATCAGCTCTCCAGAACCGATCAAAAACTTGCTCCAGCTGTTCTTGATCCATTCCGTCTCCTTGATCGGATACGCTTACCGCTGATGCGTGGCCATCGCTTGCCACTGCAATCTTGATTGGTTTGCTCTGTCCGTGCTCGGCGGCATTCGCCAGCAAGTTGCGAAGTAACCTTTCGATTCTCTTGGGATCGATTTCAACCTCAACAGGACCATTGGGTAGGTCTATCTGCATGTCAACCTGTTTGCTTTGAGCTAAAGGCTCGATTGAGGCGATGGCTCTTCCCACAACTCCGTTGAGGTCTGCCTTTTCAATATCTGGGGTGACAGATTTGGCGTCGTATCGAGAAATTTCCAACAGGTCTGCAAGTAATTGCTCGAATCTGGAGATCTGGTCATGAAGAAGTTCTGCTGACCTCTTTAGCGAAGGGTCCAAATCTTCTCGTCTTGCAAAAATGACCTCTCCAGCAAGCTTGATTGTGGTCATCGGAGTTCTGAGCTCGTGGCTCACGTCACTCACAAACCTTTGCTGCATTTTCGAAAGCTGATCTAGTTGATCGATTTGCTGTTGCAGATTCCTAGCCATTCGGTTTAGCGAGCGAGCAAGCGTGCTCACGGCATCCTCACCTTTTTCACTCATCCTTCTGTCAAGATCGCCCTTGGCAAACTCCTCACTCACCTCGGCCGCCTTTAGAACTGGCTTTACAACCCTTCGGGTTACGAAGTAGGAGACGAAGGCAATAATCACAAGCAGTATTACCCCACCAATAGTCACAACTTGCTGGACATAATTCAGTGTCAACTGAGATGCCTGCAAATCAAATACCAAATAGAGCTCAAACTGTCCCGCCAGCGGAACATCCACAGGTGCACCAACAATCAGACCCGGAATAGCGGAATCCTCCTCCACCAGCTCAATTGGTTTATAACTCAACTGATTACCACCATCTCTAACTGCCTCACGCAAGTCATCTGGAATCAGTTCGAAATCTAAATCAGCACTAACAGGAGATTGCAGAAGTTGTAGCTGAGGTTGACCCGGGGATCTGAGCAGTGCAACTTTTCTGGAGCCAGCCTCCTCCAAAGTTGGGACCAAAGAATTCAAAAGCGTTTGAAGTGTTGTTTCATCGCTGACCGCAGCTCCCGCAAGAGTTCTATTTACGGTGTTTACTGCAGTTGAGGTGTCCTCCAGTGCTGTCTCAAGTCGCGACTCGTATAGTCCATCGGCAAGGGTGAAGCTCATCACTCCACCAAGAGAGAAGGTTGCTATAGCACTCAGCAGGACAGTCATTGCTACCGCCCTTGCCTGCAATGAGCGTCTAATAAGCGAAAAAATGATGGCCCCTAACCGGATCCCGCTCGGTAGCCGATGCCTCTAACAGTGGTCACAATTTTTGGATTATCCGGGTCATCCTCGATTTTTGCTCGGAGCCTTTGGACGTGAACATTGACTAAACGAGTGTCCGCCTTATAGTCATATTCCCAGACCTGATCTAAAAGCATTTCTCTGCTGAAAACTAGATTGGGTTTGCTTGCGAGAGTGTATAGCAACTTGAATTCCAAGGGAGTAAGCGAGATGGAGGAATCTCCCCGCTTGACCTCGTGCCCCTCAATGTCTAAAACCAAAGGTCCGATGTTGATGACATTGGCGCCACTATCGGTAAGCGGTCGCAGTCTTGCCTTCACTCTGGCGGTGAGTTCGTTTGGCTGAAACGGCTTGACTATGTAGTCATCGGCCCCTGCTTCCAATCCCTGAACGACATCCTCGGTTTCCCCCCTGGCGGTGAGCATGATGATGGGCACGCCAGAATCCACTCGGATTTTTTTACAAACGCTCACTCCGTCCTCGCCAGGGAGCATCACATCCAATAGCACCAAATCGGGTTTTTCTTGATTAAATATTGGCATCGCCTGCGCTCCATCCGCACAGAACACCGACTGATAGCCCGCGTTTTCTAGAACAATGCCAACCATTTCTCGGAGGGCATTGTCATCATCAATCACCAATATTTTCGTCACGGTCTAATTATTGCCCAAATTACCTTGGATAAGCGACAAAGCTTTATCCCTGACCTGATTCATCAGCTCTTCAGTCCGAGCTTCCACATTTAATCTCAACAGTGGCTCGGTGTTGCTCGGGCGCAGATTTAGCCACCACCAGTGCTGTCCTTGATGACTTAGGGTAACGCCGTCAAACCATTCGACATCCACCTCAGAAAACCCAGCTATCACCCGCTCAGTGGTTTGCTGAACATCGTTGACTTTGCTGTTGATTTCACCAGAGAGAAAATAGGGATTCAGATCCGCCGCCAGCTCGCTCATGGTTTTTCCAGTTTCTACCAACTCGGCAAGAACATGCATCGCGGCGAGCATGCCATTATCCGCACCCCAAAAATCCCTAAAGTAATAATGTGCCGAATGCTCTCCCCCAAAAACTGCTCCGGTTGCACGCATTTCATCTTTAATTAGCGAATGACCAACTTTGGTTCGAACGGTTTTTGCCCCGAGCTGTTGAAGATATTCAGCAAAAAATCTGCTGGTTAGCAAGTTATGCAAAACCGTTGGGTTGCCACCGACTCGCTCGACCTCTCTCTTGGCAACAATGCTGGCAATCGCGGAAGGATTCACTGGCTCAGAATTTTCATCCACTATGAAACACCTGTCTGCATCCCCATCAAAGGCAATGCCTAAATCCGCTTTTGAAGCCAATACTTGTTGTTGAAGATCAACTAGGTTTTTAGGGTCCAGCGGGTTTGCCTCGTGATTGGGGAAAGAGCCATCCAACTCAAAAAACATTTCCTCGATATTCAGCCCCCTAAGGGTCGCGGGAACGGTGTGACCGCCCATGCCATTCGCAGCATCCACAACCACTTTCAAAGAGTTTTTAGGGATACTTACTAGTTTTCTGAGGTAATCCGCGTAATCAGCCAAGCTGTCATATTCCTCTATGTCACTTGGCAGCTCGGGCAGAGGGTTTTCTAAAAACCGCTCAGCCAAATCTTTTATTCGTGATAGTCCCGTGTCAAAACTTATGCCCTGCGCACCAGCGTCTGAAAACTTAATGCCGTTATAACTTGCAGGGTTGTGACTGGCTGTAAACATCACCGCCGGAAGATGAAGGCTCCCCGATGCAAAATAGGTTTGATCTGTTGAGCAAAGACCCAAAAGCACTACCTTTTTTTTATGGGCGTTCACTCCTGCGGCAAACGAGGCCGCAAACTCTGGCGAGGATTCTCGCATGTCGTGACCAATGATGATTTTCTCGCTACTCACAAACTCAGCGAAAGCACTCCCTAAAGCGGTCATAATTTCTGGATTTAGTTGAGTTCCAACCAGCCCACGCAGGTCATAAGTCTTTATTACTTCGTCTAAGACGCCCATCTATCTCCCTAGAGCTTTGCTGGATAAGAATACAATGACTGGGTGGGTGGCATTGACAGAGACAGGCGAGGTCGCGGAATCAGGGGTTCCTGGAGGGTGAATCAGAATCAAAAAGGGGACTACTTCAAAACCATAGTTGATGCCTCGTGTGAGTTTTTAGTGAACAATTGGCCCGAAGAATTGGAAGGTTTGGAATGGGAAATTAGTGACATGCCCAATCAGCAGTCAAAGCAGCTCTCCCGATACAGAATTTGGCCCAGCGAAAAAACAATAACTTTCTATCGCCTGCCAATAGAGAGAATCGACCTCAAATCAACCTCAGACCGACGAACCCACATAGAGCAGGTGGTGTTGCAAGCTGTTGCTGAGTTGATAAACAAAGACCCGTGGGAGCTTTTGGATAACGACTAACGAACCACCAGCTCCAGATCTGAGCCAATATTGGAATTATCTGCTGGGACATATGCTGTTGCATCGTTTTTGACCCGCACAAATAATGCATCACCCTTTATCTCCAAAACATCCCCTTGCGAAACTTCCGCGGTAAGCATCTTCTGAGGAGACACCTCTCCAATAAGCGCTAACTCAGTGTCTCCCGCTCTGGTTATTCGCAAACTGGCAACAGAGTCTTCTACAGCGGCGATTTCAATCGTTCCATCAATAACCGCAACCATTTGAATCTCTCCACTTATCGGGTCTTCAGACTGATTCACGAAAAAATCAGGGATCAGCGGATTGTTGGTTCTAGCACTGAGCAGTGCCGCTTCCGCCTCAAGTGTTATCCGATAGCTCCCCGGCTCAAGACTTGGAAGCTCGATGCTACTAACACCAGCTTCTAAATCAACTCTGAAGGCATCACCAAAACCACCCTGCAAGGAACTAATTGAGACCGTGGAGCTTATTGGCTCGGGGCTTAGAACATTTAGTGTGGGGGTTCTGTCCTCCCGGGGAAGCTCATCTGACTGGGCCGTAAAAATCATGCTCGGGTTTTTTTGCAAATTGTTGTGTGCTTCGATATCAACTCCAGTTGGGCTCACACCGGAGTTCGTTTTCGATTGAACCCATGCTGCAAATCTGCCTCCCTGGCTTTTTATATTCAACCCAACAGCTTCATCTGTTGAAACATATCTAGCCAAATTAATCACCTTGGTTTCACCGGGAGCTAAAGAGGTGGAATCACTGAATTGCTCTTCGCCATCGAAAAACTTGAGGTCCAAAATAGTTGACAGCACATCTGGATTATGAATTATCAGCAGGCTCTCTGACCCTAAATTGGTCTTCCCGCCAAGCATCCAAGCTTCAGTAATTGGTTTTTTGCAGCTGAGGCTGACTAATCCAGCAATCCTTGCCTGTTGTATTCGTTGCCACTGGTAACCGCTGAGCACAGCAGATGACTGGCCCTCCTCGACAGCAGTGAACAAAGCTGGTTCGCTGGCTCTGTATGGGGTTGGAACTCCGTTTTCAATCAGGTAGAAATCTGCATCTCCCAGTGCGTCAATGCTGTCAACCTCTGTTCCATCCTCTCCACCCAGTTGATATAGAGATCCTGGACAGACAACTTCCATGGGTCTTGCGGGGACACTTATCTGTTGAGTCTTTTTAGCCTCACCCGAGGTGGTCAAGCTCGAATAGGGAAACACAAAAGCTGATGCCAATAAAAACACCGATAGAAAACCAATGCCCCTGAGAAGCCAAATCATCTTGGACTCCTAATCCTTGCTCGCCCTCGAATAGATGCAGGGGTGGGAAGCGCAATCAGAATTGATCCAAAAATAAATAACCACGGCAAAAGCTGTTCTGGTCTGATCTGAATTCGTTTGTCTGCCAGTTGTGTTCCGTCCACCCTCCACAGACTTCCCTCCGTGGTTTGACCCGCGAAGCTCAATTCTGGAAGCCTGGAAAGCTGCGATGCGACCTCGGGGTTATCCCCCTCCAGTTGAACAAAGGCGACTGAGAGCTGATCCATCAGTTCCTGTATCCCAACTGAGTTGCTAGCGATTAGCGATGCACTCAATCGAGCAATTGCTTGGTCTTTTGCAATGTCGCTTGCGCCAAATAAATTAGCGAGCATTGATTGCTCTCCGAGATTTTCACCGTTGCCCAAACGAAGATAAACAACATCGCCGGTATTTGAAATCATCAAAGTATTTAGCTCAAATCTCTGCGATTCAACCTCAACAATCGCCGGCACCTGCCTGTATTCACCCCATTGATAGCCGACCTCGGTGGTCAATTGGGTGTATCCCCCAGTTATTGCCACCAGAAGCGAAACCACCCCGCCCGTTATTATCAGCGAACGTTTTTTGTTCATGGCGATTATTGCCAATAAAGCAATAAGCCCGAGAGCTAAAAAGGGAAAGCCATTAGCACTTGAGGCTTCTGAGAAGCCAGGAGTTGGAACAAACTGGATGTGTTCCAGGGCTGCAAAAGCAAGCACCGATAAGGAAGCGGCAAACAACAGCAGCAAGCTCAAAAACTTTGGCATGATAAAAAAGGCAATTAATGCCACAGCAAAAATGGCCGCAAGCGGTATCACCAACAGGTAATCAAACTCCCAATCATTTGAATACCCAAACTCAGCTCCCATCGGCGCAAAAATCGCCAACGGATTCAAAATCCAATGAATCAGCTGTGGCCAAATAACCACAAAAACCACGACTGGTACAAAGGCCAAAAATCCAACTCTTCTCAAGTTGGCAATCCCCATCAAGAAAACTACTGGAACTAGAACCAATATAAGTGCCGGGTAAGAAGCTCCAATCATGGCAAGCAAGAACGCTGACCATGCAGTCCACCTCCAGGCTCTTGAGCTAACTGATGACTGTAAAACCATTAGTAGCCCATGCACCAGCCAACCCAGAAGCACAAAACTAATTAAGCTTCCAATATCCGGCTCCAAAAGCTGGGCTGAAAACACAGGGCTCAATGCATATCCAAGGCTCAGTAGCGTCACCAGCAGGCGATTCTCAGTCAATCTAGAAAGAGCGAGCCAAGTCCCCGCGAAAGCCAGTGCGGGAGCAATAAAAACAAACCAACCAATTGCAGCAGATGGTGCCCAAAAGCTAAATAAGGAAATAACCGCAATTGGGAAAATAACCGAGTCGGTTGGGAATCCATCGATTGAACGCCATCCAGCCGATACCAATTCAAACCAGTTGCTGTTTAGGGGTAGTAGATTACCCCCCAACACAGCCTCTGAGGATGGAAAGAGCCGGTAGTTCAAGATAACCAATAACGGCAATAACCAGGCCCAAGGTCCGCTTAGCAGGCTCGGCCGATATTCACTTGGAGGAAGCTCACTGAAACTTCGTCTGGATCTATCTCTAATCTTTGCTCTATCGGCTTTCAATTGAGATATTTGCTGCAGTTTTCCGATTTTTCTCAGTTCCGATGAGCCTTTGAGGTGATTCCCCACTGAAACAAAAGCGAAGATTCCCGAAGCTAATTCAGGGATAAAAAATCTAACCCTCCTGGAACCAACCAACCACAGTGATCTAATAAGCGATGTTAGGGGTATAACGAGCCACAGGAAAAAGCCAAAAAATCTAGGAAGAGTGATCAGACTGAGGTGATAATCGGCAAACCGCTTCGCGAAATGATTACCCAATCGGTTATGGGTCCCGTCAATTCCATGCGTTTTCGAAATCCGAACCTTGGCTTTGGGTTCCAGGGTCACCCTTTTGCCAGCCAACCACTGACTTATTCCAAAAATAGTCGAGCGGGCCGCCATCGGGGCACTTGAATTTTCAAAATCTCTCAGCGCCTGCTGCTGAACGAGTAAACCAGCAAAATCAGAGGCTAAGACATCTCTCGATAGATCGTGCTGACCCTGATCAATCTCTGAATCAACCAATTCAAAGCTCTCACCCACCTGCGTAATTGTTTTTCCAAAGCTGATAAATGTATCTGGGTGCTCCCAATCCAAGAGCTTGGGAGCAATAGCGGATGCCGAAGGAGAGGTCTCGGCAGTCAGTGCCAATCTCTCCAGCGCAGTTGGGTCGGGGCAAGAATCTGCAAAAATGACCCAGTACCAATCGGTTTTATCGACTGCGGCGATCAGTGTTGCGAGTTTTTCTTGAAAATTTCCCTCAATGGAAACCAGCGGAAGCTCCTGCTTTGAGGCAATTTCTTCTTCATCTGAATTAGCGCAACCAACAATGATCCGATCGGGTCTTCTCGATTGGCCCATAAGACCGAAGAGAGTTTCCTCTAGGTATTCAGTGTTACCACCAATAACTAGAGCAGTTATGGTTAGCGACATGTTTAGATTCTAGGCGCGACGTTTGAGTTTGCGACGCTCACGCTCGCTAAGACCACCCCAAATGCCGAATCTCTCGTCATTTTGCAAGGCGTATTCCAAGCATTCGCTTTTCACCTCACACTGATTGCAGATTCTTTTCGCATCTCTAGTTGAGCCACCCTTTTCAGGAAAGAATGCCTCCGGGTCAGTTTGTGAGCAAAGAGCATCTGCCTGCCACGCTAATGGATCTGTGTCTTGTGAGTCGTAAGCGTTTGCCACCCCCAACCGAAGAACGTCAACAAACCAATTCGCTGCTACGTTGTCTTCTGGCATTGAAAAAACCTCTTCCCTGAACTTCTCTCGTGTAATTACACACGTGTAACTATGAATGTGTCAAGTTCGAATTTTAATAAGTTCTTTTTTTATACAAACATTAATCCACCGCTAACCTAGTGAACATGAATGTCCTAGTCACCGGCGGAGCCGGTTATATCGGATCCCATGTGGTGAGATTGCTCTCTGAGGCTGGTCACAACGTGGTTTCGGTTGATGATCTCAGCACCGGATTCGAAAACCGATTGAACTGTGATTCCGTGGATATGGTTTTGGAGGACGCGGATAGCGCGGAAAGACTCAGCAAACTACTCGTTGAAGAACAAATTGAGGCTGTTGTGCATTTCGCCGCCAGGAAACAAGTTGGTGAAAGTGTTCAAAATCCCGAGTTTTATTTTCAATCAAATGTTGGTGGATTAGCGAACCTGTTATTAGCCATGAGAAATGCTGAGGTGAGAAAACTGGTTTTTAGTAGCTCTGCAGCGGTTTATGGAATGCCGGATGTGACAAAGGTTTCAGAGCAAGATAAAACCGAGCCCATCAATCCCTATGGGCAATCCAAGCTCGTTGGTGAGTGGATGATCGAAAACGCGGGTGTTTGGGGATTAAGTGCCATTTCCCTCAGATATTTCAACGTGGCTGGTGCGGGATGGCCAGATCTTGCCGATAAACAAGCGCTAAATCTAATCCCCATTGTCTTGAACAGAATCATCAACGGGGAAAGCGTTGAGGTATTCGGTGATGATTATCAAACAGCGGATGGTAGTTGTATCCGTGATTACATTCACGTTTTAGATCTAGCCCATGCTCACATAGATGCAATTGACCATCTGGGCTCCCCCGGCAATGAGGTATACAACGTTGGCACAGGTCAAGGTTCAAGCGTTTTCGAGGTAATCGATGAAATAAAAAAGGCCTCTGGATTGGATTTTGAAGTCAAGATTTCACCCCGTAGGGCTGGGGATCCTCCACAATTAGTGGCATCCAATCAGAAAATTAGCAAAGATTTTGGCTGGCAAGCCAAGCATGGCCTGAGTGAAATTGTGAGATCCGCTTGGGATTCTAAGGAATCCTAAGAACCTGACCCACTCGAATCAGGTTGGGATTGGAGATATTATTTTCACTCACTATCAAGCGGTAGCTAACACCAAATTTGGCCGCAATTCGTAACAAGGTATCACCAGCGGAAACCTTATAGGTTTCAACTTGTTCTGGTTCCGGTTCAGGTTCTGGTTCCGGTTCAGGTTCTGGTGATTGCTCAACTGTTTGATTTGGAATTTTCAAAACCTGACCGACAAAGATCAAATTAGGGTTTGCCAATCCGCTGGCTTCAGCGATAGAGGCAGTTGAAACTCCGAATTGATTGGCAATTTTTCGCAAAAAATCACCGCTCTTCACCCGATACTCGATGGTTCCGGTCGTTGTCTCCGGTTCTGGTTCAGGCTCAGGAGTCGGCTC
>JAVLCC010000002.1:14631-59766 GCA_031580995.1 Microbacteriaceae bacterium
GGTTCTGGTTCTGGTGATGATTCCGATTCACTCGGGTCAGTTTGCGCAGGCTGATTACCTGGAATCGTTAGAACCTGTCCGACACGAATGAAATTCGGGTTTCGCAAATTGTTGGCCTCAACAATGGCCGATACCGTGGAGCCTTGGCTGGCGGCAATCTTGGACAGAAAATCGCCAGGCTTCACGGTGTAATTTTTAGGTTGGATCACCTCTGGTTCAACTTCGTCGGGGGTATTCACCTCAGGCTCCGATGGGACCACTGGAGAGCTTTCCCCCTCCTCGCGAATGAATTCACCGACTGTTGCTCCATCCTCGGTTACGATATTCGTCTCGCTTGGAAGTTCGGTGCCAGTTGGAATGTTGTTAGCAAACCAATTGCTCACCCATACATAGCCAAGGGATTCCTCACTCAGGCTCTCATAATCCTCGAAGCTTGAAAGAGCGTACTTCTTGCCCTCAATAACTAAGAAAATGTCTCGAGACTGATTGCGGATGAACTGTGTCATCTGCACATCCTGCTCTCCCAAAGCAGCACAAGTTTCGGGGTTGAATTCCACTGGATCTCCGGGGTACTGATCAAAGACCTCTTTGCTTGTTGGAATCAATTTCCCCTCATCCAAGAAATACTCAGCGCCATCGCAGCTAACTCGGGAGGATGTCAAAAACTCTTGAGTTTCAAATCTCTGCAACAAACTGTCATTGAGGTTATAAACCTGTCTGTCGGTGACGGTTTCTGCTTGAGCTAAGGTCCTGATAGGGAGTTTTTTGTTGTAGCCATCAATCAAGTAGCGAACTCCTGACTGCTTGCCCCGCACAACACTTCCAGGGGCTGCCGCTGCACCGCCGCTAGGAATTGAATCTAACAAGCTTTCCGAGATGGTTATCGTTGGACCCAACAACTCATTGAATTCAGCAAGCATGCCGTTTTGCAAAATCGTGTATCGCTGACCACCTGTAACCAGGTAGTTGTAATAGGAGTCGCTGTAATTGATAACCGCGGGAGCACTGACGCTTGCATCAATAGATGGAATCTTTTCAAGGAATTCATCGCTCACTTCGATAACCGCTGGGAAAAACTCGTCGATGTTTTCAACTGGAAGCTTGCCCTGCGATGTAATCACGAAGCCTTCGCCTTCGGTGGATTTTATAAATCCACTAAATGGAACCTGCGCACTTAGAGCATCCTCCAATGCCACAACACCCTGGGCTTGATCAAACCAGTTGGTGATTCTGAGTTCATCGGCCAGCTCAGCATCAATCAAATAGATGCCATCCTCTGTTGCCAGACCAACCCGATCGTCCTGCTCGATATCAAATACCGTTAGGTTGCTGGTGATTGGCGGTCCGGCCGTCAGGCTCGGAAGCGCATCTAGGTTTGCCTCAATCGCCTCTGGGATTTCATCCGTCACCTTTTGCAAGGCAAGGGGGTCCAAGACTTTTCGATACTGACCCTGTTCAACCCAATACTCGCCATCATCGGTTTTTAGAAGCTGAGTTATTTGCACACCGTTATCAAATTCCAATAACTGCGCACTTGGAAGCGCGAGTTTATTGGCGCAGTCAAGACCAAATTCACTAGCAATCTCGCAGTTGGGAACTAGATACCTGCGATTGCCAGCTAACAGGAAAAGCTCCTTGGTGGATGAAGATTCAACTAATAACTGCATCTCTCCGCCATCAGTGAAGCTTTCTAAATAAGGCTGTGAAATCTCTCCAACTGGACCCAATGCCTCAAGCGCTGCTATCTGAGTTTGATCGGTTATCTCAAATCTTTCCGATCCGCTGATTACATAAAGCGGGCTGTTGCCACTTCTTAGGATGTAGCCACCACCTATGGGCGAACCAAACCAGTCATGGAAAAATCTCCAGAAGTTTCTATTTCCATACGCGCTACAACTGTCTCCGGTTCCGTAGAGATTATCTAGGGCCGCAGTGTTTGGCGTGTAAGGGGTGTAGTAATAAAGGTTCGCTGTTGCCTGGCTTTTTAGCTCAAAACTCTTTGTGCCACATACGCTACGTGGACTGTAACGAACATTTACTGTTCGTCCAGGACGCAACCAGGTGAATGAACCCTCTGGGTTTCCATACCATTGCAACTGACTGGCAGCACGGTAGATCTGGTTGAAAAGACCAACATAAACCTTTCCACAGATGCCCGGATCACTATCTGGACACCCATATCCCATTGCCGCTCGATACATATACGGGGTTGGCTTTGAACTTGTCACCAGGCCCTGTTCTTTTTGCAAGGTGACAATTAGGACTTCAGGGTTGATTCCACATGCATTTGCAACATCGTGAATCATCTGCGCGGCAGTAGCATCACTGCGTGCTGGAATTGCCTCGCATCGACCCTCAGTGGCTTGGGTCGCTTGGGTGTCCATTGTGTAATCCTTCAAGCATTCCGGACCATCTGGATCCGCTCTGCATTCGGAGACGCGACTATCCAAAAACTCTTGGATTTGCTCAACGTTCATGGTTCCAAAATCAAAAAAGACACTGTCGGTGATTATTAGCCCCGGGTCAAAAGCAGACCCTGGCGGGGCAGCCTCGGCCTGCTGGGCAGGCACAATCAGGGCGGCAATCACAGAGAGTGATCCGGCTAGGGAGAGAAGCTTCTTCACTAAGGAACCACCACCGGAAAGGAATCGCTCTCGCCTTCGTAGTTATCAGACAAATAGCTCACTGAGACCACCGAGGTTCCTCCTGGAAGCTCAGATAGGGGGATGTCAAACGGGGCGCACTGAGTGTAGTTGCTTGATCGGTTAGCACCGACAGTCAACTCAGTTGAAAAATCACCCGCAAGCAATTTCAATTTGCACTCTCCTCCGTCTTCGACAACGTCATAAACCTGGGCGATTACCTCAAGCTGACCTTCGTCCTCATAAGCCATCGCACTTATCACCTCGACAGTTACCGAGCTTCGCTCGATTGGTTCCGCAGGCTCTACTGGTTCAGGTTCTTCAGACTGATTTGAATCTGATTGCTCTTGAGGTTCAGGGTCGGGTTGAGGTTCAGGTTCTTCTATAACGTCGTCTTGATCGTTTTCGTTATCAATTTCGATAGGAGTCGGCTGCGCATTCCAACTGGGAACGAATGCGGAACAACCGGAAAGGGTAAGTAAGGCCGCAGCGGCAATGGCGAAAACTTTCCAGCGCATGGCAGACCTCCTCAAAACTAAAGCTTAATTTTGAAGTTGAAGGTTTTTATTCACGCGAGTCGGCGTGGCGGTTTAGTCTAAGGAATCTTTCAGCTTTTGATTTTTGGCAGCTACCTGAACTTTTAGCTCACTTCGATAAGAATCCATCTTTGTCAAAAGTTGCGGATCCGAAACCGAAAGAATCCTAATTGCCATCAATGCCGCATTCTTGGCACCATCAATCGCCATGGTTGCAACGGGCACTCCTGCGGGCATTTGCGCAATCGACAAAAGTGAGTCAATCCCCTCCAAGTTTTTCAATGAGATGGGAACACCTATTACAGGCAAAGAGGTTGCTGATGCGACCATGCCCGGTAGGTGAGCTGCGCCTCCGGCTCCGGCGATGATTACCTTTAGCCCAGTTCCATAAGCCTTTGTAGACCACTCAAGCATCGCCTCAGGGGTCCTATGAGCGCTTAACACCTGGATTTCTGGACGGATGCCAAATTCAATCAAGGTCTTTTGAGCATCTTCTAAAACTCGCCAATCCGAGTCTGAACCCATAACAATTGCAACACTCACAGTTTTATCCTAAGACCCACTTATTACTGCAGCGGCCAATAACGCCCGCGATTTCGCAGTCTCCAAGTCATCCGATGCTACGGTGATATGCCCCATTTTTCTTCCAATGCGAGGCTTTTTTCCATAAGTGTGAACCTTTGCCTCTGGAAAGCGATACATCATTGCCTGGTAATTTTCCAAAAAATCAGTATTAGATTCCACTCCAAGCAAATTCACCATCACCGCGAAGTCACTGGTCATGTCCGTAAGCCCCAGGGGTAAATCCAAAACTGCCCGCAAATGCTGCTCAAACTGCGAGGTCACACTTGCATCAATGGTGAAGTGCCCGGAGTTATGCGGCCTCATTGCAAGTTCATTTATCAAAAGCTCCCCCTGCGGGGTTTGAAACATCTCAACCGCCATCACTCCGGTGACACCCAGTTCTTCAGCTATGGTCCTCGCGATATCCAGAGCTTTTTGCTGATCGACCCTGGGTGCGGGAGCAAGTACTTGCGAACAAACACCGTTTTTTTGAACAGTCTCCACCGCAGGCCACGCCCTCCACTCGCCACTTGGTCTTCTGGCCGATAAAACTGCGATTTCGGAATCAAACTCAACTAACTGCTCGGCAAGCAAAGATCCACCCAAGCTTTTGAGTTTCTCAAACCAGTCAGCCACCTCGGCGGAATCACTGACCACTCTGACACCTTTTCCGTCGTAACCTCCAATTGGGGTTTTCACGATGACCTTGCCACCGTTTTTGGAAATGAAATCGTCCAACTCTGGGCTGGTTTGCACCTCCAGCCAATTTGGCATTGGCAAACCTGCCTCTGCCAGACGCTTTCGCATCAACAACTTGTTTTGAGCAAATGTCAAAGCAGCAGATGGCGGTTGCACACTAACCCCAACTCGCTCCAGCTGATCCAAAGCTTTGACTGGGACATGCTCATGATCAAATGTGATTACATCAACGCCATCAGCAAACCAACCAAGTTCCTCGGGCTCTGTGTAATCTCCAACATTGGCGGTGGCCAAAGAAGCGGACATCCCCTCTTCTTCTGCGAAAACCTTTAGTTCAACCCCTAAAGCAATTGCCTCTGGAATCATCATTCGGGCCAGTTGTCCGCCACCGATCACGCCAACTCTCAAATTGTTTCCACCCCTCTCAGGTGCAGAATATCTCCTGCCGAAACGGTCTGCTTTCCTTTATCTAAAACCAATCTTCCCTGGTCATCGATATCGGTTGCGGTGCCCTCTAAAATCCCAGCCTCGGTGGTCACCCGAACCCGTAGTCCTAGGGTATGCGAAATATCTCGCAGCTCTTCTAAAACCGCCGCCACTCCGACCAGTTCAAAACTGTTTTTCAGTTCTGCGAATTCTTTGAGCAATGCTGCCAACTGAAAATCAAACTCGGGCTCCAAATTCAACTGACTAAGAGAAACCGAATTTTCTATTTCAACCGGTGATAAATTAACACCAATTCCAATCACCAGATAATTTGCATTTGCCTGCCCTAAAACCCCGGCAATTTTTTTCCCATCAACCAAAACATCATTTGGCCACTTCAGACCAGCACTCACTCCTTGACTTCTCAAAGAGCGGGAGAGAGCCATCGCCAATAAAATTCCATACCAGTGAGACGCACCCTTGGCCTCTCGGATAAGTATCGAGGCTGAAAGGCTTGTTCCTAAAGGTGAGCTCCACTGTCTCTGACTTCTTCCCCGACCCGCCGTTTGCTCGGCTGCACAAACAACGCTGAAATCAGGCCATGAATTTTCATCCAACTCAGCATTTTCAAGCAAATACTGGTTTGTGGAGCCCAGTTGCTCAAAGAAAACCAACTTGGTTGAATGAACAGATGAAAGATTAAGGTCCATGCATTCCCTTCGGACCATACAAACATTACTAAAGTAGTCCGCATCACGAAGTTGGAGAGATCTTGACAGACAATCCAGAGCTGGACACCACAGCTGGAAAAATTGCCGACCTGAAAAAGCGTTACCAGGAGGCGATGAACGGAGCTGGCGAAGAAGCGATTGCCAAACAAAAAGCAAAGGGAAAGCAGACCGCTAGGGAGCGAGTAAATCAACTACTGGATGCCGGCAGCTTTGTTGAGATAGACGAGTTCGTGCGAGATAGATCCGATGGCGATAAACCCAGACCATACGGCGACAGCGTGGTAACCGGAATTGGGACTATTCATGGCAAGCAGGTAGCGGTTTATAGTCAGGACTTCACAATTTTTGGCGGTTCACTTGGTGAAGCTGCAGGAAACAAAATAATCAAAATAATGCAGATTGCCATAGATACGGGTGTACCAGTAATTGGAATCCTGGACAGTGGCGGAGCAAGAATTCAAGAGGGTGTTATCGCCCTGGGTAAATACGGTGAGATTTTTAGAAAAAACACCTTGGCCAGTGGTGTTGTCCCACAGATCTCCATCGTCATGGGCCCCGCTGCTGGAGGAGCGGTTTATTCTCCGGCATTGACAGATTTTGTAGTGATGGTTGATAAAACCTCCAACATGTTCGTCACCGGCCCAGATGTAATCAAGACCGTCACCGGTGAAGAGGTTGGCATGGAAGAGCTTGGAGGTGCTCGCTCTCATAATGAAACCAGTGGTGTCGCTCACTACCTCGCTGAAGACGAACCCGATGCGATAGATTACGTTCGAACCCTGGTCGGTTTTCTTCCTGAAAACAACATGTCTGAATCCAAAGTTTATGAACCTGCTCACGAATTAGAGATCACAGAGCAGGACCTAAGGCTTGATTCACTCATCCCGGATAGCCCCAATCAGCCCTATGACATGCACTCGGTGATCGAGTCCACTGTTGATGATGGGGATTTCTTAGAGATTCAACCTCTTTATGCTCCAAATATCATTATTGGTTTTGCCCGAATCGATGGCAGAACCGTCGGTATCGTGGCCAATCAACCCCTGCAAATGGCCGGAACACTAAACATTGACGCTGGGGAAAAAGCAGCCAGGTTTGTGAGATTCTGCGACAGCTTCAACATCCCAATCCTCACCCTGGTTGATGTGCCCGGCTATCTTCCTGGGACAGATCAAGAGTGGGCAGGAGTTATCCGTAGGGGAGCAAAACTTCTATACGCATACGCAGAAGCCACTGTGCCCCTGATAACAGTGATTACAAGAAAAGCCTATGGCGGTGCATACATCGTTATGGGTAGTAAGCAACTTGGAGCGGATATTAACCTAGCCTGGCCAACAGCAGAAATTGCCGTGATGGGGGGCCAGGGTGCGGTCAATATTTTGTATCGGGAAACCATCAAAAAAGCCACTGAAAACGGCGAGGATGTGGATGCCGTGCGGGCAAAGCTTGCCAAGGAATACACATACAGTGTCGCCAGCCCATTTTTAGCTGCGGAGCGGGGCGAACTGGATGGGATTATCGAGCCTTCCGCTACCCGCACCAGCGTAATCAAGGCTTTGCGAGCACTGCGAAGCAAAAGAAGTGAGCTTCCTCCCAAAAAACACGGAAACATTCCTCTCTGATGACCAAAATCGTGATTCAAACAAAGATTGACGCCGTGAAGCAGGCTGCGGTTATTTCCGTTATTCAACAACTCGAGAGTAAGGGAAGCTCACAATCGACATCTGCCGATAAATCCAATGATTGGAAAAATGACTCCAGGGTTAGAAAAAGCCCCAAAAAGCCCAATTAGGGCTTTCCAGACTGTCCCCTATTAAGGTGAAGACTTTTTGCACCAAAGTCACCCGCCATCCCAAGTCTGCTTGAGAAACTGTTATGTGTCCGAGCCGGGTGGCTGTTGGGGGGCTACCCGTTTCGGACCCCCTCTAAATTCTCTCCCACAGGCTGGGTCGGTCCTTTGACGGACTCATGGCTGCAATGGTTACCTTCCAGGATTCACCTTTGGGGGATCGAATGGTTATCTTTCCATCCTCCACACTGTTCAAAGCCTCAATAACTCGCTCCAAGATTTCATCACGCTCCGCCTGATCTAAATTTTCCAAGCCACCCTCATCCAAAAGCTCAACTTTCACCCCTCGCTTGCGTGCTTTGTTGACTGCTTCACTGACGGCTTCGTTTATAAGCCCTCGCCCTCGAATCAAATCTCTCAGCTCTGCTTCCAAAAGCCTTGCCTGCTTGGCCTGCTCAGGGCTTAGTTGCCCTGCCGACTCAGCGATAGCTGTAAGCAGTGGCTCGGCTCTTTGCAGAGTTTGTTGGATACGCTCCTGTCTTACCTGTCTGGTGGTTGACCGCCTGGTGGCCTCCACCTCAAAAAGTCTTTGGGATTCAATGGCCTCCTGGGCTTGTTTATCGGCGGTGATAATTGCATAGCCCGATGCGTGTCCCGCAAACACCATCAATAAAGCTCCCACCACCCCCGCATTTAGCAATGTGCCCACTCCCCCAAACAGAATTGTTTGAACTGCGATTGCAGAAAAACCCAACCAACCGATGACGACGTGCCCCCTGAATGCAGTGATTCCCATGAGTGTCGCAAGCCCAACCACATACCAAGTGACATAGCTGGCGCTCTCGTTGACAATGATTATCTGCGAGAAGATAAAGGGGGTAACTGCGGTGAAAGCTAAATTAAAAATCGCCAACCAGTTTGGGATTCTTAACCCTGCATAAAAAGCAACGCTGATTAGGGATAGGGCCACATAAACGCTTATAAACCCCGTGGCCAGGCTTGGTGAAGAGTAGGCATATAGACTTCCCAGTCCCAACCAAGCGTGGTAGCAACTGTAGAGAAAGATAACTATCGAGATAGTTATCCTAGGCACAACTAGTGAGTCCAAAAGATGATCACCTCCGTGCCAACACCGGGCTGCGAATTTATAACCACATTGCCGCCTACAGACTCCACGCGACTGATGATGCTAAGTCTCACTCCCAGCCTGTTGCGACTGACTCTGGAGGGTCTGAAGCCTTTACCGTAATCTTTTATCAACACTCTGATTTCACCCTGACTTGCCTCGGTGTGCAGATAAGTTCTGTTTGCCCCTGAGTGTCGCCTGGAGTTTTCAATAGCTTGCAGTGCTGCCTGCGTGATTGCCTCGCCAACTTCTGAGGGGATAGACATTGAGCCCTCCCCACCACTGCTTACCACTACGTTTTCATACTCCAACGCGGATGATGCCAACCCCTTGAACAAAGCTAAAGAGGAAAACGACTCGTGACTCTCAGCCTTGCTGCTCATGCTTGATAATTCATTAAGCGCCTGTTTGGCCGACTCAGCGGCTGCATTGAATTCGCCAGCAGATTTAGCCTTGGATGCCACCAATAAAGTGTTCAGAACTCGATCGTGCACCAGTGCATAAACCAATCCACGCTCGCGCTCCATGGTCTCTGTCTGAGCTCGAGCCACCGACTCACGCAAATAACTGGAATTGGCTTCATCCACTTTTCCAAATTGGGCAATTATCAGCCCAGCAAGTGATCCAAAAACGGCTCCAAGCATTAGCACTAAAACCGAATCTTGAATTCGCCTTTGAAGATCAATCGCGCCTCCAAAAGGTTCAGCCGAAAATAAAAACCACGCTGCTGTGATGCTAAGCGCACCCAACAGACTCCAAGGTGGCTTAAAAGCAACACTTAGAGATATCGCACTCATGCCTGCCGCCCACCAAATCCATGGCCTGTAATCATCTGCTAAGCCGGTTCCGTCAGTTGCAAGCAAGGGCCACAAAACCATGACAAGTATTGGCCCCAGTCCATGCACCACCATCCACTCTCGTGATTTAGTTCCAAACCAGGTTCCATAAAATAATCCCAGCTGAGTTGAAATGATTACTGCAACCAAAATCCAATGAGTGGGTTGTAGAAACTGATTTTGAAAATAAGCATTTCCCACGACTTCAATTCCCGTAAGCAAAACTGCGATGCTGAAAGCTCTGAAAATAATTTTCTCGACGTTGCCCCGAGCGGAGTAAGAGAGAGATTCCACCTAAAGAAGCTCCTCGTTAATAAACCCGTCTTCAATTGCTCTCCTGAGCAAATCAATCTTGGTTCCAGCATGCCGTCCAAGCCTTGAATACTTTCTTCGAACACGATCTATGTGCTCTTTGGCGGTGGAGCGCTCAACCCCCAATTGGTAGGCCACCTGCTTCAACGCCAAACCACTGGCATATAACGTCAAAACCTCGCGCTCTCGATCAGTGAGTTGAGCGGCTTTGAATTCTTGGTCGGAGTCGATAGCTGCCGTGGTCTCCGAATTGTTGATATAAACCCCACGAGATGTGAGCTCAATTGACTTCATTAGATCTTGCATTGATTCACTTTTGGGAACGATCGCGTGGGCACCATTTTTAATTGCCGCCCGAATTAGCTTGGGCTTATCAGCGATTGAAAATATCAGCACCGACATACCCACAGAACTCACAGCTCTCACGTTTTCACTGATCAGTGAACTGTCTGCCAGAGAAAGATCCATGACCACCACGTCAGCTTTCTGCCAACCTAGATTTTTCAACAGTTCTGGAACGGTTGCTGCCGAGGCAAGCAACTCAAAACCATATTCCTCGCAAGCTCCTGCAAAGCCATAGCGAACCGCCTCATGGTCGTCCACGATGGCTACCGAGATGGGTCGCTTTTGCATAGTAGAACTCTACCGAACTACTCAGACGTATTATCCTGAGCTGATGACTAAATTGATACTTGCAAGCCAATCCCCTGCAAGAGTGAAAATTCTTAAAGATGCGGGGTTTGCGCCGATTGTGCATCCGAGCACAATTGACGAAGATGCGGTATTGAAAAGCACAGATGCAAGTGACCCAGAGCATTATGTAAAGACCCTGGCAGAGGCGAAGGCGATGGATGTCGCAAAACAGATTTCTGCCGAGAGATCCCTGGTTTTAGGGGCGGATTCAGCGTTGAGCTTCGAGGGTGAGATCTTAGGAAAACCAAAATTTCCAGAGGTTGCGACTAAACGCTGGAAACAGATGCGGGGAAAGCAAGGGATTTTATTCACCGGGCAGACTCTTGTTGACACCGAAACTAAACAATTTGTCACCGCGCAAAGTGGAACAAAGGTGTGGTTTTCAAACGTTACTGATGAACAAATTCAAAGGTATGTAGATTCTGCTGAGCCACTGAATGTGGCAGGCGCTTTCACAATAGATTCACTAGGTGGTGCCTTCATTGACAGAATTGAGGGCGATTACCACACAGTTGTCGGTTTATCTCTCCGATTACTTAGAGAAATGATGGCCGAACTGGAATATGAATACACGGATTTCTGGAAATAATTCCAGACAACTGGGCATAGGCCAATAAGCTTTCCAATTATGGAACGCAGAATTCAGAAACTGCTTATCGCCAATCGAGGCGAGATAGCGGTCAGAATCATCCGAGCCGCCCACGACAGTGGAATCCCATCGGTGGCAATCTATTCCAGTGGGGATAGAAACGCCCCCCATTCACTCATGGCCGATGAGGCTTACTCTTTGGTTGGAACCAGCGCTCAGGACACTTATCTGAATATTGAAAAAATAATACGGATAGCAAAAAAGTCGGGAGCTGACGCCATCCATCCGGGTTATGGGTTTTTGGCAGAAAATGCTGAGTTTGCCAGAGCAGTGATTGACGCGGGAATTATTTGGATTGGTCCAAAGCCAGAAGCAATTGAAACACTTGGAGACAAAATTAGCGCCAGGCAAATTGCTGAACAGGTTGGTGCACCCCTTGCTCCAGGAACCAAGCAACCCGTGGCTAGTGCTCAGGAGGTTTTGGATTTCGTCTCCGAGCACGGACTGCCAGTTGCCATCAAAGCCGCTTACGGAGGCGGTGGCAGAGGAATCAAGGTTGCACGTGAGGGCGATGACGTAGCTGAATTATTTGAATCCGCAACCCGCGAGGCAATACAAGCTTTCGGTAGAGGTGAATGTTTTGTTGAAAAATACCTAGACAAGCCCCGTCACGTAGAGACACAGTGCCTGGCAGATAATTACGGAAATGTAGTGGTTGTTAGCACTAGGGACTGTTCTGTTCAAAGAAGACACCAGAAGCTAGTGGAGGAGGCACCGGCGCCTTTCATTACTGAAAAGCAGAGTGCGAAATTATATGAGGCTTCTAAAAATATTCTGAAGCAGGCCGGTTACAGCGGTGCGGGAACATGTGAATTTTTGATTGGCGCCGATGGCACCATTTCCTTTCTTGAGGTTAATACAAGGCTTCAGGTGGAACATCCCGTTAGCGAGGAAGTGACAGGGATAGACCTGGTTAGGGAGCAGTTGAGAATAGCCGAAGGCGGGGAACTGAACTACCCTGATCCAGAGATAAAAGGTCACTCCATTGAGTTCAGAATCAATGGCGAGGACCCTGGCAGAGACTTCATGCCAACACCTGGAAAAATCCAAAGTATTCAACAACCTTCTGGGCCGGGTATTCGTTTTGATTCGGGAGTGAAATCCGGTGACATTGTCAGTGGAAATTTCGACAGTATGCTCGCCAAACTGATTGTCACCGGTGACACCAGAGAGCAAGCCTTGCAGCGAGCCAGGCGAGCCCTGGATGAAATCCAGGTGCATGGAATCCCAACAGTTATCCCTTTCCACAGGCTATTGGTCAATGAACCAAGCTTCACAGCTGAGGGGGGTAGCTTTAGCGTGTTTACTCGATGGGTGGAAACTGAATGGAGTAATCAGATTGAGCCATGGTCCGGAATCGCCGAAAACGATGAGCCTGACAGTCTGCAAATGGTAAATCTAGAAGTTGACGGTCAATTGGTATCGGTTTCAATTCCATCCAGGATGCTTGGTGAGGGTGCAAATTATCCCAAGCCCCCGAGGCGCAAACAATCTCAACAGCAAACTTCTCATTCGGGGATAAAAGGAAATATGGTGTTTGCACCTATGCAGTCAAACGTTGTGAAGCTCGTTGTGCAAAACGGAGATCACGTAAATGAAGGCGATTTACTGCTGGTTTTGGAAGCCATGAAAATGGAGCAGCCAGTTACCGCTCATCGAGGTGGCAAAGTTTCCGGCCTATCCGTTGAGGCTGGAGCCACTCTTTCCGCTGGGACAAAAATATTAGAAATCGAAGATTAGACGATTGGGACGTGTAGAGCTCTCGCCGCATCGGAAATAGATCCCGACAATGAGGGGTATACAGCAAACGCCGCACTAACATCATCAACGGTCAGCCTGTTTTCAACCGCAACAGCAATCGCATAAATCAATTCGCTGGCTCTTGGCGCCACAACCACTCCACCAATTACAGTTCCACCTGTTGATGCAAATAACTTAATGAATCCGTCTTGAACACCCATCATTTTTGCCCGAGGGTTTCTCTCAAGCTCGATTTTGTGAACAAAGCCCCGAACCTCATCACTTTCAATTGATGTCTGTGACCATCCAACTGAGGCAATCTCGGGTGAGGTGAAAACGTTCGCCGTCACATTTCTTAGCTGAGTTGGGGTTGAAACATCACCCATTGCGTGGAAAACCGCAGTCCGACCCTGCATGGCAGAAACCGAGGCAAGTGGTAAGAAGTTGGTGCAATCACCAGCGGCGTAAACGTTCGCCCTTGAGGTTCCCGCTACTTTGTTGACCAAAATTTGACCGGTTTCGTTTGTTTCAACGCCAGCCTCTTCAAGATTCAAGCCTTCAGTGTTTGGAATCCCCCCGACTGCCATCAGGCAATGCGAACCGACCAGCACCTCGCCGTTATCCAGTGTGACCTTAACCCCGTCGCCCGTGTTCTCAACGCTCTCCGCACGAGATTTATTCATAATTCTCATGCCCCCTCGCTTGAAGACATTTTCCAGCACTATCGCTGCATCTCTATCCTCACCGGGCAATACGTAATCTCTTGAAGAGACCAGTGTGACCTTTGCTCCCAAGGCCAGGTACGCTCCGGCAAATTCTGCTCCAGTTACACCCGAACCGACAACAATTAGATGCTCTGGGAGGCTTTCTAGGTTATAAAGCTGCTTCCAGTTGAAAATCCGCTCGCCATCTGGCTTAGCGCTTTCCAACTCTCGTGGTCTCGCACCAGCGGAGACAATGATTGTTTTTGTCTCAATCCGCATTTCTGCTGAGCCATCATTTGGAGTGACGATTACGGCGTGGTTTCCATCAAGCCTGCCGCTTCCGGTAATCAGCTGAACACCGGCTTTTTCCAGTTGACGCTGCATATCCAGCGACTGCTCTCGAGCGAGGTTTTTCAATCGTTGATTAACTGCTTTCAGATCAACCTCTATTTGCCCACCTGATGTTTTCAATCCAAGCTCTTCAATTTCAGAAAAACGCTTAGAAATATCAGCCACTGCGATCAGAGTCTTAGATGGAACTGTCGCTGTCAATACCGCAGAGCCGCCCCAGCCCTCACGTTCAATCAGTATTACCTCAGCACCCAGTTGCCTGCCTGCCAACGCCGCCTCGAAGCCTCCGGGGCCAGCGCCAATAATCACTATTCTGTGTGTTGGAAATTTTTGAGCCACGTCTATATTCTCTTACACTTCTGGCATCTTGGCTTGGATGAATGCAAATAAACTAACCGGATGGAAAAACCCAAACAGCTAGCCCTCGATGCAGCAAACAAAATAAAACAGCTAGCAGAAATCGACTCAGTTGATATCGCCCTAACCCTCGGTTCAGGTTGGGCAAAGGCTGCAGATCTAGCTGGAGAGGAGCTAGTCAGCATAGATGCCGATGAAATCCCCGGTTTTCATAAACCAAGCGTTTCTGGTCACACCGGAAAACTTAGAATCATCAAATTAGATTCAGGCAAAAAAGCTCTGGTGGTCGGAGCTAGGACGCATTTTTATGAGGGTTACGGTGTTGATGCTGTTAGCCACGGAGTCAGAGTCAGCGCCGCCTTGGGTGCGAAGGTCATGGTGTTGACAAACGGTGCAGGTGGAATCAAACAGGATTGGAAACCTGGGCAGCCCGTGATTATCTCCGATCACATAAACCTCACTGCCAGCTCACCTCTGAATGGTGCAAACTTCATAGATTTGACAGATTTGTATTCATCACGAATCCGAGAAATTGCTCTCTCAGTGGATGCATCCCTGGATCAAGGTGTCTATGTTCAATTCCCTGGACCTCACTATGAAACCCCCGCTGAGGTGCAGATGGCCAAAGCAATGGGTGGGGAGATTGTTGGCATGTCTACCGCTTTGGAGGCAATTGCCGCCAGAGAGGCTGGGCTTGAGGTATTTGGCATGAGCCTGATCACCAATTTGGCTGCTGGAATTCAAAAAACACCGCTTTCGCATCAAGAGGTTTTAGAAGCTGGGAAGCAAGCGGAACCCGTGATAGCTAAATTACTAGCGGAGATAGTAAATAAACTCTGATGGATTATGACTACGTAAAAGCCTGGATTGAAAACGATCCAGATGATGAAACCAAAGCACAGCTCAGTGAGCTTTTGGAAAATAATCAGACATCCGAAATTGAAACACTGTTTGCCTCCAGGTTGAGTTTCGGAACCGCGGGGCTGAGGGCTGAGTTGGGTGCAGGACCCATGCGGATGAATAGATTGGTAGTCAGTCAAACTGCGCAGGGAATTGCTGATTTTCTCAATCAAAACAAAGATTTATATTTAGACCCAAATGGTGAGCTGAGTGCAGTTATCGGTTTTGATGCTAGAAAAAACTCACAGATATTTGCTCAAGACTCAGCTGAGATTTTGCAGGCCTCAGGCATTGAGGTGGCATTATTTGATCAGCATGTCCCAACCCCGGTTGTGGCATTCACCGCCAAACAAAAACAAAGCTCACTGGCGATTGTGGTGACTGCTAGTCACAACCCACCAAATGACAACGGCTATAAGGTCTATCTCGGTGGGGCCAATGGAAATTCACAAATCATCCCTCCGCAGGATGCTGAAATCGCTCAGGCGATCGATGCGGTAAAAGAAATTAATCCCAGCAATCGCTCAAGTGGTTATAAAAAAATTGGGCCAGAGCAAATCAAAACCTATTTGCATCGCTGTGATGAACTTGCAGCTGAAAACCAGCAGTCTGAGCTAAAGATTGTTTACACAGCAATGCACGGAGTGGGCTGGGATCTAATGAAAGAAATTTTCAAACAAGCTGGCTTCACAAACATTTATCCAGTGGCTGAACAAATGCACCCCGATCCCAATTTCCCGACTGTCCAATTTCCAAACCCAGAAGAACCAGGAGCTATGGATCTTGCATTGGCTGAGGCAAGGAAAGTCAAAGCCGATTTGATAATCGCCAACGATCCGGATGCTGATCGTTTGGCAGTTGGTGTGAAAACAAAAGACGACTACCGAATGCTAAGCGGAAACGAATTGGGGATATTGCTTGCGGATTTCGTTACCGATAAACACCAACATGGCTCTGTGGCTGCAAGCTATGTCTCCAGTCAGCAAATCATCAGTCTTGCGGGGCAAAAAGGTTTTGATCACCAGCTAACCCCTACGGGGTTTAAGTGGATTGCAAAAGTAGAGAACCTGGTTTTTGGTTTTGAGGAGGCACTGGGTTATTGCGTGGACCCAAAAAACACTCCCGATAAAGATGGTCTCACCGCCGCACTTTATTCCTGTCTGATTGCCGCAGAACTAAGCCGTGAAGGTCTCAGCATTGACGAAAAACTAGAGCAAATCGCTGTGAGCACGGGATATTTTGAAACTAGTCAAATCTCAATCCGTCTTCAGTCAATCAATTCCGTGCAGCAGTTGGTGAAAAATCTCAAAAAGACTCCAAAGCTTAATCTCTCGGGTAAATCCGCCTCAATTATCGATCTCTCCGAAAATGATCCACGCTTGGACATGTTGGAAATTAGACCGGATGAGAACTCAAGGGCACTTATTAGAGCAAGTGGCACCGAACCAAAGCTGAAGTGCTATCTAGAGACAACAGGAAGTGACAGAGCTGAGGCTAAAAAGGCTATGCAGGAACTTGATGCGTTGATGTCTGATTTTCTAAAGCAGTGAGCCCTGTAGTTTTTCAGTCAGTTCGTTTAGGTCAAAAACATTATCCACGGTAATTATTTCTGCCCTTATTCCTCCTAGCTGGTCTTGAAGCTCGGGGGTGCAAAGAACTATCTGGGCAGGTGAGTCATCTCGAAGTGCGGTTGTTATGTCGGTGGCATCAACTTCTGCCTCGATATCCAGTTGCTCCAAAACACGTTCGGCATTCATCTTAAGTAGGACTGAGGTGCCAATACCCATTCCGCAGACCGCCAAAAGTTTCATAGCCAAATCATTGCAGATACTGAGAAAATATGTCCCTGACTTCGCTGACAGTGGAACACTGTTGCATTTTTTCTACAACACCTGAGTTGGTCAAAAATAGTGCAAGGGTTTTTAGCATCTCAATGTGCTCCTCATTGGAAGTGGCGGATATGGCAAAAATAACCCTCACGGGATCGTTTTTTTCACTACCGCTTATCAATTCGCTCTCGGAAATAAAAACTGCAGCCGCTGTTTTATCCGTGCCCTCGCTTGGTCGACCGTGAACAATCGCAACCTGTGGAGCGAGCACCATGTAGGGGCCGTTTTCTTTGATTATTTGAATGACTTCAGCTTCATACCCAGCTTTCACAACCCCTGCTTGCTCAAGCAACAAAGCCGCTTTCGATGAAGCTTCTAGGAAACTATTGGCCTGCGAAATCTGGATACATCCATCAGGGATGAAATCATTCAAATTGACTGAAGCCACGGTCAATCATCTCCAGTAGCTCTTCTCTAGTTTCTAGAGATTGGAAACTGGCCTCAGCGGCACTGATTTGAAATTGATGAATATCTTGTAATTCATAACCAAAGGTTTCAGTTAGCATCTCAAGTTCCCTGGAGAGTGTTGTTGATGACTGCAAACGATTATCGGTGTTTACTGTCACCTCAAAACCAAGGTCATACAAAGCATCGAATGGGTGATTGGCGATACCGCTTCCCAACAACTCACCGGCGCCTGTTTGCAGGTTGGAACTTGGGGCGATTTCCAAAGCAATCTGTCGATCGTGAATCCATTCCGCGACTGGACCCAGAACAACCAAATCTGTATCTCCCTCAGTTCTCGTGAGCATCACATCTTCGATTAGGTTCACACCGTGACCTATGCGGATTGCTCTTCCGCTGACAATCGCATCCTTGATTGAATCCAACCCATCTGCTTCACCGGCATGGACGGTAACAGGCATTAGCTCACTGGCTAGATAATCAAATGCCACTTTATGTAGTGATGCAGGGAAGCCTTTTTCTGGTCCCGCAATATCGAAACCAACAACACCATCGTTTCTGTTGGCCACCGCTAACTCGGCAATTTCTAAACTTCTATTTCCCTGTCTCATTGCACAAAGAATCTGACCGGTGCGAATGAATCCGCCCATAGCCTCAACCAGTTGCATGCCCTCTTCGAGACCATCTTGGACAGCATCCACAGCCTCTTGCAAACTAAGCCCACCGAGCTGGTTTTGTTCTGGAGCCCACCGAAGCTCTGCATAAATAACGCCATCCTCATGGAGATCCAAAACAGACTCAGTGGCGATTCTTCTGAGGTGTTCGGGTTTTTGCATAACAGCGAGGGTGTGTTCAAAGGTTGAGAGATACCTCTCAAGCGAACCAGAATTTGCACTCTGATAAAACCAGCTTGCTAGCGCATGCTCGTTAGCTTCTGGAAGAACATGGCCTATTTCTTCGGCGATTTCAATCATGGTTTGTGGTCTTAGACCACCATCTAGATGATCGTGCAGAGAAATCTTTGGCAGTTTTTTCATATCCATTAGCGCAACTCTTTCAAAACTATTGGCCGACGTTGAGATTGATTGACAATAGTACTGGCGTTTCCGATATCAGATTTCGCACCCTCTATCTTTGACTCGCTATCGGTAAACAATTCAAATAATAAATCCCCTGTTTGAACTTTTTCGCCCTGAGTCTTGTGAAGCACAACCCCAGCCGCATCCTGAACTTCATCACCCTGTTTTTCTCTGCCTGCGCCCAGTCTCCAGCTGGCCATGCCGACACCCAAAGCGTCTAGTTCTAGATAACCTTCGGTTTCAGCAAAGATTTTTTCACTGTGTTTGGCAACTGCCATTGGCGCCAGCGGGTCACCAGACTGCGCGCTAATCATTTCTCGCCACTTATCCATGGCTTTTCCATTAGCCAGGTTCTCCGATGGGTCCGCCACGATTCCACTTAACCTGAGCATTTCCCTGGCAATGGTGACAGTTAGTTCCACCACGTCGCTTGGACCACCACCGGATAGCACTTCAATAGATTCTTCGACTTCTAAAGAGTTACCTATTTTTCTTCCAAGTGGTGTGGACATATCGGTGAGGAAAGCAGTGGTTGAAACCCCTGAGTCTTTACCCAGTGAAACAAGTGTCTCCGCCAATTGCTCAGCGGTTTCTACATCTTTCATAAACGCACCACTGCCAACCTTCACATCCAAAACCAGTGAGGCTGTTCCCTCAGCAATTTTTTTACTCATTATCGAAGAGGCAATTAGGGGAATTGCCTCAACGGTCCCTGTTACGTCTCTCAGTGCGTAAAGCTTTTTATCAGCTGGTGCCAAGCCACTTCCAGCTGCACAAACAACTGCGCCAACTTTCTCCAATTGATCAAAAATCTGTTGGTTGGAAAGATTTGCCTGCCAGCCAGGGATGGCTTCCAACTTGTCCAAAGTTCCGCCGGTGTGACCCAATCCCCTACCGCTTAGCTGCGGGACTGCAACACCATAGCTTGCCACCAATGGAGCAAGTGGCAAGGTGATCTTGTCCCCAACACCTCCGGTTGAGTGCTTATCGACGGTTTTTTTAGACAACTTTGAAAAATCAAGTCTCTCCCCAGAGTCAATCATCGCCTGCGTTAGGTGTTTGATTTCATCCCGAGTCATGCCGTTTAGCAAAATGGCCATTGCCATAGAAGACATCTGCTCATCGCCTATAGCCCCAGCTGTGTAACTAGAAATCAACCAATCGATTTCTGTTTTAGAAAGCTCACCCCGCTCGCGCTTTTTAACAATCAGTTCAACGGCACTAAACGCCAAATCAGTTCTCCTCTAAATCTCTGGGGCCGAAGGCATCGGGGATGACTTCCTCAATACTTTTAATCCCGCTAACAGTCTCAAGCATCATTCCGTGAGCTGCGTGTTCGCTGAGCAGTTGCCTGCAGCGCCCACAGGGCATAATCACAGCCCCTGTTGAATCAACACAGCTAAAGGCGACCAATTTTCCACCGCCGGTAGCGAATAATTCACTCACCATTGAACACTCCGCGCAAAGCGTCAAGCCATAGCTAGCGTTTTCAACATTCGCCCCGGTTATCACTCTTCCATCATCAACGATTGCCGCCGCTCCAACTGGGTAGTTGGAATAGGGAGCATAGGAGTTTTTGCTAGCCTCCAAGGCTTTGAGTCTCAGTTGTTCCCAGTTAATTTCCATAATCAGCTCTTTATATAGGGTTTTCCAGCCGCTGCCGGGCCTTTCACCTTACCAACCAGTCCCGCAACCGCAATCACGGTCAATATATAGGGAAGCATTAGCAAAAATTCGCTGGGCAGAGGTGAGCCCACAATCTGAACTGCGTATTGCAGGTTCAAAGCAAACCCAAACAGCAAAGCTGCCATGGCTGCATATAGTGGATTCCATCTTCCAAAAATCAAGGCTGCCAGAGCTATATATCCAGCACCATTGGTCATTTCTTTTCCAAAAGCACCGACCTGACCCAAAGTGAAAAAGCTTCCACCGAGACCTGCTAGCGCTCCACCGATCAGCACTGAGATATACCTAGTTCTGAATACTTTGATTCCAACCGTGTCACTTGCCTTTGGATACTCCCCGACGGATCTGACCCGCAGGCCCCATTTGGTTTTGAACAGGGCCAAAAACACACCAATCACTGCCGCATACATCAAATAAACAATGAGCGTTTGGTTGAAAAGCACAGGGCCAATAATTGGAATCTGTCCCAGTACGGGTATCGAGAGTTTGTCAAACCTGGGGGGTTGATTCAGAGTTGTGATGTTGTCAGCCAAAACCGTTGAGAACAGAAAGCTTGTTAGACCAATGATCAAAACATTCACAACCACACCTGTAATAATCTGATCCACCAGGTATTTGATTGAGAAAACAGCCAAAATTGATGCCACCAAAGAGCCCGCGATCATCGCTGAGATAATCCCCAAAATCACACTGTCGGTGATTGAAGCAATCACTGCAGAGGTGAAAGCCCCTGCTAATAGCTGACCCTCAATGGCAATGTTGATGATTCCAACCCGCTCACTCAATGCACCTGATAATGATCCGAAGATCAAGGGAACCGCAAGTGCCAATGAACCTGCCAACAGAGTGGTTATTGTCATCGTGGCACCAGCAAAAAGCCAAACCAGAACACTCATAACAAAACTCACACCAAAAACCATCACCAGAGCCAGTGGTGTTTTTTTGTTTTTAGAAACAGTGAGATAAAAACTCCATGCCGTAACTGCTAGCGCCAAAATCGCCAAGAACAAAACGAATCCTTGGGCTGGGAAAATCAAGTTGGGTATTGGGAAAAGATCAGTTCGAGTTGCAATCTGGATTTCAATGTCATCATCACTAACTGCCGGAACAATCAAAATCGCTAAAAACGTCAGTAGCGTCAGTGCAATTGGGGTTTTCTTACTCTGCTTCATTACTGCACCGCCTTGGGCTGAGGCAATCTAAACAGAGACCTAATCAGTGGCGGTGCAGCGATAAACAAAACAATTGTGGACTGAACCACTAAAACGATATCGACAGGCACTCCCTGATTTGCCTGCATGAGAACAGCTCCTGAGCGTAAGCCACCGAATAATAAACCTGCTGCCAAAACCCCAAATGGGTTATTTCTACCCAGCAAGGCAACCGTAATGGCATCAAAACCAAAGGTGGCGCTGATACCGACCGTTAACTGCCTGTCTGCACCCAAGACCTGGCTGGCTCCAGCCATTCCCGCAAGACCACCGCTTACCGCCATTACCAAGACATAAGTAAGTGGAATGTTGATTCCTGCGGTTCTAGCGGCATTTTGATTGAACCCAAGGGCTCTAAATTGAAAACCAATTGATGATCGATACAACAACCACCAAACCACCACCACCATTGCCAACATGATTATCAGGCCGAAGTGCAATCTGAAGCCATCACCTAAAATCCCCGGAAGTCTGGAACTTTCAGCAACTGGAGAAGAAATCGGATTGACCTGGTTGGGCGCTTGAAAAACTGGTGTTTTTAGTAGGTAGGTGAGCAAAAGCAGGGCTATGTAATTAAACATGATGGTCACCACCACCTCATTGGCTCCGGTGGTTGCTTTTAATAGGCCAACAAGCCCTCCCCATAAAGCACCGCCAATTAGACCAGCGATTACCGCCATTGGCATGTGGATCAAAAATGGTGCCTCAAAACTTAGCCCGACATAGGCTGCAAACATCGCTCCGAAAATAATCTGCCCTTGCGCACCGATGTTGAAAAGCCCACTTCGAAAGCTCACCGCCAAACCCAAACCAGCCAAGGTAATCGGTGTTGCATAGGCCAAGGTTTCGGTGATGGGCTTAATCATTGATTCAAAACTGGAGGCTTGGTAATTAAACACAGAGCCTCTGAACAAAGCATCGTAGGCACCAAACACGCTATTCAGAATTGCCGAGATGGTATCCAGCGGCCGAGCAAAGAAATAACCACTCGCCTCTTGCACCTCTTCGTTAGCAAAAGCAATCAGGATTCCACCAAATACAAAACTCGCCAGAATAGCGAATACGGGTATCACCGCGTTTCCGCTAAAAATCTCTTTTATGAGTTTTTGCTGATTCACTGGGTCACTCCCGCCATCAGCTTTCCAAGCTCTTCTCTTGGGGTGTCTGGGGAAACAATGCCAACAATTTGTCCCTTATACATAACCGCAACTCGATCCCCCAGCTGGGTAGCCTCATCCAATTCGGTGGCAATAATCAAAACTGGTATTCCGCTATCTCTTGCAAGCAGTATCTGCTCATGAACAAACTCAATAGACCCAACATCCAAACCCCTGGTTGGTTGCGAGGCAACCAACAGCTTCAAATCACGGGATAACTCGCGGGCCAACACAACCTTTTGCTGATTTCCTCCGGAAAGTTGTCTGGCTTTGCTGAAAATACTCTGCGCTCGAATATCGAATTGCTTCAGTTTCTCCTCAGCAAATTTATAAAGTTTGGCAAGTTGCAGTTGAATCCCCTTTGCGAAGGGTTCTCTGTCGCTTCTATCAAGCATCAGGTTTTCAGCGATTGTGAAATCTGCAATCAGTCCATCCTCGGTTCTGTCCTCTGGAACAAAACCCACACCCGAATCTAAGACCTTTTTTACCGATCTGCCCAATAGCTCTTTGCCATCCAAAACTATCGAGCCGGATACCTTTTCCTGAATACCAAGAATTGATTCCGCGAGTTCTGTTTGTCCATTGCCCTGCACACCTGCAATTACAAAAATCTCACCCTGTTGAATCTCAAAGCTGACATCATCCAAGACCTTGCCGCCGCTGGCATTAAATGCGGTCAAGTTTTTAACCTGGAAGCTCGCATCTCCCAAATTAGCTGGGTTTTTATGAACTGAAAGATCTACCTCGCGACCGACCATCAATGAGGCCAGCTGCTCGCTGGTGTCATCAGGACTTGCTTCACCAACGACTTTTCCTAATCTGATTACAGTGATTTTGTCGGCGACTTCTCTAACTTCTCGGAGTTTGTGAGTGATGAATACAATTGCTTTTCCCTCGTCTCTGAGCTGACGCATTATCTGCATCAACTCATCTGTTTCCTGAGGTGTCAAAACTGCAGTCGGTTCATCAAAAATCAATATCTTTGCATCGCTTATCAATGCCTTGATGATCTCCACTCTTTGCTGAACACCGACTGGTAGTTCACCAACGATCGCATCTGGGTCGATATCAAAACCAAACCTGCTACTTACTTCTCTAACTTTTTCGCGGGCCGCATCCAGATTCAAAAACCCAAAAGCCTTGGTTGGTTCGTGACCCAAGATCACGTTTTCGGCAACACTGAAAACAGGAACCAACATGAAGTGCTGGTGCACCATCCCAATTCCAGCTGCCATGGCATCGCCTGGACCGGCAAAGTTTTGCACTTGACCATCCAGCAAGATTTGACCTTCGTCTGCTTGGTAAAGCCCATAGAGGACATTCATCAGAGTTGATTTTCCAGCGCCATTTTCACCAAGTAGACAGTGAATTTCTCCAGGTTCAGCAATGAGGTCAATCTTGTCATTAGCTATGAAATCGCCAAATTTCTTAGTGATCTGCTCTAACTGCAGCCTCATTGCCATCCTTTGGTGTTGTGCGAAAAATCTTACAACTTAAGTGCAAAGGGTCGGGAGCAACAAAGCCCCCGACCCTTTGGTTACAAACTAATTACTAGTTCTTGTAAATGGAGTTTACTACCAGCTCACCTGCGATGATCTGGTCAGCCAGTGCATCAAGCTCTGCCTGGATTCCATCTGGGTAAGCAACCTCGTGCTCCGGGCTGATGCGAACACCGCCGTTTGCCAAGTTACCTACGTACTGGTTCTCATCGCCACCTGTGAAGGTGCCGTCAATTCCAGTCTGAATGATGTTGAACACAGCATCGCTCATTTTCTTCTCAATGCTTGTCAAGATGTTCTGCTTGTACTCAGCGTGAGCATCCAAGGTGTACCAATCGCTGTCAACGCCGATTAGCATTACGCCCTCGGCATCCAAAGTTGCCTGGCCTGTTCCCTGACCAACTGGTCCTGCAACTGGAAGAATGATGTCTGCACCCTGGTCGATGAACTGCTCGGATAGGTTTTTACCCTTTGCGATGTCGGAGAAGTCTCCAGTTGCACTCCAGTTGCCCTGATCCTCATCAGTTGCACCCAAAACCTCAACTTCGGTTCCATTTTCGGTGTTGTGATAATCAACACCCTGCTTGAAGCCATCCATGAAGATGGTTACAGATGGAAGCAAAATTCCACCATAGGTTGCAACCTTGTCGGTTTCTGTGCTTGCTGCTGCCAGGTATCCAGCAAGGAATCCGGCCTCTGCGGTGTCATACTGAACCGGCTTTACGTTTTCAAGACTCAAAGGACTAAAGTCATCATTTGACAAAGCTGAGTCAATCAAAGCGAAGTCTGTGTCTGGGTTGTCCTGGGCTGCATCACGCACTGCGGTTGCAAGGTTGAAGCCAACTCCGAACACGATGTCGCAACCTTCGCCAACAAGACTTTCAATTGCGCTTGAGTATTCGGTGAGTGTTGCACCGGAGTTTGACTCAACTGTTGCTGAATCAACACCTAACTCATCAACCGCACGCTGCAGACCATTGAAGGCCTCTTCGTTGAAGGATGCGTCATCAAAGCCACCCTCGTCACTGACCATGCAGGCCTTGTAATCTACTGTCTCGACCTCTGTCTCTGTCTCTGTTTCTGAAGAGTCAGTGTCTGAATTGTCCGCGTTGTCTTCTTCCTCCGGGGCTGCAGCGCAGCCAGCCAGAACAAGAGCGGATGCGGCTGCCAGGGCGATTCCCTTGGCTGCTCTACGTGAAATAGTGCTCACGAATTTTCCTCCTGAAATTGGGTTTGGCGCTGTTTGCGCCATTGGTTATAAGGAACAGACTACTGAAGCAAACAGTCGATGAACCCTAGGTGAAGCAAATCTGAATTGAGTTTTGATAACGATTTGGAATTAGAGCACTTCGTCTTGGCCAGTTGCCCTAAGCGAATCAACCAATCCCTTAACTCTTTGCGCATGTTGTTTGGTGGTCACCAGCAAAGCATCGGGAGTGTCCACCACGATTATGTCCTCAACACCAATGAGCGCAATCAACTTGTCGTTTTCACTGACCAGGATTCCGCTCGATGAGTCGCTTAAGACCTTTGCTTGACCTAAAACAGCCAAGTTCCCGCTTTTGCCCTGGGATTGCAACTCAGCGATTGCTGCGAAATCTCCGACATCGTGCCACTCGAATGAGGCTGGAACACAGGCAACCAAATCCCTCTTGGCTGCCGGTTCAGCTACTGAATAGTCGATGGCAACTTTTTTCAATCGATTCCACTGCTGGACTGCTTTTTGATCAAAACCACCGGCAATCACCTGATCAGCAAGAGATTGAATTTCTGCTTCGAGTTCGGGCTCATTTTCAGCCAGGACTTCCAATAGCAGTTTGGCGGGAGCAATGAACATCCCTGCGTTCCATAGATAATCCCTTTTTGAAAAATACTTCTTGGCTTTGGCAATCGATGGCTTTTCAACAAACTCAATTACATTCAAGGCTGAATCAAAGCCATCGATTTCATTGGAGGTGTTGATATACCCAAAAGCTGTGGAGGCCTCGGTGGGGGCGACACCAATGGTGACCACCCTGCCGGTTTTTGCAACCTCAATGGCCTCTCTTACGGCAATCTCAAATTTTTCTGTTTCGTGAATAACGTGGTCTGCTGCAAAAGAACCGATGATGACATCAGGGTTGCGTCTATACAAAACTGCTGCGGCTAAGGCGATAGCCGCCGTTGAATCTCGTGGGGATGGTTCCAGTAGAAGATTTTCTGGTCTTAATTCCGGCAACTGATCAGCAACTGCGGAAGCATGACTTGAACCAGTAACCACCATGATGTCAGCACCAGCAATTGGTGACAATCGATCCCAGGTGTCTTGCAACAAAGTCTGACCACTACCTGTGAGATCGTGCAAAAACTTTGGCGCGCTGGCCCTGGATAACGGCCAGAGCCTGGACCCGATACCACCTGCAGGAATTACAGCGTGAAACTCTGAAGAATTGCTCATTTGCCTAGGTTATCTACAAACCTGTTAATCGTCTCTGCACGCAAAAAGAATTCTTCTCTCTCGGTTACAATTAATCCACGAAACCTTGGAGGCAAATTAATGTCGGTTGTGCCAGCAGGAACTCTCTACCGCGGCAAGGTAGGAATGTGGTCGTGGGTTCTCCACCGTATTAGCGGTGTCGCAATTTTCTTTTTCTTGCTTGTTCATATTTTGGACACAGCTCTGGTGAGGGTTTCACCGGAAGCTTATGACGTAGTAATCGAGTCTTATAAGACACCGATTATTGGTCTTGCTGAACTCGGCCTGGTTGGAGCAATTCTGTTTCACGGTCTCAACGGAGTTCGAATCATTCTTGTTGATTTCTGGTCAAAGGGGACCAAGTATCAAAACACCATGTTTTGGATTGTTTTGGTGGTAGCAGTTGTTGTAACTGCATACTTCACCCCTGGCCACCTAGAGAGAGTATTGGAGTTCTAAAAATGTCAGTTCAAATTGAAATTCCAAACTCACCCCGCAAACAAAAGGTAACCAACTGGGAGAAATACGGTTGGCTTTACATGCGTATCAGTGGACCACTACTGATTGTTCTGATTTTCACTCACGTATTTGTAAACCTATTCACCGGCGAGGGCATCAAACAGATTGACTTCGCTTTTGTTGCTGGAAAATGGGCAGACCCATTCTGGCAATGGTGGGATGTATCAATGCTCTGGTTGGCGCTAATCCACGGCACCCTTGGCATGCGCACAGTCATCAATGACTACACCGAAAAACCCAAGCTAAGAAGTGGCCTCGTTGGCACTTTGTGGAGTGTTTCAGGCGCTCTAATTCTCTTGGGAACCTTGGTTGTATTCACCTTTGACCCTTGCCCCCCAACCTCAAACCCCGATCTACTACCTTCACTCTGTGAAGCGATTGCGAGTAACTAAATGACTAAAGTTCACCACCACGAATTTGACGTGGTCATCGTTGGCGCCGGAGGCGCAGGTATGCGAGCAGCCATCGAGGCTGGGCCGCATGCAAGAACTGCTGTAATCAGTAAGCTCTTCCCAACCAGAAGCCACACTGGTGCAGCTCAGGGTGGTATGGCTGCCGCTTTAGCAAACGTTGAAGAAGACAGCTGGGAGTGGCACACCTTTGACACTGTGAAAGGTGGCGACTATCTGGTTGACCAGGACGCAGCAGAAATCTTGGCCAAAGAATCAGTTCAGGCTGTTATCGACCTAGAAAACATGGGGCTTCCCTTCAACAGAACTCCCGATGGAAAAATTGACCAGCGTCGTTTCGGTGGTCACACCCGTGACCACGGTAAAGCTCCTGTAAGAAGAAGTTGCTATGCAGCAGACCGCACCGGTCACATGATTTTGCAGACCCTGTATCAAACCTGCGTAAAACTCGGCATTGAGTTTTTCAACGAGTTCTATGTCTTGGACATGATCATGACCGAGGTTGACGGTCAAGAGGTTCCAGCAGCGGTTGTTGCCTACGACTTAGCAACTGGTGAAATCCACATCGTTCGCGGAAAGAGCATTGTTTATGCAACAGGTGGATTTGGAAAGATTTTCAAAACAACATCCAATGCCCACACCCTCACCGGTGATGGCATCGGTGTTATCTGGCGCAAGGGACTTCCGCTAGAAGACATGGAGTTTTACCAATTCCACCCAACAGGTTTGGCAGGACTCGGAATTTTGCTTTCAGAAGCAGCCCGAGGTGAAGGTGGAATTCTAAGAAACTCAAACGGTGAGCGTTTTATGGAACGCTACGCGCCAACAATCAAAGACCTAGCACCCCGTGACATGGTTGCAAGGGCTATGGCCAATGAGGTTAGGGAAGGTCGCGGTGGCGGACCAAATAAAGATCACGTATTTTTGGATCTGACCCACCTGGAGCCAGCAGTTATTGATGCGAAGCTTCCAGATATCACCGAGTTTGCAAGAACTTATCTAGGTGTTGAGCCCTACACCGAGCCTGTTCCAGTATTTCCCACCGCCCACTACGCAATGGGTGGAATTCCAACCAACATCAAAGCTGAAGTTCTCAGTGACAACGACACGGTGGTGCCTGGACTGTATGCAGCTGGTGAGTGCGCATGCGTGAGTGTTCACGGAGCAAACCGTTTGGGAACGAACTCGCTATTGGACATCAACGTGTTTGGAAAGCGAGCAGGAATTTATGCAGTGGAATATGCAAAGACTGCAACATTGCCGCCACTTCCTGAAAACGCAGAGACAGACATCATCAAGCTGTTAGATAAGGTTCGCAATTCTAAAGGTGATGAAAAAGTTGCCGTTTTGAGGCGTGAACTTCAAGAGACCATGGACGCCAATGCTCAGGTTTATAGAACCGAAGAGAGCTTGAATGAGGCTTTGGAAAAGATCACAGAATTGCGTGCGCGCTATGAAAAAATCTCAATCCAAGATCACGGTCAGCGTTTCAACACTGATTTGCTGGAAGCAGTCGAGCTTGGCTTCTTGCTGGATCTAGCTGAGGTTTTGGCCTACGCATCAAGAGAGCGTCGCGAGAGTCGCGGTGGTCACTTCCGTGAGGACTTCTTAGATAGAAACGATGACAAGTTCATGATGCACTCAATGCTTTATCGAGAGAGTGACCCAGATGGCACCACAGGTGGAGGAATCCGCGTGGATTGGAAGCCAGTAGTGATCACCAATTACCAGCCAATGGAGCGAAAGTACTAATGAGCGAAGTTAAAGAAATAGCACCAATTCCATCCTTCACGGTAAAACTAAGCATTCGCAGGTTTGACCCTGAGAAAAGTGAAGAATCGAGCTGGCAGGAATTTGAAGTTGAAATGCATGCAACCGACAGGGTTTTGGATGCACTTCACAAAATCAAATGGGAGCAAGACGGAACGCTGACATTCCGTCGTTCATGTGCTCACGGCGTTTGTGGTTCGGACGCCGTGAGAATCAATGGAAGAAACAGATTGGCTTGCAAGACTTTGATTAAGGATCTGGATATTAATTCTGCAATCACAGTCGAGCCAATCAAGGGTCTTCCGGTTGAGAAGGACCTGGTTGTGGACATGAACCCCTTCTATCAAGCCTACAGAGACATCAACCCCTTCTTGGTTGCCAATGACAAGCCTGAGAAGGAGCGCCTGCAGTCACCAGAGGACAGAGCGCGCTATGACGACACCACAAAGTGCATTTTGTGTGCTGCCTGCACCACCTCTTGCCCAGTTTTCTGGACAGATGGGCAGTACTTCGGTCCAGCCGCAATTGTCAACGCTCACCGCTTTATCTTTGACTCACGTGATGAAGAGGCTGATGTCAGGTTGGATATCTTGAACGACAAAGAAGGTGTTTGGCGCTGCAGGACAACATTCAACTGCACCGAAGCTTGCCCAAGAGGCATTGAGGTGACCAAGGCTATTGCCGAAGTGAAGCAAGCAATTCTTAGAGGAAGACCCTAGTGCTTTCCCGCCGAATAGTGCTCTCCAGCGCCCTCGGCACAGCTGCGGCGGCTACTTTGGCCGCCTGCGCAACCGGAACAAGCGAATCCTCCGCACCAAGCCCCAGTGAAACATCTGAGGACCAGGCAACAGATCAGCCAACGGCTGTAATTATTGGCATGGCCACCGATGTTCCTGTCGGTGGTGGTAGCAAATTCAAAGCTGGCGATATCGAAGTGTTTGTAACCCAACCAAACGCTGGTGAGTTCAGGGCATTTGATGCTCGTTGCACACATGCTGGATGTGCGGTGACGGATGTGGTCAGTGGCGAGATTTTATGCCCCTGTCACGGTGCCAAATATGACTTTGAATCTGGAGCGGTTTTAGCTGGTCCTGCGCCTAGGGCTTTAGGAAAAATCACAGTTGCCCAGGTTGGCGATGAACTAGAGGTCAGTTTCTAAACTGCAAGTTTTTGTCTTAGGGCTGGAAGCAGAGCACTAGAAGCACTCAAAGAAGACGCCCCAAGATCAATAAACCACTGGGCGGCCTCTGGCTCCCCAGCTATCTCACCGCAGATGCTGACTGGTTTCCCTGCTTGCTTGCCTGCTTCAATTATGGCTGCAACCCTAGAAATCACCTCTGGGTGTTTGGCATCACTGAGGGATCGGAAACTGCTCCTTGGGCGCCTGAGAACATACTGCGCTAAATCGTTGGATCCAATTGAAACAAAGTCAACAATTTGAAATAGCGCTTGCAGAACCTGCGGTGTTGCTAGTTCTGGAACCTCCACCATTACACCGAGCTTGCCAAAATCATATGGCTTAGCCATTTCAATAAAGTTTTTGGCTTCTTGGTAGGTGGTGACCATTGGTGCCATCACCCACAACTCAGTCTCTGGGTAATAAGAACTGGCTTTAGCCAAAGCCTCCAGTTGGGTATTAATAACTTCCGGGTTTGCCATCAGAGTGGCCAATCCCCTGCCGAAATAATCACCTTCTCCTGCTGGAGTTAGAAACGGTAGTGGCTTATCAAAATCTAAATCCAAAAGCCTCGCAATGACTAATTTGCCTTTGAATCTTGCAAGCAATCTAGAATACTCAAACACCTGCTCTTCCAGCCCTGGGGCGTCTTTTCTTCCCAAAAACAAAAGCTCCGTACGATACAGCCCAACACCCTCAGCACCGGCTTTGATTGCACTTCCGCCCTCAATCGCACTGCCCACGTTTGCAAGAAGTGGAATCTGAGTTTTTAGGCTTAGGTCAACTTCGGTTGCAATGGCTGCCTTGTAATTGGCAATCTCATCTTGGCTTGGGTTTATAAACACCTGCCCACTTGTTGCATCCAAAAGAATGTTGTCACCATCTTTGATTACCCCCGCACCAACAACCCCCATCACTGCTGGTAATTTATTGGCCCTAGCCATAACAGCTGTGTGAGAACTGATGCCACCCTCTTCAGTTATAAAACCTGAGATATTCGCCGGGATATTTGAAATATCGACCGGGGATAGCTTCTCCGCGATGAGAATCTTTTTCTCATCGTCATCCTCATCGGCTGGTTCGTTTACTAGCTTTGAAATTGTTCTCTCTGCTATGCCGTGAAGGTCATTAGACCGCTCAGCGAAATGCCCACCAAGATCACTCAGCTTTCTGGCAAATTTCCCAAAAGCTCCCCTGATTGCCGTTGCCGCATCAGCACCTTCACTCATGCGCGCCTTTATTTCTTCAAATAATTCTTTATCACTGAGCATCATCGCCATCGCCCTGAGTATCTCTATAGATTCACCGGTGCTTCCAAAGGCCTCAATCTCAATTTGTTCGCGCATCTGCTGAAGGGCCACTTTCACATCCAAAAGACTGAAGCGCTCTCCAGGCTGATTTGATAAAACAATGCTCCCGGGAATCTTCACCCGAGCCTTAGCTATCACCACACCGTCATCAGCACTGGCAATTCCCGCACCAACTAAAACTCGCTCTGCCATATACCGATTCTAGGTCGGCATAGACTTAACCACATGCCAAGGTTAAAAATCGCAACAGTAAACGTAAACGGAATCCGTGCAGCTCACCGCAAAGGAATGGGTGAATGGGTTGAATCAACCAATCCAGACATTCTTGCCCTGCAAGAGGTTAGAGCCGGAGATACAGATGTGAAAAAAATCATTTCTGAAATCGGTGGGCTGGCAGAAGATGGTGGCCTCTGGCACCTAGATCACGATGAAGCCTCCGCCAAGGGAAGGGCCGGGGTGGCCGTTTTATCAAAGCTTCCAATTCATTCAAGGTCGATAACACTTGGTGCAGATGATTTTGATTCAGCCGGGCGCTGGTTAGAAACAGAGTTTGAGATTGAGGATAAAAAACTAACCGTGGTGAGCGTCTATGTTCACTCAGGCGAGGTTGATTCTCCCAAACAGGTTGAGAAGTATAAGTTTTTGGATGCAATGACCATTCGCTTGCAGCAGTTGATGAAAAAAGAGTTGGTGTTAGTGGTGGGAGATCTAAACGTGGGTCACACCGAGCTGGATATCAAAAACTGGAAGGGCAACATCAAAAACTCGGGTTTCCTGCCTGAGGAACGCGCCTATTTTGATGGATTCATGAACGAACAGGGATGGGTAGATATTGGCAGGCAAGCTCACCCGGAACAACCTGGGCCTTATTCTTGGTGGTCATATCGAGGACAAGCTTTTGATAACGATGCCGGCTGGAGAATTGATTATCAGCTAGCGACACCATCACTTGCCAAATATGCCAGTGAATATGAGGTTCACAGGGCACCCAGCTACGATACTCGTTGGAGCGATCACTCCCCCGTGGTTGCTAGCTACTCACTTTGAATGGTGGTCTGATGACAAAGCCGAATCTTTTATCTGGGATGCAACCAAGCGCATCATCGTTGCATCTGGGCAACTATCTGGGGGCTCTGACGCAATGGGTGGCAATGCAAAAAACCCATAACGCGCATTACGTCATTGTTGATTTGCACGCAATCACGGTCCCTCAAGACCCAAAGCTATTGGCTGAAAACACAAGAAAAACAGCCGCTCAATACATCGCGGCGGGTTTGGATGTCAATCAATCCACTCTGTTCGTTCAATCACAGGTTCCCGCTCACTCGGAACTGGCCTGGATTCTCAACTGCGTGGCAAGCTTTGGAGAGACCAGCAGAATGACGCAGTTTAAGGACAAAAGCCAAAAAGGTGGCAGTGATAACGCCTCGGTTGGCCTATTCACCTACCCAATTTTGCAGGCTGCAGATATTTTGCTTTACAGACCCAAGGCAGTTCCAGTTGGAGAAGACCAAAGGCAGCACCTGGAACTAACAAGAAACATCGCTGAGAGATTTAATAATAGATACGGAAAAGTCTTTGAGATACCAGAGGCTGTGATCTTAAAAGAGACAGCAAAAATCTATGATTTACAAAACCCCACGGCAAAGATGAGCAAATCTGCCAATGAGCCCAAAGGAACGGTAAATCTTTTGGATGAGGATTCGGTGATAGCTAAAAAGATTAAATCGGCCGTCACTGACACCGATGGTGAAATCCGTTTCGATTATGAAAATAAACCTGGGGTTTCTAACTTGCTTGGGATTTTCTCTGCAGTCACCGAAAGAACAGTGACCGACATCGTTGACGAATTCGCTGGTGGTGGATACGGACAACTGAAGCAGGCTGTTGCTGATGCCGTAATTGAAGCTGTTGCCCCGATTAGAGAAAAAACCAACGAGCTAATGGATGACACGGGTCATCTAGATGAGCTTTTATTACAAGGTGCACATAAGGCTAGAGACACTGCTAATAAGACTTTGAAGGATGTGCAAGACGCACTCGGCTTCATTCCATATCGGAATATCTAAGCCAAAAGGAGTATTGTTCTAAGTGTGCTTCGGGGTCAGTGAAAATCTGAGCCGGCGGTTAGAGTCCGCGACCCGACTTTGGTCTCTGCAACCAGCAGAGAAACTAAAGGCGGTTGATTTGGTGAAATTCCAGAACCGACGGTAAAAGTCCGGATGGTAGAAGCAGTAGGTCAGCTTATGCTGCCCGCTCGCCCCGCAGTGTTTGAGAGAAAGGGCGAGAAATGGTTTCCAATCACCTCTTTGAATCAGCCATGCGGCATGCGCTGAATCTTGCCCTGAACGGTCCCGCCTATGGCGTGAACCCCCAGGTTGGAGCAGTGATTTTGGACCCTGAGGGCCAGGTTGTTGCTGAGGGTTGGCACATGGGAAGTGGTAGCCCGCACGCTGAAATTGTTGCTTTAGAAAACGCAAGAGAGAAATTTGGTTTTCAGTCAAAGTTTCCTCAGGGCTACACAGCTGTTGTCACCTTAGAACCATGCAACCACACTGGAAAAACCGGCCCCTGCAGCCATGCAATCTTGGATGCGGGCATCTCCACAGTTGTTTACGCATCAAACGATCCCGGTGAAGACTCATCCGGTGGAGGAAAGTTTCTAAAAAAACAGGGTGTCGAGGTAATAAAGGGCATGCTGAAATCAGAAGCTGACGATCAGGCTCGTCACTGGATTAGGTCAACCAAGCATCAAAGGCCATTCGTGACCATCAAATACGCCTCGACCTTGGATGGCCGAGGAGCTGCTCAAGATGGTTCAAGTCAATGGATTTCTGGACCAGAGAGCAGGGCCGATGCTCACAAAAGGCGCAGCGAGGTGGATGCGATTCTGGTTGGCACGGGTACGGCAATTTTTGATGACCCGGAGCTAACTGCCAGGAGACCAGATGGAAGCTATTTTGATCACCAGCCAATTCGAGTAGTGGTCGGAGAGCGAGAGCTCCCCAAAAGCCTGAGGCTTTTTAATGATCAAGCAGAAACCATTGTTCTTCCGACCCAGTCTTTGCAGGAAGCGATGACCGAATTGTGGGAAAAAGGAGTCAGGCACGTGCTTGTTGAAGGTGGACCAAACGTCGCCTCCAAGTTCATCAAACAAGGACTAGCGGATGAGTTTCTGGTTTACATGGCACCAATGCTTCTGGGTGGGGATAAAACGGCCATCAAAGATATTGGGATTGGAAGCATCTCAGAGGCCATCGATTTAGAGATCAAGGAACTGAAGACCCTTGGCAAAGACATTTTCATAAGAGCGAATAGGAGCAAGTGATGTTTACAGGAATCATTGAAGAGTTGGGTGAGATAACAGGCATTGAAAAACAGCCAGATGCCGTGAGACTGACAATCGGTGGCAAAAAAGTGGTTGATGATCTAAATCGCGGTGAATCAATCTCGGTTTCTGGAACCTGCCTCACAGCCATTGAAATCGATGAACACGGCTTCACTGCAGATGTCATGCACGAGACCATCAGACTAAGTGGGTTGCAAAGAGTTGAGGTTGGCCAAAAGGTCAATCTGGAGCGCGCAATGACCGCAGCAACCCGTTTTGGTGGCCACGTGGTTCAAGGACACGTGGATGGCGTTGCCGAATTTGTCTCTAGAGAGAAAAGTGACAACTGGGATTGGGTGCGAATCAGTGTTCCTGATGAGCTAATGAAATATGTGGTTATGAAAGGCTCCATCACATTTGACGGGATTTCACTGACCGTGAACGAAATCGATGGAAACGTAATTGGACTGAGTTTGATTCCAGAGACTTTAGAAGTGACCACCCTTGGCTATAAAAAGCCAGGTGACTTGGTAAATGTGGAAGTAGATGTAATGGCCAAGCACATCGAAAGATTGATGGAAGCAAGAGAGCAGGGATGATTTTTAGCCCAATAGAAAAAGTGCTGGAAGACCTGCGCGCAGGAAAGCCAGTTCTAGTAACAGACGATGAAGCTCGTGAAAACGAGGGTGATGCAATCATTGCCGCAGAGTTTGCAACCCCTGAATGGGTGGCTTGGATGATTCGCTACACCACGGGTTATATCTGTGCTCCGATGACCGAAAGAAGAGCCAACGAGTTAGACCTTCCGGTGATGTGGCAAAACAATGAAGACCCGCACCAAACCAACTACACGGTGAGCGTGGATGCGGCCAACAGAGAATCAACCGGAATCTCCGCAAAAGAGCGCTCGCTGACAGCAAATGTTTTGGCTGATCCTGATTCAACCCCCAAATCACTGATCAGACCAGGTCACGTTTTGCCACTCAGAGCAAAATCTGGTGGGGTGTTAGAAAGAGCCGGTCATACCGAAGCAGCAGTTGAATTACTGAGACTTGCGGGACTTCAGCAGGTGGGTTTGATGGCTGAAATGATTAACGATGATGGAACAATGATGAGAGTTCCGGAACTATTTTCAATCGCTGAGAGGTTTGACCTAAGCATGACAAATATTCATGAGCTCAGCGACTACGTTCGCCAGAGGGCAAACGGAGAAGTTTCGAAGACAAATAGAATCCGTTTGGAAGCAGAAACCCAAATCCCAACAACCTGGGGAGATTTTAAAGTGCGCGGTTATTACGATGCCCGCACCACAGCCGAACACGTTGCCCTGATCGCGGGTAACCCCGGTAAGAAAGATGTTTTGGTCAGACTCCACTCCGAATGCATCACTGGTGAGGCATTCGGCTCACTCAAATGCGAGTGTGGCCCACAATTGGATGCTGCTTTGGAAAAAGCCCAGGAGGACCCAAACGGAGGCATTATTTTATACCTAAGAGGCCAGGAGGGCAGGGGTATTGGGCTTTTGAATAAACTCAAGGCCTATGCCTTGCAGGAGCAGGGAATGGACACCGTAGACGCCAACTTGGCTTTAGGTCTTCCCAGCGAGGCACGTGAATACGGTGCCGCAGTAGAAATGCTCAAAGACTTGGGGGTTGAAAGCGTGCGCTTGATGTCTAATAACCCAGCCAAGGTAAAGTTTTTGGAAGATGCAGGAATACCCGTTACCGAGCTCTCTCCACTTTTGGTGGGCATGAGCGAGGAGAATCAGGGTTATCTCGACACAAAGCGTGATCGAATGGGTCACATGATTCCCGAAACTGAGCAATGAGCGGTGCTGGATCTCCTGAATTCAACCTCGATGCCTCAGCGCTAAAGGTCGCTGTAATTCACTCAAGCTGGCATGAGCCAGTTATGCAGGGTTTAGTTGCAGGTGCAAAAAGAGCACTGTCTGAGACAAACTGCAGCCAGGCAAGTTTTCATTCGGTACCGGGCGCATTTGAACTTCCCCTAGCAGCTGCCAAACTAGCCAAAACCCACGATGCAGTGATTGCTTTGGGGGTCGTTATTAGAGGCGATACCCCGCATTTTGACTATGTTTGCAACGCTGCCACTGATGGTCTTTTGAGAGTGATGCTGGATAGCCAAACACCAATTGGTTTTGGCCTGCTAACCGTTGACGATGAGCAGCAAGCCGTGCTCAGAGCTCAGGAAAATGGCGATAACAAAGGTGTTGAATCCACCTATGCAGCTCTAAAAATGGCACTAGATTTCAGATAATCTTCTAAGCTGAAATTCCTGGAGGAAAAATTCATGGAACTTACAGCTGAGATCATAAGAAACATAACGCTTATTCTGCACTTCATCGGTATCGGTGCACTTCTTGGTGGTTTTCTAACCCAAATGAAAGCTATGCGCTCAAGACAGGCCAAGATAGTCCCAGCAATCAACCACGGTGCCTGGACGATGTTCATAACGGGTCTGATTTTGACCGGTGTGGCCGAATACAGAGCTTCAATTAATGACTTTGAAGTGAACCATGCACTAATCGGAGCAAAGACCGTTGTTGTTGTGGTCATCTTGGTTTTGGTTTTACTGAATAGAAAAAAGCCAGTGGTTTCACCAGCTGTTTTTGGATCAATTGGTTTACTCACAATAGCGAATATCACAATGGCGGTTTTGTACTAGCTCGCCATTAGAGAAACTAGCCTTCTAAAACATAATCTCGGGTTATTCTCACACAGTGAGCAATACCAATGAGAACAACCCTCGATCAAGAGAATATAAGGGGCCAAGAGCTAGTTTCAAACAACTCATCCCCTATATCGCCGCTGAGAAAACGCCAGTAATAATCGCCATGGTGCTAAGCATCATCGGAGCTGGCCTTTCTCTTGCGCAACCACTGATGGTTGGAAATGTGATTAGTGCTGTGGAGCAACAGCAAGAAATACTCCCCTTTGCCACAATTCTGGTTGTGCTGATTCTGCTCTCAGCCGGCTTCTCTGGATTTCAATACTTCCTGCTTGCCAAAACTGGAGAGGCAGTTGTTCTCAACACCAGAAAACAGCTAATTTCTAAGTTGCTCAGGCTTCCAATTTATGAATACGACCAGCGTCGAGTTGGCGACATGGTCTCAAGAGCAGGCAGTGATTCGACGCTTCTAAGAGCGGTCTTAACTCAAGGTCTGGTGGAGGCTGTTGGTGGGGCATTTTTGTTCCTTGGGGCCTTGATTGCGATGGCAGTGATTGACCTGCCTTTGCTTTTGGCAACACTTGCTGTTTTGGCTTTTTCAATAATTGGCATATCCATCGCTGGACGTCGAATCAGGTTTGCCACCACTCAGGCTCAGCAACGGGTAGGCGAGATGAGCAGTAGCGTTGAGCGAGCACTTAGTGCAATTCGAACCATTCGTGCCGCCAGGGCAGAAAAGCGCGAAGGTGAGGCTATTTATAAAGAAGCCACAGAAGCCTACGACCAGGGAGTCAAAATCGCCTCTTTGAGTGCAATAGTTGCACCAATCGCCCAGCTATCACTGAACATTGCCTTCATCGTTGTGATCGGAGCTGGTGGGCTGAGAGTTGCATCTGGGGAAACTGACATCGCATCACTTGTGACCTTTGTGATTTTATTGTTTTTCCTAGTGGGGCCACTTCTGCAGGCATTTGGCGCCTATAGCTCAGTGATGAGCGCATTGGGAGCACTTGCCAGAATTCAAGAAATTATGGCGCTTCCAGATGAGCAGTTAGACGATGCACCCAGCACTCGCTCTCCCAAAAACGACACAGCTGTTGAGTTTAGAAATGTTGGCTTTCAATACGCTGGGGATGAGTCAAAGCCAGTGCTAACGGGGATCAATTTCAAGATTGAAAGAGGGCAAAGAGTTGCTCTAGTTGGTCCATCGGGGGCAGGCAAATCAACTACTTTTTCCTTGATCGAAAGGTTCTATGAACCTTCTGAGGGTCAGATCTTGATGGACGGGCAGGCGGTAACAGAGTTTTCAAGAGCAACACTTCGTGAGCAAATTGGCTATGTCGAGCAGGACGCTCCAGTCCTAGCAGGTTCACTAAAAGACAATTTATTGCTTGGTAAAGAATTCGCTGATGATTCTGAACTGATTCGAGTATTGGAAAGAGTGAACCTGACAGAGGTTCTAAACCGAGATAGCAGAGGTCTAGATGCACAAGTGGGAGAAGATGGCATCATGCTCTCCGGGGGTGAAAAGCAAAGACTGGCGATTGCAAGGGCTTTACTTTCAACTCCACCAATACTTTTGCTAGATGAATCCACATCCAGTCTGGATGGACTGAATGAACAAAGGATGAGAGAGGCGATTGATGCTGTGAGTGAAAATCGCACAATGCTGGTAATCGCTCACCGGCTTTCAACGGTTGTCGACAGTGATTTGATAATCGTTTTGGAAAACGGAAAAATCATTGGACAGGGCACCCATAGTGAATTACTGGAGTCAACACCGCTTTATCAAGATCTTGCCAAACATCAGTTGCTGGTTTAGCAATATCCTGAACTGATGAAACTTTTCGAGGGTGACCCCACAAACAGAAAAACCATAGAGCAGCTAGATCAAAATGATCCTCTAAAAACCTATCCTGATAAATTTTTTAGGCCAGATCCCGAACTTTGCTATCTGGATGGAAACTCACTTGGTCGCCCGCCCAAAGAAACAATCGAAAAAATGAGTTATTTCCTCACAGAGGAGTGGGGAGCCAAATTAGTTGATGGATGGGCTGACTGGATTGACAACGCACAAACTGCTGGGGATATCCTTGGTAGAGCGATTCTCGGGGTCAAGGGTGGACAGACTCTGGTTTGTGACACCACAAGTGTCAATTTCTACCAACTTTGCGTTGCCGCGGTAAATCATCATCCAAATAGAAACACCATTATCGTCGATAGCTCCAACTTCCCAACCGACCGCTACATCATCCAAGGAATAGCTGAACAGTTTGGTTTGAAGCTAATCACCCTTGACACGGATGGAAGTGGGGGTCCGGGAGCTGTTGAGTTTAGAAGTGAATTCGAAATCATTGAGCCAAAAGAATTAGAAAAACAGCTATCTGAGGATGTGGCATTACTGACCCTGCAGGCAGTTAACTACAGAAGCGGTGCAAGGCAACCAATTTTGGAGATCAATAAATTAGCCCAGAAATACGGGATTCTGGTTATTTGGGATTGTTCGCACGCTGGCGGTTCAATTCAACTCGACTTTGACAAAAACGAAATCGACCTTGCGGTTGGTTGCACCTATAAATACGGCAACAGTGGTCCAGGCTCCCCCGCTTGGTTGTTTATTAGAGAAAATCTTCAGCAATCACTGAACGTTCCCATCCAAGGCTGGTTCGCTCAAGCCGATCAATTCGCTATGGGTCCTAACTTTGAACCAGCAGATGATATTCGTAAATTTCAAATAGCCTCCCCTCCAATTGCTGGAATCAGGGCGGTTGAGGTCAGCTACAAAATGATTGAAGAAGCTGGGATAGAAAACATTGAACAAAAGGCGGCTGTTGGAACCCAAATAATGGTTGAGCTTTTTGACTCATGGCTTAAACCACTGGGTTTTGAACTGGGAACGCCCAGAGATTGGGATAAGCGTGGGGGGCATGTGATCATCACCCATCCGGATGCTAAACAAATAGCGCAGGCTCTGCGAGTAATAAGCAAAGTGATACCCGATTATAGAGAGCCCAATTCGATAAGACTTTCAATCTCACCTCTAACAAACAGTTATGCAGACGTTTTTGATGGGTTCAGAAAACTTAGAGATTTAGTGACCTCGGGGGATTACAAAACAATCCAGCAAAGCGAAAGTCGAGTCACATGACCGTCAATAAACACCTCACCTACACCAGCTACCTAAAAGTTGATGAACTACTAAACCTTCAACAACCTCAAAGCGAGGGACCGGAACACGATGAGCTGTTGTTCATAACAATCCATCAGGTTTATGAACTTTGGTTCAAACAGATTTTGCACGAAGCCGAGGCTCTGCAAAATTCTCTCGAGACTGGCGACACTCATAGGTCACTGTCCCTATTGGCAAGAATTCGAAACATCATGAAAACCTGTGTTTCGCAATTGGACATTCTGGAGACGATGACACCTCTGCAGTTCAATTCATTTAGGGATCGGCTTTCTTCGGCAAGTGGTTTTCAGTCAGCCCAATTTAGGGAACTGGAAGCGGTTTTGGGAAGAAGAGACAAGGCTGGAAAAGACTCAGGCAAAACAACAGGCATGGGCATGAGCGAGCACCTTACAGCTGGCAGTGAGGCAAGAATTCGAGTCGAGCAGGCCATGAATAGAAAATCTGTTTGGCATTCAGCACTTGATTATTTCAACTCCCGATCACCCATTCCCGCCGAGGCTTTGATAGTTGATCCATCCCTTGCATGGGAGCCAAACGAGGATGTTCAAAAAGTCCTAATCGAGCTTCACAGAAACGACCCTGAGTCAAATATGGTCGGTGAGGCACTCACCGACCTCGACGAAGGTTTGCAGGAGTGGAGATATCGTCATGTGAAAATGGTCGAGCGGACTATCGGAACGAAGATTGGAACAGGTGGCTCCAGTGGGGCCGGCTACCTGGCTTCAACACTTTTCAACCCGGTGTTTCCAGATCTTTGGGCAATCAGGAGTCAGTTTTAGCAAGCTTCAGAACGTTTTTGAGAAGCATTACCCTGGTCATTGGTCCAACTCCACCGGGGTTTGGTGAAACAAAGCCGGCAACCTCAGAAACATTCGGGTGAACATCTCCCAACAGTCCGTCATCAGTTCTTGTGATACCCACGTCAAAAACTTTGGCGCCGGGTTTGATGTCTTCTTTTGTGATCATGTGTGCAGAGCCAGCTGCGGCCACCACAATGTCTGCTTCAGCTAAAAATTCTGAAGTATCCCCTGATGCGGAGTGGATTACCTGCACCGTTGCATCAATTCCTCGTCCAGACATCATCAAGCTCAGCGGTCTGCCGACGGTAATCCCTCGACCAATGATTGCTACCCGCTGACCTTTGGTTTCAATGTTGTAGCGCTTGCAAAGCTCTAAAATTCCAGAAGGTGTGCAGGGAAGCGGGGAATCTAGGTGTGCGGAGCCACTAAGCACCAGTCTTCCCAGGTTGATTGGATGCAATCCATCAGCATCCTTGGCCGGGTCAATTAGTTCTAATAACTTGTTTGTGTTGACAGCTTTTGGCAAAGGCAACTGCACGATAAAACCAGAAACTTCAGTTGCTTGATTTAGATCCTTGATTGCCTGAGCTATCTCCTGCTCGGTTGCACTGTCTGGAAGTTCCACTCTGATTGATTCGATACCCACTTCAGCACAGTCTCGATGCTTTCCTGCAACGTATGACTTACTCCCAGGATCTTCGCCCACCAACAGTGTGCCCAAGCCAGGAATGATGCCCTTTTGTCTTAGGGCGGAAACTTCTTTCGCTATTTCAGACTTTATTTCGCTCGCTACAGCCTTGCCATCAATTAGTTGTGCGGTCAAGCTTTACCAGCTCTCGTGGCCCTCATAAAGTGGGAAGGCGTCTGTAAGTTTTTTAACCCTTGCCTGCAAAGCCGGGATATCCGGATTGGGCTTAATAGAGTTAGCAATGATGTCTGCAACCTCGGTGAATTCCTCGTCCGCAAAGCCTCTGGTTGCCAAAGCTGGTGTTCCGATTCTGATACCACTGGTAATCATTGGCGGTCTTGGGTCATTTGGAACTGAGTTTCTGTTGATGGTGATTCCAACCTCGTGCAATAGATCCTCAGCGGTCTTTCCATCAATTTCAGCATTTCGCAGATCAACCAAAACCAAGTGAACTTCTGTGCCGCCAGTCAAAACACCAATTCCCGCTTCAGTGACATCGGTTTCAATCAATCGCTGAGCAATTATGTTTGCTCCACGAACGGTTCTAGATTGACGGTCTTTGAAATCATCTGCCAAAGCAGCTTTGAATGCCACTGCCTTTGCGGCAATAACGTGCATCAGTGGCCCACCCTGCTGACCCGGGAAAACGGCACTGTCAATCTTTTTCGCATACTCCTCTTTGCACAAAATCAAACCTGAGCGAGGTCCGGCAAGAGTTTTATGGACAGTAGTTGAAACCACATCTGCATGAGGAACCGGTGAGGGGTGCACGCCTCCGGCAACTAAACCCGCGAAGTGAGCCATGTCCACCCAAAATTTAGCTCCGACCTCATCGGCTATCTCTCGGAACTTAGCAAAATCTAAATGTCTTGGATATGCACTCCACCCAGCAATTAGTACCGCCGGTTTTACTTCATGGGCGCGCTCTCGTACGTGGTCCATATCAATCAGACCCTCGTCGTTTACTTGATAAGAGTGTGCCTCATACATTTTTCCACTGAAGTTCAAGTGCATCCCGTGGGTTAAGTGGCCTCCGTGAGCCAGGTCAAGACCAAGGATTTTATCTCCAGGCTTAGCCAGTGCCATCAAAACAGCTGCAGAGGCAGAAGCTCCTGAGTGAGGCTGAACATTGGCATGCTCTGCACCGAATAACTCTTTTGCTCTATCACGAGCAAGATTCTCGGCTACGTCAACTACTTCGCAACCTCCGTAGTAACGTTTTCCGGGGTAGCCCTCTGCATATTTATTGGTAAGGACCGAACCTTGGGTTTCCAAGATGGCACGAGAAACAAAATTTTCGCTGGCAATCATCTCCAGGGTGCCCTGCTGACGCGCTAGCTCCTGGTCCAAAACTGCTGCAATTTCAGGGTCAACTTCACTTAGTGAGAGACCGAATCCAGAGGGAGTTTTTGACATGAGCACAAGTCTAACAGCGGGAAGCTACATAGCCTTCATTGGCAAGCCCTAGAATGTAGCTCATGCCAAATATTGAACACTGGGTTTTGACTTTTGTTTGCCCGGATAAGCATGGAATCGTCCATGCCATATCGGGAGCTGTGGTCCAGGCACGCGGAAACATCACGGAATCTAAACAATTCACTAGTGAGAGCAATAACTTTTTTATGCGCTTGCAGATCGAATCCGACATCGAAAGAGCTGAATTCGAGCGCATCATTTCAGAAACCGCCAAGCAGTATCAGATGCAATGGCAACTGGATGTTGTCGGCAGACCAATGAAGACATTGGTCTTGGCTTCCAAAGCTGCCCATTGCGTGAACGACATGCTTTTTAGGCAACTATCTGGTCAGATACCGATTGAGGTTGCCGCAGTTATGGCAAACCACGATGATCTTCAATCGCTTGCAGAGTTTTATAAAACCCCTTTTGAGCTTCATGAAATCGATTCAGCCGAGGACAAGTTAGCTTTTGAGTCTCGTATTGAAGAATTTGTTGAGCAAAACGACATAGAACTAATAGTCCTAGCTCGCTACATGCAGATTCTTTCCGCAGATTTCTGCAAACGCTACGAGGGAAAAATTATCAATATCCACCACTCTTTCCTTCCAGGTTTCAAAGGTGCAAACCCATACGCTCAGGCTCACCAGCGAGGCGTCAAACTTATCGGCGCCACTGCACACTTCGTAACCGCCGAGCTGGACGAGGGTCCGATTATCGAACAGAACGTTGATCGCGTAACTCACGAGGAGTCAAAGGAAAAACTGGTTCGAATTGGACAAGACATTGAGTCACGAACCCTCGCCCAAGCGGTTAGCTGGTTCGCCGAGCACCGAGTGTTAATCGATGGTTCGCGAACGGTTATTTTTAGTTAGGTAAACCACCCCGACTAAAAGCCCCAACACCAGCATGCTGGCAAGAGCAATTGCCCAGGGGCTGATTTGAGTATTTTCAACAACCTGCTCTTTTTCTTGAATTTGGGAAACTGGCAGAGCTTGTTCAATTTCTGGCTCAGTCTCCGATTCAGAATCTGTTTGCGGTGTTAATGCTTCAACTGTTTCTTCTTCACTTTCAACCTCTGGATCTGTAACAGATGGTTCGGTTTCTAGCTGCTGTTGAACTGTGGTTTCTGGCTCTGTTTCACTTGGTTCAACTGTCGGCTCTGGCAACGGTGCAACTTCAGGCTCGGTTTCTACCTGCTCAACTGGTTCAGCTACTGGTTCACTCTCCGGTTCCAATTCTGGAACTGGGGCCTGTTCAGGCTCTGGTGTCGGGATAAATACTGGACCGGGAGCTGGTTGCTGCGCAGGAGGCTGAACAACCTCTGGGGCCGGTGCTGGCTCAGGTTCAGGCTCGGGCTCAGG
>JAVLCC010000002.1:59866-99199 GCA_031580995.1 Microbacteriaceae bacterium
TCAGGCTCGGGCTCAGGATCGGGTTCAGGGGCCGGTTCAGGAGTGAGCTCTGGAATTGTCAATTGGATAACTAAATCCTCCACGGGAGCACTGTTTCCGGCTGAGTCAACCAATGTCTCAGCTGGAAGCAACCAACTGATTTCTCCCGTGGAACAAAATTCAGTTTTTAGGGTCATCTCCCCCTCGCCTAACTCATGCGAATCTGCGCATTGCTCCGTACCTGTGAAGACAAAATCTGAATAATCGAGAGTTGATTCAGAGAAACTAACAGTGGTTTGGGTTTGTATTAGTTTTTCTCCCTCAATTTCCACCTCAGCTATCTCACTCTCACCAACAAAAATCACAGGGGAAACCGTGTCAACCGAAACCGTTATTGTTCTGTCTTCTGAAAGTGAAAGATTGCCAATTGAATCTCTCAGCAAACTGCTGGCAAAAATAACTAACGCATCCCCATCAGGGCACGCTGTTGCCCTGATGGTTGCAAGCGTTTGAGCCACTGAGGTTTCCAACTGGCATTCCGCTGAGCTAATAGCCTGTTTATCAAAAATGCCACTTGAGTCAGTTTCAACAGTGATTTCAAATTCACTAATATTTGAAAACTCTGGGTGGCTGAAGGTGACAGCTGGAGCCAACTGGTCAAGTTCCATTTCCAGCAACTGCTGCTCGGCAGGAACATTCGAAGCTGCACCAAAACTATTTGCCTCTATTGACACCGTTGGCGATGAATCGCAATTAGAAAGCTCGAGAGTGTAATTGTCATCAGAGCCAGAGAGGCTTTTATCGGTGCAACCGCTGACTAAAAAATCCTCAACCTCAACGCCAGTAACGGCCGAGTCAAAACTCAGCGTCACCTCAGCATCAGTAGGTTCGGTTTGTTGATAAGAGAATTCTGTGATTGCAGCTGGAAGCGAATAGCGAAGAATGATTTTTCCATCACCGGCTCGAGTTCCGGGTTGGAAACTCACATTGGAGACATGTGTTGAATTGGCAAATGAAGATCCACCACCTCCACCACCGGCATCCAAACAGCAGGTGTCCGTGTCGGCTCCACCGCCACCACCGCCGAAGTAGCCTGCGCCTCCACCGCCGCCTCCGTATCCGCTGTGGGTGTAACCACCCTCTCCACCAATTCCTAAGCGACCAGAGGCGCCGTTTGTGCTTCCAGAGTTACTTCTTCCGCCAGCACCACCACTGACCTGGCTTCCACCTGCTCCAGCACCTCCCTGGCCAGCTGCTCCATCGGCGGCAACCTCACCACCACCGGCACCTCCTGAGCCACCAACGGGACCGCCATTTCCGCCGCCACCACCGGCAACCACCACTCGGTCACTCAGCGAAGAACCAAAGCGGATATCACTCGCTCCACCACCGCTACCGGGGTTTCCATCACGACCGCCTGAATATCCACCACCGTTATAACCACCGTTGAGATTCGCACCCCGTGCACCCTCACCACCAACAACTATCGTTAGCTGTTCGGGGAGATTTCCAAGCGTCCCACTGACAAAGCCCCCTCGGCCACCATTTGAGCCACCCTGGGCTCCATAGACTTCAAACTCAATCGCTGTTATGCCATCAGGAACCTGCCAGGACTCGACCTGTTCGGTTTTGTTGAAGACAACCTCACACTCACCCCCTTCACAAAACTCAACAGCTTGAGCAATATTTAGAGGGAGTAAAAGCCCAAGGCTTGAAATGGATACGGAACTAATAAGCGCAATGATTTTTTTCATGCGCAAAAAGATAAAACTCCTGAACCAATCGGTTCAGGAGTTATCCACAGCTAGCTTTAGGAGAGCTTTTTTTGAAGGTTCTCGGCCAAGCTGTTCATGAATTCATCGGTGGTTTGATAATCCTGACCCTCACCAACCAGCAGTGCCAAATCCTTTGTCATCTTGCCCGATTCAACAGTTTCAATGATTACCTGCTCCAAAGCCTCGGCAAACTCAGTAACCTCAGGGGTATTGTCTAATTTAGCTCGGTGCTGCAATCCTCTGGTCCAAGCAAAAATAGAAGCAATTGGGTTGGTGGAGGTCTTTTGACCCTCCTGCCACTGGCGGTAGTGACGAGTAACCGTTCCGTGGGCTGCTTCTGCCAAAGCAACCTTGCCATTAGGGGTTGACAGCACAGAGGTCATCAAACCTAGAGATCCGAAACCCTGGGCAACAGTGTCACTCTGCACATCTCCGTCATAGTTTTTACAAGCCCAAACATAGCCACCCTCCCACTTCATGGCAGCTGCCACCATGTCATCAATCAAGCGGTGCTCATAAGTTAGACCTGCGGCTTCAAACTTGTCACGGTATTCTGCATCAAATACTTCCTGGAAAGCGTCTTTGAAGGCGCCATCGTAAGCTTTCAAAATGGTGTTTTTGGTTGACATGTAGACCGGATAGTTCCTTGAAAGCCCGTAGTTGAAACTAGAGCGAGCAAAATCTCTGATGGAATCCATGTAGTTATACATTCCCATTGCCACTCCACCGTCTTCGCCATACTCTGCAACGGTCATGGTCTTTGGAGCCGAGCCATCCTCAGGAGTCCATGTGATGGTGACGGTTCCCTTTCCAGGAACTTTAAAATCAGTCGCCTTGTACTGATCACCGTGGGCGTGACGGCCAATGATGATGGGCCTTGTCCAACCTGGCACAAGCCTTGGCACATTAGAAATAATGATTGGTTCGCGGAAAACCACACCACCCAAAATGTTTCGTACTGTTCCATTGGGGCTACGCCACATCTTTTTGAGACCAAACTCTTCAACTCTGGCCTCATCCGGGGTGATTGTTGCACACTTCACTCCAACACCGTGTTTGTTGATGGCCTCAGCCGCGTCAACAGTCACCTGATCATCGGTTGCGTCTCTGTGAGTGACCGATAGGTCGTAATACTCTAAATCGATATCCAAAAAGGGGAGTATTAGTTTGTCTTTGATGTCCTGCCAGATGATGCGGGTCATCTCATCGCCATCGAGCTCGACTATTTTTCCAACAACTTTGATTTTGCTCATTAAAAATTCTCCAGAATTAGCCTAAGTTCGCCCAATAGCCTATCTCGAAATTGGTTTTCAGATGTTTAGACCAAGGATTCTCTCCATGCTTTGTGAAGCCTCGAGAATTTACCCTCTCCCGCTATCAAAACATCTGGTTTATCGTCTTCGATAATCTCCCCGTGCTCCATCACCAAAACCCGGTCAGCGATGGCCACGGTGGAAAGCCTGTGAGCAATAATCACAGCTGTTCTACCCTTCAAAAGTGTCTGCAGACCTCTTTGAACCTGACGCTCTGAGGGGATATCCAAAGAACTGGTTGCCTCATCCAAAATCAACACACTCGGATCTGCCAAAAATGCTCTAGCGAAACTAATCAGTTGCCTTTGTCCTGCACTTACTCTGCCACCGCGTTTATTCACATCGGTGTCATAGCCATCTGGCAGTTCGAGAATGAACTCGTGAGCTCCAACTGCTTGCGCTGCTGCTGCGATTTCCTCCCTGGAGGCTCCAGGTTTTCCAAGAGCGATATTGTCAGCTACGCTTCCGCTGAATAAATACGCCTCTTGGGTGACCATCACGATGTGTCTGCGCAGATCTTCCGAGGAGATATCCCGGAGATCGATTCCATCCAGTGACACCTCTCCGCTAACAGGGTCATAAAATCTAGATATCAGCTTTGCCAAAGTTGATTTCCCAGCACCGGTTGTCCCCACCAAAGCAATGGTTTGTCCAGCTGGGATATTCAGGTCGAAATGAGGGAGTATCGGGATGTCGTTTGAATAATTAAATTCAACACTCTTGAAATCAAGCTCACCCGAAATTTTCCCTAGTTTGGTTGGTTTTTCGGGTTCGGGAACGGTCGGTTCCTCCTCCAAAACACCGCTGATTTTTTCTAAGGCTGCGCTTGCAGACTGATATGAGTTATAAAAAACAGCGATTCTTTCGATGGGGCCGAAAAATTGTCTGGTGTATAACAGGGCTGCCGTTAGCACTCCGATTCCCAAATCACCCTCAATTACCCGAGAACCTCCAAACAACAAAACAAAGGTCATCGCAACACTTCCCGTGAAAATCAGCGATGGGTCAAAGATTCCAAATAATTGGATGGTTCTTTTGGTGATTTTTCGGTAGTCCTCGTTCAACCCGCCGTAGTGCTCTTGATTTCGCTTTTCGGTCCTGAATGCCTTCACAGCTTTCATGCCGGTCATGGTCTCAACAAAGAAAACAATTAGCTGGGCGGAGGCGACCCTGGATTTCCTGTATTGAATCCTTGCGGAGCGAATAAACCAGCGAGTGATGAAATAAAGAGGAATCCAGCTGGCTGCCAAGATTAGAAAGCTCTGCGGGTCCAAAACCAGTAGGGCCGCTCCTGTGAACAACATAAACATCAGGCTCACGACCATTTCGTTCCCACCGGTGTCTAATAATTCGCGGATGCTGTCAAGATCTGAAGTCTGCCTGGCTATCACCCTTCCTGATGTGTAACGCTCGTGAAACTCAACTGAGAGTTTCTGAGTGTGGCGAAACATGCGCTGGCGAAGATCTAACAGCACATCTTGATTGATTCTTGCCCCGTAACGGATGAAAAAAGCCGTCAGTGAAGCAGTTGAGATTGCAATTAATAAATACCCACCAACTGCCATGAACAATGGTATTTGATCATCATTGACCGCTGCAGGCAAAGCTGTATCCAAGGCGTAAGCGATAATCGCTGGGCCTATTACTCGCAAACCTTGCGAGAAAATTCCGGCACCAAAAGATAAATAAAGCCTTTTCTTGACAGGTTGAATCAATGAAATCAACAGTTTGAATGAGCGGTCACGAATCCGCTTGGAATCTTCTTTGTTTAGATCACTCTCATCTTCGTTCAAAGTTCCGAAGTTGCTCAAATAATCACCTGCTTCTCCGAATCGAAGCTTGAAATCACATAGCGATAGTGATCGTTTGATATCAATAATTCGCTGTGGGTTCCAAAGGCTGTGATCTTCCCGTTTTCCAAAAGAGCAACCTTGTCAGCGAGCATTACTGTGGATGGTCTGTGGGCGACTATCAAAGCTGTTGTTCCAGCCAAGACTCGCCTTAGCGCCTGCTCCACCAAAGCTTCGGTGTCAACATCCAGAGCACTCAACGGGTCATCCATCACCAAAATTGAGGGCTTGGCCGCAACAGCTCTTGCAAGAGCTAGGCGCTGACGTTGACCGCCGGAGAGACTCATTCCCTCTTCGCCGATAGTGGTTTCGATTCCTTCGGGTAGGTCATAAACAAAATCTGCCTGAGCTATTTTTATTGCCTGGTGCAGATCCTCCTCTGAGGCCTCTGGTCTTCCGAGTAAAACATTGTCTCTGACACTTGCCGAGAACAGGGTGGCATCCTCAAAAGCCATTGCAATCTGTTCGCGCAAATTACCGAAACTTAGGTTTCTGATATCCACGCCATCAATCTCAATTGACCCTTCAGTGACGTCATAAAGCCTTGTTGTCAGAGAAGTCAGAGTGGATTTGCCACTTCCAGTTATTCCAAGCAGGGCAACTGACTGTCCTGGCTCAATTTTGAAACTAACACCGTCTAATAAATCACGTTGATTATTTGGAGCGTCTGGGTAGCGAAAGTGAACGTCTTTGAATTCAAGTTTTCCTTGCGGGTTTTCAATTGTTTCTAAACTCTCTGCCTCCGATATGTCGATTGGCTTATCAATCACCTCAACAAATCTTTGAACGGCAGCCTTAGCATCCAACGTGAAAGCCAATAAGAAACCAAGAGATTCAATTGGCCAGCGAAGAACCATAACGGTTGCGAAATAACTGACCAAGCCACCGATTGATAGATCATCATTAGAGATCAGATAGACCCCTGCCATCAGACTGAGGCCAATTGATAGCTCTGGGAGCAAAATTATAAATAGCCAAAGATTGGAATTCAGTCTGGCTTTTCTAAGCTCGGTCATTCTCAGTTCTTGCGCTCCGCGAGAGAAAACCCCAGCTGCCTGCTCGCCACGTCCGAAGGCTTTTAGAACTCTGATTCCATGAACCGATTCTTCGACATTGGTTGCCAAATCACCTGCTTGGTCTTGGGACTGTCGACTGGCCATTCCGTATTCTCGCTGGTAGTTGAATCCCCTGAGCCAGAAAGGAATCGAGCTCACGAGCAAAATCGTGCCAAGCATCCAGTGGGTCGTGAACAAAACCACCAGTCCCACGGCAATCATCGAGATGTTTGCTATCAACAAAACAAAGCCAAAGGATATCCATCGGCGTAGTAAACCTAAATCTTGAACCGATCTTGAAAGCAGTTGTCCGCTGGGCCACTGATCATGAAAACTGACGGGGAGCTGCTCTAGTTTTTTGTACAAATGATTGCGCATTCGCGCCTCAACCTGAGTTCCAGGCTCCAAAACAAGCCACCTGCGCAACAAAACCAAAATTGCTTCGCTGGCACCAAAAAATAAAAACAATCCAACCGAATAAAGCAAGAAATCCAGGTTTAGGTTTTCCTCCAAGCCATTCACCAGCTCTCGCAAAACTTGCGGCAAGGCGAGGGCAAACATGTGTGCGGCAATACCGACAACCACACCCAGCATTAGCCTAGGAATTGTGTTGCCTGCGTAGGGAATTAGCCTGGCCAGAGTTGCCAGTAAACCTTTTTCCTGCATAGCTCCTCAGATTAGATCAGCATCACAGGCTAACAGTTGGTTAGTGGAAAAAATGCCGCTGATCGGTGAAAAACATCGCTATCGAATTTGCCTTAGCCAACTCAATCACCTCTTCATCCCGAACAGAACCGCCGGGTTGCACCACCGCTGTCACACCCGCATCTATCAAAATCTGCAATCCATCGGCAAAAGGGAAAAATGCATCGGATGCTGCAACGCTACCGCTCACTTTTTCACCTGCGCGATCAACAGCCAGTTTGCAGGAATCAACTCGATTTACCTGACCCATTCCGATCCCAACACTGGCTGAATCTTTGGCCAGCAAAATAGCGTTTGATTTCACCCCTCTGACCGCTCTCCATGCAAATTCCAAATCTCGCAAAATATCGCTTTCGGGTCTTTTGCCACTAACCAGTTTCCAGTCGCCTGCATTTACCGCCTCAAACCGGTCAGCCTGTTGCATTAGAAGCCCACCCGAAATTTGCTTCAGTTCAGTTTCTGGGTAGCGGAAATCACCAGCTAGTTGCAATATCCGTAAGTTTTTCTTTGCGGTTAAAACTGCAAGTGCTTCGGTCTCGTATGCAGGAGCGACAACCACCTCTGTGAATACTTCACTCATCTTTTCGGCCATCGCAAGTGTTAGTTTCCTGTTCACTGCGACAACTCCACCGAAAGCACTCACCGAGTCGCATTCAAAAGCTTTTTGATAGGCATCAGAAACATCATCCGCCTGCCCGATCCCGCAGGGATTAGCATGTTTGATAATTGCAACCGAGGGTTCCACAAAATCAAATGCCACCCGCAAAGCACTGTCTGCATCAACGTAGTTGTTAAGACTCATCTCTTTGCCGTGAAGCAATCTTGCCTGCGCTAAACCAGGGGATAAATCTGCTCTTGAATAAAGTGCTGCTTTTTGATGTGAGTTCTCTCCGTAGCGCAAAACAGACTGCCTTTTAGCACTCAGCTCTAATTCAACTGGAAGATCCGATTTCCCAAGTTGCTCAGCCTCTGATGAAGCAAGCCATCCGCTGACCGCTGCGTCGTAGTTGGCAGTTGCGGTGAATGCCTTTAGGGCCAACTCCCTGCGCATCTGCAAATTGCTGCCACCGGATCTAACGGCCTCTCTCACTTTGTCGTAGTCATCGGTGGAGGTGACCACCGCCACATTGGCAAAGTTTTTGGCACTAGCTCTGACCATTGCTGGTCCACCAATGTCAATCTGCTCAACTGACTCATCAAAATCCGCCCCAGAATTCACAGTTTCAACAAATGGATATAAATTCACAATCACTAACTCGAATGGCTTCAATCCCAATTCTTGCAATTGCTTTTTATGAGCTGGCCTTCTTAAGTCTGCCAATAGGCCTGCATGAACATTGGGGTGAAGGGTCTTCACCCGACCATCTAAAGTCTCTTCAAAACCAGTTAGCTTGCTAACCTCCGTCACCGGCAAACCCGCTTCAGCGATTTGTTTGGCGGTTGACCCAGTAGAGACAATCTCGATGCCGAAACTAATTAAATCTTTGGCAAGCTCGATAAGCCCTGTCTTATCACTCACCGAAATCAGTGCTCGTTTGATTTGAATTTGATTTCTGTAATTTAGCGAACTATCCGTTGCCACCGATTTCCTCCAGATTGATTCGATTTTCAGCGATTGCCCTGACTGCATCTGTGAGCATCTTTTTTTCCTCGGTCTTAATCTTTTCGTGCAGTGATGCCTCGCTCTCACCACTTTCAATTGAAACACTTCGAGAGTCAATGATTGGACCGCTATCAACCAAAGCATCAACTACGTGCAGGGTGCAACCGGTTACCTGCTCCCCCGCAGCCAGAGCATCCCTCACTGCATGCGCTCCTGGAAATTTAGGGAGGAGAGAGGGGTGAAGATTAATCACCCTTGGATAAAACTCACTCACAAAGCTTTCAGGGAGAATTTTCATAAACCCAGCCAAAACAATTAGATCTGGATTTAGATGTCTTATGTTGCTGGCTAAAACCTCAGCCCAGGCTTGTTTGGAATCAAATCTTTGGGGTTCAACAACAAAATTGGGGATACCGTGCTGTTCAGCATGCATAAGCCCGGTGGCAACATTATCGCTTCCAACTGCAAGCATCTTTGCTGGGTATAAGGGGTTATCACAGGCTTTCAAAAGTGCTTGCAGGTTTGAACCTGAACCTGAAATAAGCGTGACCACGGAGAGCATTTGATAAGCCTAGCGTTGCCTTTTATCCTCTGGCCGAGCAATAACTAAACCGGCAAGGAATGAGCTTATGAAAATAATTACAAAACTAATCAGCATCAGACTAATCGGCTCAATCCCTACAAACTGAAGCCTCCCAGGACCAAATGCCCCACTAGCAAGCACCGCTAGAAAACCCAGTTGCAACGAACTTACTAAAGACACTCCAAGAGCTAGCGCAAACGATGCCCCATATCCCGTTGCATACTCCCAGCGAATATCAGCGGTGGATTTTCTAATAATCACCAAAGAGATAATCGCAAAAAGGCCTATTAGTAAAACAACCCAGATGGATCTTTCAAAACTCTCACTTGGAATAGCACCAAAGACAGGGAGTGCGGGCAAGGGTCCCAGATTGGTACCGAGTGGGCTGACACTAGATCCGATACCGATTGCAAACCCCGGTCCAATCAGCCAGCTGGTTATATAAATAACCATGTTTGGTAAAAGTGCTAATTGACCAAGGGTAATAATCACCCCACCGGGAATGGTTATCTGCAAAGCCTCATAAAGTCTTATGACCTCAACCCAGTTCAAACCCAGCAAGACCGCCATGGTTATTGCCGAGGCAGAAATCATAAAAAGCGTAATCATGCTTCCAGCCCTGAGAGCCGGGTCTAATAAAGCTCTCACTGACCAGTGAAGTGATGACTTAAGTTTTCCCAAGCTGGAGCGAATCATCCGTCGCTCAACCGCCTCAACCTGCTCGCTAGATGATGCAATCATGAAGTTTTTGCCAATAAGGCTCGAGAGAATCACGGTGGTTGCAAATATTAGGGTCGGAGACAACACAGCCTGCCATTGAACCGCCTCGACAAATTCACTAATGGATGCTTGTGAAACTAAAAGGCTGATAAAACCAAAACTTCCAATTCCACCACTCCAACCCAAAACCAATGAGCCTGAGCTTGAAAGTCTGCTTCCCAATCTGTAGGCAAATAAAACAGTAATCAGAGTCAAACCCAGTGGCATCGCAGCAATGGTGAAGCCATCGAATTCAATCCCCGCTAGTTCCCCAGCGGATACACCTATTTCTACCCCGTGGGCCGCTAGCCACAGATTGGAACTCAGCAGCAAATTGGTAGCCCAAGAGAAATCAGGATCTGGCTCCACTAACCAAACAACGGTCAGTGGAGCAAGCGTAATCCCAATTCCAATGGCAATAATGAGCGCTGCCTCCAGTGCAGCCACCAGGGCTGGGACCAGCGCTCTATTCAATGGGCTATTGACCCGCGATGATATCGCGCATCAGTTGCGCGGTCTCACTCGGAGTCTTTCCAACTTTCACACCCACTGCCTCAAAGGCTTCTTTCTTAGCTTGTGCAGTACCTGCAGAACCAGAGACAATTGCACCAGCGTGACCCATGGTCTTACCCTCTGGAGCCGTGAAGCCAGCAACATAGGCGACAACTGGCTTTGAAACATGCTTCGAGATGTATTCGGCAGCCTTTTCCTCGCTGTCTCCACCAATCTCACCAATCAACACAATCGCCTGTGTTTCATCATCTGCCTCGAATGCCTCCAAAGCATCGATGTGGGTGGTGCCAATCACTGGGTCACCACCGATACCAATTCCGGTTGAGAATCCAATGTCTCTTAGCTCAAACATCATCTGATAGGTCAGAGTTCCGCTCTTGCTAACCAAACCAATGGGGCCGAAGCCTGTGATGTTACTGGGGGTGATTCCTGCATTTGATTTACCTGGGCTAATGATTCCCGGGCAGTTGGGCCCAATCATGCGACTTCTATTTCCCTTTTGCAGGTTGTAATCCCAAGCCATGGCACTGTCATGTACCGGGATTCCCTCAGTGATTGTGACAATCAGTGGCATTTCAGCATCAATTGCCTCAACCATGGCCGCCTTAGCAAATGCAGGCGGTACAAAGATCACGCTCACATTTGCATCGGTAATTCTCATTGCCTCTTCAACTGAGCCAAAAACAGGCAGACTGTTGCCTTCAATCTCCACTGTCTCCCCAGCTTTGCGGGGGTTCACTCCACCAACGATATTGCTACCTCCAGCAAGCATGCGCTGGGTGTGCTTCATACCCTCGGCACCGGTCATTCCCTGAACGATTATTTTTGAATCTGAATCTAGATAAATAGCCATGATTACCCCTTTGCCAATTCTGCGGCCCTGTCGGCTCCGCCATCCATAGTTTCAGCGAGGGTAATTAGCGGGTGGCTGTAATCGCTAAGGATTTTTCTTCCCTCATCCACGTTATTTCCATCAAGCCTCACAACTAGTGGCTTGGTTGCGGAACTTCCTAGTTTTTCAAGTGCTCCGACAATTCCATTGGCAACAGCGTCACAGGCAGTGATTCCTCCGAATACGTTTACAAAGACGCTTTTAACCTGACTGTCTCCCAAAATCACATCAAGGCCCGCTGCCATAACCTCGGCACTGGCACCACCGCCGATGTCTAGGAAGTTTGCAGGCTTCACCCCACCGTGGTTTTCACCAGCGTAGGCAACAACATCCAAAGTTGACATCACAAGCCCGGCACCGTTTCCGATGATTCCGACCTGACCGTCAAGCTTTACGTAGTTGAGGTCATTTTCCTGAGCCTTCGCCTCCAGTGGATCAAGCTCATCTCGCTCCATTTGCTCGCGCTCGTGACGGAACTCGGCATTTTCATCGAGGGTTACCTTTCCATCCAAGGCAATTATTTGGCCATCACCGGTTCTAACCAGAGGGTTCACCTCAACCAGGGTGGCGTCTTCTTTTTCAAATACCCCATAAAGCTTCACAAAAACTTCACTAACAGCATCAATTAGCTCTGCTGGGAAATTAGCCTCGGTGGCAATTTCTTTTGCCTTCGCTAAATCAATCCCCTCGTTAGCACTGATTTGAACCTTGGCCAAAGCCTCCGGGCGCTCCTCGGCTAGCTGCTCAATTTCAACGCCACCCTCAACTGAGCAAAGAGCCAAAAAGGTTCTGTTTGAGCGGTCAAGCAAAACAGAGAAGTAATACTCCTCGGCTATATCCGCTCCCTGAGCAATCATTACTCTTTTGACGACATGGCCTTTAATGTCCAATCCGAGGATTGTCTCGGCGTGAGCCTTTGCCTCCTCGGGGGTTTTGGCAACTTTAACGCCACCAGCTTTTCCACGGCCTCCGGTTTTCACCTGAGCCTTGACAACAACTACTCCACCGATTTCTTTGGCAGCCGCTTCCGCTTGCTCGGGGGTGTCAGCAATGATTCCCCTAAGCACCGGAACTCCATGGGCTTCAAATAAATCGCGGGCTTGATATTCAAAAAGATCCACAGTTTCCCTATCTAAATCCGCTTTACGCGCTCAATACTAGCGTTGATTTGAAAATCTATTTCAGCACCTGAATTGGTGCCACCTTCACCATCAGTTTCTTTATCTGACCACTATCAAATCTAATTTCGGCAGTCTGTCTTGGCGGGTTTCCATTCACCTGAATGACCTCTCCCTCACCAAAACTGTCGTGGTTGACTCGGTCCCCTGCAACCAATTGCAGATCATCGTTATCTCTAATCTGAGCCGGAGTGGTGATTGCCCCCTGCCAAGTGTTAACTGGCTTCGGGCTAGAAGCTGCACTTCTTCGCTCACCAACCGTGTCAATTAGTTCCTCTGGGATATCACCAAGGAAACTACTTGCCATCATCGATTGTTGAGACCCAAAAAGTGTTCTGGTTAGGGCACAGCTGAGCACTAGTTTTTGTTTGGCTCTGGTCATCCCCACATACATCAGTCTTCGCTCTTCAGCTAACCCGCCTGGTTCATCAAAAGCTCTGACGTGTGGAAGTGTTCCCTGCTCTAAGCCGATTAGAAACACAACCGGGTATTCCAATCCCTTGGCCGTGTGCAGAGTCATCAATGACACAGCTCCTGATTCTTCATCAAGGTCATCGGTGGCGGTTGCAAGTGTTACATCAGCCAGGTAATCACTGAGACTTCCCTCCGGATTCTGAGCCTGGTAGTCATAAACCTGACCAATCAGTGCATCCAGGTTTTCAACCCTTGCTTCATCCTGCGGGTCTCTTGAGTTTTCCAGTTGAGTCTTATAACCAGAACCAGTTAGCACCTGCTCCAAAATCTTTGCTGGCTGTTCAATCTCCACCTCATCACGCAGCCTCCCGAGTAATTCAGTGAAGCTTTCAATTGCAGCCGATAACTTTGGACCCAAGCCAAGTTCCGAGACATTCAATAGCGCCTGCTGAAAACTGATGTCTTTGGATCTGGCTAGCTGGGCGATTTTCAATTCTGTTTTCGCACCAATTCCTCGTGCCGGAGTGTTCAAGATTCTTCTGACAGCTTCATCGTCTCTTGGATTGCTAATCGAAACCAAATAGGCAAGAGCGTCTTTGATTTCTTTCCGCTCATAAAATTTCAAACCACCGATTACCTGATAGGGAATCCTTTGCGATTTCAATTCATTCTCAACCGGCGGTGTTAGAGCATTTGTCCGATAAAGAATGGCGACCTCATTGAGATTTACACCCTGTTCATGCAATTCACTAATTCGATCAACCACAAAAGCCGCTTCATTGCGCTCGTCGTAGCCTGTGAACAAAGTCAATAGCTCTCCGCTACCAGCATCTGTCCAGAGGTTTTTGGAGGGCCTATCAAAGTTCTGGCTAATAACCGCATTGGCAGCACTAAGGATGTTTTGCGTGGAGCGATAGTTTTGCTCCAGCAGAATGGTCTCTGCTCCTGGGAAATCTCTTTCAAATTCAGTGATATTTCTAATATCCGCGCCACGGAATGCATAAATCGACTGATCGGAATCTCCCACCACGGTCAACCCAACTGGGGGCAATAATTCACCCGTTTGCGGGTTGGCGTTTTCATAGCCCTCTGGCAAAGGTCTGGTTAGCTCTCGAATCAGTGCGTATTGCGCGTGATTGGTGTCTTGATATTCATCAACCAAAATATGTCTAAAGCGTTTTTGATACTTCCCTCTGATTTCAGGAAAGGCTCTGAGCAGGCCAACTGTCTGCGCAATCAAATCATCAAAATCAAATGCGTTATTGCGAGTTAGTTCCTCGGTATAAGCATGATAAATCTCTGCAATTACCCTGTTTCGGGGATTTGATTTATCGGCAGTGGATGAAAAATCCTCTGCATCTTTTAATTCGTTTTTCGCGTTTGAAATAGCTGCTGCTATTTGCTGCGGCTTCAAATCTGTATCTTCAACACCTGCTTCTCGCATGAGTCGTTTGATCAGTGCCCTTGAATCACTTGAGTCATAAACGGTGAAGTTGGAATCCTGAGACAAGTGATCGGCTTCTCGTCTGAGAATCTGCAAACAAGTTGAGTGGAAAGTCTTAATCCACATCCCCTCGGCGGTCTCCCCAACCAATTCCTCCACTCGCTCGCGCATCTCGTTAGCTGCTTTATTTGTAAAGGTAATTGCCAGAACCTGCGATGGCCATAATTCTCGATTGGCTAAAAAATGAGCAATTCTGTGAGTAAGAACCCTTGTTTTCCCACTACCGGCTCCCGCAACAATCAATAACCCACGACCGCGGTGTTCAACAGCTTTTTGCTGTTGCGGGTTTAGACCCTCAAGTAATGACTCAGAGGAGTTTGGGATTAATTGACTCATAGCCGCCCTAGCCTAAATCTAACTGCTGACAAAGTTGCGAAAGACATCTGGCTGGTCGGTAAATACGCCATCAAATCCAGCAGTGGCCAATAATTTGAAATCTCTTTCAACATCAATTGCCTGCTCAATTCTTGCTGTGTAGGTGTAGGCAAGCAATTGATTGACTTTGATTTTTTCTAAAACGTCATTGATCTCAATTGATTGCTCATCAAAACTAGCCAGAAATTGAGGCAGGGCAAGCGATAAACCATTGAAGTTATCGCCAACCGCCTCAATCAATAAATCAACATCATCGGGAGTGGTGGCAGGTTCTGCCAAAAAGACATAGCTTGCTCTGTCTCCGATAAGTTCTTGTGCTCTAATCAACCCTCGCCAGTCAAAGCTTTCGATTACAAAATCATGAGTGGCCTCGGGATCCATTTCCGCAATGTCTATTTCTAGTTTCAACATCTGTGCAAGATCAAAACCCTGTTCTAGAAAATAATCGGGGTGTTTCAGCTCAATAATCAACTTTTTTCCAAAAAACTCTGGTGCCGCCAATAAATCCCCAAGGGTTGGAATCATATATTTGCCGTCATGCGATGCTGATTCGGTCCTGTTTGGGTATCTTTCAGTTGCTCGAAGCTCCAATATTTCTCTGGAGGTTAGATGATGACTAAACCAGCCAAAATGCTCTTCTCCGGCGATGACCTCCGAGGTTTGTTTTTCTTGAAACTGTGTCAGAGCAGCGATATTTGTGGTGGTTGATAATTCTGGCTCGTGGCGAATGATGAGTTGATTGTCAATTGTTGGAACCAAATCCAACTCGACAGCATCGGCCTTTTGCTCAAAGGCCAACTCAAATGCCTCCAGCGTATTTTCTGGAAGATAACCGCTGGCACCTCGGTGCCCAAAAACTTCGGTTACTCCCATTCGATGGTCCCTGGCGGTTTACTGGTGATATCCAACACCACTCTGTTCACATCCTGAACCTCGTTAGTTATTCGGTTTGAAATCTTTGCCAATAACGCATAATCCAATCTTGACCAATCAGCCGTCATCGCATCTTCGCTACTAACTGGACGCAAAACAATCGGATGCCCATAGGTTCTGCCATCTCCTTGAACTCCAACAGATCTGACATCGGCCAACAAAACCACAGGCGATTGCCAAATTTCTTGATCCATGCCTGCAGCAGTTAGCTCTTCACGGACTATTGCATCGGCCTCGCGAAGAATTACAAGTCTCTCTGCATTCACCTCGCCAATGATTCTGATTCCTAAGCCCGGCCCAGGAAAGGGTTGACGATTGACAATTGGCTCAGGTAGGCCAAGTTCGCGACCAATGTCTCTAACCTCGTCCTTAAACAGAGTCCGCAGTGGCTCAATAAGTTCAAATTCCAGATCCTCTGGCAATCCACCAACGTTGTGGTGGCTTTTAATTCCAGCTGTTGCACCTCCTCCAGATTCAACTACATCTGGATAAAGCGTTCCTTGAACCAGAAAACCGATTTTTTGGTTTTCTTCTTTGGCCTCTTCGATCAGTTCGCGTTCTGCTTGCTCGAATGACCTTATAAACTCACGCCCAATAATTTTTCGCTTTTGTTCTGGATCGCTAACACCTTTGAGCGCATCCAAAAACTGTTTTTCGGCGTTGACGGTTTTCAGCTTTATGCCGGTTGCTTCAACATAGTCACGCTCCACCTGCTCGGCTTCACCTTTTCGCAATAAGCCGTGATCGACAAACACAGCGGTTAGTTGATCACCAATGGCTTTATGAACCAAGGCTGCGGCAACAGCTGAGTCAACTCCGCCACTTAGACCGCAGATGACTTTCGAATCACCAACCTGAGATTTAATCTTCTCGACCTGTTCGGCGATAACATCGCCGGATGACCAGTTGGGACTTAGTCCAGCACCTTGATATAAAAAATTCTCTAAAACGTTTTGACCAAACTCACTGTGTTTCACCTCTGGGTGCCACTGAACCCCAAAGATTTTTTTCTCTACCGATTCAAAGGCTGCAACAGGAGTGGTCTCGGTGGAGGCTAGGACCTCAAACCCTTCAGGTGCTCTAACGACTTGATCCCCGTGGCTCATCCAGCAAACTTGGGCCTCTGGTTGGCTATTCAATAAAACACCAGCGGAACTGACACTCAAATCAGTTGCGCCATATTCTTTTTTCCCAGAGTTATCAACCTGCCCGCCAAGTGCATGAGCAAGGGTTTGAAATCCATAGCAAATACCCAAAATCGGAACACCCAGTTCCAAGATTTGCGGATCCATTGAGGGGGAACCCTCTTCATAAACACTTGAAGGGCCGCCACTGAGAATCAGAGCAGTTGGGTTTTTAAGCATCAAATCTGCAGCGGAGATGTCGTGCGGGGCAATCTCAGAATAAACATTTGCTTCCCGAACGCGCCTTGCAATCAATTGCGCATACTGAGCACCAAAATCAATAACTATTACCGGTCTGATGATGCTGCCCTTTCAATCTCGGCTATCTCCTGCTCCGCAATTTTGGCGTAGCGAGCCTCTGTCCAAAAGCTTAGGAGTGGAATAATGCCACCGAGACCGATAAGTAAAAATCTCCAAATGCTCCAGCGCATCAATGTCCAAATTCTGAAATCTGCGAATAAATACAAAACATATAACCAACCGTGGACAATCAGGATAATCACCGTCAGGTTGAAACCCTCCAATGGAAGCCCGGCCCCCTCATAGCCATAGCTTTCAAAGGTGATAAACCCATTGGGTCCCAAAAGCCATAGGTCATAACCTAAAAAAGGCAATCGCCTAATGCCCCAGGTAATCATCAAAAGAATCAGAAAGACACCTGTTATGTAGCTCGATACTTTATATAACTTCAAAGTAGAGCGAATAGCAGGCAAACGGGAAGCTGGAATCTTGGTCACGTTATTAGTCTAAATCTGCCAAGGCTTCAATTTCTCGCATCCGCTCATCAGCTACCAAGCGATACCAAAAATAAAGTGCGAATAATGCAAAGATGATCCACTCAATGGCATAAAAAGCCGTGAGCCAATTAATCTCAACCCGCTCAGACAAAATGTCAATGGAGATTGGTTCTAAACCATCTGGAATTGGACCATCCTGGATGATCACAAAAATTGGAAGTATCGAAGTTGGCTCATCGAAATAAATATTCACAAGCTGAGCGAGCGACAAAGTATCCAATAACTCCCCCTGCCTTTCGCCGGGAGCTTCGGTTGGTTCAACATAGCCAACCATTACCTCTGACTCGCCATCTTGTCCCAGTAAAGAACTTCTTATTTGTCTGACTGTTTCCAACTCTTCACTAAATCCCAAAGCTAACGTCAGATTTTGTGATTCACCTGCAAACTCGAGCTCACTATTGGCAATCAACCAGTAACCATCGATCAGTTCGGGGTCTATAAACTGCTTGCGATTATCGACAATGTAAAGACTTTCATAGTCAATCTTTGCCTCGAATTCGACCAATCGGTCCAATGCGTCCTGCCTTGGTGGTTGAGCAACCGTTACCAACTCCTCTATTGGAACCGCAGGCAGTTCAGCCTCAGCGATACCAACGGTTGTGAAGGTGCGCTCTAATTGCCACTGAGCGAGGCCTGCAAAGCCAGCTGCAATGATCAACATCGCGACCAATACAGCTATCCACTTTGGTCGCTTTGCGACTGATGCCCAACTAGGTTTCACTGTGCTCGGTAGGGGCTTATGGCAACATCAACTTTTTGGAATTCTTTTAATTCTGTGTAACCGGTGGTGGCCATCGCTCTTCGCAAAGCGCCCATGAGATTACTGGTTCCGTGAGGATCATTTGAAGGGCCCTTGATAACCTGCTCTAGGTTTCCGTTTTCACCAACATGGACTCTGTGGCCTCTGGGAAGCGTTGGGTTCACAGCTTCTTGACCCCAGTGATAGCCAGCTCCGGGAGCGTCACTTGCTTTGGCAAGTGCACTTCCCAGCATCACCGCATCCGCTCCGCAAGCAATCGCTTTCACAATATCCCCACTTGTTCCCAAGCCACCATCGGCAATCACGTGCACATACCTGCCACCCGATTCATCCATGTAATCTCTGCGGGCGGCTGCAATGTCTGCAACGGCGGTTGCCATGGGAGCGTGAATACCAAGAATTTGCCTGTTTGAACTGGCAGCTCCTCCCCCAAAGCCCACCAGCACACCTGCCGCTCCAGTGCGCATCAGGTGCATGGCCGCCTGATATGTGGATGCACCTCCAACAATCACTGGCACATCCAGTTCATAGATAAATTCTTTTAGATTCAGCGGTTCCACGTTTTTTGAAACATGCTCGGCACTCACAGTGGTGCCTCGGATAACAAATATGTCAACACCAGCATTCAACACTGTTTCATGAAACTCTGCGGTTCTGTGAGGGCTTAGCGAACCTGCAACCACAACCCCAGCATCGCGAATTTCGCTCAGACGCTGAATGATTAGATCTGGCTTAATCGGCTCAGCGTAGATTCTCTGCAAAACCTCATTCGCTTTCTCAGGAGAGGCGCTGATGATTTCCGAGTATTGCTGAGAAGGGTCTTCGTATCTTGTCCATAAACCTTCTAAGTCCAAAACTCCTAAACCTCCAAGTCTCCCCAAAGCAATCGCTTGTTCGGGGGACATGGCTGAATCCATGGGTGCTGCAATCACTGGAAGTTCAAATTTGAATGCATCAATACTCCATTCGGTGCTGACATCCTCGCTATCCCTAGTTCTTCTGGTGGGGACAATCGCAACATCGTCAAAGGAGTAGCTGCGGGTGGCTTTTTTGGAAAGCCCGATTTCAATCTCGGCCATTTTTTCCTAACGAGTTCCGTAGTTCGGAGCCTCAATAATCTGATGCAAATCGTGTGGGTGGCTCTCTCTCAATCCAGCTGCGGTGATTCTCACAAACCGTCCCTTTTCCAACAGTTCAGGAACTGTCCCCGCGCCTACATATCCCATAGATGCACGCAATCCACCAATCAACTGGTGAACGACAGTGGAGACCGATCCGCGGTAAGGAACCTGCCCCTCTACACCTTCGGGAACCAGCTTGTCCTCACGTAGGACATCGTCTTGGAAATAACGATCTTTTGAATAACTCTGCTGAGATCCTCTGGCGCTCATGGCCCCCATCGAGCCCATGCCCCGATAAGTTTTGTATTGCTTACCGTTTATATAGGTAATTTCTCCTGGAGCCTCATCGGCACCAGCTAGTAATCCACCCACCATCACCGCACTTGAACCTGCGACCAATGCCTTGGCGATATCACCCGAATACTGCAAACCTCCATCGGCAATAATTGGGATGCCTGCTTTTTTAGCAGCAAGGCTTGCCAGGTGGATGGCTGTGATCTGCGGAACACCAACACCTGCAACCACTCGAGTGGTGCAGATAGACCCTGGTCCAACACCCACTTTTACTCCATCGGCTCCCGCATCAATGATTGCTTGAGCACCCTCTGCGGTGGCTACGTTTCCAGCAATAACATCAGTGTCTTTGGCATAAGGCTCAGCCTTGAGCTTTTTCACCATTTCCAACACAGCCGAGTTGTGACCATGAGCTGTGTCCACAACCAAAAGATCAACACCTGCCTCAACCAAGGCCATTGAGCGCTCCCATGCATCTGGACCAACTCCGACTGCAGCGCCAACTAACAATCGACCCCGCTGGTCCTTGGCGGCATTTGGGTATTTCTCGCTTTTATCAAAATCCTTTACGGTGATAAGACCCTTTAGTCTTCCGTTTTCATCAACTAGCGGCAGCTTTTCAATTCTGTGCTGAGCCAATAGCGCCATTGCCTCATCGGGATTGATTCCGACCTGGCCAGTTATTAGAGGCATTGAGGTCATGATGTCTTTGACCAAAGTGGTGGTTCTCTGCACCTCCAGCACAAAGCGCATATCTCTATTGGTAACGATTCCAACTAACTTGTCATCTTCATCCACAACCGGCAGTCCACTGACTCGGTAGCGACCGCAAAGGTCATCGACTTCCTGGATGGAGGCATATGGAGAGGTGGTGACCGGATTGGTGACCATTCCCGCCTCGCTTCGTTTCACAAGATCAACTTGCGAAGCCTGGTCATCGACTGAAAAGTTTCTGTGGATGATGCCAATCCCGCCCTGTCTAGCAATTGCAATGGCCATGCGTGCTTCGGTCACGGTGTCCATGGCCGATGAGAGAAGTGGGATATTCAGGTTGATGTTACGAGTGAGTTGAATAGAGGTGTTGACCGCCGAGGGCACAACGTCACTTTGACCTGGCATCAACAAAACGTCATCGTAGGTAAGGCCAATGAGTCCGAATGGGTCGTTTTCTGTCATTTCGCTCGCACTTTCCAAAGTCTGTATCTCAATCCTAACCGCTAGAGAGATGTATCAACCGAGTAACTAATTCAGCGAAAATGTTTGTGGAAGTAAAAAATAAGTGTATTTTTGATTAATGCTTTTGGGATGGCCACTCTCTCCAATTGGGAGCAGTGGTCTTTTCATTGACAGGCGGAAGTCTTATCCGAATAGGAGCCTCGGTGCAACTGAGTAAAACTAGAAATAGAACGGTCAGTGTGATAGCAGCTGTTTTCGCAGCGCTAATGATTTTGCTAGCACTACCAATGTCAGCTTCAGCAGATGAGGTCGGCACCGAATTTGATGACAAAATCTTTGGAAACGTGAAACTCGATGGTGAGTCACTCGGCGGGGTGGAAATCACTGTTCAAGGAAATGGCTATGAGGCCACCACCGTCACTGGTGAAGATGGACGTTGGTCAATCGGTGTTCCAGAACGTGGTGAATACGAGGTCATTCTCAACGAGAACACACTTCCTGAGGGCATTGCCGTTGTGGAAGATGGTGGACCAATCAAACAGGTGGAGTTTGGTCTTACCGGAACAATTGTCACCAACTATTTCATTGGTGAGGGAGAAAGAACCGCCATTGGACTGTGGCCACAGTTTTTCACTCGATTGGTTTATGGAATTAACTTTGGTTTGATGCTGGGTCTGGCCAGTGTGGGTCTTTCCCTGGTCTTCGGAACCACCAAGCTTTCAAACTTTGCGCACGCCGAGATGGTTACCTTCGGTGCTGTTTTTGCTTTGTTCCTTGCCAGTTTTGACATCAACCCGTTTCTGGGAATCATCCTTGCGGTGATTGCCAGCGGTGCGGCCGGATTAGCCCAAGACGTTGTTATTTGGAGACCTTTGAGGCGCAAAGGTCTCGGTATTGTGCAGTTGATGATTGTCTCCATCGGTCTTGCCCTTACTCTTCGCTACACCTATCAATTCTTCATTGGAGGAAGCACTCAACAGCTTCCAAGCCTGGGTGGGGAATCATTCAAGTTATTCGGATCACTGACTCTCTCCACAACAGACATCGCCTCGATGGCAATTTCAATCATTGTGCTGACGACATTTGCCTTGTGGCTATCGCTCACTAAAACCGGTAAGGCAACCAGGGCGATTAGCGACAACGTCGATTTGGCTGCAGCCAGCGGTATTGATGTCGATCGAGTGATTCGCTATGTGTGGATTGCTGCTAGTGCTCTTGCTGGACTGGGAGGAATCCTCTGGGCTTATTTCCGACCTGGAATTAAGTGGGACATGGGAGAAAAGATTCTGCTGTTGATTTTCGCAGCGGTTGTTTTGGGAGGCTTGGGAACAGCCTTCGGAGCACTAATTGGAGCACTAATCGTTGGAATCATGGTTGAGACCTCAACAATGATTTTGGCTCCTGATATCAAATACGTGGGAGCACTGATTGTCTTAATTGGTGTGTTACTAGTCAAGCCGACGGGTTTGTTGGGTTCGAAAGAACGAATAGGTTAGGCAGGCTGAAATGGACTGGATACAGATACTTTCAAACACAGTTGAGTCAATACTCAGCCCGGTTACTTTCGCATTCATCCTGGCAAGCCTCGGTCTTGCCATGCACTTCGGATTTGCAGGGCTTTTGAACTTTGGTATTGCAGGCTTCATGGCAATTGGTGCCTATGGCTACGCCATCAGCATTTTGCGTTTTGATTTTCCGTGGTGGGCAGGAATCCTTGTAAGCATCGCCGCAGCAATTGGGTTTGCGATTTTGCTTGGTGCGCCAACTCTGAGGCTTCGAGGGGATTACCTGGCGATTGTGACCATTGCCGCAGCGGAAATCGCAAGATTACTGTTTTTGACAAATACCTTCGATGAATTCACGGGGAGTGCAAGTGGTCTATTTGGTTACCACGAGAGCTTCCGTGGAGCAAATCCGATACCTGTGGGAACCTATGGATTTGGTCCCTTTGAATATTCAGAAACTGACTGGTGGGTGAGAATCTTTGGTTTTGCAGTTTTGGCTGCAGTGATCTGGCTTTTATGGGCTCTAACAAAGAGCCCCTGGGGTCGAGTCATCAAGGGAATCCGTGAAGACGAAGATGCCGTTAGAGCACTTGGTAAAAACGTTTATGCATACAAGATGCAGGCCTTGATTATTGGTGGAGTTTTCGGAGCCCTGGGTGGAGTTGTTTACGCACTTCCAAGTGCTATCAACCCAACGGTTTATGTAACCTCGCTAACGTTCTTTATCTGGACAGCACTGCTACTTGGTGGAGCTGCGACGGTGTTCGGACCGGTTTTGGGATCCATCATCTTCTGGGTGCTACAGGCGTTTTTGACAAACGTTCTGCCAGCACTTACTCAGGATGGGGCAATCCTCGAGGGTCTAACAAGTCAGCAGGGTTCAACCCTTAGGTTCATCCTGGTGGGAATTGGACTGATGTTGATTGTGATCTATAGACCGCAAGGTATTAGAGGAGACAAGAGGGAGTTGACCTTTGTCAAATAGCGAGCCAGTAAAGGCAACAGGAATGCATGTGGGCGAGGCAGTACCCGGTGTTGCCAAGATAGACCCAATTTTGAAAGCCGATAATGTCACAAGAAAATTCGGTGGTCTTACTGCAGTTGATGTTGACCACGTGGAAATCCCAAGAGGTGCCATAACGGCATTGATTGGCCCAAATGGTGCAGGCAAGACAACTTTTTTCAACCTTTTGACGGGTTTTGACAGCCCTGACTCAGGTGAAATGGAATTCAATGGCAAAAGCGTTAAGGGGATGCGCAGTCACCAAATTGCCAAATTAGGCCAGGTTAGAACCTTTCAGCTAACTAAAGCACTCAGTTTGCTAACGGTTTTGGAAAACATGAAGCTTGGTGCCAAAGACCAGGCAGGAGAAGGGATTCTCCGCTCTTTGGTTCCAAGTATTTGGAAAAAGCAAGAAGCTGAGATTGAAGAGCGCGCTGTTGAGCTTCTGAAAAGATTCAAACTGTTTGAGAAAAAAGATGACTTCGCAGCCAGCCTTTCAGGTGGTCAAAGAAAACTTTTGGAGATGGCCAGGGCATTGATGACTGAGCCGACTCTTGTGATGCTGGATGAGCCAATGGCTGGTGTAAATCCCGCCCTCACAGAAAGCCTTTTGGGCCACGTGCTGGATCTCAAAAAAGAAGGTATGACCGTATTGTTTGTGGAACACGACATGCACATGGTTCGGCACATCGCTGACTGGGTGGTTGTGATGGCTGAGGGACGGATTGTTGCAGAGGGTCCACCTGAATCAGTCATGAAAGAACAAGCAGTGATTGACGCCTATCTTGGAAGCCACCAGGAAACTGACTTGGGTGTTGTCACTGGTCGAATCGATGTCATTGACGATGGAGAAAAAGCGTGAGCCCGGTAGTTGAAATTAAAGACCTCTACGCGGGATACCTTCCCGGCGTAAACATCCTCAATGGTGCAAACCTTTATGCAAACAAAGGTGAGCTAATTGGAATCATTGGCCCTAATGGTGCCGGCAAATCAACACTGTTGAAATCAATCTTTGGATTAGTGAATGTCCGTGATGGCTCAATTGAGCTAAACGGCGAAGACATAACCGGCTTGAAAGCAAACAAACTGGTTGCCCAGGGTGTTGGCTATGTACCTCAGAACAATAACGTCTTCCCATCTCTAACCATTGAAGAGAATCTGCAAATGGGCCTATACCAAGACCCGTCAAAGTTTGACGAGCGCCTAGAGTTTGTTGTTGACATCTTCGCTGAACTGGGAAAAAGACTAAAGCAAAAAGCTGGGTCTCTATCCGGTGGTGAGCGCCAAATGGTGGCCATGGGAAGAGCTTTGATGATGGATCCCCAGGTAATGCTCCTAGACGAGCCCAGTGCCGGCCTGAGCCCTGTGAAGCAGGATGAGGCGTTTATTCGTGTGTCGGATATCAATAAAAAAGGTGTCACCACCATCATGGTCGAGCAAAACGCCCGCAGATGCCTGCAGATCTCGGACAGAGGTTATGTTTTGGACCAGGGTGTCGATGCAGTTACAGGTTCGGGTAGAGAACTGATGGATGACCCAAAGGTTGTTGAGCTGTATCTCGGTAACCTAGGAGCCTAAAAAACTTAAATAAATAATCCCCGGGGCGAACCCCGGGGATTATTTTCTGACTAACTAATTAGCCAAGTGGTGAGTAGGTGTTATCTGCACCGTACTGGTAGACAACAACAGCACCCTCAGTTGGGTCACCGTTCTCGTCAAAGGTAACTGGGCTTGACACACCGTCGTAGTCGGCTACGCCGCCACCGTTGATGATGTCAGCACACTCAGCAAAGCTGGTGCACTTCTCGCCATTACCTGAACCGCCGGAGACTTCCTGCAACTTGTCAGCAATGTCGCGTGACTCGGTTGAGCCAGCTGCCAATGATGCTAGAGCCAACAACACAGTTGAGTCATAGGACTCAGGGCCGTAGGCAAATACGCCAGCTAGGTCATCGTTTCCAAGACCAACCCAGAACTCGTTCATGCGCTCTGTGAATGCAACTACCTCATCTGGGTTAGCGCCAGGCAATGTACCCTTGGCACCCTCGAGTAGACCTGCTTCGAAGTCCTCTGAATAGTTTGAAAGGTTTCCATCAACCATGTAGAAGTTTGAAGCGTCATACTGTGCTGCTAGGTCAGGAGCAATGGTCTTGATCTCATCAAATGTGATCAGAACGATTGCGTCTGGGTCAACAGCCAATACCTCGTTGATTTGTGAGGTGAAGTTGGTGTCACCGGTGTTGTAGGTAGGTGCTGCCAATACCTCTCCACCAGATGCCTCGAATACCTCCTGTACGCGGTCACGTAGACCAGTACCATATGGGTCGTTAAGAACGATCATGGCGATCTTCTCGTGACCATCTGCTGAGATCTGGTTCGCTAGAACCTCACCCTGCAACACATCTGAAGGTGCTGTACGGAAGTACAAATCGTCATCGTCATAGGTGGTGAATGCAGGAGATGTGTTAGCTGGAGAGAAGTGAATAACTCCAGCACCAGTTACCTGGTCAATAAACTGCAATGAAACACCTGATGATGCAGCACCAATGATGGCCTTGACATCCTCGTTCAATAGACGAGGAATCTCGGTCTCATAAGCCTTGTTATCGGTATCACCTGAGTCACCAAAGACAACCTCAACCTCAATGCCTGCGTCTGCAGAGTTGATGTCATCCTGTGCTAGGTAAACACCTGCTTCCTCGGGTGGCCCCAAGAATGCTAGGTTTCCAGTGATTGGAAGTGCGGTACCGAGTTTCAGTTGAAGAGTTTCATCCCCTGAATCAGCGGAATCAGTTGATGTATCTGATCCTGCGTCAGTGCTTGTGTCCTCTTCTTCGGTAGCAGCACAACCGGTCAAGACCAAAGCCGCAGCAGCAGTGATTGCTGATGCCTTTAGTAGACCTGAACGTGAAAGTGCGTTCATTAGTTAGCTCCTTTGTTTTGCTAGAACGGCTCTGGCACACGCCAAAGCCGATTTATAAAGAATAGTAAGTTAATGCAATCTTTACACGGAGTAAAATTCGGTAAAAGCGTGAAAAGTTCCCAAAAAAGCCACTAATTACATAACATTTCAATAAATCTAGACGGATTACCGAATAATTCTTCTTTTTTGAAACGAATTACGCAGAAAATGACCCCTGAGGGACCCCATGTAACAATCAGGTTTCAAGTTGTTATTGAAACTCGCATGCGATTGTCTCTGTAGGCGTCAAAAGTAAGCACCACCAGCCCAATCCAAACCAAGATAAATCCTGCCCAGCGAACCGGACCCATCTGTTCTCCGAAATAAAACAGTCCGAGCAAGAACTGAATCACGGGAGTCAAATACTGAATAAACCCAATTGATGACAAACGAATCTTGCTCGCTGCCGCACCAAACAGGATCAGGGGCACAGCAGTCATAAAACCAAAGGCGATTAGTGCCGATGTTCCCATCACTCCAACCACTCCAAACTGAATTTGCACAAAGCTTCCAACAATAAAAAGCTGGATGATTGCAAAGGGCAATAAAAAGCCACTCTCGATTGTGAAACTGTGGATAGCTCTCACCTTCGAGCCCATCTTGTTTTTTGCAAGGCTGTACATTCCAAAGCTTCCCGCCAAAACAAAGGCAATCCAAGGAAGTCTTCCAAAATCAAATGTGACAACTATCACCGCCACAAAACCAATACCTAAAGCTACCCACTGCAGCGGTCTTAGTTTCTCTCTGAGAACCAACACCCCAAGCAAAACCGTAAATAGCGGGTTTATGAAATAACCAAGGCTTGTCTCTAGCACGTTGCCAGTTGCAACACCAAAGACGTAGGTCTGCCAGTTTGCATAAATAAAAACAGCCGCCAAAAACACCCAGATGAGGCTCTTGGGTTTTTTCACCAGAGCAATAATCGGTGTCCAACTTCGAGTTATCGTGACAATCAGGGCGGCTAAAACAAAACCGAAAACTACACGCCAGACAACAACTTCAAATGGGGATGCAAATGATGCGGCATCAATAAATAGCGGGAAAGATCCCCAAATCAAATAGGCACCAACAGCGAGGATGACTCCAACCGCTGGATCTGAAAATCTGCTCACTGGGCAATATTAGGGCAATAAAAAACCCCAGAGAACATAAATGATCTCCGGGGTTTGGAATTTAGATTTAGCCAACGATGGCTAGCACGTCGCGCGCACTAAGAACCAGGAATTCTTCTCCGCCATATTTCAGCTCTGTGCCTCCATACTTAGAGAAAATAACCTTGTCTCCAACGTTTACATCAACCGGGATACGGTCGCCTGCGTCGTTGAAACGACCTGGGCCAACTGCTACGACTTCGGCCTCCTGGGGCTTTTCTTTGGCAGTATCAGGGATAACCAATCCAGATGCGGTTACCTGCTCTGCCTCTAGTGGACGTACCACAATGCGATCTTCTAGTGGTTTGATTGAAACCGACACTTTGACCTCTTCTTATGCTCAAATACTTGTTTAGCAAACTCGGGTATCGAGTGCTAATAAAACTTTAGAGAAGTTTTAGCACTCAGTCAAGGCGAGTGCCAGGTGTTGCTGTTGATAGTTTTATCTAATGGACAACCAAACCGCTGAACTTATCCTGAGCAAACAGGCTTTGGAATTGCTGGCAAATATCTCAGCGGAAGAGCTGGAAGATGAATTTGAGCTGAGTAAAAAACTCAGAAAGAGCTCACCTCCAGAACTTGTGAGTGCCTGCATCACACAGGCCAAATTCAGACAGCGTGCCGAAAAGAAATTTGGTCCCTTCGCCTCCAGGATGCTTTTCAGTAGAGATGGCTTAGAACAAGCCAGCAGGCTATCTGTCTCAGCGCAGAGAGCAAATAGGTTTATTCAGGCTGGGGTTGAATCTGTTGTCGATCTTGGTTGTGGCATAGGTGGAGATTCAATGGCCATGGCGGGACTTGGAATCAATGTCACGGCGGTCGAGAGAGATGAGGTCAGCTCAGCATTGGCTCAGTTCAATACCGGTGGTTTGGGTGTTGAGGTAATCAACGCAGATGCAGAGACAATTGACCTGAAAAAATTCGATGCTGTTTTTGCAGATCCTGCCAGAAGGCGAATCGGCTCAGGTGAGCAAAGGAACAGACTCTCCCCCTTTGAATACACCCCACCTCTTGATTGGTTACTAAACACAGTGGCAAAACAAAAACCAACCGCTATCAAACTAAGCCCTGCTGATGACTACATGGAAATAGATGGGGATTTTGATTTTGAGTGGGTATCAGTTGCGGGTGAATTGGTAGAGATGAGTGTTTACTCAGGATCTCTTAGAGGTGAGAACATTCGCCAGGCTAGGTTGCTAACCAAAGCAGGCAATCATGTTTTTGGTTCGAAGACTCTGCAATCACCGATTCCTGAGGTGAGCAAAGTGGAAAGATACATCCACGAGCCAGACTCTGCATTGATACGGTCTGGGCTGATGGGGGAATTTGCAATTGAGAAAAACCTCAAACTGATTGATAAAAAAATTGCCTATCTAACTTCAGCTGAATTGATAACCAGCCCCTGGCTAAAAACCTATGAGATTGAACAGCAGTTTCCATTGGACATCAAAATACTCAGCAAAGAATTAGCAAAACGAGACATTGGAATATTAGAAATCAAAAAGCGCGGGGTTGATATAACTCCGGAGGAATTGCGAAAGAAACTGAAGTTAAAGGGAAAGGGTGCCGCCAGCTTGATTGTTACCAAGCGGGACGACACCCGAATAGCACTTTTAGGGAAACCTATCCACTAGATGGCTCTCCTAGTGGAGCGGAAATGGCGACATAGGCTGGAGTCCACAGTCACCACTCAGTGCTAATAAAGGTCAATCAAGAGAAAAATAAATTCATTCCCTCATTTATAACGAATCTATAAACTCTGAACCTTACTGACATCCATTGTTGACTCCGCTCCGAAGCTGTTTCCAGAGGGCTCTCTCCCTGCCATAACCAGTTGCGCACCCAGGCTTGCAATCATCGCCCCGTTATCGGTGCAAAGAGCAAATCTAGGAATTCTGAGTTCAATTCCAGCTTGTGAACACTTTTGGGTGGCTAACTGCCGAAGTCTTGCGTTTGCGGTCACACCCCCGCCAAGAATCAACCTTGGAACATCATGCTCCTCGCAGGCTTTTAAAGCTTTTGTGACCAGCACATCAACCACTGCCTCTCTAAAGCTAGCGGCAACATCGTGAACGTTGATCTCTTCGCCATTGTCCTCAGCTTTTTCAACATATCTAGCAACCGCTGTTTTCAACCCACTGAAGCTGAAATCGTATTTATGTTCAGCCATGTCTTTGGGAAGCGAGAGTCCTCTTGGGAATCTGATTGATTCAGCGTCTCCACCGATTGCTGCTTTGTCAATTTCTGGTCCGCCTGGATAGGGCAGTCCTAAAACCCTTGCAACCTTGTCAAAAGCTTCACCGGCTGCATCATCGATGGTCTCTCCAAGAAGCACAACATCGTCCAATAAATCTCTCACTAAAAGTAACGAAGTGTGGCCACCGCTAACCAACAGCGCAATGCTTGGTGTTTGCAGACTCCCTCGCTCCAAAATATCTGCACCAACATGCCCAACCAGGTGATTCACCGCATATATAGGTTTATCAAAAGCTTGCGCCAGTCCCTTCGCCGCCCCAATTCCGACCATTAACGCTCCAGCCAACCCGGGTCCGTTGGTGACTGCGATGGCGTCAATATCTTTTATTTCAATTCCGGCTTCATCTAAAGCTGTGTCAATTGTTGGTTGCAGTGCCTCCAGGTGTGCTCGGGCTGCCACCTCTGGAACAACCCCTCCAAATCTTGCATGAATCTCCATGGAGCTATTCAGTGCATTGGATAACAACCTATTGCCCCTGACTATCCCCACCCCAGTTTCATCACAACTTGTCTCAATTCCCAAAACAAGTGGTTGGTGGATTTCTTTGCGCATTACATAGGCATCCACGCCCTCGGGTTTGTAATACCCCTTTCGGGTATCGATTTGTTCAAAACCAAATTTCTTATACAAAGAAATGGCCGACTCGTTATCGGCACGGACATCTAAAAACATCTGTTCTGCCCCACTTCGTGTAGCAAGATCAACCATTTGCTCCAATAGCTTTTTCGCAAGCCCCTGACGCCTGTGACTTTGAGCAACAGCAATGGTGTTTATATCCGCTTGGAAACTCCCCGCAGGCGATGAAAGGCCTGCGTAGCCAACCAGCTGAGCATCATCGAACGCCACCAAATACTGAGTGTGGACAGCTTCCAAATCGGCAAGCATTGCTGATTTGGACCACGCTTGGTCGGAAAAAACTTCTTTTTCAAGTTCCACCAACGCCTCAAAATCAGCGGGAGAGACAAACCTGATATCAATCATCCACTAACCCGCTTTCCAGCAGATGGGGACACATCTGGTGATCGAAGATATAAAGCACTGACATCGGTTAGTTCAATGCCTTGAGCGATGGATTTCTCAGCAAAGATTCCCACAGCTTTTGCATCGCAAAGATGCTCGATGCGCGTAATACCTTGATAGTAATCTTCAACCTCGAGTGGCTTCATAACCTGCAGGTCATTTTCCCTGATCGGAAGTCCTGTTTGATCAATACCTTCGTAGAGCCCGACAAACATCTCTCCGCGCTTGGCATCACTTGTCACCAACCAGCGCTGATCTTTGATTGTCTCTGCATAAAAACCTGCCACCGCATCCAAAGAAATAACTCCGTGCAAGGGAATCTGTCTTGCTGTTGCAAATGCCACCCCCGCTGCCATACCTACCCGCAAACCCGTGTAGCTGGCCGGCCCACGACTGATTGCAACTCTTTGTATTTGCTCACCGGTAATCCCTGCTCGCTCCAAAGCTAATCCGATTGCCTGGCCCACATTTTCTGCATGTCCATATGGGTCATCAAAGCCTGAAAAGCCTAAAACCACACCTTCGCTCACAACCGCGGCAGAGCTGCCGGCGGTTGTGTCAATTGCCAGTATCAAGAGTCATCCCCCTGTTTTGCCATTTTCCAAAACCACTGATTCGAACCATTCGCACGTCACTTTGCTTGTCCCTGGAAAGCTCGATTTCCAGCCAGTCATCAGTGATGCCCTGAGTGAAATCCCTTGGCCATTCGATGACCACAATTGATCTCTCGAAATCAATATCCAGATCATCCAATTCAACCGCTGAGCCCAATCGATAGGCATCCACATGAACAAATGGTGTCCCTGATTTGGTTTGATGAGTTCTTGCCAAAACAAATGTTGGGGACTGAATGGTGCCCTCGGCGCCGAGGCCTTTTCCAATTCCTTTGGTCATAGTGGTTTTACCAGCACCCAGTGCCCCATGTAGCAAAACGAGGTCGCCTTTTTCTAAAAGTGCTGCCAGCCGCTTTCCCAAAACCTGCATCTGCTGGTCGTTTTCAACTATCAACTCCTGCAATAAAGTCAACTCACAGACCCTTATAAACTCTTTGTGGTCTGGAACCCATGCGGGTGACAATCTCGTAGTTGATAGTCGATGCCCGACTGGAAATTTTCTCCACTGGATTAGCATCACTGATGATTTCAACTAAGTCACCGATGGCCACCTCGCTATCACCAATATCCACCACGAACTGATCCATGGCGATTCGACCTACCTGTTTGAATTTCTCTCCGCCAATAATCACTTCAAAACCCTCAGCGGCCCTAGGAAGTCCATCGGCATAACCAAATGGCACCAGGGCGAGAGTTGTCTCTTTTTCCGTTCGATAGCGAAAGTCGTAACTAACACCCTGCCCTGCGGGAACTCGCTTAATATTCACAACCTCTGAATAAACACTCATGGCGGGCATTAGTGGCAAACCAGAAACATCACGGCCATCTGGAGAAAGCCCATAAAGAGCAATTCCGCAGCGAACCATGTCGAAATGCTGATTGGGATAGCTCAATGTTGCATTCGATGCACTCGCATGGGCCAATTCAAATTCCAAGCCCTTGCCTCTTGCGTATTCAACAGCAGTTTCAAAAACCTCAAACTGGTTTAGATCCTCCTGCTCGTTGGTATTTGATAAATGAGTAAATATGCCTTTGGCTTGATGTTTGCCATTTGTTAGTTCAATAAGTTTTTCAACCGCAGCTGGAAAATCATTAATTGAAAAACCATTTCTGCCAAGGCCTGTGTCAACCTTTACGTGCACTGAAAGGCCATCTAGGTTTTCTAAAAACTCCAAATGCTCAAACGTTGAAACCCCCAGATCAATATTCTGATCTTTTGCCAATTTGAAATCTTCAAATGAATTTGTAATCCAAGCCATGATTGGAGATTTGATGCCAGCCTCTCGAAGTGCCACTGCCTCCTGCACATCCGCAACACCCAGATAATCAACATCACTATCCAGATGCCGAGCTATTTCAACTGCGCCGTGACCATACCCATCGGCTTTCACCACCGCCATCACCATCGACGGCCTAGCTACACGCCTAAGAACTTCATAGTTCTCGCGAATTCTTTCAAGGTCAATTCGAATTTCACGCATTGATAATTACTACCGCTCCCGCAATCCCTGCATCATGGCTGATGCTCAGGTCAATTCTATTTGCCAAAGCTGGATGCCTTGAAGCGGTCTCTCCGTGCAGGATGATTTCTGGTCTGCCACCCTTTGTCACTTCAATCTCATTCCAGTTCAGGGTTTCTGGTTCACCAACTGCTTTTTTTAGTGCTTCTTTGGCGGCAAACCTGGCGGCTTTTGATTCAAGGCTCAGAGTTTGCTCTGATTCAAAAAATAATCTTTGGTTGAGCTTCGGTGTCTTATTTATTGCAGAACCAAATCTGGCGATGTCCACCAAATCCATCCCGACTCTCATCACTCGACAGTCACCGACTTCGCCAAGTTTCTTGGCTGGTCAACATCTAGGCCTTTGGCCTTTGCAAGCTCCATAGAGAAAATATGCAAAGGGACAACGCTAAGCACTGGATTCAGTAAGGGCATGGTCTTGGGGGTGTAGAAAACCTTTTTGGCATGATCTTGAACTTCCCCATCACCCTCTTCGGCAATAGCAATCACCTCTGCTCCACGAGCGTTGATTTCTTGAATGTTTGCTAAGACCTTGGCGTGCAAATTCTCCGCCGCTGTGGGAGATGGAACAATCACAATCACCACCTGGCCTTTCTCCACCAGGGCAATTGGACCGTGTTTCAATTCTCCCGCTGCAAAACCCTCCGCGTGAATATAGCTGAGTTCCTTGAGCTTGAGTGCCCCCTCCATAGCAATTGGGAAGCCAACGTTTCTTCCCAAAAACAAAACTGACTCAACCGTTTTGATTTCTTCTGCCAAAGCCTGCACATCCCCGGTCATTTCAAGGGTTTTCTTCACCTTCCTTGGAAGAGTGAGAAGTTCTTTACCAACTTCTGCAAGACCCTCTGTTTTTCCCAAAGACTTCGCCAGAAATAAAGCCAGCAGAAACCCTGCAGTTATCTGTGCCGAGAAAGCCTTAGTGCTGGCCACCGCCACCTCGGGACCTGCATGAGTATAAATAGTTGCATTGCTCTCACGAGCAAGGGTTGCCCCCTGAGTATTGCAAATGCTCAAGATTTTGGCTCCTCGCTCACCCGCATAGCGAATAGCCATCAACGTATCCATGGTTTCACCGCTTTGACTGATGGCAACAACCAGCGTTTTCTCATCAATCACCGGATCGCGATAGCGAAGCTCATGTGCCAATTCAACACTCACTGGGATTCTGGCTAGTTGCTCAATGGCGTATTTAGCAACTTCACCTGCATAGGCTGCTGTTCCACAGGCAGTGATGATGATTCGGTTGATGCTAGTTAGATCTTGAATGCTCAACCCTGCAAACTCACTGAGATTGACATCGCCGTCCGCATCAATTCGACCCATCAACGTATCCCCAACTGCTTGCGGTTCCTCGCTGATTTCTTTAGCCATGAATGATTCCCAGCCACCCTTGCTGGCCTGGGTGGCATCCCAGCTAACCTCAAAGGTGTCAAATTCCACGGGCTTTCCAGAAAAGTCAATCAACTCAAAACCATCTTTTCTGAGCTTCACAATCTGATCTTGACCGACGCTTATGGCGGTTTTTGTGTAATCAACGAAAGCTGCGACATCACTTCCTAAAAAGTTCTCACCCTCGCCAACACCAATCACCAGCGGAGAGTTTCTGCGGGCAGCCAACACCAAATCAGGGTCATCTTTGTTGACAGCCAAAATAGTAAACGCACCCTGCAATCTGTTCGCAACTGTTAGAAAGCTCTGTTCAAAATCCTTGGTTTTTGAATATTCAAAGGCCAGCAACTGAGCGGCAACCTCGGTGTCGGTTTCAGATTCGAAATTAATGCCCTCCCCTTGCAGTTGCTTTTTTATTTCAGAGAAGTTTTCAATGATCCCGTTGTGAATCAGTGATATTTGCTGTTCACCGGCGGTGTGGGGGTGAGCGTTTCCATCAGTTGGTGCACCATGGGTTGCCCAGCGAGTGTGGCCTATCCCAATTGAGGCTTCAGCCACTGGGGAGCTTTCCAATTCGTCGGTTAAAACCGAAAGCTTTCCAGCTTTTTTGCGAGTGATTATTTCACCATCAGAAATGATTGACACCCCAGCCGAGTCATAGCCTCGATACTCTAATCTTTTTAGTCCTCCGACTAGAACATCCAGGGCTGATTTCGGGCCTACGTAGCCCACGATTCCACACATATCTCTAATCTAGGGCAGACTAGACACAAATGAATGCAGTTAGGACGGGAGTCAGCCCATATATCGAGATTGAAAGATCCGAATGGGCTGAATTGGGCTACTCGCTGAATCCTCCAATGACCGAAGCGGAGCTAGATCAGATTCGTGGACTAGGCGATTTTCTAGACCTAACCGAGGTTCAAGAGGTTTATCTGCCACTTTCAAGACTTATCAATATGTATGCCCAATCAGAGCGATTGCTGCATAAGCAATCAACCGATTACTTCGGTCCCCGAGCTAGTAAAACTCCATTTGTTATCGGTATCGCTGGATCTGTTGCCGTTGGGAAATCAACGGTCGCCCGAGTGTTAGAAAAACTTCTCTCCCGATGGCCAGAAACTCCAAAGGTGGAACTGATAACAACCGATGGTTTTCTCTATCCAAACCGAGAGTTGGAAGCCAAAGGCTTGATGCTTAGAAAAGGGTTCCCGGAAAGCTATGACATCAAAGCTTTGATGAGCTTCATATCCGATATCAAATCAGGTGTTGGTGAGGTTTCGGCCCCTGTTTATGACCACCTTACCTATGACATTCTCGCGGGAGAGCGTCAGATCGTTCACAACCCCGATGTTTTGATAATCGAGGGTTTAAATCTTTTGCAGCCCCCGCAGTTTGATCAAGAGCTGGCACTGAGTGATTTTTTAGATTTTGGAATCTATGTTGATGCGGATTATAAAAACATCGAGAAATGGTTTATCTCTAGGTTTGAAAAACTTTGGAATTCAGCTTTTACCGACCCTAAGAGTTATTTTCACGACCTCACTAAAACCATGAACCCGGAACAAGCAATTGATCGGGCTGTAAAAACATGGAGAGAGATAAACCTTCCGAATCTAAAGGCAAATATCCTGCCAACCAAAAACCGAGCAACCGCTGTTTTGCAAAAGGGAAATAACCACAAAGTCGAATCGGTACTGCTGAGAAAGGTCTAGAGGCTAAGTCTTTCGCTGACCTTATTGGCCAACCTGTCTGCCCATCCCTGAGCGGTTCCCGTGTCTGCGGCTTCCACCATCACCCGAACCAGATTTTCTGTTCCACTTGGCCGTAGCAACACTCTGCCACTAGATCCCATCTCTGACTCTGCTTGCGCAATGAAGGCAACTAGCTCTGGGTCATCGGTTTTTGATTTATCAACCCCTGAAACATTCACTAAAACCTGTGGGTAGCGAGTCATTTGTGATGTTAGTTCACTGAGCTTTTTTGAAGAAGCTGCCATTTCCGCCATCAGTTGTAAACCCGTGAGGATTCCATCTCCAGTGGTCGCGTGAGAGCTAAAAATAATGTGACCAGATTGTTCCCCGCCAAGGGTGTAGCCACTATTTCGCATCTCTTCCAAAACATAACGGTCGCCAACCTTTGTTCTCAAAAGATTTATATTCGCCTGCTCCATAGCCTTAGCTAGGCCCAAATTGCTCATGACCGTTGCCACCAGGGTGTCCCTTGCCAATTCTCCTCTGGCCTTCGCGGCTAGAGCCAGGATGGTCATGATTTCATCGCCGTCAACGATTTGGCCTTTTTCATCTATTGCCAAACATCTGTCTGCATCACCGTCAAAGGCAATCCCAATATCGGCATTTGATTCAATTACTTGGGTTTGTATTGCGCCTAAATGAGTTGAACCAAAACCTTGATTGATATTGGTTCCATCTGGATCTGCACCAATTACGATAACTTCGGCCCCGGCGTCCCTAATTGCCTCGGGTGCAACACCACTGGCTGCTCCGTGAGCACAATCCAAAACCACCGTCAAGCCATTTAGTGAGTTTTTCATGGTGCCCAGCAGGTGCACGGTGTATCTATCTTCAGCGTCTGCGAAACGCCTTATTCTTCCAATATCCACACCGATGAATTCCTGATTGGGTCCCTGCATGGATTTTTCAATGGCGTCTTCAGTGTCATCCGGTAATTTATGACCGCCTCTGGCAAAAATCTTTATACCGTTATCAGGTGCTGGATTATGACTGGCTGAAATCATCACACCAAAATCTGCATCCAAATCTGCAGTCAAAAAAGCTGCGGCGGGGGTGGGCAAAACACCTGCGTCGTAAACATCAACCCCAGATGCTGCCAAACCGGCGCTCATCGAACTTGAAATGAAGTCAGAGCTGAGCCTTGGGTCGTGGGCAATCACGGCAATTGGTTTTCTAGCTTCTGATCTGGCCTGTTTTCCTAAAACATCTGCCGCACCTCTTGCGAGGGAAACACAAAACTCAGCGGTGATATCTCGTCCCGCGAGACCACGAACGCCATCTGTTCCAAATAGTCTGGCCATAGCCCAGAGTCTAGAGGACTAGCGCTTGGAGAACTGTGAAGCCTTGCGAGCCTTTTTCAGACCAGCCTTCTTGCGCTCCTTGATTCGAGAATCACGAGAGAGGAAGCCTGAGCTTTTCAAGTCTTTGCGGTTGTTATCGGTGTCAATCTCGTTTAGTGCACGAGCAATGCCCAAACGCAATGCACCTGCCTGGCCAGCAACTCCGCCGCCAGAGATTCTTGCGATTACGTCATAAGCGCCCTGCAGGTCCAATACCTTGAATGGGTCAGTGATTAGTTGCTGGTGAAGCTTATTGGGGAAGTAATCCTGTAATTCACGACCGTTTACGGTGATTTTGCCAGTCCCTGGCATCAGTCGAACCCTGGCACTTGCCTCTTTGCGTCGTCCCAATCCTGCACCATTTTGGGTCAGTGTTCCTCTGGAGCGAACCTCGGTTTTAACCTCGGTCTCGGTTGAATAATCGTTCTCTGTGGTTGTCTCGGCCAAGTTATTTTCCTTACTGGGCAATCTGATCGATGGTGTAGGTCTGTGGCTGCTGAGCCTCGTGAGGGTGCTCACTGCCGCGGTAAACCTTCAGCTTGGAAGCAATCTGGTCACCGAGTTTGTTTTTTGGAAGCATTCCCTTGACAGCTTTTTCTACTGCCTTTTCAGGGTTTTTATCCATTAGTTCTTCATAAGAAACTGATTTCAACCCACCTGGGTAACCACTGTGACGGTAGGCCCTCTTCTGTGAGAGTTTGTTCCCGGTTAGAACAGCTTTCTCGGCGTTGATGATAATTACAAAGTCTCCGGTGTCCATGTGAGGAGCAAAGGTTGGTTTGTGCTTTCCGCGCAGCAATGTTGCTGCATGACTGGCCAGACGACCCAGTACCACGTCAGATGCGTCGATGACGTGCCACTTGTGATCAAGCTCACTGGCCTTAGGTGAATATGTACGCACGCTAAATTCCTTTTGTTATCTAAACAGGTGATTCACGTTGTGAATCGATGTTGGCAAACCCGCCAAACCCAAACGATAATACTAGCCTTTGATACCCCTTAGGGTCAACCAAAAACTACTCCAGAGTCCTCAGATTTCTAGTCTTTTCGGCCTGTTCGGCCAAAAGGTGGTCCTCAGGATAATTAACCTTCATCAGCGTGAGCCCCTCCGCTCCAACCACCTTAAATTTTCCAACCCGCTTTTTCTGATTCAATATCGTGAGCAACTGCTCAAAAGTAAGTTCGTTTTCGCCGATTGCAACCAATGCACCGACAATCGATCTGACCTGGTTATGACAAAAAGCATCTGCCTCTAAATCAATGATGATCTCATCCTCAGTTTGTGAAACCTGCAACTTTTTCATTTCTCGTATGGTCGTGGAGCCCGCTCTTCTTTTGCAAAATGCGGCAAAATCATGCAATCCAAGAAGTAATTGTCCCGCCTCCTGCATTCTTTTTGCATCAAGAGGGTATTTATGCCAAAGCTGATACCTGCCGATTAGGGGGTTTTCAATATTTGACTGATTTATTCGGTATTTATATTCACGACTAGTGGCGGAAAACCTGGCATGAAAACCATCGGGGGCCAATTCAACTTTGTGAACCCGCAAATCTCTTGGAAGCATCGCGTTTAGTCTTTTCGGCAAACCAGATTTGATTCTTCTTGCCTGAATGGGATTCAAATCAACATGCAAAACCTGAGCTACAGCGTGAACACCCGCATCGGTTCTGCCGGCAATCCTTAGTCCGTTTTCTAATTCACCGAAAATGACCTCAAGCGCATTCACCAAGTCACCCTCAACGGTTCTTAGTCCTGGCTGAATAGCCCATCCAGAAAAATCGGTTCCGTCATAGGCGAGGTCAATCCGGAAACGACGAAGCCCGCCAGGTGTGCTGGCGGGCTTAGTCATAACTTCTTACTTCTTATCCTCGGAGTCAGCCTCGGTAGCTTCCTCAGCGGGTGCCTCTTCAGCTACTGGCTCTTCAGCCGGCGCCTCTTCGGCGGCAGCTTCCTCAGCAGGTGCCTCTTCAGCCGGTGCTTCCTCGGCTGCTGCCTCTTCAGCAGGAGCCTGCTCTTCGGTCACTGCCTCTGCCTGAGTTTCCTCAACGGCTTCC
>JAVLCC010000002.1:99299-105628 GCA_031580995.1 Microbacteriaceae bacterium
AGCACTTGCCTTGACTGTGTTTTCAAGCTTTTTCTTGTTTGACTTGGGCTTTGGCTCTACTTTTTCCAAAACCAACTCAATAACAGCCATAGGGGCGTTATCACCCTTGCGGTAGCCAAGCTTGGTGATTCTGGTGTAGCCACCTTCGCGACCCTCCATCAATGGAGCAATCTCTGTGAAAAGCTCGTGAACTACTGACTTGTCGTGAATCTGGGTCATCACCTTGCGACGAGCGTGCAGGTCTCCACGCTTTGCGAATGTAATCAAACGCTCAGCAATTGGACGAAGACGTTTTGCCTTGGTCTCGGTTGTGGTGATGCTGCGGTGCTTGAAAAGTGAGCTGGCCATATTGATCAGCATCAATCTCTCGTGGGCTGGACCGCCACCGAGTCTTGCTCCCTTAGTTGGGCTTGCCATTGTCTATCTCCTTGACTTTCTAAATCCGGCCTAGTTGTCTTCTTCGAAACCTGAGAAATAAGCGCTGTCGAAGCCAGGAACTGCGTCTTTGAACTTCAAGCCCATCTCAGAGAGCTTGTCGCGAACCTCATCAACACTCTTTGAACCGAAGTTACGAATGTTCATCAGCTGGTCCTCGCTCAGTGCAATCAACTCACTAACGGTGTTGATTCCTTCACGCTTCAGGCAGTTATAGCTTCGAACTGTGAGATCTAGATCCTCAATCGGGGTTGCTAGTTCACCACTCTCCTGCTGCTCAACTGGAGCTGGGCCAATTTCAATACCCTCAGCCTCTTCGTTTAGGTTCTTGGCCAAACCAAACAGTTCAACCAAAGTTGATCCAGCGCTTGCAACCGCATCCTTAGGTGCCATTGAGTGCTTGGTCTCAATATCTAAAACCAACTTGTCAAAGTTTGTGAACTCACCTGCACGAGTTGCCTCAACGCGGTAGCTAACTTTCAACACTGGGCTGTAGATACTGTCAATTGGAATCACACCGGCTTCAGCATCTGGGTTACGGTTCTGAGCTGCAGAAACATATCCTCTACCACGCTCAATGGTGAATTCAATTTCTAGTTTTGACTTGGTGTTCAATGTTGCAATCACCAAATCTGGGTTGTGAATCTCAACTCCCGCTGGGGCCTGAATATCGGCTGCTGTTGCTGCCCCTGCACCACTTTTGGTGAGGTGAGCAACAACTGGCTCATCGTGCTCGCTGGAGACAACCAGCTCTTTGATGTTTAGAACGATTTCAACTACGTCTTCCTTGACGCCCTCAACAGTTGCAAACTCGTGAGGAACACCAGCGATTCTGATGTTGGTAACAGCTGCACCGGGAATGCTTGACAACAGGGTGCGGCGCATCGAGTTTCCAAGGGTGTAACCAAAACCTGGCTCCAATGGTTCAAGCGTGAACCTCGAGCGATTATCTGCAATTACTTCTTCGTTTAGGGTTGGTCTCTGTGCAATTAGCACTTTTACTTCCTTTCAGCTAAGCATCCGCCATATGACACTTATCCATTTGATTCTTTTATTGTCGCGGCTGGCGTCCGCGATAAATTTTTTAGTTTTAGACGCGACGACGCTTGGGAGGACGAACTCCGTTATGCGCCTGTGGTGTTACGTCTTGGATTGAGCCAACCTCCAGGCCAGCGGCCTGAAGTGAACGAATCGCGGTCTCACGACCTGAACCTGGTCCCTTCACAAAAACATCGACCTTTTTCACACCGTGGTCGCCAGCTTTTCTAGCTGCTGCCTCGGCTGCCATCTGGGCTGCGAATGGGGTTGATTTTCTACTTCCCTTGAACCCAACATCACCACTTGAACTCCATGCCACTACAGCACCCGTTGGGTCGGTGATGGAAATGATGGTGTTGTTGAATGTGCTACGAATATGAGCCTGTCCTGCAGGGATATTCTTTTTATCTTTTTTCCTTGGCTTACGCACTGCGGATTTTGGAGCTGCCATGAATCTGTTTACCTCTCTCTAACGCTTAGCGCGCTGCTTTTTTCTTGCCGGCCACTGTGCGCTTCGGTCCCTTGCGACCGCGAGCGTTAGTTTTGGTTCGCTGACCACGAACCGGTAGTCCCTTACGGTGGCGAATTCCCTGATAGCTTCCAATCTCAACCTTGCGGCGAATGTTGGAAGAAACGTCTCGTCTTAGATCACCCTCGACCTTTAGGTTTGCCTCGATGTAATCACGAATGGCAATCAACTGCTCATCAGTTAGGTCTTTCACACGGGTGTTTTTGTCGATACCGGTTTCAGTTAAAGCCTGAACGGATCGAGTGCGGCCAATGCCGAAGATATAAGTTAGTGAGATCTCTACTCGCTTTTCACGAGGGATATCCACTCCTGCTATACGTGCCATGAGGATGTTCTCCTATTTTCTACGGAAGGTCTTTGGCATACTCACCCTGATTTGGCTAATCAGGCTCTCGCCTTCTCGAGAGGTATTACGAGCTGCCCTGGTTTTGCTAGCCCTGGCGCTGCTTGTGACGGGGGTTACTGCAGATGACCATCACTCGTCCGTGACGACGGATGACTCGGCAGCTGTCACAAATCTTTTTTACGCTTGGGTTTACTTTCATCGTCTTTCCTTACTTATAGCGATAAATGATGCGGCCACGGTTTAGGTCGTAAGTGCTCAACTCCACAATCACGCGATCCTCGGGGAGGATGCGGATGTAGTGCTGACGCATTTTTCCTGAGATGTGAGCCAAAACTGTGTGTCCATTGGTCAATTCGACCTTAAACATCGCATTCGGCAGAGCCTCAACGATCTGACCCTCGATCTCAATAACGCCGTCTTTGTTGGCCATAGCCTCACTTATTCACTAGTCCGGTCGGCAAAAAACACACTCCAGCAACCTCAATATGGGATGGAAGGCATGTGTTAGAAGCCAAGCTAAAAGCTTAGCGAATAACTAGGCTAACTGTCTAGCTTTTTGGCGGAATAGCTTTGATGCCAAATTTGGCCAGTTCGCTCTCTCCACCGTCTTCTGAGGTTAATACCCAAAGACCTTTGCTGTGAACGGCAATTGAATGCTCCCAGTGAGCACCATCCCCGCCATCGCTGGTTTTCACAGTCCAGTCATCTTCATGGACATAAGTCTCATTAGAACCGGCTGTGAGCATCGGCTCTATTGCCACAACCAGTCCAGGAACTATTTTTGGGAGTCTTTCTCTAACTCCGTAGTTATAAACAGGTGGGTCCTCGTGCATGGATCTGCCAATACCGTGGCCAACATACTGCTCCAAAATTCCGAAGCTGCTGTTTTTCTCAACAAAGTCCTCAATCGCAACCCCCACGTGATTCAGTCTCTTACCAAAATAAAGAGCTGCGATTCCCTCCCACAGTGACCCATAGGTAACATCACTGAGACTCTGCCTGGATTGATCGGGGTTAGTTCCTGGGACTATTACCGTTATCGCCCGATCACCATTCCAGCCATTCAATAACGCTCCACAGTCAATACTTAGAATATCGCCCGCTTCTAATGGCCTGTTATTTGGAATTCCGTGAACAATCTCGTCATTCACTGAGGCGCAAATGGTGTGTTTATACCCAGGCACTAATTGAAAATTAGGGACACCACCCGCTGTGCGGATAACATCTTCAGCAATTGCGTCTAATTCAAGTGTTGTAACTCCGGGTTTTATTGCTTCGCGAACCTTTGAGAGTGCTTTAGCGGTGAGTTCACCAGCTGGAATCATTGCCGCAATATCGGCATCAGATTTTTTTGTGAAGCTTGAGCGCATCAGGAGCCAAAGCTGGCGATAGCAGCATCGATTCTTGCGGTAACCGCATCTATTTCACCAAGGCCGTCTACTTTGGCAAGAATCCCGCGCTCTGAGTAAAGATCAACCAGTGGGGCAGTTTCTTCCAGGTAGAGATCTAAACGGTGACGAATAACCTCTTCACTGTCATCTGCTCTCCCTTGCTCCTGAGATCTGTTTGCAAGTCTTGAAACCAACTCGTCCTGGTCTGCTTCCAAAAGGATGACCCCATCAAGTGCCAAGTCTTGCTCGGCCAAAATTTCATCCAGGGTTTCAACCTGAGCATTGGTTCTTGGGTAACCGTCTAATAAAAATCCGCTTTTTGCATCATCATGGCCAAGGCGATCCATAACCAAATCATTGGTCAGGCTGTCTGGGACATACTCCCCAGCGTCCATATAAGACTTTGCTTTTTTGCCTAATTCAGTTTCATTTTTCACGTTGTAGCGAAAAATGTCACCAGTTGAGATTGCTGGGATGCTCAGCTTCTCGGCAATCAAAACCGACTGAGTTCCCTTTCCGGCACCCGGAGGGCCGATGATGAGCAATCTCATCGAAGCAGTCCATCGTAATTACGCTGCTCCATCTGAGCACTAATCTGCTTCACCGTGGCCAACCCAACTCCAACGATAATCAAAATGGAAGTTCCTCCGAATGGGAAGTTCTGGTTGGTTCCGATGGCTGCGAAGGCAACCAGCGGAATCAAAGCAATCAAACCTAGATAGATTGCTCCGGCTGCGGTGATTCGAGAGAGTACGTAGTCCAAAAACTCAGTGGTTGGTCTTCCTGCACGAATACCTGGGATGAAGCCACCGTAGCGTTTCATGTTGTCAGAAATTTCTTCGGGGTTGAAAGTGATGCTCACGTAGAAATATGTAAATCCAACAATCAAGAAGAAATACACAGCCGCATAGAAAATATTGTCACCGGTGGTTAGATACTGACTCACCCAGCTAACCCATCCAGGCAATTCGCCTGTGACCGGATCCGGCTGGTTGAACTGTGCCAAAAGTGCTGGCAAATAAAGCATTGACGATGCAAAGATAACTGGGATAACACCAGCGGTGTTTACCTTGATGGGGATATAGGTGGTTTGGCCACCAATACTCTTTCTTCCTACCATGCGCTTTGCGTATTGGACTGGAATCCTTCGCTGAGACTGCTCAACCAAAACCACCAACATCACAACAACGAATCCAACCAACATCACAATCAAGAAAATCTCAATTGGTCTGGTCTGAATAATCTGCAGAAGTGCTGCGGGGAAGGTTGCCGCAATTGATGTGAAGATCAAAAGTGACATTCCATTTCCAACACCACGCTCGGTGATTAGCTCTCCAAGCCACATAATCAAACCAGTTCCAGCGGTCATGGTGATTACTATCAGCGAGATTGCAAGCGGCCCGTCATCTGTTAGTAGAGGTAATCCAGTGTTTGAACCAAACAGCGCACCCTGTCTTGCAACTGTTACCAAAGTGGTGGCCTGCAACATAGCAAGCGCAATTGTTAGATAACGGGTGTATTGGGTCAAAGTTGCCTGACCCTGAGGTCCCTCTTTGTGAAGCGCTTCAAATCGTGGAATAACCACCCTCAACAACTGAGTGATGATCGATGCGGTGATGTAGGGCATGATGCCTAGCGCAAAAATACTCAACTGCAGCAAAGCTCCACCACTAAATAGGTTTACAAGCTCATACAGTCCACCGGTAGTGGTGTTTTGATCAAGCGATGCCTGGACATTGCCATAATCCACAAACGGTGCGGGGATAAATGAACCCAGCCTGAATATTGCAAGTAAAGCCAGCGTGAAGCCGAGCTTCTTTCTTAGATCAGGGGTTCTAAATGCCCTTGAGATTGCGCTAAACAAAATTGCCTCCTACGCGGCTTAGCCGTTGACAGATCCCCCGGCAGCCTCAATCTTCTCTTTGGCTGAGCGGGAAACCTTTTCGACAGTAACATCAAGCTTAACTGAGATGTCTCCATCACCGAGTACCTTCACGGGCTCGCCCTTGCGAACGGCACCTTTGGCGGCCAAGTCATCAACAGTTACTTTGCCACCCTCGGGGAACAGATCAGCTAATTTTTGAACGTTTACTACCTGATACTCAATCTTGAAGGGGTTTTTGAATCCACGAAGTTTGGGTGTGCGCATAACAAAGTTCACGCCTCCACCTTCGAAGCCCAGGCGCACCTGGTAACGAGCCTTGGTTCCCTTGGTTCCGCGACCTGCAGTCTTACCTTTAGAACCTTCTCCTCGACCGACACGGGTCTTAGCAGTCTTGGCTCCAGGAGCTGGACGCAAGTGGTGAAGCTTCAAAACTGAAACCTTGTCCTGCTGAGATTCACTAGAACTTGATTTTGTCGCAGGCTTAGCTGCCGTTGTCTTCGCCGCAGGCTCTGCTGCAGAGGTCTTGGCTGCTGGCTTTGCAGCAGTTTTTGCTGCTGGTTTGGCGGCTGTGCTTTTCGCTGCTGGCTTCTCTGCTGCCTTGCTGGCAGCTGGCTTGCTGGCAGCTGCTGGTTTAGCTGCAGCTGGCTTGGCAGTGCTTGACTTAGCTGCAGTGGTTTTGGCTGCAGTGGTTTTCGCGGCAGTGGT
>JAVLCC010000002.1:105728-141050 GCA_031580995.1 Microbacteriaceae bacterium
GCAGTGGTTTTCGCGGCAGTGGTCTTGGTTGCAGGCTTTTTATCAGCTGACTTTGCAGCTGGCTTTGCAGCAGGCTTAGCAGTCGACTTTGCAGCTGGCTTCGCGGCTGGTTTAGCAGCTGGCTTTTTTGCATCTGCGCTTTTAGCAGCAGGCTTTGCAGCTGGCTTTTTAGCCGGAGCCTTTTTAGCGGCTTCGTCCTTTGCAGGCTTTTTCTCTTCAGCCATTAGTTGTTAATCTCCTCAACTTTTACAAGGTGGCTAACAGTGTTGACCAATCCACGAACACTTGGTGAGTCGTCTTTCACAACGATGTCACCAATGCGCTTTAGACCTAGGGTCCTTAGCGAATCGCGTTGGTTCTGCTTGCCACCAATTTCACTTTTGATCTGGGTGACTTTCAATCTGGCGCCCATATTTACGCACCTGCCTTGTCTTCAGTTTTCAACATTCTTGCCGGAGCAACCTCGGACATTTCTTTGTCGCGACGCTTGGCCACTGACTCAGGTCCTTCTAGTTGACGTAAAGCTTCGATGGTTGCGTGAACGATGTTCAATGTGTTTGAAGAACCGAGGCTCTTTGACAACACATCGTGAACTCCCGCACACTCCAAAACCGCACGAACAGGACCACCGGCGATAACACCGGTTCCCTCTGAAGCTGGACGAAGTAATACAACACCAGCTGCAGCCTCACCCTGAACAGGGTGGGGAATGGTTGAACCAATGCGTGGGATCAGGAAGAAGTTTTTCTTCGCATCCTCAACACCTTTGGCAATGGCTGCAGGAACCTCTTTGGCCTTGCCGTAACCGACACCAACTGTTCCTTCACCATCACCGACAACAACTAGTGCTGTGAAGGCGAAACGACGACCACCCTTGACCACCTTGGCAACGCGGTTGATTGTTACAACACGCTCCAAAAATGGACTGGACTTGTCCTCGCGCTCACGGCGCTGTTCGTTTTTAGGTCCGCGCTCTCTGCGACCCTGGCGCTGCTCGCGCTCGTTTGGGTCGACAGTTGTTGGAGGAGTGGCCTCAACCACTGACTCAGCATTCGCCTCTGTCTCTGGCGCTTTGTTCTCTTCACTCACAGGACCAGCCCTCCTTCCCGGGCAGCGTCGGCAATGGCTGCTACGCGGCCTGCGTAGCGGTTGCCTCCGCGATCAAACACAACCTGAGTCACGCCTTTTTCTTTAGCGCGCTCGGCAATCAACTTTCCAACCTCACTAGCCTTGGCGGTTTTATCACCGTCAGACTTGCGAAGGCCCTCTTCCATAGTTGAAGCACTTGCCAGGGTGTGACCCTGAGTGTCATCAACTACCTGCACAAACAGGTGACGGGCACTGCGGGTGACAACCAGTCTTGGCCTCTCACCGGTTCCTGAAACCTTCTTACGAAGTCTTGTGTGACGACGATCTCTTGCAGCTGAGGAGCTCTTTCCCTTATTGGCTCTTAGCGACATTAGGCACCAGCCTTTCCAGCCTTGCGGCGAACGTATTCACCTTCGTAGCGAATTCCCTTGCCCTTATAAGGCTCAGGTTTACGAAGCTTGCGGATATTTGCAGCCACCTCACCGACGGCCTGCTTATCAATTCCAGACACAATGATCTTGTTCTGTCCCTCCACCTGCAGTGTCACACCATTTGGTGGATCGACAACCACTGGGTGAGAAAGACCAACTGCTAACTCAATGCTTGAACCCTTGGCGACTGCTCGGTAACCGGTTCCGACGATCTCAAGGCTTTTCTGAAAACCCTGCGAAACACCCTGAACGTTGTTGGCAATCAAAGTTCTTGACAGTCCGTGCAAAGCCTTTGAGGTCTGCTCTTCATCAGGACGGGTAACGATAATCTCGTTTTCCTCCTTGGCAACCTTGATTGGTTCGCTGATTTCTAGATTCAACTCACCCTTCGGTCCCTTCACGGAAACGTGCTGGCCGTTGATGTTAACTTCCACCCCCTGTGGGATGGCAATAGGCATTTTTCCAATTCTTGACATAGCGCTTACCAGATGTAGGCGACGACTTCGCCACCCACTCCCTTCTTTGCTGCTTGGCGGTCAGTTAGTAGCCCCGATGATGAGGAGATGATTGCAATTCCCAATCCACCGAGTACGCGAGGAAGTTCATCGCTTTTCGCATAAACACGCAAACCTGGTTTGCTGACTCGCTTGATTCCAGAGATTGCTTTATTGTCTCCATATTTCATGGTTATGGTCAGCGTCTTACCAACCTTCGCGTCCTCAACTGAATAATCCTTGATATAACCCTCGGATTTCAGGATGTCCGCGATGTTTCCCTTGATTTTGCTGAAGGGAACACTGGCTGACTCGTGCTGAGCCAGGTTCGCATTGCGCAGCCGGGTCAGAAAATCTGCTACCGGATCTGTCATTGTCATTTGATTTGTTGCCTTTCTCGTGCGGTATCTCCAGCGCTTTCAGGCCCTGGAGACCTACATGATTGGTGTTTAGTTATTGAATGGAAAACCTAATTCGCGAAGTAAAGCTCTGCCCTCGTCGTCAGTTTTTGCTGTTGTCACGATGGTGATATCCATACCTCTTGGGCGATCAATCTCGTCCTGGTTGATTTCGTGGAACATGCTCTGCTCGTTTAGACCAAAGGTGTAATTTCCGTTTCCATCGAACTGCTTTGAACTCAGTCCACGGAAATCCCTAATGCGCGGAAGCGCCAGGTTCAACAACCTGTCCGCAAATTCCCACATCCTGTCACCACGAATGGTCACAGCCGCACCAATTGGTTGACCCTCACGCAATTTGAACTGCGCGATGGACTTCTTGGCGATGTTTACCTTCGGCTTCTGACCGGTGATTTTTGTCAGATCGCTGATGGCGCCTTCAATTAGCTTTCCATCACGAGCTGCTTCACCAACACCCATGTTCACAACAATCTTTGTTAGACCTGGAACCTGGTTGATGTTTTTTAGTCCAAACTCCTCCTGGAGTTTGGCAATGATTTCATTGCGGTAGGTCTGCTTCAGTCTTGGCTGAGTCTTCTCTGCAACTGCCATTTAGATCTCCTCCCCGCTGCCTTTAGCAACACGAACCTTCTTTGTTACCTCAACACCGTCTTTTTTGACTGTCTTGGTAACAAACCCAATACGAGTTGGCTTTTTGCTCTTTGGGTCAACAAGGGCAACGTTTGAAACGTGAATCGGAGCCTCCATGGTTTCGATTCCACCTGTTTTTCCGCCACGCTCACCCTGGCCAACACGAGTGTGCTTTTTGACCAGGTTGACACCTTCAACAATTACCTTGTTCTTTTCTAGGTCAACGCTCAAAACTTTTCCCTGCTTGCCACGGTATCCACCGCGAGCCTCAGTTGAGCCTGAAATAACCTGAACTAGATCACCTTTACGAATATTCATTAGAGCACCTCCGGAGCCAGAGAAATAATCTTCATGAAACGACGGTCACGTAGCTCACGTCCAATTGGCCCAAAGATACGGGTTCCACGTGGCTCGCCGTCGTTTTTGATAATCACCGCGGCGTTTTCATCAAATTTGATGTAGCTACCATCTGGCCTGCGGGCCTCTTTTACGGTGCGCACAATTACCGCCCTGACAACATCACCTTTTTTGACGTTGCCACCGGGGATTGCGTCTTTCACAGTTGCCACGATGGTGTCACCGAGACCTGCCCAGCGTCGAACTGAGCCTCCCAGCACCCTAATGGTGAGCAACTCTTTGGCACCGGTGTTATCCGCTACCTTGAGTCGAGATTCCTGCTGAATCACTTTCTTACTCCTATTTCTGCCAGACCATTCCGACGGCCATGACTATTGGTGTTACTTCGCCTTTTCGAGAATCTCGACTAGACGCCAGTTCTTTGATGCACTGATTGGACGGGTCTCATCAATTAGCACCAGGTCACCGATACCGGCGTTGTTTAGCTCATCGTGAGCCTTGACCTTTTTGCTAAGACGCATGACCTTGCCATACAGTGGGTGCTTTTTACGCTCTTCTACCAGCACGACGATGGTCTTATCCATCTTGTCGCTGACTACGTATCCACGCCTTGACTTGCGGTAACCGCGGTCCTGGGTGGCAGCAGATGTTTGCTCAGCCATTACTTCTCCTCCGGATCAGTCTTTTTCGACTTTTTTTCGGTTGGCTCAGGTTCTGGTGTGACCCTGATGCCCAAATCGCGCTCTCTCAACACTGTGTTGATGCGAGCAATGTCACGCTTCACGGCCTTGATGCGACCGTGGCTTTCCAGCTGACCGGTGGCTGACTGAAAACGCAGGTTGAATAGCTCTTCCTTTGCATCTTTCAGCTTCTCGATCAAAAGCGCACTTTCAATCTTGTCCAGCTCCTCTGGAGCCAAGTCTTTGCTTCCAATCATGCGTCACCCTCTTCCTTGGCGATGATTCTTGCCTTCACCGGAAGTTTGTGGATTGCACGGGTTAGTGCCTCTTTGGCTAGCTCTTCGCTAACACCGGCAACCTCGAACATCACCCTTCCAGGCTTTACATTGGCAACCCACCACTCAGGTGAACCCTTACCACTACCCATTCGGGTTTCGGCAGGCTTTTTGGTGATCGACTGGTCTGGGAAAATGTTGATCCAAACCTTTCCACCACGCTTGATGTGACGGGTCATTGCAATACGAGCAGATTCAATCTGGCGGTTAGTGACATATGCAGGGCTCAGTGCCTGGATGCCGTAATCACCAAAGCTCACCTTGGTGCCACCAGTTGCCTGGCCGCCACGCTTTGGGTGGTGCTGCTTACGGAACTTAACTCGACGTGGAATCAACATAATTTATGCCTCACTTCCGGTTGCTGCGGGCTCTGGGCGACGTCCACCGCGGCCACGACCCTTTTGGTTAGCCTGCTGCTGAGCCAATTCCTTGTTGGTTAGCTCACCCTTGTAGATCCAAACCTTTACACCGATGCGACCGAAGGTGGTCTTTGCCTCATAGAAGCCATAGTCAATGTTTGAACGAAGAGTGTGAAGCGGAACCCGACCTTCACGGTAGAACTCGCTGCGGCTCATTTCTGCTCCACCCAAGCGGCCAGAGCACTGAACACGGATTCCCTTGGCACCACTTCGCATGGCTCCCTGGATTCCCTTACGCATTGCTCTTCTGAAGGCAACACGTGCAGAAAGCTGCTCGGCAATTCCCTGGGCAACCAGCTGCGCATCCGCCTCGGGGGATTTCACCTCAAGAATGTTTAGCTGAATCTGCTTACCGGTTAGCTTTTCTAACTCGGTGCGCAAAACCTCTGCTTCTGCACCTCTACGACCAATAACCAAACCAGGCCTAGCGGCAAAGATGTCAACACGAACGCGGTCGCGAGTTCTTTCCAACTCGATGCGGCTGATGCCGGCACGGTCAAGCTTCTTGGTTAGAAGCTCGCGGATTTTAATGTCCTCGGTTACGTAGTCGCTGTAACGCTGACCTTTGGCGGTGCTATCGGAGAACCAACGTGAACGGTGGTCGGTTGTGATACCAAGCCTAAAACCGTAAGGATTTACTTTCTGACCCATTAGTTACTCCTCGCCTTCTGGCCTCGCTTAGCCGCGATCTCATCAGGTGTTGCAACCTTGATGGTGATGTGGCTGGTGCGCTTATTGATGCGGAACGCTCTTCCCTGTGCACGAGGGCGGAATCGCTTTAGGGTTACACCCTCATCAACGAATGCCTCACTGATGATCAGGTCATCCTCGTCCACAAACTGGTTTTCGTTTTCTGCCTTGTGCTTGGCATTGGCAACTGCCGCCTGAACCAATTTGAACACGGGCTCGCTGGCGGTCTGCGGGGCGAATTTCAAAATCGCCATGGCTTCACTGGCCTGCTTGCCACGAACAAGGTTCACAACCCTGCGGGCTTTCATCGGGGTGACCCTGATGTGTTTAATCTTCGCTGTAGCTTCCATTAGCCGCGGCGTCCCTTCTTGTCATCTTTCACGTGACCGCGGAAGGTCTTTGTTGGAGCAAACTCGCCCAACTTATGTCCAACCATGGTTTCGGTTACGAAAACTGGAATGTGCTTGCGACCATCGTGCACCGCAATGGTGTGACCCAGCATGGCTGGAACAATCATTGAGCGACGTGACCAGGTCTTGATCACATTTTTACTGTTGGCATCGTTTTGAGTGCGCACCTTCTGCATTAGGTGCTCATCCACAAAAGGGCCCTTTTTCAAACTTCTTGGCATTTAGCTTCTCCTACTAACGCTTCTTATTAGCGGTGCGACGACGGACAATTTGCTTATCACTGGCCAGCTTGCGCTTACGAGTGCGACCTTCTTTCTGGCCCCATGGTGATACTGGGTTACGACCACCGCTGGTACGTCCCTCACCACCACCGTGTGGGTGATCTACCGGGTTCATGGCAACACCGCGAACTGTTGGGCGAACACCCTTCCAGCGCTTACGTCCTGCCTTACCCCAGCTGATGTTTGACTGCTCTGCGTTACCAACCTCACCAACGGTTGCTCGGCAACGGGCATCAACGTTACGAATCTCACCACTTGGAAGCCTTAGCTGAGCGTTAGGCCCATCCTTGGCAACCAAACGAATTGCAGCACCTGCGCTGCGGCCTAGCTTGGCTCCACCGCCTGGCTTCAGTTCGATTGCGTGCAAAACAGTTCCAACCGGGATGTTTTTCAATGGCAGGTTGTTGCCTGGCTTGATATCAGCCGATGGGCCCTGCTCAATTGGGTCACCCTGTCCCAGATTGTTTGGAGCAATGATGTAGCGCTTCTCACCATCTGCGTAGTGCAAAAGTGCAATACGTGCGGTGCGGTTTGGGTCGTATTCAATGTGAGCGACCTTGGCTGGAACACCGTCTTTGTCGTGACGACGGAAATCAATTACGCGGTACTGGCGCTTGTGTCCACCACCGATGTGGCGGGTAGTGATGCGTCCAGCTGAGTTACGTCCACCAGTTTTAGGAAGTGGGCGAAGCAAGGACTTCTCTGGGGTGGTGCGTGTCACCTCATCAAAGGTGGAAACGCTCATCCCACGGCGACCCGGTGTGGTCGGATTATGTCTGCGAATGGCCATCTGTTTTCTCCCTACTGGCTAAAGATGTCGATTGACCCGCTCTTCAGGGAAACAATGGCACGCTTGGTGTCTTTGCGCTTTCCCATTCCGAAGCGAGTGCGGCGAGTCTTGCCGCTGCGGTTGAGGGTGTTGATGGAGGCAACCTTCACATCAAAAACAAACTCAATGGCCTGCTTGATTTCGGTTTTATTTGCCGTGGGCTGCACCTCAAAGGTGTATTTGCCCTCATCAATCAAGCTATAGCTTTTTTCGCTAATTACTGGCTTGATGATTACGTCTCTTAGGTCCTTGCCGTAGCTCATGCCTTCACCTCACTCTTGGCTGTAACGAATGCCTCCAGTGCGGCGGCAGTGAAAATCAGGTCATCACTTGCTAGAACGTCATAAGCGTTTAGCTGATCAGCTGGCAACACGTGTAGGTTTTTTAGGTTACGAAGGGATAAAAAGCTCATCTCGTCATCGCGATCGATAACAACCAAGACCTTACGACCGCTAACTAGCTGCGAAATAATCGCACTCGCCTGCTTGGTGGATGGCTTGTCATTGATTCCGAATTCCTTGACCACGTGGATTCTTCCTGCACGGGCACGGTCGCTTAGAGCTCCACGCAATGCAGCAGCAATCATTTTCTTGTTGGTGCGCTGTGAGTAATCTCTTGGCTTCGGTCCGTGGACAATTCCACCACCGGTCATCTGTGGGGCACGAATAGAACCCTGACGAGCACGTCCGGTTCCCTTCTGCTTAAAAGGCTTACGTCCAGAACCTGAAACTTCACCACGACGAAGTGTTGAGTGAGTTCCCTGGCGAGCGGCTGCCTGCTGGGCAACAACTACCTGGTGAATCAGTGGAACGTTGGTCTGGGCATCAAAAATTGCCTCTGGAAGATCAACTGTGCCGGCTTTTTTACCCGATATGTCTACTAGGTCTACAGAAGTCATCTCTAGGCCCCCTTCACTGCGTTGCGAACGAATACCAACTGACCCTTGGGACCTGGAACAGCTCCCTTGATCAGTAGTAGACCCTTCTCAGCATCAACTGCGTGAAGGGTTAGATTCAAAGTTGTTACGCGGTCGTGACCCATGCGTCCAGCCATCTTGGTTCCTTTGAACACACGCGATGGGGTTGCACTGGCTCCAATCGAACCTGGCTTACGGTGGTTTTTGTGAGCACCGTGAGATGCACTAACACCACTAAATCCGTGACGCTTCATGTGACCGGCGAAACCTTTACCTTTGCTGGTGCCAACCACGTCCAGCTTCATGCCGACCTCGAAAATCTCAACGCCAAGTTCCTGACCGACCTCATACTCGTGAGCATCGTCGGTGCGAATTTCAGCTAGGTGACGGCGAGGGTTGATTCCCGCTTTTGAAAAGTGACCGCTGGTTGGTTGGTCAACCTTGCGTGGATCGATTGCTCCGTAGGCAAGTTGGATGGCTGCGTAGCCATCGGTCTCAGCGTTTTTGATTTGGCTTACGACATTGCTGCCAGCCTCAACAACGGTGATTGGAACAATCTTGTTGTTTTCATCCCAGGCCTGAGTCATGCCAAGCTTTTTGCCCAGCAGGCCCTTTACATTCTTAGTTTTGGTAGCCATTTGAATCCTTAGAGCTTGATCTCGATGTTGACATCAGCGGGCAGGTCCAAACGCATCAACGAATCCACAGCCTTTGGTGTTGGTTCGACGATGTCAATCAGACGTTTGTGTGTGCGCATTTCGAAGTGCTCACGGCTGTCTTTGTATTTGTGCGGGCTGCGGATAACGCAAACCGTGTTTTTCTCTGTGGGTAGCGGAACAGGTCCGACCACACTTGCTCCCGCACGGGTTACCGTGTCGACGATTTTGCTGGCTGATGAGTCAATGACCTGGTGGTCGTAACTTTTCAACCGGATGCGAATCTTGTTCGCCGCCATAGCTTCTCGCTCTCTTATCAGTCAGAGCTACTTGCTCTGCACTTCTACTTACGCTGTTCAGTTGTCAAAGCCCCGTCAGGGCCTCAACTCCAATCGCTGATGGTTGTGTTTTTTCAAACAGCGGTCATCAACAATGGAAGATTTAATTGTGGTTCTGTCTGCGACCGGACCAGTTTCCTGTTCACACTGTCTGCAGTGGGGGCGAAAGCCCTACTTTGGAACCATGTAAGTCTGCCACAGTCCTGCGAATTCACGCAAGTGCTTTTTCAAAGGAAAAAATTAACCCCCGCAAGTTTCCTCGCGGGGGTTAATTGGTTTTGACTAACTAGTGAGAAACAGACTTTCCGACGTTGGCGCCGGTGAGACTGCGAACCTCTAGCTCTGCGTAGTAACCCGCATTGGTCTCGTTGGAGGTAATTGTTCCCAACCAGCCCATGAAGAAACCAAATGGGATTGAGATCAATCCTGGGTTTCTCAGTGGGAAGATGTTGATGTCAATTCCTGTGTCCAACGGGATGAAGCTGTTGGCAGCTCCCGTGAAGTTTGGTGAAAGCATCAGCAAGAACAATGCCATTCCCAAACCACCGTAGATTGCAAATACCGCACCTCTGGTATTGAATCTCTTCCAGAACATGGTGAGCAATACAGCAGGCAGGTTTCCACTGGCAGCAATAGCGAAGGCCAATCCCACCAAGAACGCAACGTTCAGCCCCTGAGCGGAAATCGCCAAGATAATTGCCAAAACTCCAATTACCAGCGCTGCAACACGAGCTGCCCTCACTTCTTCAGCCTCAGTTGCCTTACCCTTGCGAATTACCTTCGCATACAGGTCATGGGCAAATGAGGTGGAGCTCGCGAGAGTCAATCCGGATACTGTTGCCAGAATCACAGCGAAGGCGATGGCACCGATGAAGGCAAGCAGGACTGCGCCTCCTAGGCTTCCTTCTCCTCCACCGAGTGCAAGTGCTAGCTGCGGAGCGGCAACGTTGCTGTCTACAGCTAACACTTCTCGAGGAACCAAGGCAGCTGCACCGAATCCCAAAGCGATGGTCATCAGGTAGAAAGCACCGATGTTTCCAATGGCCCAGTTAACACTCTTGCGAGCAACCTTCGAGCTTGGAACGGTGTAGAAACGAATCAAGATGTGTGGAAGACCCGAAGTTCCCAGCACAAGAGCAAGTGCTAGCGATATCAGGTCAATCTTTCCAATCAGAGTCGCTATCGGATCACCCGCTATGTCAGGACCAAACCTTCCACCGGGTTCCAAAAACGCCATTCCCGCGCCACTCATCTCGGCTGCCCTGTCCAACAAGCCGTTGATGTTGAAATCGAAGTTCCACAAAACCATCACGGTCATCAAAGTTGCACCTGTGATCAACAAAAACGCCTGGGTGATCTGAACATAACTGGTTCCACGCATACCACCTACGGTTACGTAGAGAATCATCAAAAGGCCAACACCCACGATGACCCAGTTTTTGGCATCTGGGTCAGTGAAGCCAAGCAACAATGCAACCAGTGCTCCAGCACCCACCATCTGCGCTAGCAGATAGAAAACGCTAACAACCACTGTTGAAGTTGCGGCAGCTGTTCTCACGGGACGCTGGCTCATTCTGAATGAAACAACGTCACCCATTGTGTATCGACCAGAGTTTCTCAGTGGCTCAGCAACCAGCAATAGAGCCAGTAGCCATGCAACCAAGAATCCGATTGAATACAGGAATCCGTCGAATCCAAACAGTGAGATCAAACCAGCGATACCCAAGAAGCTGGCAGCTGACATATAGTCAGCGGAAATTGCCAAACCATTTTGGAATCCACTTAGTGATCCACCAGCATTGAAAAAGTCTCCAGACTTTTTACTCTGCTGGTTTGCACGATAAACCATGTACATCGTGACCAAAATAAAGACAACAAACAGGGTTGTCGCTAGAACTGATGAATCTATGGTCATGCTTCCAACTCCCTTTCAATTTTCTCTTTCAGTTCAGCACCTGGACCATCAAGGTTTTTGGTGGAGTAACGGTCGTAGAGCCATGCAATACCGAACGTTGTCACAAACTGCAAGATAGCCAGCACGAATGCGAGGTTGAAATTTCCAAACACCGGAGTTGAAACGAGATCGCGAGCGAAAGTCGTCAACATAATGAATGAGAAGTACCAAACAAGGAATCCCAATGCCATTGGGAATGCAAATGATCTATATCGTTTGCGGTGAGCGGCGAACTCTTCGGAATCCTGGAACTTGATCCAGATTTCCTCTTGGTTTTTAGTCTCCAATAGAACTCCTTTGTTCTACATTGCCAACACCGTTGTCAGCAACTGAGGCTTTTGCCCTGAGCAAACTTTACACTTGAAAAAAAGTTCCCGTTTTGAGGTTTTAAGAGAAATTCATCAGGTTAACAAACCAATTTTTGGGGGACAGAACCGTCCACCAAATAATCATTAATCTGACCATCGATGCAATTCACTCCCTGGCCAAAAATCGTGTGCCCTTCACCTTCATAGGTCAACAACAGAGCACCTTCCAAAATCTGACTGAGGCTCTGTGCTTGAGGGTATGGAGTGGCTGGGTCTCCGGTTGTTCCAATCACCAATGGTGTGGCATTTGTTGCCACTGTGAAATCAAGAGTGTCACTCGGTGGGGCTCCTGGCCATTGCGCACACATCAGGTGTCCATCCTGCCAAGATTCACCAAAGACCTCGCTCAGGTTTATAAGCTCTTGATTGAGCTCGCTGACATCTTCTTCGTCTGAGCTCAATCGACTATCGGCGCAGTTGATAGCGATATTGGCATCAATGAGATTTCCCCTGTATGTTCCATCGCTTTCGCGCTCGTTATAAAAATCAGCCAGGAACATCATCCTTTCTCCCTCGCCCTCTAGTAAATCCGCAAATCCATCGCTGAGAATCGACCAAGCCTGCTGCTGATACAAAGCGGCGATGATGGCGGTAACCAAACCCGAACTGGTGAGCTCTCGATCTCCAACCTCTATTGGGTTTTGGGCTATGGAATCAAAAAGTGAGCCAACGGTTTGCTTAGCTGAATCCAAATCCTCTCCCAGCGGGCAATCATTTTCAATGCAGTCGCTCAGATAGTTATCGAAGGCACGATCAAAACCCTGGAGCTGGTTAATGGTTGCCTGTCTCGCATCAATGGTTGGATCAACTGCACCGTCTAATACGAACCTGCCAACTGTTTCTGGAAAAAGTGCCAGATAGGTGGCTGCAAGTTCAGTTCCATAGGAATAGCCGATGAAGTTCACTTTTTCAATATCCATTAGCAATCGAATTAGCTCTAAGTCTCTCGCTGTGTCCCTGGTTCCGACGTATTCCAAAATCGCACCACTGTTTTGTTGACAGTTTTCAATATAGGAACCGATGACCTTTTTAGATTGTGCGGTTGAATCTGCCTGTCCATAAAGCAATTCATCTTTGAGTTGATCATCTGGACAGCTAACCGCTGTTGACTCACCGACCCCTCTTGGATCAAAAGTTATGAGATCAAAATTTTCAATGACGGTTTCTGTGGCGATATTTGAGCCACTGTCCCTCATCCATTGATTGGCGCTGACTCCAGGACCACCGGGGTTTAGAAAAACGGCTTCATTCGTATTGGGGTTATTTAGCCTGAGTAAAGAAAGTGTTATCGACTCAAATTCTGGAAACTCCCAGTCCAGTGGTGCTTGAATTTCGGCACACTCATAATCCCCGCACTGCTCCCACTCAATTTCTTGCGAGAAATAATCAACTTGCTGAGGCTCGGGTGGCTGAGTATCAACATCAACTGGGGCGCAGGCTGCAAGAATTAGTGGGGTGAGTAACCAGAGTTTTTTCAATTACCCCAGCCTCTAAAAATCATTGAGGTGGCCATAGATTCCAAAACCAACAGGTCTCTGACGTTTTTCTCGATTCTCTCTCGAGCTAACTTAATTTCTTCCAAGATATTCAATGTCTGCTCTACCTTGCTCGCCCTAGCTCGAAGCTCAATCGCATCTCTGATGCTTTCATTGATTAGCTCGCCAGCGGCTCCCAATTGAACTCTTGCGATGTCTCTAAATACGCTTGCTAGATCCAACAGGATTCGATCCAGACCATCTCGGATGGCTCTGGTCTCTTTTCGCTTTTGGTTTTCGGTGAGCTTTCTTAGCTCCGCGCGAAGCTGTTGGGGAACTTTGTCATCCGGGGCCAAACCCAAAGAAGCCATCAGGCTTTGCTTTTCTTGCAAGGCCTCCTCTTCGGCCATCGCTTCACCGTCTTTTTTAGCAAGCTCTAGCCAACGCTCGGCTGCCATCATGGCTTTCCCTAAATCAGAAATCCCAAGCGCTATCTGAATGCTCTCCGCTCTTCTCTCTCGAGCGTCAAAACTATTGGCAAGTCTTCTGGCCATGCCAATATGAGATTGAGATTCTCTGGCCACATTCAAAGCCAGCTCGGCCTCGACGCCTTCTTTTTCAATAAGCAGGGTTGCGACCTCTTGGGCTGAGGGAACAGTCAGGTTTAGTTTTCTAACTCTTGAGCGGATAGTTGGAAGCATGTCCATTTCGCTTGGTGCACACAATAACCAAATGGTTTTCTCTGGAGGTTCCTCCAATGCCTTCAATAAGACATTCGAGCTTCGCTCAGCCATCCGATCGGCATCTTCAATCAGCATCACCCGATAGCCACCGGTTGATGAACCAAGTGAACTTGACCCAACCAGCTCTCTAACCTCATCGATCGTTATAACCACCCTGTCAGTGGTCAAAATAGATAGATCAGGGTGATTTCCAGAGAGCACCAATTGGCAGTCTTTGCATTCACCACAACCGTGATTTTTACAAATCAAAGATTGTGCGAAGGCTCTTGCCATATTTGACCTGCCAGAACCGGGTGGACCAACAAACAGCCATGCGTGGTGGACTCCAGATATCTTGTCGCTCAGCGCATGCTGCAACTGATCAACCGCTTCGGGCTGACCCAATAAATCAGCGAACGCTCCAGACACTTATTTATCCAAACCTTTTTTCCAACTCGGCAATCAGCTTTTCAGAAATCTGTTCAACAGTCTCCGATGCATCCAAAACCATAAATCGATCAGGTTCGTTTTCAGCCAGAGTTAGATACGCCTCACGGGCTCTTTCAAAAAAATCGACCTTTTCTTGTTCCAACCGGTCGGGACCGGTTCCAGTTAGGTTTCTCCTGGATATTGCCTGCTCTGCATCTAAATCCAATAACACTGTTAAATCTGGAAGCAAATTATTAACAGCCCAAAGGGAAATGTCTCTCACTTCGTTGAGATTTAGTTCCCTCGCTGCTCCCTGATAGGCAACCGAGGAATCAAAATACCTATCAGCCAAAACCACTTTGCCCTCACCCAGTGCTGGTCTGATTTTTGTCTCCACGTGATGAGCTCTGTCCGCTGCATATAACAACGCCTCACTTCTGGAGGAGACCTCACCTTTTCTGTGTAGTAAAAGATGTCTTATTTCTTGACCTAGGTCAGTTCCACCGGGTTCAAAAGAGCGAATGAACGGCAGGCTTTTTTTATTGAGCCAGCTTTCGACAATATCGATTTGGGTTGACTTGCCAACACCATCGATGCCTTCGAAGGTGATGAACATTTTTCTACTTTCGTTTGCGCTTTGCCGCGGCTTTCGGTTTTTGACCCGGCTCAACCCCAAGTTTCTCACGCCTTATAGCTAATAACTCGAAGGCTCGGTCAGAGATAAGTTCTTCTAGATTCTCATCTCCCGGGATGGTTGCATTGATAACACCATCGGTCACATAATCACCAAACTGACCGGTTTTGGCAAACACAGGAAGCTGGCTGGCTGGATCTTCACCGAATTCTTTTAGTGGTGTGGAGGCAGTTCTTCGCCCACCATATTTTGGCTGAGCGAAAATCTGCTCGGCTTCTTCAACAGTGATTGTCAAAAGCTTCTGCTCATCATCGATGCTTCTAGAGTCATTACCTTTTTTCAGGTATGGACCATATCTTCCATTCTGAGCGGTGATCATCTTGCCTTCTGGATCCTCGCCAACTTCTCTTGGCAGACTCAAAAGTTCTAAAGCCTCTTCGTAGGTGACCTCCGCTGGGGACATGGTTTTAAACAATGAGGCTGTTTTTGGTTTCTTATTATCCTCATCTTGGATTTGCACATAAGGGCCATAGCGACCGTCTTTGACCACTATTGGCTTTCCGCTTTCTGGGTCATCGCCCAAAACTCTGTCTCCACCAACTGGGGCCTCAATTAATTCTTGTGCTTTTTCTGGGGTTAGCTCATCAGGGGCCATGCCATCAGGGATGTTTACAATCCGCCTGCCATTTTCATCAAAACCCTCATCTTCAGGGCTACCGCTGACCTCTATATAAGGACCATATTTCCCAGTCCTAAGCGTGACCCCCTCTGAGATTTCAAAACTGTTTATTTCTCTTGGGTCTCTGTCTCCAACATTTTCAATGATGCTGGTTAGGCCCTTTTCTCCCTCACCGAAATAAAACTCTGTAAGCCAAGTGGATCTATTTAGTTCACCAGTTGCAATTCGGTCCAAATCCGCTTCCATGCCTGCGGTGAAGTCGTATTCAATTAGATCTCCGAAGTTTTGCTCCAAAAACCTGGTTACGGTGAAAGCAATCCACTCCGGAACCAAAGCACTTCCCTGCTTGGAGACATAACCCTTATTCAAAATCGTGGAAATAATCGCGGCATAGGTGCTTGGTCTTCCAATACCTGCCTCCTCCAAGGCTTTCACCAGAGAAGCCTCCGTGTATCTTGCAGGAGGTTGGGTTGAGTGATCTTTGGCCTCGAGAGACGCTATTTCCAAACTCTCTCCCTCTGAAACAGCGGGCAGCTTGGCCGATTGATTTTGGTCTTTCTCTTCAACTTCGTAGGCGGCCATGAAACCTTTGAATAAAACAACCGTTCCGCTGGCACTAAAGACGTACTCTCTGTCTTTTGACAAACCAAGCCTGACTGAAGTTGTTGAAAGCTTCGCTTCCAACATTTGTGAGGCTATGGTGCGCTTATAAATCAAGTCATAAAGCGAAATAGCTTTGGGGGATAAAGACTTTGGGAGATCCGCTGGTGATAAAAAGCTGTCCCCACTGGGTCTAATTGCCTCGTGAGCTTCCTGAGCGTTTTTATTAGAAGACCCATATTGACGAGGCTTTTCAGGCAGATAATCTTTGCCAAATCTTGATTCCACTTCTTTTCTGGCGGCTGAGATAGCTTGCGCAGAAAGGTTTGCCGAGTCGGTACGCATATAAGTAATGTGTCCCTCTTGATAAAGCTGCTGAGCTAGATCCATTGTTTGCTTAGCACTCAAGCCAAGCTTTCTGGAAGCATCCTGCTGCAAAGTTGAGGTAGTAAACGGAGCATAAGGTTTTCTTGTGGTGGGCTTGGCCTCAACACTGAGAACTTTCAGTGACTCCCCTGTTAGTTGCTTTTCTAAATCTTTTGCCTGCTCCACTGCCAGCACCAAGAAATCGCCATTTAGTTGACCATCGGCGTCAAAACTTTTTCCAGTGGCAAGTTTGAGCCCATCCACTGAATAAAGCTTCGCTTCAAAATCTGTCTCTGGGTGGCTAACGGTTGCCGTGACCGAAGAGTAATCGGCTGCCACATGAGCCATTCGTTCACGCTCACGTTGAACAATCATTCTCATGGCTGGAGATTGCACACGTCCTGCAGATAGACCTCTGTTGATCTTTCTCCACAAAATCGGCGAAACCTCATAGCCATAAAGCCTGTCAACGACTCTTCTGGTTTCTTGAGCCTGAACCAGGTTGTCATCTATGTCTCTGGTGTTTTTATAAGCCTGTTCAATGGCTTCTTTGGTGATTTCGTTGAACACCATTCGTTTCACCGGGACCTTGGGCTTCAAAACATCCAATAGGTGCCAAGCGATTGCCTCACCTTCACGGTCTTCATCAGTTGCCAGATAAAGCTCATCGGCATCTTTCAGAGCTGATTTCAGCTCCGAGACAGTTTTTGATTTACCAGGTGAAATCTTGTAGTAGGGAGCGAAGTCATTTTCAATATCAATGGCGAATTTGCCCATTGATCCTTTTTTCTTGTCTGCTGGAACGTCTTTGGGGTCTGCTAGATCTCGGATATGACCAACACTGGCCAGCACCTCGAAATCACTGCCCAGGTATTTCTTGATTGTCTTCGCCTTGGCTGGCGACTCAACCACCACTAGCTTTTTTGACAACACCTCTCCTATTCAGCAAATGCCTTGTAGCTGAGTCTGAAAAAACCGTGCGTTTTATCAAGCTCAACTTCGGCAACGCCATTGACAATACGACATGAAACTAGATTCAAGTCAAGTTGGCTCGCCAAATTCGATGCTCGTTCACAGGGAAAACCGATTGTTATGCCTCGGTAACTATCAGCCGTCAACAGTGCAGCCTGCTGAGTGGTGAAGGCTAAGTTATTGGAAATATAGAGAAGATTTGAAGCCGTCGCAGAAATCGAAATCAAACTAATTGCCAAAAAGCTCAACCCCAGCATCAGCACTGAAATCGATCCTTGAGAACCGGTAGTCAACCGCACAGGCATAGCCATCCAAGATTTCCAAACTCCCACTAACCAAAACACAAACCATCCCCTCCAAACGCTCCTGTGCAAAATCGCTTTCGTCACCTAAACCAGCCGCAACCGCCTGTGTTTGAGCTTGCTGCTGATTGGAAATCCGTTCCATTCCCAATTGGAAACTCCCCATCAAGGTGAGTAACAAGACCAGAAAGCTTGGGATTACTAAAGCGAATTCAGCGGTGACAATTCCAGATTCACTCCTCCAGGGAGTCAACACTCAGAGCCTGATTCACCAAATCAAACAAAATTGTTCTGACCTCATCACTTCGCATAATCACCACCAATAGACCTGCGAAGGCAACCGCTGCCATCATCGCAATTGCATACTCGGCGGTTGCCGCTCCAGTTTCTTCTCTCAGTATTTTCACTTTTCATTTCCTTTCAGATTGTTGCCATTTGAAAACTTGAAATCAGTAGAGGAAAAACGGTGATCAGCACAAAAGCAGGGAGTGAGGTGAGGCCCAGAGGAATCAAAAGCTTTACAGAATCAGTTGCCAGCAGGTTTCTCTTTTTCTCAAACTCCACCTGTTGGTTGTGTAAATACTGCTGAATCAATATTTCAGCTAGTGGTGCCCCAGCTTGTAATGCTTTTTTAAAAACTTCTTGTTTGATTTTTAGCTCCCCAAGGGATACCCCTGCCCTTAACCGGATGGCAGACTTTAGAGGCTTCAGAGAGGTCCTCGGCATTGAAGCGGAAAGTCTTTTACTTATTTGCCTGGATAAAACCACCCCCAAAACAAAAAGACTTATAGAAAAGCAAAAAACAATAATCCCAAGAGTTGAACCCAATGCGGAGAGTGGATTGAGGCCAATAACCTGTGCAACAGCCAAACCAATCATTGGAAGCCAGGTCAATAACTCTCTGGTGGCCCTCGGGGTTGATGACAGGTTTTCTAATTCAGCCAAAAACCTGCGCCGCTGTTCCATGGAAACCTGCATCATCTGCAAAGCCTCGGCTACCGGGGATCCGACCTTTATCGCCAATTCCCACAACTCCCAAAACTCTTTTCTGTCTTGGGCTGGCAATTGCTCAATTGAGCTTCGCTCAATTTCTAGTGCCTGAGCGGGCGACAACCCCGCTCTAATTCCTGAAATCAATAGGTCAACGCTCAAAGATCAGCCCACCTGTAAATTCCCTGCAGCTTGGTTTTTTCAACATGAATTAGCCAATCAAGCCCCTTAGATAAATCCATCACAAGCTCTTCTTTGACACCTGCAATCAGACCCAGGGTTTTTAGTCTGGCTCTAACCGATGCGGGTGATGCCGCATGGACAGTTGCTGCAGCACCTTTATGGCCGTTATTGATCGCAATCAATAAGGAGACGATTTCTCTACCCCTAATTTCACCAATTGCTATTCGATCCGGTCGCATTCTTAGGGCTTGATCTAAAAGCTCACTGAGAGTCAACTCCCCAGCACCTTCAATGTTTGCTCTTCGGGATCTGAGAGTCACCGATGGCGGACCAAGTTCAATTTCAGGGGTTTGCTCAACCAACACAGTGCGCCCTGGGTTAACTTTGAGCATTTCGGATAAAAGAGTTGTCTTTCCCGAACCAGTAACCCCACTGATTAGAAAGCTGTCGTTAGATTCTGCAATCAGTCTCAGTTTTGGATCGAGTTCAAACGCATCTAGCTTGCGATGAACTCGAATAGATAATTGATCCTCAGAAGCAACAGCACCAGCCATTAGGGCGTGAAAGCGATAATTTCCAAAGCTGAAATCAACATATGGCTTAGCTATGTCCCAACGTTCACCACTTTCAATCACCAATCCCAAAATTTGCTCTCTTAATTTTTCAGCAGTCCTGAAGGGATTGGCGACAGATTGCCAACTGCCATCAAAGATATGGGTGTTATTGGCTCCGATTAATAAAACATCACTAACACCAGAGATCTCTAGGAGTTGACGCAACGGCTGGACAAGCTTCATAGCTCAATGCTGTAGAGAAAAGTCCCCATATTGGGGGGTTTATAGCAATCTGTGGAAAAAATAAGAGGCGGCAGGAATGGGGGGAAACCTGCCGCCAGGAGGGCCCGATTGGGGGGAACTGGGCCCTCGGTCGGCGAACCGACACCAGAAATACTAAACCAAATCCAAATGAAAACAATCTGATATCACCACATTCCAAGAATTAAGTTTTGTGGCAAGATAAAAAAGTCAAAGTCGACTGGAGGACAACGATGTCAAACGATCACGAGATCGCAAATTTATCAACAGAAACCCGACACTTTCCGCCAAGTGCTGAGTTTGCGGCGACCGCAATTGCAAAGCCAGAACTCTACGAAAAGGCTGAGTCGGACCGCTTGGCTTTTTGGGCTGAGCAGGCAAATAAACTTCACTGGCATAAACCCTTCACAGAAATCCTCGACTGGTCAAATGCCCCCTTTGCTCGTTGGTTCCACGACGGTGAACTAAACGTCAGCTATAACTGCTTGGACCGCCACGTAGAAAATGATCTCGGAAAAAGAGTGGCTCTATTTTTCGAAGGCGAGCCAGGAGACACAGCTGTTTACACCTACCAACAGCTTTTGGACGAGGTAAAAAAGGCTGCCAATGTTTTGATCAAGCTTGGAGTAAAGCCAGGAGATCGTGTGGCAATTTATATGCCGATGATTGCCGAGGCAGTGATTGCGATGCAGGCGGTTGCCCGCATTGGTGCTGTTCACTCGGTGGTCTTTGGTGGATTCAGCGCTGACAGTCTTGCGCAGAGAATTCAGGATGCCGAAGCGAAGGTGATTATCACCGCTGATGGTGGATATCGAAAAGGCAAAGCGAGTGCTCTAAAACCAAATGTTGATGGAGCATTAGCCGATGGCAAGTGCCCATCCGTTTCAAAGGTGCTGGTAGTAGAGAGAACCAAGCAAGAGGTTGCTTGGGATGAAAGCATAGATGTTTGGTGGCACGAGATGATGGCCACCGTGGAAACCGAGCACGTGGCTCAGGCTTTCCCAGCAGAGCAGCCGCTATTTATTCTCTACACCAGTGGCACAACTGGAAAGCCAAAGGGAATCCTGCACACCTCTGGTGGATATCTAACACAGGCAAGCTATACCCACAAAAACGTTTTCGACCTGCACGACAAAACAGATGTTTATTGGTGCACAGCTGATGTTGGTTGGATCACCGGACACAGCTATGTTGCCTATGGACCACTTGCCAATGCGGCAACACAGGTGATTTATGAAGGCACCCCCGACACTCCAGACTGGGGAAGATGGTGGGACATTGCCGCCAAATACAACGTGTCAATTTTGTATACCGCTCCAACTGCAATTAGATCCTTTATGAAAATGGGTCGCGAAGTTGTGCAGCACTATGACCTATCTTCAATCAGGGTTTTGGGTTCTGTTGGTGAGCCAATTAACCCAGAGGCCTGGATGTGGTATCGAGAGGTAATCGGAAACGATTTGGCTCCAATTGTGGACACCTGGTGGCAAACCGAAACAGGTGCCATCATGATCAGCCCACTTCCTGGAGTGACAGATGCAAAACCAGGTAGTGCTCAAGTTCCACTCCCTGGAATTGATGCCAAGGTTTTGGATGATGAGGGAAAACATGTCGGGCCAGGCCACGGAGGCTACCTTGCGGTGACCGAACCATGGCCATCAATGCTCAGAGGCATCTGGGGAGACCCCGAAAGATTCAAAGAAACCTATTGGTCACGCTTTGAGGGAACCTATTTCGCCGGAGATGGGGCGAAATATGACGATGACGGAGACATCTGGCTGTTGGGAAGAGTTGATGATGTCATGAACGTCTCTGGCCACAGGCTTTCAACAACAGAGATTGAATCCAGTCTGGTTGCCCACCCATACGTTGCCGAGGCAGCTGTTGTTGGTGCTTCTGATGAAACCACAGGTCAGGCAGTTGTTGCTTTTTGCATCATGAAGCGAAGCCAGGCTGAGAAGACCATGAACGAGGTGGATGTTTCCAAAGAGCTTCGTGAACACGTTGCCAAGGAAATCGGACCGATTGCCAAGCCACGTCAGATCTTTGTGGTGAATGAACTTCCAAAAACCCGAAGTGGAAAAATCATGCGTCGATTGCTGAAAGACGTGGCTGAGGATAGGCCAGTGGGAGATGTCACAACTCTTGCTGATACCTCAGTTATGGATTCAATCAGCGGAAAGATGACCGCCGCTCCAAGCGAGGACTAATCAAACTCCACGATTAGCTCAATCTCCACCGGAGCGTCTAGAGGTAAAACCGCCACGCCCACAGCACTGCGGGCGTGGCGTCCAACCTCGCCAAATATTTCACCGAGTAAATCACTCGCACCATTAATCACCTGCGGTTGCTGAGTGAAGCTTGGGTCTGAGGAAACAAAGCCCACTATTTTCACAATTCGCTTGATTCGATCTAGATCGCCAATCTCGTTTTTGACTGCAGCAAGGCCATTCAAAATGCACTTCCTTGCTAACTCGGTAGCTTCTTCCAGGGTTATCTCGCTCCCGACTTTTCCAGTGGCAACCAGCTTTCCCTCAACAATTGGAAGCTGACCTGCGGTAAAAACCAAATTGCCCGATGTCAATGCTGGCAAATAGGAGCCAGCTGGGGCGGCAACGTTTGGAAGTGTGAGACCTAATTCAGTAATCTTTTGCTCAAACTGCAAGGGTTATTCCTTTGGTCTTTTCATAAAAGCAATCAATCCACCCTGCGGACCAGTGGTGATGCTCACTAATTCATAGCCCTTCGCACCCCAGGTGTTTAGGATTTCACTTTCTTTGTGAAGAAGTAGTGGGGTTGTGATGTACTCCCATATGACCATGTTTTCAGCTCCCTTTAGGTTTTGACCAGTTATCCTAGAGTCTATGGCTGCGAAGAAAGAAACTCCGCCAATACTCTCAGTGCTTAAGTTTATGTTCCTTAGTGTCACTGCGGGAGTGCTGGCAGTTGCGATAGCTGCACCCGCTGTGGCAGTGGGTGGAGTGCTGACAACTACTGGCATATCCATGTTTGAAGGGCTTCCGGCTTATATCCGACCAGTCAACACAAGCGAAGCAAGCACGATTTATGCCCAAAGAGATGGCAGGCCCGTAGAACTTGCAAGTTTCTATCACGAGAACCGAGTAGAGGTTCCATACGAAGAGATCTCTCCAAACATCATCGATGCGGTTTTGGCAACTGAGGACCCCAGGTTTTATGAACATGCTGGCGTGGACATGGTCAGTTTGGTCAGGGCGACACTCACAAACCTCGCGACTTTTGGTGAGGGGCCGGGTGCCAGCACGATAACAATGCAGTATGTAAAAAACTCACTGGTTGAAGCCGCTAACCAATCTGGGGATGAAGATGCGATTAGGGCCGCCACCGAAGTCACGGTTGAGCGCAAACTTCGAGAGATACGTCTCGCGATAGCTTTGGAAAAAGAGGTCTCTAAAAAACAAATTCTTGCCGGTTATTTGAACCTCGCATTTTTTGGAAACCAAATAAATGGTGTTGAAACTGCAAGTCAGTATTACTTTGGCACTTCAGCCAAAAACCTAAATGTTCCACAAGCTGCCTATCTTGCTGGAATGTTGAAATCACCAAATGATTACAAACCCGACGAGTCTGCAAACTTTGATCGCGGAATTGGTCGACGAAACTACGTCATTCAAAACATGGCGGATGAGGGATTCATAACTCAGCAACAGGCAGAGACTTATAAAGCATCACCTATTCAGACCCGCATTAGTGACACAAAAACAGGTTGTGAGGCGGATCAAACAACAGCCTATTTCTGTGATTACACAGTCTGGACAATCAGAAATTCACCTGAATTCGGAGTTGACCGCGAAGACCGCGAGGAATTACTTCGAAGAGGTGGGCTTGAGATTTACACAACCTTGGATTTAGATCTGCAGCAAACAGCTCACGAGGCTGTCAATGATTACCTGCCAGGGGATAACGAATGGGAGTTTGGTAGCTCTGCTGTTTCCGTTGAAGCTGGAACTGGTCGAATAATCACGATGGCCCAAAACAGAGTTTTTGATCAAAGCGATAACCCAGGTCCCGGGAGAACTTCTGTGAACTACAACACCGACAGAGAATACGGTGGGTCCAGTGGATTTCAACCTGGAAGTACCTACAAGGTTTTTGTTTTGGCAGATTGGCTCAATTCAGGATTCACTTTGGGTGATCACGTAGATGGTCGTGAAAAAGAGTGGGATGTGGCAAACGAATTTACTGCCCGCTGTGGTGGTTTGGTTGGAACTTGGGAACCAGGGAACAGTGGCGAGACGGTTGAGGACCTGAGTGTTTTGCAAGCAACCAGGACAAGTCAAAACACAGCTTTTGCTGACATGGCAAGCCAGTTAGATCTTTGCGATATTCGAGACACGGCAGTTGATTTTGGAGTTCACAGGGCAGATGGCAATGAGCTGAGTTTTGTGCCGTCTTCTATTTTGGGAGTCAATGAAATCGCCCCACTGACTATGGCAAGTGCTTTTGCAGCAATTGCCAATGACGGCACCTACTGCTCCCCAATTGCAATTGACAGCGTCACCAAAAGAAGAACCGGGGAACAACTCGATGTTCCGCAGTCACGCTGTTCGCAATCAGTCACCCCCGATGTTGCAGCAGCACTTGCCTATGCCATGCAGCAAGTTGTTTCAGGTGGAACCGCAATTGCATCAAACACCGGTCAAGGAATCCCACTTGCTGGAAAGACAGGAACCACCGATGACTCCATCCACACCTGGATGGTTGGTTATTCATCCGAGGTTGCAACAGCTGTTTGGGTTGGAAACGTGAAGGGATTGATTCCCCAGCGTGGAAAGAGTGTGGACGGTAGAGCTGTTTCAACGCTTAGGCACGATATTTGGCGAACCGTGATGACTGATGTGAATGATGTTTATGGAGGGGAATCCTTCCCAAGGGCAAACCCCAGATATTTGGAAGCTCTGCAAGTTCAGGTTCCAGATGTTGCAGGAATGGATCCGCTGATGGCGGCAGAACAAATTGAGCTTTTGGATCTAAACGCGAAGATTGTGGAGGAGCCCATTGGCTCCAACAGACCCGAAGGTGCGGTGGCGGAAACCCTCCCGTTCGTTGATGAGGAAGTCCCCAGGGGAACAATGATTGAAATCTTCGTCTCTGGCGGTGGGCTAATTGAGGTTCCCTCGGTAGCAGGAGCGGAGCTTGCCCAAGCGCAGTCGACACTTGAAAACCTAGGTTTTGCTGTAAGTTCTCCGCAAGCCTCGCAAGGCTTCCTCTATAACAAGTGCAATCCAGAGCTACCTCCAGGTGTTGCTTGGGGAACTGACCCCGAAGTTGGAACCTTAGTTCAAGAAAACAGTGCCATTGTGCTGATTCCGAACTGCTAATCGATGTACACAGCCCTAGCCTTCCTGGCAGCCCCAATTGCCCTTTTTAGCTATGCGGTTGTTATTGGAAGACGGAACTTCCAAATTCGAACCCTAAGAGTCAACTTGGGCGTGGCGACACCTTTCAAAATTCTTCATATCTCTGATCTTCACTATCGAAAAGGGCAAAGAAAAAAAGTTAGGTTTCTAAAAAAACTTGCAAACCTAAAACCAGACTTAATCATTAATACCGGCGACAACCTGGGAGGGGTGAACCAAGAACAGCACACAGCAGATGCACTCAGCGAACTTTTGAAATCACCCGGTGGGTTTGTCTTTGGTGGAAATGATTACCGCGGACCTGTTTTTAAAAACCCACTCGGTTATCTTTTGAAACCATCCGGCAAAAAAAGCAGTCCGAAGCTGGACAGTGAAAAACTGGCAACTTTGCTCTCAAGCTGGTCAGACCTAAACAACAATTCACAGATTTTCGAAATCAACGGAAGCAAAGTTCGCCTAATCGGCCTTGATGATCCGCATGAGCAATTTGATAATCCCAGAAAGTTACAAAAAAGCATTGATGACTCAGAGGCTGATCTGGTTATTGGAGTGGTTCACGCTCCCTATCACCGAGCAATCCAAGAATTAGCCTTGCAAGGGTCTGAACTGGTGCTGGCCGGTCACACCCATGGAGGTCAGGTCTGCCTACCAAACGGCAAAGCTCTGACCACCAACTGTGATTTGCCAGTTGAATATGCCAGAGGTCAGTCCTCTTGGGTTTTTGATGGCCAGGCGGTTGAGTTGCACGTCAGTGCAGGCTTGGGGACAAGCGTCTATGCGCCCTTTAGGCTTTTCTGTCCACCCGAGGCAACAGTCATCGAGATTTACTAATTGAATTCCTGAGCAACCAGCTCAGCAATTTCATAGGTGTTCAAAGCTGCACCCTTGCGAAGGTTGTCACCAACAACGAACATCTCAATCGACTTATCAAAATCTAAACTCTGTCGAATCCTTCCAACATAGGTTGGATCCTCCCCCGCTACCTCCGCAGGAGTTGGGAAAATACCGTTGGCCAAATCATCTTGAACAACCACCGTTGGTTGTTTTTCCAATTCAGTTCTGACCTCATCGGCGGTTAGTTTGTTTTCAAATTTTGCATGCACGGCAAGGGAGTGAGAAACCTGAACCGGAACTCTCACACAAGTTGCAGAAACCTTCAGGTCATCAATCCCTAAAATCTTTCTTGATTCATTTCTAACTTTTAGTTCTTCGGATGTGTGACCGCCATCTCTGGGTGAACCCGCAACTGGAATCACATTCAAAGCAATTGGTGCAGGCCATGGTGAGCTGTCAATACCGGCTTTGGCAATAGCGTCTCTCACCTCACCAGCTTTCATTCCAGGGGTATCGGCTTGAGCAACAGCTTTGGTTTCTTTTTCCAGCTGTGTTATCCCCTCTGTTCCAGCACCGCTAACGGCTTGGTAGCTGGCTACCACTAGTTCACTGAGTTTCCATTTGCGATGAAGTGCTCCAAGGGCGGCCATCATGGTCATGGTTGTGCAGTTGGGGTTAGAGATAATGCCAAGAGGACGTTGCTTGGCCATTTCTGGATTCACCTCTGGGACAACTAGCGGAACCTCTGAGTTCATGCGAAATGCACCTGAGTTATCAATCGCAACAGCTCCACGCTCTGCTGCAATTGGTGCCCAGAATTCACTAACGTCATCAGGAACATCAAACATTGCAATGTCGATTCCATCAAAAGCCTCGGGGGTCAACTCCACAACAGTCACTTGTTCACCGTGAACGGTTATTTGCTTTCCTGCAGATCGGGAAGAAGCAATTAGGCGAATCTCCCCCCAGATGTTTTCTCTGTTGTTGATGATGTCAATCATCACCGTTCCAACAGCACCGGTTGCTCCAACTAGTGCGAGATTAGGCCTCATCGGCCAGTTCCCGAGTAAACGATTGCAGTTTGTTCGGCATCAAGCTCGAAAGCTGAGTGAACAATTCTGGTTGCTTCTTTTAGCTGATTTGCTCTTGTGACAACAGAGATTCGAATCTCTGAGGTTGAAATCATTTCGATGTTCACATTCGCTCTAGCTAATGCCCTAAATAGTTTTGCTGAAACTCCCGGGTGGGTTTTCATTCCAGCTCCAACAACGCTTAGCTTTCCAATGTCATCATCGTAGGTCACCTGCACAAAGCCCAACTCTCCCTGCTGGTCCTTCAGCGCCTGCACCACCTTGGCTCGATCACTGTGAGGGAGGGTGAAAGAAATATCACTGAGGTGATCTTCAGTGGTGGAGACGTTCTGCACGATCATGTCGATGTTCGCACCCGCCTCGCTGACTACGCTAAAAATCTCACCAGCTTTGCCGGGAATGTCAGGGACACCGATAACGGTGATCTTTGACTGAGTGTCATCGGTTGCCACACCTGAAACAATTGGCTCTTCCATGTCATCTCTTTTCTTTGCATATACGTAGGTGCCGGGGTCTTGGCTAAAAGTCGATCTAACTTGCAAATCAACCTGATGCCTTCTTGCAAACTCCACCGCTCTGGTGTGCAAAATCTTTGCACCCGAAGAAGCAAGCTCCAACATCGAGTCAATATCGATTTCAAAAACTCTATGGGCTCTGGGAACGACTCTTGGGTCAGCGGTGTAAACACCGTCAACATCAGTGTAAATCTCACATAATTCAGCTCCCAGTGCTGCTGCCATTGCAACGGCGGTGGTATCAGACCCGCCTCGACCCAATGTGGTCACATCTTTCACATTGGCATCAAATCCTTGGAATCCAGCGATGATGGCAATCTCTCCATCATCCAAGGCATGTTTGATGCGATCAGGGTCAATCTGGCTGATTCTTGCCTCACCGTGACGGGAGTCTGTTGAAATACCAGCTTGAAAGCCAGTAAAGCTTTTTGCTTTTCCACCCATGTCGTTGATTGCCAAAGCTAGCAAGGACATTGAGATTCGCTCACCCGCAGAAAGCAAAATGTCCATTTCTCTGCCTTTTGGGCCATCAGTAACACTGTTTGCTAAATCAATGAGCTCATCGGTGGTGTCACCCATGGCACTTACAACCACGCAGACTTGATTACCTTCGTTAGTTGAATCAATTACCCGACGAGCCACGTGCTTGATTTTCTCGGCATCAGAAACACTGGAACCGCCAAATTTTTGGACGATGAGTGGCAATTGACTCCCCTGTTTAGGACAAAAGCAAAGTCTAGTTCACCCGGCGCTTTCCTTCAAAGGCTCTACCGAGTGTTACTTCATCCGCATATTCCAAATCTCCACCAACTGGCAATCCGCTGGCTAGCTTGAACACCTCAATATCCATTCCCGAGAGCATGCGTGTTAGGTAGGTGGCGGTGGCCTCTCCTTCGAGGTTTGGGTTGGTTGCGATGATGATTTCTTTCACGGTTGAATCAGAGAGTCGGGTCATCAAAGATTTGACTCTGAGCTGATCTGGTCCAATTCCAGCTATTGGAGAAATGGCTCCTCCTAAGACGTGATAGCGACCTCGGAATTCTTTGGTGCGCTCTATCGCCTGCACATCTTTGCTCTCCTCAACAACACAGATTGTGTTCTGATCTCTTGCTGGGTTCACACAAAAATTGCAACGCTCTTCTTCGCTGATGTTTCCGCATTCTTCACAGAAGCTAACTTTTGAGCGAACCTCTCTCAGAACCTCAGCAAGTTTGCTGGCTTGGTCTTCCTCAATTTCCAAAAGGTGAAAGGCGATCCTTTGAGCTGATTTAGGTCCGACACCTGGAAGTCTTCCCAGCTCATCGATGAGGTCTTGAATCACGCCGTCGTACACCTAATTAATCCTTATCCAGTGGTTTTGCTCCGAGAACATCTCTCAAAACACTCTCGCCCTGCTTTTCTTGGGTTTCCGTTTCCGCATCAGATTTTGCCGAAGGTTTCTCTTGTTTCGGTTGCTCCTCGGCCTCAGGCACCTTCTTGGATTCGGATTCTGGCTCTGGTTCGGGCTCGGGCTCAGTTGCTTCAGCTTCAGGCTCTGCTACCTCAGGCGCAGCTTCTTCGGTTTCGGGTGGGTGAGATTCAGCTGCTGGAACTTCTGGTTCCGCAGCGGAATTATCTCCTGAGTTTTGCTTTGGAGCTGATTTGGTTTCTGGCTCAGTTGCCACCTGATCAGCAATTCTTGCCTTGTATTTAACCCTTACTCCCATAAGTTCAAATATCTGCTGACGCAATAGCTCTGCAGCGTTTCCCGCCTTCTTGAAATTCTCAACGTCATTATTTGACTGAAACAAAAGTGTCAGCACACCGTCTTTGTAATCAACAACTTTCGTTGTGAAAGCTACCGCCCATGCAGAGCGAGATGCTTTGGCTAGTCTTTCTAAAACTTCATCCCAGTTGTTTTTGAAATCCTGAGCAGAATAAGCAGCCGGGTCTTGCTCATTCACCTTTGACTGCTTTGGTGGCTTATTGGCTTCAGGTTTTTTCTCGGCGGGCTTTGGCTCTGCTGGTTCGGCAGCAGGAGCAGACTGTGAAGGCTGTGGAGGTTGCTGAACCTGCGGAGCTGGTGATTTTTGTGAATCACTGTTGCCACTGACCAAAACCTTTGCGCATAAAAGTTCTAGGTGAAGCCTTGGTGATGTTGCACCTGAAAACTCCTGCAGTGACTGGTTCACGGTTTCAGCTATTTTGGCTAGCTGAGCCTCCCCGAACTTGGAAGCCTGGATGCTTATTCTCTCTAATTGCTCGGGTGCCATTCCGCGAAGCACCCTATCTGCTTGATCACCCAGGTTCATGGCAATAATTAGATCCCGCAGGCGCTCTAATAGATCATCCAAAAATCTTCTGGCGTCCTGACCCGTTTGAATCACTCTGTCGATTGCATCAAAGGCCTTAGCTCCGTCGTTTGATGCGAAGGCATCAATAATTTCAGATAATAAACTCTCGTGAGTGAAGCCCAAAAGGCCAACCGCTCGCTCATAGGCAACGGTGTTATTTTCACTTCCAGCAACCAACTGATCCAAAAGCGAGAGGGTATCTCTGACAGAACCCCCGCCGGCTCTAATAACCAGTGGCAATACACCCTCTTCAACAGTGACCCCCTCGCTTTCCAAAACCTGTTCCAGGTATCCAAGCATTTCTGCTGTGGCAACAAGTCTGAATGGATAGTGATGGGTTCTTGAGCGAATGGTGCTGATCACCTTGTCAGGCTCAGTGGTGGCAAAAATAAACTTCACATGCTCTGGTGGTTCTTCGACGATTTTTAGCAGGGCATTGAAACCCTGCGGAGTGACCATGTGCGCCTCATCGAGGATAAAGATTTTGTAGCGATCTCTGGCTGGAGCAAAAATAGCCCGTTCACGAAGATCCCTCGCATCATCAACACCGTTGTGACTGGCGGCATCGATTTCAACAACATCTAGTGAGCCATTGCCGCCACGACCTAATTCGATGCAGGATTCGCATTCCCCACAGGGGTTAGCGGTTGGCCCCTGATGACAATTCAGACACCTTGCCAAAATCCTGGCTGAGGTTGTTTTTCCACAACCCCTTGGACCACTAAACAAATACGCGTGATTCACACGGTCTGCAGTAAGGGCGGCCTTCAGCGGATCAGTCACCTGTGATTGACCAATGAGCTCATCAAAGTTCTGTGGTCGGTAGCGACGATATAAAGCGCTGGACATCAAATAAGCCTAACCATTTACTTGGCAGTTGAATTGTGGACTCCCCGGGTACCCGCCAGAGCTCAGTTACCCTTGCTATCTTTCGATCCTGGGGGAGTTAGCCAAGATGGCGCCACCCGGGAAGCCTCAACACATTCTAATTGTCTTGGACGACTAATAATTATTTATTCCACAACCAATGTCTCTATATGGATTTCACCCTCTAAAGTTCTGTGAACTGGGCACTTATCAGCAATTTTCAACATGCTTTCTTGCTGTTCAGCAGTGATATCTCCGGTGAACTTAATCTTTCTAATGAAAAGATCATGCGTTCCAGGTTTCTCAGCATCCTGCTCCGCATGGCGTTTTTCATGCAACACCTCAACCGAAACGCTTATCAGCGGAATCTCTTTTCTCCTTGCATATAAACGAATGGTCATTGAGGTGCAGGCACCTAAGCCTGCAGCCACATACTGATAAGGAGTTGGACCTGCATCGGTCCCTCCAATGTCTTCAGGTTCATCTGCAATCAAGTGATGCGAGCCAATTAAGACATCTTGTTTGAACCCATCTGCAGAAACCTCGCTAACGGTAACGGCACCATCAGGGGCTTTAGAGGAGATTTTTTTATCTATTGGGTCAAGGTATTTCTGCAACCAGCCAGTAATCACTGTGGCTGCATATTCAGAGTGCTTGGGGTTTCTCAAAAGATGATCTGCATCATCCAAAGACACAAAGCTCTTTGGATGCTTCGCTCGCATGAATATCTCAGCTGCATTGTCAACGGAGACGATGTTGTCAATCGGTGAGTGTAAAACCAAAAGCGCGGCTTTTAGGTTGCCGGTAGCTTCAGTTAAATTTGCTTTATTTATATCCTCTAAAAACTGGCTTTTGATGCTGAATGTCCTGCCTGCGATTTCAACATCCGCAAATCCTTTTTCATTTAGCTCTTCAATCGAACCACTAAGCAAATTGGAAACATGGCTTGGTTCGCTGGGTGCAGCGATTGTTACCACTGCCCTTAGCGAATCAATCCTTGAGCCTGCCAATAACGCTGCCGCCCCACCAAGTGAGTGCCCAATCAAAATCTGCGGAGCCTCGTAGTTTTCAGATAAAAACTCAGCCGCTTTTTCCAAATCCTGAACGTTTGAGTGAAAGTTCGTATTCGCAAACTCTCCCTCAGAGTGACCAAGACCCGTGAAATCAAAACTCATCACAGCTATTTGCTCGCTTGCCAGACTGGATGAAAGCCTCCTGGCTGCAGGAATGTCTTTGGAGCAAGTGAAGCAATGCGCAAACAGAGCATAGGCTCTTGGTTTCCCATCCGGAAGGTCTAGTCTTGCCGATAATAAAGACCCGTCAAAACCTTCAAAGCTAACTTCTTTTGAATTCATTTATAAAGACTACGCCCGCCTAAATCTCATTGAAAACCCAAAGAAGCAAAGCTAAACAATTGATTGCATGATTTGATTCGGAGTCTTGGCAAGTTAGGGTCAGGTCATGACCTTTGAAAACATAAACGCGTTATTTATAAACGGAACGCTAAAGAAATCTCCCGAGCTTTCTCACACCCAGGGACTGATTGATCTCTCCACCAGAGTCATGGAGTCTCAAGGTGCAACAGTCGAATCGGTTAGAGCTGTCGATCTTGGAATTGCTCCAGGTGTAGCACCTGATATGACCGAGCACGGTTATGACTCTGATGGATGGCCAGAGTTATGGAAAAAAGTTCAAAAGGCTGACATCTTGGTTTTAGCAAGCCCCATCTGGTTGGGTGAGGTTAGCAGTGTCACCCGGATTGTTGCCGAGAGGCTTTATGCCATGAGTGGGCTGCTCAACGAAAAAGGTCAATACAGTTTTTATGGCAAGGTCGCAGGTGCTTTGCTAAGTGGTAACGAAGACGGTGCCAAGCACGGAGCAATGGGATTGCTTTATGGCCTGCAACACATCGGCTACACAATCCCTCCGCAGGCGGATGCTGGATGGTTGGGAGCTATTGGTCCAGGACTGAGTTATTTAGATGAAGGAAGCGGTGGACCTGAAAATGACTTCACCAACAGAAACACAACCTTTATGTCTTGGAATCTGATGCACCTGGCGAAGCTTTTGAAAGAGAATGACTTTTACCCAGCAGAGGGAAACAGCAGAGCTGATTGGGATAAAGGAATACGTCCGGGGTTTGATAGCTAACTCTGTTGTAGACTGCCACAGTTGGAGAATTCGCCTAGTGGCCTATGGCGCACGCTTGGAAAGCGTGTTGGGTTTACGCCCTCAGGGGTTCGAATCCCCTATTCTCCGCTCTAATCGACAATCGCAGGTATTACTGCGCCCGAGAATACCTGCCAGGCAAGCACAGACTTAGCAACCAAACTCAAGGTGATATAGGTTGCCTCACCAAATAGGTAGTTCTTCCAAGGACCAATTCGCTTGTATTGGAAAGCTTGGTTGAAAGCAAAGGTGTTGAAAAAGATAAACAACGCCACGATGATTCCATAAACAAATCCTGGAACTTCCGCCTCGGAGGCGCTTCCGGGCTGGATTGTGAAAAGGAGAATAATTACCCAGGGAACAATCCCGGTCATGCTTCCAAAAATAAACGGCAAACCCTGCCCATTTCCGGGCTGCTCGTATTTCTCCTGAAGTGCACCAAAGAAGATCATCGAGGCGTTCACGGCAAAGATTCCAACTAAACCAGCAAAGTCGCTAACTCCGGTTAGCTGAGCAATCAGCCAGATCATCACTGATGATGAAAGTGAATACTCAACCCAGCGGAAGTAGTTGCGGTTTTGCTTCAGGCCATTGCCGTAGCGACCAAAAAACATCGGTGAGGAAATTAGGAAGTGAAAGAGGGCTGAAAGCAACAAAAAGCCAATGACTCCTGCACCAATGTTTATCTCAAACAATTCGACCCGCTCTGGGGGAATTGGAACACCCGGAGGACCCTGCGGGTAATCAATGGTTACTGGATAGAGAATCTGATTGTCCAATAGAGTGAGCACGAAACTAAGCCCCGCTGCCTGAATCAAGTGCAGGAATCCAGCTATGACGTTATAGCCTCTTAGTCTTGATATCTGTTCTTCAATTGTTCTGGTCTTGGCCATCCTGGCCTCCTAAAAATCACTCTGTAGAGCCAGACTATGCCCTGTTCGGAACCATGTGTGTTATTTAGAGGCAGCTTTTCAGGCTTAATAGGCAAATTCTGACAGTTCACTGAAAATAAACATGGTTTTGGAATGTGACCTTGAAAGGAGGGTTTTCTCGGAGGTAAACCATTTCGGATAATCCGGAACAGAAAGGGACACATGAAGCTAAAAATCACAGCAGCCATTGGTGCTGTTGCTGCAACTGCATTGGCGGCAACAAGCATTGTGGGTGCAAACGCAGATGAGCACGATGACACCTCACTGGCTGAGGTATTAGACTTAAGCAACCAGGAATTCGACCACAACTGGGATGACCACGACATTTTGACCGCGGCAGTAAACGCCGTTTTGGCAGCGAAGCCAAACTCTCCAGTGTCGGTGTTGGCTGATGGTTCAACCGAGCTAACCGCCTTCATCCCAGATGACCGCTCATTTCGAAGGGTGGTAATTAATCTGAAGGGCAGTGTGCGATCACTAGAGTCAAGCGTTTTCGATGACATCGCCGGTCTTGGCATCGACACTGTTGAGCAAATAATTCTCTATCACGTCGTTGTTGGACCAGGAATTGACTCCGCCTCTGCTCTTGCAAGTGGAGGTGCTGCACTAACAACCGCTGAGGGTCAGTCCACGCTTGTCAATGTTGTTGACAACTCAATTGAGTTGGTGGACAAAGACACAGGATTGAATAATCCTCGAGTATTTCTCGACCAGGTGGATATCAATTCCGGGAACAAGCAGATTGCTCATGGAATTGACCGAGTCTTGCTTCCATTCAAAATAACTGAATAGGAACTTTAGAAAAGCCGGGCTTTATGCCCGGCTTTTTTAATGCAGGGAACCATCGGCTTCCAGCAAGTGCCAATTTCGAAACCTCACCGTGAGCCCGGATCTGGTTGGTGAGCAAAGCATCGGTCCGCAGTACCATTTCAGTTCTGGGTCAATAGGAGCTACTCTAATCAGTCTCAGCTCTCCAACCCCCGCCCGGATGGTCACAGCACTCTCTGTCCGACTGAGCCGAACCCTGACCCAAGAGTTTGCCCAGTCTGCAACAGGTGAAACTGACCAGTCTGAAAATCCATTAGTGACAACAGCACCCGCTTGTGGCTGATTGTCAGAAAACTCGACTCCTGCTTTGATCCAGTGCTCGTTATCTGCAAAAAGTAGCAATCCTGCTTGATCAAACTGTTGATCGAAATCTAGAAAAAATTCGAGCTCCATGGCAGCGTTTGGCTTCAGCTCAGAGATTAGACCGTGTCCTGAATCATGGATAAAGCCATAACTGGTTCGATTCCAATAATCACTCTCTGGTTTTGCGCTCACCCATAACTCATCACCAGCTTCGATTACATTTTCTGGTGGGTTAGTCCAAGTTGCGTGCTTCCATTGAAGATTCATATAACAAACCTAGAAGAGAATGTTTATTTCTCTTTGCGTTTGAAGATCTTTTTCAGCAGTGCGACTATACGCTCCAAAATCTGCATCCCCTGCTGATTCAATTCCCTTGCCCATTTGATTTCCAGAGCAAGAATCGAAAGACCAAAAAAGATAAGCAAGAGACCTGGGGCAGGAGTTGGAAGAATTAAGATACCAACAATGACCAGCAAGAAGCCCACCACCATGATTACTATCCACCTAATTGGGTGGGGCAATTTGGAGAGGAACTGTTCCAGCTTTTTCAATTAGACCTTTTCGATTTAGTTCAATAAGAGTACTTGA
>JAVLCC010000008.1:0-21663 GCA_031580995.1 Microbacteriaceae bacterium
ATAGAAAAACACAGCAAAAGCGGAGTATTGTCTTTACTGAACAGTGCAAGACTATAGGGGCATTCCCCAGGAGGAAACTTGTCTAAACTCGCCAATTTATCTCTGGCAAACAGAATCGTCGTAGCTTTACTAACCCTCTTAGTTGCAGTTGGGGGACTACTGTCCCTATCTTCACTGAAGCAAGAATTAATCCCATCCATCCAGTTCCCAACTGCAGCTGTAGTCACCCCATACCCAGGTGCTTCACCTGAGATTGTGGATGAGCAGGTATCGCAGGTTTTGGAATCCAGCATCACAAGCCTCGAGGGAATTGACTCAACCAGTGCGACCTCATCGCAAGGGTTGAGTGTTATCACTGCAACTTTTGAATTTGGAAAAACCACCGAAGAGATAACTGATGCGCTTTCTTCTTCAGTGAATTCAATTGAGGGAAGTCTTCCAGCAGATGTCACACCGCAGGTGATTGCGGGATCTTTTGATGAGGTGCCGATTATTGTCTTGGCAGTCAGCGCCAATGATGGTGATAACGAAGCAATTGCCAAAGAATTAGAAGATCTAGCTCCCTCTTTGTTTAGGCAGGTCGATGGGGTCAGAGATGTTGCAATCAGTGGCGCTCGGGAAAAGCGCATTGAAATGGATATCGACCAACAAGCACTTGCAAGCTTTGGACTTACTCAGCAAAGCATTACAACCGCTTTAGAGCAAAACGGTTTGGTTTTGCCAGCGGGAACACTTGAAGACGAAGAGGGAACAATCGCCGTTGAGGTCGGTTCCAGAGTTGAAACCGTTGAAGATTTCGAAGCACTGCCACTACTAAACTCAGGCCAACCTGGTGTGGTGCTGATCAGTGACGTTGCAGATGTTTCCTTAATAGATGCGCCAATTTCATCAATTTCGCGCGTGAATGGCTCTGAATCGCTGGCAGTTTCAATTACCAAGACTCCCGATGGAAACAGTGTTGATGTTTCCAATGGCGTCACAGATTTGATTGCAGAGCTTGAAGAGGGTCTCAGCAAACCGGTGACTGTCACCACAACCCTTGACCAAGCGCCCTTCATTGAAAAATCAATTGAGGATCTGACAACTGAAGGTCTCTTGGGTCTCAGCTTTGCAGTTTTGGTAATCCTCGTGTTCTTGCTGAGTGTGAAATCAACGATTATCACCGCGGTATCCATTCCAACATCGGTTTTGATTACCTTTATTGGTTTATCAGTAGCGGATTTCTCGCTAAACATTTTGACCCTGGGTGGTCTAACAATTGCCATTGGTCGAGTGGTTGATGACTCAATTGTTGTGATTGAAAACATCAACAGGCACCTGTCTTATGGAAAACAAAAACTAGAAGCCATCAAAACAGCAGTGAAAGAAGTTGCTGGAGCAATCACCTCCTCAACCATTACTAACGCCGCTGTGTTTGTGCCAATTGGTTTGGTTGGTGGAATCGTCGGAGAACTGTTTAGACCATTCGCATTCACGGTTGCATTAGCGCTTTTGGCCTCACTGCTGGTATCGCTGACAATCATCCCAGTGCTTGCCTACTGGTTCTTGGGCATGAGTAAAAAGCTCAAAAAAGCACAGGCTGAAAACCCAGATGGTTTTGAACAGCGCCAGAGAGAGCAGCAAGAGGTTCAGGAGCAGAAAGGCTTCCTCCAAAAAGGCTACGTGCCAATTTTGAAAACTACCACCGATCACCCCTGGGTCACTTTGACCGCATCACTGCTGGTTTTGGGCTACACATTTTCGCTGGTCCCCCAGCTAAGAACTGACTTTTTGGATGACGGAGGAAGTGATCAGTTTGTTGTGAATCAAGAACTAGCTGGTCAGGCAAGTTTTGAAGAACAAGATGCGGCCGCCAAAGACTTAGAAGAATTGGTTTTGGACATCGAAGGAGTGGACATAGTTCAGGCCTCGGTTGGCTCAACCGTTGATGGCCGTGTTGCCTTTGGGGCAAGCGCTCAGGGAATTCGATTGACAGTCACCGTCGAAGAAGAGGCTGACATCGACGAGGTTCGATCAGAGGTCACCCGTGAAGCAGGTTCCAGAGACGATCTGGGCGATGTTTCAATCAGTGAAGGTGGGGGTGGCTTCGGTGGAAGTGACACCATCGACATTGAAATCGCAAGCGGAAGTGATGAGGATTTGCAAACAACAGTAGATGACGTTGTGTCTGCAATGAGACCGCTGAGTTATGTGGACAACATCACGACATCACTTGCAGCTGCGGAGCGCGTGCTGGAGGTTGAGGTTGACCGCGAGGCTGCTGCCGAAATTGGCCTGAGTGAAATTGCCGTAAGTGGCATTGTCAGCAACCAACTGCGTCCACAACCTATTGGAGCTTTGAATTTAGAGGGCGATGATGTTGACATCTTTGTCGCAGACCAACAGATTCCCGAAACCATCGAAGAAGTTGAGAGAATCCAAATCCCAACCGCCACCGGTCCAGTCAGGCTCAGCACTATTGCAAGTGTGGAAGAGGTTTTGAAGCCAACAACCATCACAAGTGCCTTGGGAGACAGAACTGCCACAGTTTCAATCTCTTCAAACTTTGATGATCTTGGTGCTGTCACAGAGCAAATCACAGAGGCTTTGGATGGAGTGGAGATACCCGCTGGAACGGATGCCGTTGTTGGTGGGTTGGCAGCTGATCAGGCAGAAAGCTTTGAGCAACTTGGTTTGGCCTTATTGGCGGCCATCGCGATTATTTACATAGTTCTGGTGGCGACCTTCGGTTCATTGGTGCAGCCATTGATTCTGCTTGTGAGCATTCCATTTGCAGCCACCGGAGCTTTTGTGATGCTTTTGATAACAGACATCGCCCTGGCGGTACCGTCTTTGATTGGTCTTTTGTTGCTAACTGGAATTGTTGTTACAAACGCAATTGTCCTGATTGACCTAATCAATCAGTATCGACTGCAGGGAAGAAGCGTTCAAGATGCCATGATGAGCGGTTCTCGACAAAGACTGCGTCCTATTCTGATGACCGCATTTGCAACCATCTTTGCTCTCACGCCGCTAGCTTTGGGAGTAACCGGCGGCAGTGGATTCATCTCTCAGCCCTTGGCAGTTGTGGTCATCGGTGGATTGTTCTCCTCAACGATTCTGACTTTGATTTTGGTGCCGGTGCTTTATTGGTTGATTGAGGGAAGATCAGACAGGAAACAAATCCGGATTGAGCGCAGGGAGCAAAACAAGCTCGAGCGAGCAACCAAGCGAGCCAGACACTCGGAGGAATAGGTATGCCCTCAAATTTGGTCTGGGTTGACTGCGAAATGACCGGGTTGGACCTTCAAAAAGATGAGATTGTTGAAATTGCAGTAATTGTCACCGACAGTGATCTAAACCTTTTGGATGACGGTCTGCAATTGGTAATCAAACCAAGCCCAGAAGCACTTGCAAACATGGGTGAGTTTGTCACCAAGATGCATGAGAAAAGTGGATTACTGCCCGAATTAGATAGCGGCATAACACTTGCTGAGGCAGATAAACAGGTCACCGAATACATAAGTAAGTTCATTGAAGAGCCAAGGACGGCTCCTTTATGCGGGAATTCAATTGGCACCGACCGCATGTTTATCAATCGTCAGCTTCCAGAATTAGATTCTTTTCTGCACTACAGAAACATTGATGTTTCAAGCCTGAAAGAGCTCTCTCGCCGCTGGTTTCCAAGCGTTTATCAACATCAACCCAAAAAGCAGGGAAACCACAGAGCGCTGACTGATATCCAAGAATCAATCATTGAGCTTCGCTATTACCGAGAGGTTGTCTTAGTTGAACAGCCCGGAGCAAAGCCCGAGGAGGCAAAAGCTGTGGCGGAGCGACTACAAGCTGATACAATTTGATGTCTTCCTAATTCAACGAAGATCTTGGTGGGTATAGCTCAGCTGGTAGAGCACCTGGTTGTGGTCCAGGGGGCCGCGGGTTCAAGTCCCGTTACTCACCCCAAGTTTTTTTCTAGGCTTTCGCCCTTTCCAAAATCAACTCGCGAACTCTTGCAGCATCTGCTTGCCCGCGCATCTCTTTCATCACAGCACCAATAATTGCTCCAGCAGCCTGTTCTTTGCCAGCCTTAATTTTTTCCAAAACATCCGGTTGTTCAGCAAGCGCTTTATCAACTGCAGCCGTTAGTGCTCCATCATCGCTGACGACTTCCAATCCCCTGGATGCCATCACCTCAGAAACGTTTCCCTCACCAGCAATAACACCAGCTAAAGCCTCACGAGCCAACCGGTCATTGAGCTTTCCCGACTGAATCATCTCTTCCAGTTCAGCCACATCTTTAGGAGTGATTTCAAGCTCTGTGAACTCTTTGCCTTCAACGTTTGCAATGCGAGCTATTTCACCAGTCCACCATTTCTTGGCTGCCTGCGGGGATGCTCCCAAGGACACTGTCTGGTCAACCTCATCCAACAGGTCAGAATTAACGATGTCTCTGAATTCAAGATCACCCATCCCCCACTCTGATTGCAACCTAACTCTTCTGCTTGCTGGGTTTTCAGGAAGCAAGGAGCGAATCTTTTCAATCAGCTCATCACTTGGTTGAACTGGAACTAGGTCAGGCTCAGGGAAGTAGCGGTAATCATCAGCATCACTTTTTGGTCTTCCAGCAGAGGTGTATTTCTTGTCCTCGTGCCAGTGACGTGTCTCTTGAGTAATGCTTCCACCAGATTCCAAAATGTGAGCTTGCCTCTGGATTTCATAGCGAACCGCATTTTCAACACTTCGCAGAGAGTTAACGTTTTTGGTTTCAGTCCTAGTGCCAAGTTTTTCCTGACCCCTTGGGCGCAGTGAAACGTTTGCATCACAGCGAACGTTTCCTCTTTCCATGCGGGCATCACTGACATCCATGGCCCTCACAATTTCACGGATTTGCCTTACATATGCACTTGCTAGCTCGGGAGCTTCAGCCTCAGCGCCATAAATTGGCTTGGTGACAATCTCGACTAGTGGAACACCAGCCCTGTTGAAATCAACCAAAGAGTGTTCTGCCCCTTGAATACGTCCGGCACCACCAACGTGAGTTAGCTTTCCGGCGTCTTCTTCCATGTGTGCTCTTTCAATGCCTACGGTGAATACCTTGCCACTAGCTACCGGAACATCTAAATCACCTTCATAGGCAATCGGTTCGTCATACTGACTGGTCTGGAAGTTTTTACTCAAATCAGGATAGAAATAGTTTTTTCTTGCGAATCTTCCATCGGCTGCAATTGAGCAATTCAATGCAAGACCGATAGCAATACTTGATTCAACGGCTTTGCCGTTGACAACTGGCAACGCTCCAGGAAGACCTAAACAAACTGGGCAGACATTGGTGTTTGGTTCGTTGCCGAAAACATTTGCACACCCGCAGAACATCTTGGTGTTGGTGTTTAGCTCAACGTGCACCTCAAGGCCAATAACAACCTCGTATTTCTCGATTGCCTTATCAAAATCCATCAATTCAGCCTTGGCCATCAGTTCACCCCCAACTCAGGTGCGAAATCAATCATTCGTTTACCCCATTGATCGTTGTGAAGCTTTTCAATGCCCGCTGCGGCGGAATACATCAAACCGTCTTTCATGGCTGGAGCCAGAATCTGCAATCCAGAAGGCATGTCATTCTCCGCTAGTCCGTTAGGAACACTGATTCCTGGGATTCCAGCGAGGTTTGCAGGGATAGTGGCAATGTCGTTTAGATACATTGCCAGTGGATCATCGAGCTTTTCGCCAAATTTGAATGCGGTGGTTGGAGCAGTTGGTGAAATCAACACATCAGCAGCAGCAAAAGCCTTTTCAAAGTCCCGCTGAATAAGCGTTCTGACCTTTTGAGCTGAACCGTAATAGGCATCGTAATAACCACTCGATAGCGCATATGTTCCCAAAATAATTCTGCGCTTCACCTCAGGACCAAATCCAGCCTCCCTGGTGGCTGCCATAACCCTCTCAATTGTTGGGCTTCCCTCAGGCAGAACGCGCTTGCCAAACCTCACCGAGTCAAACCTTGCAAGGTTTGAGGATGCCTCCGCTGGGAGGATTAGATAATAAGCACTTACGGCATATTCAAAACTTGGGCAGTCAACCTCAACTATCTGCGCACCCGCATCGGTTAGCAACTGAATTGATTCATCAAAACGTGCTTTGATTCCTGGGTGGAAACCATCACTGGCCAACTGCTTGATAACACCAATACGCAATCCCTTGACGTCGTTGTTTTTAGCAAACTCTGCCATCTGACCCAGAGACTCAGTCAAAGATGTGGAATCCATTGGGTCATGCCCTGCAATCACATCCTGCAGCATTGCTGCATCGGTGACATCGTTAGTAACAGGACCAACCTGATCCAGTGAACTTGCCAAGGCAATAAGTCCATACCTTGAAACAGCGCCATAAGTTGGCTTCGCTCCAACACTTCCGGTCACTGCAGCAGGAAAGCGAATTGAGCCACCGGTGTCAGAACCAATGGCGATCGGCGCTAGAAAACCACTTACAGCAGATGAAGATCCGCCACCACTACCACCAGGGATGCGCTCTAGGTCCCAAGGGTTTTTGCTTGGGCCGTAGGCGCTGAACTCAGTGGATGAACCCATGGCGAATTCGTCTAAGTTGGTTTTGCCTAAAATTGGCATGCCAGCGGCTCTAAGTTTGGAAACCACGGTCGAGTCATACTGCGGCAAATAGTTCTCTAAAATCTTGCTACCGGCGGTTGTGATTGCATCGGTTGTTGTGAGGTTGTCTTTTACGGCTATAGGAACCCCTGTTAGAGCCGAAGGAGCCTCTCCACTCGCAATCATCCGGTCGGCGTTTTCAGCCTGCTCTAAAGCACTCTCACGGGTTATCTGCAAATAGCTGTTTGTTAGAGGGTTTAGTTTTTCTGATCTGTCCAAAAACAACTTCGTGAGCTCGACCGAGCTTATTTCCTTGTTTTGAACCATGTGAGCCAGTTCGCTGGCTGGTTTTTTATAAACTTCGCTCAATCCTTTTTACTCCTCATCCAAAATGGCATTGACTTTGAATTTGCCCTCTGCTTGATCTGGAGCATTGCTCAAAGCCTGCTGTTGAGAAAGCGATGGTTTGACTTCATCCTCGCGATAAACATTGGCCATTGGAATCGGGTGGGAGGTGGCGGGGGTGTCCTCGCTGACGGCAGATTTCACCTGGGCCACCGACTCGACGATTACATCCAGCTCCTTGGCTAGTTTTTCAACTTCCTCATCGGTCACTAAAATTCGTGCCAAAGAGGCAAGGTGCCGAACGTTTTCAGGGGTAATTTCACTCATTGGTTGCTTTCAGTCAATGTGTCCAAGCTTATAAGCAGTTCAAAGCCCCAAACGGTCTCTGAACTGATCTAGGTCTATTATCTCAACTCCGAGTTGCTCCGCTTTGGTTAGTTTCGAGCCCGCATTAGCCCCGGCTACCAAAAAAGAAGTCTTTTTACTAACAGAACTTGATGGTTTCCCACCGGCTTGCCTGATGGCATCCTCAACCTCATCGCGAGTCATGCCCTCAAGTGATCCGGTGACGACAACAGTCTGACCACTGAGGATTCCGTCATTATTGAGTTGACCAGGGCCCGGATGGCCCTCAATTTCTAATTGAACACCTGCTGCTTTCCAGCGATCGATGATTTCCCGATGCCAATCAACTTCGTACCAACTCTTTATGCTCTCGGCCAGAGTTGGCCCAACACCTTCAATTTCGGCGAGCTCTTCTGTCTTGGCTACAAATATCCGCTCAATTGAACCAAAATGATCAGCCAGTGCTCTGGCGGCAACAGGTCCAACGTGGCGAATTGATAATGAAACCAAAATTCGCCACAAAGCACTCTGTTTGGCCTGTTCTAGATTGGCCAACAACTTGATTGCCACCTCACCAGGTTCACCATTTTTTTTCTTGAAATAATCAACTACCTTGGGTTTTCCCTCGGCATCTAGTTTTTTCTCGCCGGTGTCGGCATCCAAAACATAAGCCCTGATGGGTAGCAAATCATCAAGAGTTAGATCAAAAATATCCGCCTCGCTGAAAACAACTGGAGCCTGAGAAGCTGGCTGAGTCAGAGCTGTTGCTGAAACATATCCAAGTGCCTCGATATCCAATGCAGACCTAGAACCCAGATAGGCAATTCGTTCCCGCAATTGAGCTGGGCAGGATTTGGAATTAGGACACCTGAGATCAACATCGCCCTCTTGCGCCGGAGCTAATTCAGTTCCGCATTCGGGACAATTGCTGGGCATCACGAATTCTTTTTCGCCTCCGTCCCTGAGTTGCACAACCGGCCCCAAAATTTCAGGGATTACATCCCCTGCTTTTCTCAAAACAACAGTGTCGCCAATCAGCACTCCTTTGGCCTTCACCACATCTTGGTTATGCAAAGTCGCAAACTCCACTTCGGAGCCCGCGACTTTGATTGGCTCAACAACTGCATAGGGAGTTGCCCTGCCGGTTCTTCCAATGCTCACCTTTATATCCAAAAGCTTCGTCTGAACTTGCTCGGGAGGGTATTTATATGCAATTGCCCACCTAGGAGCTCTGGATGTGAATCCAAGCTGTTTTTGTCTTTGCAGTGAATCAACTTTAATGACAACACCATCAATCTCATGCTCCAGTGAATGCCTAAGTTCTAGATGCTTTGAGATGTAATCCTGGACATCACCCAGGTTTTCAAAAACGGCTGCCCGCTCACTCACCGGTAAGCCCCATGTTTTTAGAAGCTGATAAACATCGCTCTGGGTTTTTAATCCGTGTTCACTCCATGCTCCAAAACCGTGAACCAAAAGTTTTAATGGTCTGGTTTTGGTTACCTCCGGGTCTTTTTGTCTGAGTGAACCACTGGCTCCGTTGCGAGGATTTGCGAAGGGAGCTTTCCCTTTCGCAATCAAGCCCTCGTTTAGTTTTTCGAAATCATCGATTGCGAAATACACCTCTCCCCTGATTTCAATCTGTTCAGGGTGGCTATCTCCTAAAAGAGTGCTGGGTATTTGCGGAAGGGTATTGGCATTGAGGGTTATATCCTCACCAGTGACACCATCTCCCCTGGTGGCAGCGGATACCAATTTGCCATTTAGGTATCGGAGGTTGATGGCAAGACCATCTATTTTTAGTTCACACAGATAAGGCCCAGGCCCAACTCGCTCGGCCCAAGATGCTAATTCTTCGAAACTGAATGAGTTATCCAAACTCATCATTGGCTCTAGGTGCTCCACCGGATCAAAGCTGTTTGAGACATTACCGCCAACTTCAGCCAGCGGGCTTTGGTCTGAGAGCTCTGGGTATTGAGCCTCTAATTGGGCAAGTTCTTTTTCTAAAGCGTCATATTCCGCATCGCTAACAATAGATAAATCTTCGTTGTAATAACTATCCCGATATTTTTTTATAAGCTCTCGAAGCTCAAAAAGTCTCTCTGTCGGGTTAGACATTTGCCGCCTGGGCACTCACGGTTTCATCAATGGTGGTCTGCCCCAACACCCTGGTGCCTTGATAGACAACTGCAGTTTGCCCCGGCGCAACCCCATATAAAGCCTCACTGAGTCGAATCCGCATAGAGCCATCAATAATTGCCATCTCAGCGGGAACTGTGTCACCGTGTGCTCGCACCTGGCAATCAACACTTAGCCACTGATCGGTATTTTCTGGTGCAATCCCGCACCAACTGAATCGCTCTCCACTGATTTCACTGATTTGCAAAGCATCCTGCGGGCCAACAACAACTTCACGCTCTTTCGGGCGAATGTCCAAAACATATCTTGGCTTTCCATCAGCTGCGGGCTTGCCAATTCGCAAGCCCTTTCGCTGACCAATGGTGTAGCCAATTGTTCCATCGTGATCGGCTAGCTCATTTCCATCCTGGTCAACAATTTTTCCAGGCTCTGCCTCAAGGTGATCCCCCAGCCAGTCTCTGGTGTCTCCTTCTGGGATGAAGCAAATGTCATAGCTGTCTGGTTTTTTGGCAACGCTCAATCCGCGCTGATCAGCCTCGGCCCTGATTAGGTCTTTGCTAGCTGTTTTTCCAAGAGGGAAAATTGCATGCTGCAACTGATCTGTCCTCAAAACCCCCAAGACATAACTTTGATCTTTGGCCATTTCAAGTGATCTGTGAAGCTCTGGGTTTCCATCCTCATCGAATTCAACCGATGCGTAGTGCCCAGTGCAGATGGCATCAAAGCCCAAGGCGAGTGCTTTTTCCATCAGTGCTGCAAACTTGATTTTTTCATTGCAGCGCATGCAAGGATTTGGTGTTCTGCCGGCTGCATACTCTGCAATGAAGTCATCAACTACGTCTTGTTTAAATCTCTCCGAGAAATCCCAAACATAAAAAGGAATGCCGAGTTTATTGCAAGCACGCTGAGCGTCCATTGAGTCCTCGATTGTGCAGCAACCTCGAGAGCCCGTTCTCAGGGTTCCGGGCATTCTGGAAAGGGCCAAATGAACCCCGACAACCTCGTGCCCGGCCTCCACAGCACGGGCTGCTGCCACCGCGGAATCGACTCCGCCACTCATCGCTGCTAAAACTTTCACCCGAGTAGTCTAAAAAAGGTTTTGAGAAATAACTACCTTGCGCTCAAACCCGCGCGTTTTGCTCCTGTGAATGCGGGGCTGATTGCCCCCAAAAACTTGTCCACATCCGCCTTAGTTGAGTTGTAACCAAGGGTGATTCGAAGGCAACCATTTGCCTCCTCCTCGGTTTTACCCATTCCCAATAAAACGTGGCTGGGGCCAATAACACCTGCCTGACAGGCACTTCCGGTGCTAACTTCAACTCCTGCGATGTCAAGCAAAAACAATAAAGAATCGCCCTGGCAGCCAGGAAATATCATGTGTGAGTTATCAGGCAGTCTGTTAGCACCTTGCACTGTAATTTCCACTTCTGGAATTCGTTTTTGAACTTCCGTTTCCAAATAATCTCGAAGTTCACCCAGTTCTTTCTCGCGCCAATCAAGCTCAGCTACAGCCTGTTTCAAAGCAGCCGCCATGGACATCGCCATTGGATAGTTCATTGTCCCTGAGCGCATCGCTCTTTCTTGTCCACCCCCGTGAACCAATGACTCTAATTTCACCGAACGCCCAACAATCAAAACTGCAACCCCGATGGGAGCGCCTAGTTTATGACCGCTCACGGTCATTGCCGCCAGGCCAGACTGCTTGAAACTTATTGGCATGTGGCCGGCAGCAGCAATCGCATCCGAATGAACTGGAATTCCGAATTGATTTGCCATTTCGCAAACCCTCGGTATGTCGTGGATCACTCCAGTTTCGTTATTTGCCCACATCAAAGAAATCACCGCTATCTGATCATGGCGAGACTGAATCACAGACTCTAGTTGCTGATAATCCAGCTGACCCACAGAATCGACATCAATCCAGATAATTTCTGCACCCTCATGGCTTTCAAGCCATTCAACAGTGTCTAAAACAGCGTGATGTTCCGTTTTTGATGAAATAACCACTTTTCTTGATGCGTTTTTATTGCGCTGCCAATAAAGACCCTTGATGGCTTGGTTATCACTCTCAGTTCCCCCAGAGTTGAAAATCACCTCGCTTCGGTTGCAATCCAATGAAGCTGCAATCGAGTCTCTGGCGTCTTCTAATAAGTTTCTGGTGTGCTGACCCAAAGAATGCACTGAAGAGGGGTTAGCGGCTATTTCCAAACCCTCCATCATGGCTTTTTTGGCAACTGGCCTCAAAGGAGTCGTTGAGGCGTGATCCAAAAAGACTTTCATGGGTTAAAGCCTAAAACAATAAGCTCGCAAGTTTGGCCCTGGCTTTTAGCACCAAGGGGTCGCTGTTGCCTATCAGTTCAAATAACTCAAGAACATGGTTTCGAAGTTTCTCTTTGTCTTCATCTGTGGCTGCGGGAAATCTATCCAGCAAATTATCCAGTGCTTGTTCGGCATCGCCACGAACCAGCAGTGCATCAGATTTCTGGCGGAGCAAATCGGGGTCTTCACTTTCGATTGTTAGTGCTTTATCGAAATCAACATCACCCATTCGCTTCATCAGTTCAATCTGACGCTTCATTGAGATTAACTGCTCGTCATTGGGCTCTATTTGCAGTGCTTTTTCAAGTTCTTTTTCTGCTGTGTCCAAATCCCCTTGGGAGATTAGTTGCGAAATGTATGCGGATTGATCTGGTTTTGGCTCTTCGCCCAAATTCACAGAACCATTCACACCGTTTTGAGAAGCTGCCTGCAGCAACTGGTTGATAACACCAGAGATTTGCTGCTCTGGCTGATCTCCTTGAAACAAGGGTGCGGGCTGACCAGAGAGCAAAGCGACTACCGTCGGCGATTGTTCAATCCCAAAAGCTTGGGCCAGTTGTGGCTGGTTTACGATATCCAGCTCCATTCCCAGTAGTCGACCCTGGGCTTCGTTTATGAATACAGATAATTTTGATTTCAGCTGATCGGCATCGGAATTTGAGCTGAATAGCACCAAGATGGGAATCTGGTTGGATAGCTCTATGTATTCGCGGAGTTTAGATTCATCAGCTTGAACAAATACTGGATAGGCCTTATCTCCCTTTCCAAGTCCAGAAAGGTCCTGGCCTCCGTATAAATTACTCATCGCCTTCCAATCTGGTCACGCTCTGCAAAACCTGCGAGGCACCTAAAATCCTAACTCGCCTTTCTGACTCGGCTGCCGGTATGTGCGCCAAAAGCATAGTTCCGTATCTGGTTTCCACCCCAGTCGCACTTGCCTCACTGCCAAGCAAAACCTGTTCGGGTCCGGGGTCAACAGCGATTGCCTCCGCTACCTCAGTTGGAGAAATGCTGGTTTGGTCAATCATGTAAAAAGCCACCAGTGCTCCCGCGTCGGTGGTTGCCAACTGGATGATGTTTTCATCTCCAAGTTCGTGATCGGTTTCAACCAAAGCATTTTCCAAGGAAGTTTTGAGTGCAAGCAGGTTGTCACTGGCCTGAGCGATGTACTGATTATCAGGATTAATCACATTCACTGAAGTTGAGTCCAGGCCGTTATCAATCAGGTTTCCGATGGCGGGCACCAGTCCACTGACTTTGAAGTTCAAAAAACCACTGTCCTGACCAATTGGCACAGAACCTCTTTCCAGCGCAGCTACCTCTGGGAAATCAATATTCGGCAACAGTTCGATGTTGTACCAAAGGCGATAATTTTCCCGGACGGATTCCTGACGAATAAACAGTGCCTGCAGCGGAGATTCATTAGTTCCCTCACCAACAATCATCATCCCCACTCTGGGCCAAGATTCACTCCTGGTGGGAAGCGCCAATTGCAACTGATCGCTTATTGGTTTGGGAGGCGTTATTTCATCTGACCGAGTCAACAGGGTGTAATAAGCGGTTCTATAACTCAAACTCGGTCCCGCAAGTCTGGTATCCAATATTTCACGGTTTTGGGTTTCATCGCCCAAAGAGGTTGATTCTGTAATCTCTGCCAAGATTTCTTCAAACTGAGTTTGGTTCAAAGTTGGGATTGACTGTTGCTCGGGAGGGCTTGGGTTGAACGCTGGATCTGGGTATTGAGGAGCACACCCAGCTAAAAGCCCAGCTGATAAACCAATGGCCACGAATTTAGCTCTTCTGCCTTTTCTCTTCGGAGCGGGATTAGAAACTTTCGAGGACAAAGCTCTTCTAGCTGGAGGTGGCTTTGGAAGTTTCGGACCTTGTCTTCTGGGTCTGAAGTTTTGCTTTCTGATTGCTGAGACCAAAATCAAAAGGCTTAGCAGGTATCCAACAGCGCTCGCTCCCAGAAATGGCCAGGAGAGAACCTCCGGTGGTTCCACCTGCCATGTCATTCGAAGCGAGGCTGGGACGGGGTTCACTCCGTCACTGGCAATGATGTAGGCAATGCCAGGCTGATACTCCAATGTCTGCTCCAGCAGCTCATTCCCATCCAGCTCACTGATGAAAACATCGAAACCCGTTATCGAATTAGGTGGGTTGTCCCCTGAGAAATCTCTTGTGTAGAGACTGGAGATTTCTTGGTTGGGATTTATCAGCAAAGTGGGAAGTGCCCAATCAGTGCCATCCAACCAAGCCCTCAAATCGGATTCCCTGCCACTTATTAGCTTGGTTCTCTCATCACCTGCAATGCGGACATCAACTGTCTCTGCGTAGGAACCGATGAGTTCTGCTTCCAATAAAGCGTATTTGCTGCTGGAATCAAAGCTAATTGAATGCTCAACCTGGGTTTCAGGTGCCCAAACGGTCTGCATAGCAACCCCGTAGAGCAAACTTGCAGTCGATAAAAGAAATACCAGCGCAGCAGCTAGAAATCTCATTTGGCACCATTCCCGCTAGACTTTGGCTAGCTCGAAGCATTTTACTAACCAGGAGTGAAAACTTGTCGCAGGCGAATAATCGATTCGAAACAAGCGTACGTGGTTACGACCGAGTACAGGTTGATAGTGAGCTAAAAAGACTCAACGCTGAAATCGTTAGACTCTCTTCTCTTAATCAAGAGATCTCGGCTGAACTTAAACAACTAAAGCTTGCCCATGAGGAGGCTTCACAGCGCCTAGCTTCGATGCAGCAACCGGATTATGCCTCTTTGGGCGCGCGGGCCAATCGGATACTTTCTGACGCTGAGCAAATTGCAAGCAATTTAGTGAGTGAGCAAAACGCCGAGTTAGCGGCAGCCAGAGAAGATTTTGAATCAGAGATACAACAGCGAAGAGATCAACTTGAGGCTGAGTATAAAAAGACCATCAGCGATGCCGAGAAGCGAGCGCAAGCATGGTCAAAATCGAGTCAGGCTGAAGCACAAGAAGTGCTAGCCACAGCCAAAGAGCAAGCTGCAGAAATTGTCAAAGAGGCCGAAAAAGAGGCCGGCAGAATGCGTGGTCAAGCCGCCACGGAAGTGGCCGGTATGCGCATGAGGGTAAAACGAGAGATGTCGCTGAGGCAGGCTGAGCTGGAACAGGAATTGGCGAATCTAAAAATGCTGGAAGCTGAAAAACTAGACAGCAAAGCTGCCGAACAACTAGTGAAAGCAAAAAAGATGGCGGAGCTAGAAAAACGAATCGCCGACCAAGATAAAAACGCTGAGGCTAACTTCAAGCAAAAAGCCGAGGAAGCTCTGCACGAAGCCCAAGAATTTGTTAGTTCCGCACAGCAAAACGTGAATGATTTGATGGCAACAAAGAAACGCCTAACTTTTGAGATAGAAACTTTGGAGATGGCTGCGGTTTCTGAAAATAAAAAACAAGTTGATATAGCCAGAGAAAAATCTGAAGCCATAGTCCACAAAGCGGAGCTGCAGGCCTCAGAAATTGAGCAGCAGGCCAATGAGAAATTTAGGCAAGCAGAAAAGGAACAGTCTGCAAAACTGCGGAGATTGAAGCAACAGAGCGATAGCATCGAACAATACATTCATAGCCTCAAACAAAAACTTGCGGAAATCGATGTTCAGGCAAAGGAAGGAATCGATGCAGATTAGCAACCTTCGACTCGGCAATGCCTTTAGCTTGGGATTGCTTGGGGGTCTTGGGGTGCTTCTCGCACTTCTAATCGGTGGAGCCTTCGCCACTACCGCCACGATAATCACCTACATAGCTGCCTCGCTATTTATTGCCCTTGGGCTTGACCCAATGGTGAACTGGATAGACAAGCGCGGTTTACCCAGATGGGCCTCTGTGGCGGTGGTTGCGGTTGGATTTGTGGGGTTATTGACCCTACTGCTTGTCAACATAATTCCGACGGTTATCCGTGAGGCAAATAATTTGATTCTTGCTGCACCAGATATCGTCGAGGGATTGATTGATTTAGATGTCATCAATGAATTCGATGAGCAGCTTGGAGGGGTGATCTCCACCTCATTGACTGAAGTTGCCGACTACCTCGCAGACACTGCTAATTGGTCTGAGTTTTTGGGAGGAGTCTTACAAGTCGGTCTTGGCATCCTCAACGGTCTTTTCGGTTTTGTAATTGTGGTTATTCTGACTCTTTATTTGATGGCTTCTCTGCAACAGCTAAAAGACTTTGGCTACAAAATGGTTCCCGCTTCTCGCAGGGAAAGATTTACAGAGATAACTGAGCAAGTGGTCGCTAGCGTTGGTAAATGGGTGAGCGCGCAGGTGACGGTTGCCTTTATTCACGCTCTGGCAGCATTTATTTTCCTATCAATAATTGGCGCCCCATTCGCACTTCTGCTTGCAAGCGTTAGCTTTATCCTTGCGCTGATTCCACTGGTAGGACCTATCACCGCAGCAGCCCTAGTGACTCTTGTGTCTCTCACAGATTCCACCGCAACCGCGCTGACGCTTGTTGTTTACTACTTGATTTATCTGCAGGTGGAGGCTTATTTGATCTCCCCCAGAGTGATGAAAAAAGCAGTCAGTGTTCCAGCCCCAATTGTTGTAATTGCAGCTTTATTGGGTGGAACTCTGCTGGGAGTGTTGGGGGCCTTGGTTGCCATCCCGGTTGCAGCAAGTGTGATCATCATCCTCAGAGAAGTCTGGATACCCCGCCAACAAATGCGCTAAGACCACTGAGTTGGCAAAGGTGACTTGGCGGGGGCAATCAGCTTAACTATGCGATTAAGAACCTCTCGGGTGTATGTTTCACCCACCCAAAGGTGTTTAGCCCCCTCAACCACCTGGATGTCTATTTCTTCAATCACTGAGAATTTTTCCCTCGCGGGTCCCTCAGTTAGAAAATCATCCAACTCAGGGATGAGTGCCACCAGCGGGGCCTGCACTTCATTCCAGCGAAGAAGCTCATCGTTGGTGGTCCTGTGAAGAGGTGGGGACAACAAAACGGCTCCTGCAATTGGATACTGCCAGCCGTATTTCAAAACAAGTTCAGTTCCAAATGACCAACCCACCAGCCAGATTCGATCAAACTGCGGTTTTAGAAATTCAAAAGCTGCCTCTAAATCAAAACGCTCTTTATCCCCGCCATCAAATTCGCCACTTGATTTCCCATGCGGAGACTCGGTGCCACGGGTATTGAACCTAAGAACACTGATGCCGGTCATTGCGGGAAGTCTGTTTGCAGCTTTTCTTAAGATGTGTGAATCCATGAAACCGCCGTGGGTTGGCAAGGGATGGAGAAATAAAATCACATCCCCGCTTGGATCTATGGCCTTAGCCAGTTCACCAACTAATAGCTCCCCATCCGATGTTGTTAGCTCTATCGGCTGGCGAATGCTTGCCAATTCAGTGCTTGCTTTTATCTCTGTCAATCCAATCTCCCCTGAAACATTTTCCAGCAGTGGTTATGAAAATGCCTTCTGGTTCCTATGCCTCTGTGGACATCCCAAGCAACCATGTGATTGGTTCCGGGTTCAATTTCAATGGAACAGTTTGGGCAAATCCAGAACTTACCGGGTTCATCTGTTTGCCCGCTGGTTCCCCTAACCTCATATTCAATCCCACGTTTGATTTCACGGCGCGGCGCACTGATTTTCAAAAGCTCGTAATCAAGCTCACGGTATTCCTTCTTCGGCGCATTTCTGCGACGTTTGCCTCTTGCCATTAGTACCAGTTGTGAATGTCAGAGTGTGCAAGGGCTGCACACGGAGAACCATACCTGCGGTCGATGTAGTTTATTCCCCAGTCAATTTGAGTCTCAGGGTTACTTCGCCAGTCATCTCCGGCTGAGGCCATTTTTTCAGCAGGCAATGACTGCGGAATCCCATAGGCACCAGAAGATGAATTCAAAGCGGTTATCCGCCAATTACTCTCCCGCTCCCACAGTTTCACCAAACAGGAGTATTCGCTGTAATCCCATTGATACTCATTCACTTTCTCAAGTGCATAACCCTTAACCGATTCGGCCTCAGGTTCTGGGGCAATTTCAACCAGAACACCGGTTGCCTCCGGCCCGCTCATGATGCCGTAATTTCCCCTATCAAAACTAACTTCAGTGTTTTCAACCCCCAGTACTTGTGCTGGGGCGTCTGAAAGGGTGTTATCGGCTATTGAAAGTTGCTCTAGTGATGGGGAGACCGCTGAAACAGTCAACAGACCCAGGGCAAGCGAAAACCCAATACCAAGCCTTACGCCCGGTTTAGATTTTGCTGCATGCCTACCCATTGATCCTCCAAAGCCTCAACTCTACATTGAGTGTTGCAAACTGAAAACTGTTAGTTTCGGTTTGAAATCAATGCCTTGGCTATCAGCTCCAGTGACTCACTTGCCTCAGAGGATAGATACCCCATCCTCACCATCGGGATAAAGCCCGGGCGAAGCAATTTAGTATCAAGCTGATCTCCACCAAATAACTCAAGCTCAGCCATCATCAATAAAGAATCAACAGTTTTTACATCAAAGCCTTTTTCAAACACTCCCACCAAGGGAAATCTTCCACCAGGTTTGAGCGCCAATAGCTCTGCAAGGTGTTCTTTGGCCTTATCTAATTCATCATCGGATATCTGAAGGCCAGCGGTGAGCTGCAGATGATCGATGGCGGCATCAATTACGCGATCAGTGGTGTCAATATCCAGTCCATTTTCAACAATGCTGAGCTTCACAGAGGTTAGCTCTTCCCAATCATTAGCTTCTGCCAATAATTCAGCAACTTGCTGCGGGTCGTATCCCAGTTGCTTATTGATTGTTTTTGGAATCTTGATCTCCAACATTGCTCCTATAAAAACACCAGCGTAAACAAATAGCCCATAAACGCTGCGGGTAGCATTGAGTCTAACCTGTCCATCACGCCTCCGTGCCCTGGAAGGATATCCCCCATGTCCTTGATACCAAGGTCTCGCTTTATCAAACTCTCCGCCAAATCTCCCAAAACTGCAGCTAGCAAAATAGCAAAGCTGAATAAAACAGCCAACTGAAGCTGCACACCCATCAGCAATATCCCGCTGCTTATCCCCACAAGCAACGCCCCGAAAACACTTGCAATGAAACCCTCCCAGGTTTTTTTAGGACTAACACCCGGGGCAAATTTGGTTCTCCCGAAAAACCTGCCAATTAGATAACCAAATGTGTCAATCGCGGCAACGGTCAACACCACTGAAAACAGAACATTTGTCCCGTTTTCCGATGTGATGATCAGCACCGCAAAGGAAAGACTGAGTGGAACATAAAACATCACAAACACACCTGCGCTGAGATTTCTGAGTAACTCTCTGGTGGTGGCTTGTCTTTCGACAAAGTGATAGGTCAGTGTGACCAGTGAAAGCATTGCGATTGCAACCAAAACACTGAGCCATTGACCTCGAGCACCATCGATAAAACTGAACCCGATGACAGGAAGAGTTAGATAGGCAGCTGCCCAGCGATTGATATTCCAACCACCGTGTCTCAAAGCAGAGGAAAGCTCCCAGGTGCCGGCCATCGCTGCAATGGCTGCAAGAAAGACAAAAAGTAACGGATCTATCAGACTCGCTAAAAACGCTCCGCCGAGACCAACGGCAACTAAAACCCTTGGAAGCAGGGTTTTAGATTTTGATTTCGGCTGCATCTAGACCTCGAGAAGCTCAGCCTCTTTGTTTTTTAGCGATTCATCAACTTGATCGACGTGTTTTTTGGTGATTGCCTCGAGCTCTTTTTCACCCCTTGCAACATCATCATCCCCAGCCTCACCGTCTTTTTTGAGCTGCTCCAACTCATCTTTGGCGTGCCTTCTGACATTTCTAATGGCCACTCGACCTGCCTCGGCTTTGTCACGAGCCAGCTTCACATATTCTTTTCGGCGCTCTTCGGTTAGCTCGGGCATGCTAACCCGAATGAGATTCCCATCATTTGTTGGGCTTGCACCGAGGTTAGGCATGTCTCTAAGCGTCTTTTCAATCTCTGCCAGAACAGATTTGTCATAAGGCGTAATCACAATCGTCTTTGCCTCGGGGTTTTGCAAACTTGCAAGCTGTTCCAAAGGGGTTGGAGTTCCGTAGTAATCAACCATTACCTTGCTAAACATTGCAGGGTTTGCCCTACCACTTCGAATAGAGGCAAACTCTTCTTTGGTTGCCATCACCGCTTTATCCATTTTTTCATTCGCGATATCAAGAGACTGCTGGATCATTATTTGCCTTCCTAACTAACCCGAGTACCGATTTGTTCACCAACAATGGCGGCGGTGATATTTCCCGGGGTGTTCATTCCAAAAACTCTCATCGGCATGCGGTTATCCATACACAAACTGAATGCCGTTGCATCAACAACCCTTAGCTCCCGAACCAAGGCATCGTGGTAACTGATTGATTCAATTAGTTCGGCCTCCGGGTTTTGATTTGGATCATCTGTGTAGACACCATCAACTCCGTTTTTGGCTACCAACACTTCATCCGCCTTGATTTCCAAAGCTCTTTGAGCAGAAACGGTATCGGTTGAGAAATAAGGTAATCCAGCACCTGCTCCGAAAATCACCACTCGATCTTTTTCCAGATGCCTAATGGCTCTGAGTGGGATGTAAGCTTCGGAAACCTGAGCCATAGAGATGGCAGATTGAACCCGGGTGTCAACCCCCGCCTGTTCCAAAAAATCTTGCAAAGCTAAGGCATTCATAACAGTTCCAAGCATTCCCATGTAGTCAGCTCTGGCTCTGTCCATTCCCCGGTTACTCAGTTCTGCCCCGCGGAAAAAGTTCCCACCACCAACAACAATTGCAACCTCGGCTTGTTTCGCGCCCTCTGCAATTTCCTTGGCAATTGAACTTACAACGTCTGGATTGACTCCCACTTCTCCGCCACCGAAGGCTTCACCTGAGAGTTTTAGTAGGACTCTTCGTTTATTTTCCGACAACCTAAATCCTCCTCAGCTCCTGAATAGTTTAGGGGGAAAACAAAAATGGACTCGGCTAAACCGAGTCCATTTTCATTTCTAGTTCTAAGCCCCTACGCGAACCCTGACAAAAGAGCTTGCCTTCACGCCAGCATTTTCCAACACCTGGCCAACACTCTGCTTGGGATCTTTGGCAAATGCCTGCTCCAACAAAACGTTCTCTTTGAAAAAGCCAGTGACTCTTCCTTCGACAATCTTGGCAAGTGCCTGCTCAGGCTTGCCCTCATTGCGAGCAGTTTCCTCGGCGATTGAACGCTCCTTGGCAACGATCTCCTCAGGGACATCCTCACGAGACATGTAAAGAGGTGAGAAGGCAGCGATGTGAACCGCAACATCGTGGGCAACGGCCGCGTCTCCGCCACTAAATGCAACCAGCACGCCAACCTGCGGTGGCAGGTCTTTGCTTGTTCTGTGCATGTAGGCATCAACTTGCTCATCCTCAACAGCGGCGAAGCTTCTAAGCTCAACCTTTTCTCCTAGGATGGCGGCCTCGTTGGTGATTTCCTCTTCAACGGTTGAAGAACCCATAGGCGCCTTCAATGCCTCTTCCACAGAAGTTGCGCTGCTTTCAGCCAATGTGTCAGCAACCTTCTCGGCCAAAGCGATGAACTTATCGCCCTTGGCAACGAAGTCTGTTTCACACGCAAGCTCGATTAGGAAACCTTTGCCTCCGTTTACACGAGAAACAACAAGACCCTCACTGGTTGAACGGCCCTCGCGCTTGGTGACACCTTTCAGACCCTTCAGTCTGAGTGCCTCCATAGCTTTCTCTAGATCGCCATCAGTTTCCTCAAGGGCTTTTTTGCAATCCATCATTCCGGCACCGCTGCGCTCTCGCAGTGCCTTGACATCAGCTGCCGTGTAGTTGGCCATTACTCAGCTTCCTTCTTCTCTTCAGTTGACTTAGTGGTTGTTTTCTTCGCCGCTGGCTTTTTTGCCGGAGCCTTTTTCTCAGCCGCTGGCTTTGCTGCTGGTTTTTT
>JAVLCC010000008.1:21763-28861 GCA_031580995.1 Microbacteriaceae bacterium
CTTCTCAGCAGTTTTAGCAGCTGGTTTCTTTGCAGCGGGCTTGTCCTCAGATTTGTCAGCTGACTTCGAAGCCGCGGGTTTTTTGGCTGCTGGCTTTTCTTCAGTCTTCTTGGCTGGGGCTTCTTTCGCAGCTGGTGCCTCAGTTTCAGAGCTGTGCGCTGTTTCTGACTCTTCGACTACCTGTTCGTTACTTGCTGCATCCTGCTGAGCTAGTAACTCTCGCTCCCATTCAGCCAAAGGTTCGGCTTCTTGCTCGTCACTTGAGTGACGGGCAACCATTCCATCTGCTGCCGCATCGGCAATCACCTTGGTCAAAAGCTCAATTGAACGAATTGCGTCATCATTTCCTGGGATGCCGATTTTCACATCATCTGGATCACAGTTGGTATCCAAGATTGCAATAACGGGGATTCCAAGCTTTTTGGCCTCGGTAACCGCAAGGTGTTCTTTATTGGTGTCAACAACCCAGATTGCACTTGGTGTGCGGGTGATGTTTTTAATTCCACCAAGGCTGCGGTTTAGCTTGTCGCGCTCACGGCGCATCAAAAGAAGCTCTTTTTTGGTGTAACCGGTGGATGCTGTGTTTTCCAGATCCATGATTTCTAATTCTTTTAGTCTCTGCAGACGCTTGTTAACGGTGTTGAAGTTAGTGAGCAATCCACCCAACCAACGCTCGTTGATGTAGGGCTGACCCACGCGCAAAGCCTGCTGAGAGATGATCTCTTGTGCCTGCTTTTTGGTTCCAACAAACAGGATGTTTCCACCCTTAGCGACAACATCTTTTACATAGTTATACGCTGCATCAATGTGTTCTAGTGATTGCTGCAGATCAATGATGTAGATTCCTGAACGATCGGTCAGGATATATTTCTTCATTTTTGGATTCCAGCGCTTTGTCTGGTGTCCAAAGTGCACGCCACTGTCAAGTAGCTGCCTCGTAGTTACAACGGCCACAGCCGTACTCCTCTCAGTTACTGATGAAATCAATTTGATTCATCCCTGGTGCCCCCTAACCGCGTTCACCGCAATAGCGGACTGAGAAAGCGGAGGTGTTTTTGGGACACGCGAATTCGTCCCGAAGGACGTAGTTCAAGCCTAGTGGAGAAAGGCTAAGGTTTCCACAATTTTCTGAAGCTAGCAACCATGCTAAATCTAGGCTTTTAGCCTGATCTAATGATTCTGTTTCTTATATTGACGCTCATTCCAGCGGATGATTTTGAAAGACCATCGGCTGACTTTGGAGCTGGTCACAGAGGAATCGATTTGGTGCTGGATGATATTTACTCACCAGTCTCTGGTGAAGTTAGCTTTGTCGGAAAGGTTTTCACCCGAAACCTAATCAGCATTGAAACAGACCTTGGTAAATTCAGTTTTGAACCCGTCTGCTCAGAGCTTTCCAAGGGTCAGAACATAGAAGCTGGCGAGTTCATTGGGGTTCGCTGTGAAGCGGAAAATTACAACTCACACTGCAAAGACTGTGTGCATATTTCCTATAGAGATCCTCAATACCGCAATCCGCTTTGGGTTTTGGGGGTCCGAGAACCCTCGAAAGCGATATCAGGCCCGGGGATGGGCCTTCGAATAGCCCTCTCTAAGCCTTTCAATTGAAACGTGGGTATAAATCTGGGTGGTGCTAAGGGAGCTGTGACCCAATAGCTCTTGAACCGATCTCAAATCAGCACCGTTATCCAATAAATGTGTCGCTGCAGAATGCCTGAGGGAGTGTGGACCCAACTGATGGCCAGTGCCCGCAAGTTGTTTGGCAACGATTCGATGAATATCTCGAACGCCTAGGTTTTTGCCATCTTCATTCACCAGCAAACCCTCAGAGGAGGGTTTTGTTTCCAGATAAAGATTCAATGAATCAAAAGCGGGTTTACCAAAAGGAAGTGTCCGTTGCTTATTTCCTTTACCGATAACACTCAGAGTCTGTCTTTGAAAATCAATGTCTTTCTCCCTAAGTTCCGACAACTCGCTGACTCGCATACCGGTTGAATATAAAAGCTCAACAATCAACCAGTTCAGTCTCTGCTGATGATCTCCCTCATTGGCTAGCTGTTTTAGTTTTGACAAAAGCTCCTCTAGGAATTTTGCATTGGCAGTTTTTGGCAATGTTCTGCTTAGCTTCGGTGAACGTAACTTGGCTGCTGGGTCAGTCTCAGATTGTCCAGTTTCAAACAAAAACTTCCCAAAAGAGCGAATGGTGGCGGTCTTTCTGGCAATAGTTGATTTTTGCGCTCCAGCTTCGCTGGCAGCAAATAACCAATCACGGATTATGTCTGTATTCAGCTGGTCGATTCCTAAGTTTTTGGAGACCACAAAAGATTCAAATTCGCGCAGGTCTGTTTCATAGGCACGCAGGGTATTTTCACTAAGACCACTGGTCTGTTTCGCTTTGATAAATGAAACAATTTGCTCACGCATGACTAAAGCCTAAGTAACTTAGAGGCATTCACCTGTATTTCTAAAGCCTTAGCCAACCTCTGCCATTTCAAAAAATTCAGTTTTCACGCCGGCTTTTTTTGCCATCCACTGACCACCCGGAGAAAATTCAGGATCATCGGTCAGGCAAACAGTGACCTCTCTACTTAGGTTCAGTGCATGCTGGGCGGTGTTTATAGAACCACTGACCTCTGGGGCTTCAACCAGAAAAAGTCTGCTGCAAACAGCTGCAATCAATCTATTTCTATTCAAAAACCCTAGTTTTCCACTTTTCACACCGGGCGGCATTTCGCTTATTGCGGCCCCCAAAAATCCCTCGCGGATAAACTCCGATGCCTTTTTGGGATATACCGAATCTAAGCCCCCGGCTAAAACCATTAGTTGTGGTACCTGCTGAGCCTTGGCAATCAAATGCGCTGAGAGGTCGATACCGTTAGCACCACCGGAAACTAAACCCCTTGAAACCTCCATTTGTGAGACTACCTGCTCGGCAATTTTTGCACCGGTGGCAGTCCTACTTCTAGTGCCCACCACTGCTGTGAAATCTATGCTTGCAAACTTAGCTGTTGAGAACAGAATCCATGGAGCTTGGCTACCAAGATCGTCGATTCCACCGATATCACTTGGATTCACGATCTCAAGTCTTAATATCTCCATAGCCTTCAGCGAGCTTGCGAGGTTGAATGTCCCAAGCCTTGCTCGAGCTCTATTCAAAGCCATGTCCAACCAGCGCTGATCGGCTTTGGCGTTTTGAACCAGATCCAAAGCTTGCTCAACTGGAAGTTCAAATAGATGTTTTCTGAGTCTTCCCTCATTTGCGGGAATGGCAACGTTGAGCAAAATCCTGGCCACTAGTTCACTGTCATTCATGACAGAGAGTCTTTTCTAAGTGGAGTTAGGAAATAGCTAGATATCGCAAACTGTGGAAAAACTAGTCTTCGATTGCAAACTCTTTTGGAATCTCAATCTCTTGATTGCCAAGTTCTTCGACATTGACGTCTTTGAAAGTCAGCACATTCACGCTTTTTGTAAATCGGTCTGTTCTGTATGTGTCCCAAACCCAAACATCTGTCATAGATAGCTCGAAGTAAAAATCAGTTCCGGCATCAACGCGCTTCAGTTCTACCTCATTGGCAAGATAAAATCTGCGCTCAGTCTCGATGACGAAGCGGAACATCTTGATTACCTCGCGGTACTCGCGATACAGAGAAAGCTCAGCTTCCCGATCGAAATCTTCAAATTCTTGTTCGTCCATTAGCTGCCAGTGTAAACCTAGAAAAGCATTTGTTCCGAATTGATTATTCGAGTTAGCCAAGTTTTTCTATGAATTTTTGTGGAACCAAATTCTCTGATTGCATCCATGTGAGCCTCAGATGCATAACCCTTATTGCCCGACCACTGATAATTCGGGTGCAGACTGTCTAGCTCTCGCATTATTTCATCACGGTAATGCTTGGCGATGATGCTTGCGGCACTCACCGCCGCGCACTGCTGGTCGGCTTTGATTTTGGTGGTCACCAAATCTTCCATCCCCAACCAGTTGTGTTTCCCATCCAATAAAATCGGCACATCAGTCACGCTTAGTTTGTCAATGGCCATAAGCGCAGCCCTCTTTAGCGCTTCGCTGATTCCTAATTGATCAATCTCCGAAGCTGAAACCTCACCCACCGCGTTTTCAAGCCAATCTGCAGCTAATTCAGCGATGGCTTCTCTTTTAGGCTCAGCTATCAGCTTTGAATCCTTGAGGCCTTTTGGGATTTCACGAGCAGAGTGTTGAGTAAAAACTGTGGCTGCCACCACTACAGGTCCTGCAATTGCCCCTCGACCAACCTCATCCAAACAAATCAATGAACCCTTATCGGCTATGAGTTCTAATTCAGTTTCAAGGTTTGGGAACGTCATCAAAAACTTCGCCGAAATTATCTAGCCAATTCCAGTTTTCAACTGGCCAAGAGACAACGAACGCTCTTCCAACCATAAATTCCTCATGGACAAATCCGCCACCTGGCAAATCAGTGTGGAATCTGGAATCTTGACTGTTTCCCCGGTTGTCACCCATCACCCAATAGGAATCATCAGGAACCGTCACAGAAAATTCCATGTTTGATGGTTCTGCTCCATTGGGGAGATAAACCTCATTGATTGCAATACCGTTTATTGTTAGCTGCCCGTTTTCATCACAGCAAACAACTGTGTCGCCAGGCATTCCAATCACTCTTTTCACCAGATGCTCATCGCTATCAGGAGCGGTAATGCCAAAGCTTCCCAAAACGAAATCACCTATTTCTTGATACCACTCACGGTTGTCTTCACGAACTGGTCCCAACCAACCTCCGGGATCTTGAAAAACAACCACGTCTCCACGATTCACGCCTACAACCTCTGGGACCATCACATTGACAATGATTCGGTCATTTATCTGCAGGGTTTCCAACATTGAACCTGAGGGAATGAAAAAGCTTCTAATTAGGAATGCCTTGATTAGCACTGAGAGAACCAGTGCTGTTCCCAAGATGATGGTTATATCTAATAGCAGTGAAACAAAACTATTTTTTCTTAGCCTTTTCACGCCACGTCTAAACGAGCGCCAGAGGCTTCGCCTTCTAGGACGAAGCTCGGACGACATAGATTAATTCTCGCGCTTTTCTTTGATCTTGGCTGCCTTGCCACGAAGATCGCGCAGGTAGTAAAGCTTTGCTCGGCGAACAACACCCTTACTCACAAGTTCAATTTTTTCAATGATGGGGCTGTGGACAGGGAATGTTCTCTCAACACCAACCTGGAATGAAATCTTTCTTACGGTGAAGGTCTCACGAACACCTCTGCCGCTTTTGCGGATAACGATTCCCTGGAAAACCTGAACACGGCTGCGGTTACCCTCAACAATGTTTACGTGAACCTTTACGTTGTCACCGGCGCGGAATTCTGGAATGTCGTCGCGGAGATTACCGGCGTCTACTGAATCTAGGATGTTCATTTTCTTCTCTTCCCTTTAGCACGCAGGTCTAAATGGTTCTAGTTGGGTGTAAGTGCCGTGCTCCCCTGCGGCAGAGCTTCACTGGCACAAGCTAGAAGTATCCCACAAAACTGGGATTCTCTCAATAGATTAAAGCAGGTCTGGTCGGTTTTTCTTTGTTCTTTCAAGCTGCTGCAGTTTTCGCCATTTGGCAATCTCTGCGTGATTTCCACTCAGCAACACCTCAGGTACTTCTAAACCATTCCAGCTAGCGGGCTTGGTATAGCTTGGATATTCAACCAACCCACCTTCATGAGATTCTTCAACTAGGGATTCGCTGTTGCCAATAACCCTAGGAATCAATCTGCTGATTGCCTCAATCATCACAACCGATGCAATCTCGCCACCATTGATCACATAATCCCCAATGGAGAGTTCAAGTGTTTCTGTTTTTGACTCCGCGTATTCAACAACTCTCTGATCAATACCCTCATATCTCCCGCAAACAAACACCAGGTGATTTTTGGCAGCTAGCTGTGTGGCTATTTTTTGATCGAATCGCTTTCCTGCAGGGGTTGGAAAAATCACAGTGGTTTCTGCTCCAACCAAACTATCCAGTGCTTCGCCCAAAGGCTCCGGTTTCATCACCATTCCCGCTCCCCCGCCATAAGGTGAGTCATCTACGGTTTTATGAACATCGGATGTGAATTCCCTTGGGTTTAGGGTTTCGAATTCGAGAATCTGTTTTTCAATGGCTTTGCCAATCAGTGAATGATGCAATGAATCAAACATCTCAGGAAACACCGTTATGGCATCGATTCTCATTGCTCTTCCTCAACAAATAGGCCTTCAGGAGGTGTCACAACCAGATAGCCCTTTTCTTGATTGACTTCAGGAACGATAACCGAAACAAAGGGAACCATCACCTCGCCCTTATCTGTTTTCACAATCAATAAATCCTGCGCCGGCAGGTGGTCAACCCTGATCACTTCACCGACTTTTTCTGAATCAACACGGACCTCTAAGCCCACCAGCTGGTGGTCATACCAAGTATCGGGTTCCTGCGGCAGTTCATCTAGGGGTTTCTCAATCAGCAGGATTGCCTTGACCAATGCCTCGGCTGCATCTCGATCTTCAATGCCTTCTAAAAACAAAACCGCAGATTGGTTATACCAGCGCAGCTCTTTGACGGTGACGGTTTTTCCATGCCACTCAGATTCCTCAGGGACTTGCAACATCAATTGATTGCCACTTGCGAACCTGATTTCAGGAGAATCGGTGTATAGCTCTAACTTCAAAGCACCCTTTAGGCCGTGGGCTTTGACCAGTCGGCCTACTCTAAGGGTGGTCTGCTCAGGAATCGGTATCCACCACGTCCACTCGGACGCGCTTTCCCTCCGCCAGGGCCTTGACCAATGTCCTCAAGGCCTTGGCTGTTTTTCCACTGCGCCCGATAACTCGCCCAAGATCATCAGGGTGAACCCTGACCTCTAGAGTTTCTCCACGAGCGTTTACCTTGCTTGTTACTGTCGCTTCGTCTGGATTTTCAACGATTGACTTCACAAGATGCTCAAGCGCAGCCTGCAACATGACTATGCCTTATCGGTCTCAGCTGCTTCAGCCTGCTCGGCTTCTGCTGCTGGCTCTTCAGCCTTTGGTTCTTCCTTGGCCTCTTCAGCAGGTGCCTCTTCAGCAGGTGC
>JAVLCC010000008.1:28961-49622 GCA_031580995.1 Microbacteriaceae bacterium
CAGGTGCCTCGGCTGCAGGAGCTTCTGTCTCTACCGGAGCTTCGGTAGGTGCTTCAGTTGCCTCTGCTGCTGGGGCCTCCGCTGGAGTTTCAGCAGGGGCTTCTGCTTTGGCCTCTGCAACTGGCTCTTCCTTCTTTTCTTCCTTGGGAAGAATCACACTCTTTTTGTTGGTGTCAGGTGAGAATGCTTCTTTTTCTGCCTGAGGCTTGACCATGTTTACGGCCTTCTCACCCTTGGAGGCTTGGAAGTCTCCGGTTAGCTTGAGCAATGCCATTACTGGTTCTGTTGGCTGAGCGCCAACGGATAGCCAATACTGAGCTCGCTCACCATTAATTTCAATGATTGAAGGGTCGGTTGTTGGAACATATCTACCGATTTCTTCGATGACCAAACCATCACGGTGGGTCTTTGAGTCTGCTACTACGACGCGGTACTGAGGTGCACGAATCTTTCCAATTCGCTTAAGGCGGATCTTTACTGCCACAATTCTCCTATTTCACAAGTGGGATATATCTGCATCACCGCGGGGAAACTCGGTTCACAAATTTAGCTCCAAGGGCCAGATAGAGGGTCAAGCCACTTAGAGCACCTCGATATTCTGCCAGAAAAGGGCGCTAAGTGCTAGCTAAAGTCCGAAAGCGCTTCCGCTTCCTTCTGATTTTGAAGGCTTTCCCTCCAATAAAGCTCTCTCTTCGGCTGCCCGTTTTGCTGGATTTCCGCTCTTCGAGCCCTTTTTCTTTTTGTTCTTAGATTTTTTCACCGCAGGATTCCCACCACCCATTTGGGCCATGTTCATGCCTTGAATCTGCGGGGTTCCACCTTTGGACATGGTCTTCATCATCTTCGCTGCCTGCTCAAAGCGATTCACTAAAGCATTCACCTCGGTAACGGTTGTTCCGCTTCCCCTGGCGATTCTTTGCCTTCTGGAGCCATTTAGCACCCTTGGCTGCTGCCTTTCAACGGGAGTCATTGATTGAATGATTGCCTCAGTGTGCTTGAGTTCATCCTCGTCAAAATCTTCTAATTGCTTTTTCATGTTTCCAGCACCTGGCATCATCCCCAGAAGCGATTTCATAGAGCCCATTTTTTTGAGCTGCTGCATTTGATCCAAAAAATCTTCCAGAGTGAAAGTTTCCTTGGCGATTTTCTCGGCCAGCTCTTTTTGCTGCTCTTCATCAAAGTTTTTCTGAGCCTGCTCAATCAAGGTCAGCACATCACCGAGATCCAAAATCCTGCTGGCCATGCGATCTGGATAAAAAGGCTCGAAATCCTCTAGACCCTCACCGGTGGAACTAAATAGCACCGATTCGCCAGTTACAGATGCAACGCTGAGTGCTGCACCTCCCCTGGCATCACCATCTAGTTTTGTCAAAACAGAACCTGTGATGCCAACCCCGTCATTGAAAGCTTGGGCGACACCCACGGCATCCTGACCAAGCATTGCATCAATGACAAAAAGAACCTCATCGGGGTCTGTTGCCGAGCGAATATCAGAGGCTTGTTTCATCAGCTCTTCATCAACGCCCAATCGGCCAGCCGTGTCAATAATCACAACAGAGTGAGCTTTATTTTTTGCATGTTCAATCGATTGCTTGGCGACTTTCACAGGGTCGCCAACACCGTTTCCGGGTTCGGGTGCGAATATATCTACCCCCGCCCTCTCAGCCAACACGGTTAGCTGGTTTACAGCATTCGGTCTTTGCAAATCACAAGCCACCAACAAAGGAGTCTGCTGTTGGTTTTTTAACCAAAGGGCTAGTTTGCCGGCAAGCGTTGTTTTTCCAGAACCCTGTAATCCAGCAAGCATGATGACCGTCGGTGGATTTTTGGCCAGACGTATTTGTCTTGCCTCTCCACCGAGAATTTCAACAAGTTCAGAATTAACAATCTGCACAACCTGTTGGGCTGGGTTTAAAGCTTTAGAGACTTCATCTCCCAGAGCACGCGATCTGACAGCGGCCACGAAGGTTTTCACTACTTCGAGTGAGACATCAGCCTCTAAAAGTGCTTTTCGGATATCCCTTAGGGTTCCATCAATGTCAGCCTCGGTTAGCTTTCCACGCGTTCTTAGATTTCTAAACGTGTCACTAAGCCTGGTTGACAGATCTCCGAACAATGAAAACTCCTTCTACTCGCTAAAGATTACCTCGCCACTAAACCGCGGGCGAATTCTTCGGCGCTGAAAAAAGCAAAGTCATTGATTCCCTCACCAACGCCAACCAGTTTCACTGGGATATCGAACTCTCTTTGGATTGCGTATAAAACCCCGCCTTTGGCTGTGCCGTCCAATTTGGTCAAAACCAATCCAGTCACATCGCTGACTTCACTAAAAGCTCTTGCTTGATTGACTCCGTTTTGGCCGGTTGTGGAATCAATCACCAACAAAACCTCATCCACCTGCGCAATTTTGTCCACCGCACGACGAATCTTTCCCAATTCATCCATCAAATCTTTTTTGTTTTGTAATCTTCCAGCGGTGTCAATAATGGCAATATCAGCATCTTGTTCAATGGCTCGCTCAACTGTTTTATAAGCAACACTGGCTGGGTCTTGGCCTTCTTTATCTGGTCTCACCAGATCCGCCTCAGCTCTTTCAGCCCAAGTTCCCAGTTGATCAACGGCTGCTGCCCTGAAGGTGTCGGCGGCACCCAGGGTCACTCGCCAACCGCCATCTGATAGCCAGCGGGCAAGTTTTCCAATGGTGGTGGTTTTGCCTGTTCCATTGACCCCAACCACTAAAAACACATAGGGCAATTTGCCAGTTGTGAGATTCAGCTGAGCATCATCACGCTCAAGGTATTCCACCAGTAGGTCTTTTAGCACCAATCTCAATTCAGCGTCACTGACGGCCCCGAATTTGTTTGCTCGGGATTTGAGCTCAGCAACTATCTCTTCACTTGCTTGATAGCCAAAATCAGCCATCAACAAAATATCTTCCAGATCCTGAATTGAATCAGCACTCATTTCGCCTGGAAACAGTGAGCGTATTCCGTTGAGATCTCTTTTTGGAAGCTCAACCTCAACGGTCTGCTGGTTTGCTTTGTCTTTGCGCCAGAACTTGAAATCAACCATGCTTTTCCAATTTCTGAGAAACAACCTTGGTTATTCCATCTTGTTTCATAGAGACCCCGTAAAGCACATCCGCAATCTCCATAGTTCTTTTTTGGTGGGTGATAACCACCAGTTGTGAGCTCTCTCGAAGATTTTCCAAAACCTCCAATAATCTCCCCAGGTTCGCATCATCCAAAGCTGCTTCAACCTCGTCCAAAACATAAAACGGGCTGGGCCTAGCGATGAAAATTGCCATCAACATTGCAACTGCTGCCAACGAGCGCTCGCCACCACTGAGCAGGCTCAACTTGTCTATTTTTTTGCCAGCCGGCCTAACGCTCACCTCGACACCTGCTTCAGTTGAATCATCAGCCTGGTGAAGCTGCATACTTCCAGAGCCCCCTGGGAAGAGAATCGGAAAGATCTCGGCAAATGCTTTTTTGGTGTCCTCAAATGCTGCTTCAAAGATTTCTCTGACCTGCTCATCCAAGGTTGTGATGATGCCGCGCAGATCTTTTCGTGCAGCTTCCACATCGGCAAGCTGTTCTTTGAGATACTCGTGCCTTTGCTGCAATGACTCCAGCTGCTCCAATGCCATCGGGTTGAATTGCCCCAGTTGCGCGAAATCAATCTTTGCCTGTCTAAGCTGCTGCTTAAGCAATTCCTCGGTGTCCTCGGTTTGCCAATTTTGAGAGAGCATCTGATCTGAATCAATGCCAAGTTCATCATTGATTTTTTCTATGAGACTGTTTTTGCTGAGTGTGAGCTCGTGCTTGCGCATTTCTGCGGACTGAACTTCGGCCTGCGAACTGGACAGTTTATTTCTGATTTCCTCCGCCTGAGTTCTGTAGTGAGCAAGCTTTTCTGTCAGGGAGTTTCTCTCCGCTGAATAACTAGCTGCCCGCTCATTGGCCTTTTGAAGGCTTTCAGCTATAAGTGTTTGAAGTTTGGGGAGATTGTCCAAATGTTTCTGAGCTGATGCAAGTTGAACCATTCGTTCAGCTCTGCGTTTTTGGGCTTGTTGCATCTTCTGCTCGGCTTCGGCTATTTCGCCTCGAAGTTGGTCTGCTCTGGATGTTAGCTGTGAGATTCGCTCCTTGGAGCTTCCTAATTCGACTCTTTTTTCAAACTCCTCGGATCTCAAAGCACTAACTTCATTTTCCAGTCGCTCCAACTGTTCGGGCTTTTGAGGGCTTTCCAGCTCCTCGGGACGACTTGATACTCTTTGCGCCAGTTGACTCTCCAGTTCAGAAATCTGAGCTGATAGCTCCGAAGTTTGCTCACTGAGTTGCGAAATGGAATTCTCATTAGCTTCGATTTGTGCTCGGAGACGACCAGATTTCTCCGCGTGCTTGGCCAATTCGGCATCTAAGGCCCTCAATGAATCCAGTGATTGCTTTTCTGCCGATTCGGCAACTGCGAAATTGGCCTCTAGTTCATCGATTTCCGCTGCTAACTCCCCGTGAGATTTTCTAAGTTTGTCTATGCGTGCCTGTGCCAGATCAGCCTCTGTTGAAAGCTCAACCTTTGATGACCCCGACTGCTTTCCGGCCCTGAGTTGATTTCTTCTAATCAATTCGCCATTTTTGGTAACAACCGCTTTGATTTGATTATTTTCCAAAGCTTGCTCGGCTTGTTCCATGGAATCCACCAGAACAATGCCCTCTAAAAACTCGTGTATCGCTTTGGGGCCATCAAAGAAATTTCCGATGGGTTGAAAACCAGCAACGTCTCCGCTGCCACGGGTTTTTGAAAGTTGCTCGACAATCACAATCAGCGCCTGACCCAACTGTTGCTCCCCGAGGGTGTTAGCAGCTTTGATTGCCTGTTTCATGTTGGGTGCAACAAGAGCATCACTCACCTCACCCAATGAGGCCGCCACGGCAGATTGGTAACCAGCATCAATTTTGAGATGATCCGCCAAGAAGCCACTGAGATTCTCCGAAGACTGCCTGGCGAGCTCTTTGGAACCATCGCTTTGCTCAAGACCGAGTCTGAGTGCTGACAGTCTTGCTTGGGTGGCTTCCAATTCAGTTGCAACCTCTTGCATAGTTGCTTGCTTATCACTGAGGGCTTTTTGAGCATCACTCTTTTTTTGTTGAGCGTTTTGATAATCCTGTTTCAGCGTCTGCTCATCGCCAACGCCCAAAGTCTCGGTCATTGCTTCAAACTCAGTTCTCAACTCAGCCAATTGCCGCTCAGTGTTTTCCAAATTTTTTACAGACCCAGAAAGCTGTTCTTTTTTGGACTGAAGCTGCGATTCTAAAATCCCACTCTCCGAATCAAAGCTTGAGATTTCTGATTTTCTCGCCTCGACCTGTTCTGTCAGTTGCTGATATTCAGCCTGTGCCTTCCCTATTTGCTCTAATGTTTGCTCTCTGGAATCAGCTAGCTTGGCCAGTTCTGCATCAACCTGAATGGATAAATTATTTTGAGTTTCTATTTCTGTCTCAAGTTCATCCAATTGCTCACTCAGTGAAGTCGTGTCGATTTCCAAATCAGCCTCATTTTGAAGCCTTTGAATCTTTTGCTCCAGAACTGCTTTTGTTGAATCTGCTCTTCTGGCTAAAGACTCCAATTTATAGACAAGCTCTTTTGCTTCGGTTCCGTCTCCTGCCAGCAGAGACTGTTCCAGTTCTTTTATATAACTAGCGGTGGATTCCAATTGCTCATTGAGTATCTCTCGCTCGGCTCGCTTTTCACTCTCGCTTGCATTCAATTGATGCAGTTTGGAATCTAACTCCCTAAGCTGCATTGAATAAAGTTTTGATCTGACTTCTGAAAGCCTCTGACCAATGTCTTTTGCACGCTTGGCAACCTCCGCCTGCTTCGCCAACGGCTTTAGCTGTCTGCCAACCTCTGAAATCAAATCATTCAACCGCTGCAGGTTTCCCTGCATGGCCTCCAGTTTTCGCTCGCTTCGTTCTTTGCGGCGACGATATTTCAAAACTCCTGCAGCTTCTTCAATCAATCCTCGGCGTTCTAAAGGATCAGCTCGCAAGATGCTATCTAATTGACCTTGGCCAACAATGACATGCATCTCTCTACCCAAACCAGAATCACTCAGTAACTCTTGGACATCCAATAACCTGCACTGATCACCATTGATCGCATACTCACTGCTGCCGTTTCTAAAAAGTGTTCTGGAGATACTTACTTCTGAATAATCAATTGGCAAAGCCCCATCGGCATTATCAATCACCAGCTCTACACTTGCGCGACCAAGGGGTGCCTGCGTTGAAGTTCCAGCAAAGATGACATCTTCCATCTTTGCGCCACGCAATGACTTCACTCCCTGTTCACCCATAACCCAGGCGAGTGCATCCACCACATTTGACTTCCCTGAACCGTTGGGTCCGACAACCGCAGTCACACCCGGTTCAAAATTTAGGGTGGTGGTTTGCGCGAAAGACTTAAAGCCTTTCAGTGTTAGTGACTTCAGATGCAATCTGCGCCCGCTCCTTAGTGGATAATGCTAATTACTTTAGTTTCTGTTTCCTGATTCGCTGGCAGACAGGGCAGAAATGACTTCCCCTATTTTCCCAAGACTGCCGACTAATCGGCCTACCGCAGCGATTGCAGGGCTTCCCGGTCTGCCCGTAGGCGTTTAGATTCTGAGAAAAATAACCTGATTGGCCATTGATGTTTTTATATTGCTGGTCAAAACTTGTTCCCCCCTGCTCACAAGCTTCAGCCAAGACCTCCCTCACATGACCAAATAACTCAGTGAGCTTTCTTTGAGAGATTGAATTGGCTGGCTGGTTGAAATGCAACCTAGCTCGCCATAAAGACTCATCGGCATAAATATTTCCAATTCCACTCACCAGTTGCTGATCAAGCAAGACATGCTTGATTCCCGCTGAGCGGTTTTTGATTTTTTTCTTCACACCTTCGAGATTGAATTCTTGATCCAGTGGGTCTCGAGCTATGTGTGCAACTGAACTTGGAATCTCGTGCTGGTTGTCACTTTCAGGACTAAACCCTGCCGAATGGCCTTCAACCGGTTGCAATTGATCAATCATCAGTGAGCCAAATAGACGCTGGTCTGAAAACCTAAACTGCAATCCGTTGTCGAGATTCATGTGTAACCTGACTTGGTTTTCAGGGGCAAAGTCTTTGGTTCTGATTAACGCTTGGCCACTCATGCCCAAATGCATGACCATCGCAAAACCCTCAATATCCAGCGGCAACCAAATAAACTTCCCGCGCCTGACCGCTGCTTTGAAACTTCTACCACGCATTATGCTCAGAAAATCATCTGCTCCTCCGGGGTGTTTTTTCAAACATCTCTGATCGAAGACCTCGATTTCTTCAATTGCCGAATTCAATACTGTAAGCGCCAGTCCTTTGCGAACCGTTTCCGCCTCTGGAAGCTCAGGCATTATCAAAATTGCGCAGAGCGTCAACCGCTGCATCTGATTCAGCCGAACGTCTGGTTAGACCCTGACCTTTGCCCAATAAATTTTCCCCACTGAATGCTTTAGCAAAAAACACTCTTTGATGGTCCGGACCTTCGAATTCAATCTCATAAAAAACAGTTGGACTGTTTTTGGCAATCAACTTTTCATTCAAGGTTGTCTTTGGGTCTGAGGCCTCTCTGATTGCATCAGGGTCATCTAAAAGCGGGAAGATAAAGTTCTCAATGAGTTTTCTGGCCTCATCGATACCAGCTGAGAGATAAACAGCCCCCAGAATGGCCTCAAAAGCATCTGCTAAAAGATTTGGCTTTTTGCGACCCGAGGTTTGTTCCTCACCTTTTCCGAGGTATAAAAAGCTTCCAATATCCAGTCTTTGCGAAACAGTTGCAAGTGCCTGGGCGCTAACAACGCCATTTTTGATTTTGGTGAGTTCGCCTTCGTTCAAATCTGGAAGAAGCGAGTAGAGGTGGCTTGTGACAACGTAGCCCAAAATGGAATCGCCCAGAAACTCTAAGCGCTCGTTGTTTTCTCCACCGTTTTCATAGGCGTAGGAACTGTGTGTTAGCGCAAGCCTCAGAAGCTTGGGGTCTATCTCCACACCAAGCCGCGATTGCAGCTTGTCAAGTTCCATAATTTACGCGTCAGCTACTTTACGGCCCTTGTACTCCATGTAAAGCTCGGTGCCCACGCTGTCGGTGACAACCTTTGCTCTGTGCGGCATGCTGTAAACAGTCTTGCCGTTTTCAACAGTTTTGTTCAGCTGCACTGGAGCGGCCTTCCACTGCGAACGGCGTGAATGGGTGTTTGCCCTGGATTTGCGTCGCTTTGGAACTGGCATATTCTTACTCTTCCTCTTTAAGCTTTTTTAGTTCTGCCCACCTCGGGTCAATTTGACCCTCGTGAACATGATCCGGGTGATCATTTAGGTTGATGCCGCATTCGGCACACAAACCCATACAGTCTTCGTCACAAACTGGCTGGAACGGAAAACTGATTACAACCGCATCTCGAACCACCTCTTCGAGATCAACTGTGTTGTCAATCACTAAAAGGTCATCGTCCGACTGACCAGAATAGGCGAAAAGTTCCTGAAAAGCTACCCTGAATGGGTCATCTAATGCTTCTAAGCATCTGGAACACTGGGTTTTTGCGGTTCCAAAGGCATTGCCGGTAGCCAAAATCCCCTCATGAACGCTTTCCAGTCTCAATTCAATGCCGATTGAGTCGCCATTGGGAATTTCCACCATTTCGGTTCCCCAACGCTCTTCTAACTCAACGTTGAACTCCATCTGTTCCATGCTTCCCGGTTTTCCAACCATTGACCTCACCGGAACAACCCAATCAGCCTGCATTTAATTTCTCGCTTATCTGTGAGGCAACAGCCTCGGTAACATATTTGGAAATATCCCCGCCAAGACTCGATACCTCCTTCACCAAAGAGCTAGAAACATATCCAAGCCCTGGCTCACTTGCCATGAAAATCGTCTCTACGCCACTTAGATCATTATTTACCTGTGACATAGGAAGTTCGTATTCAATGTCAGCCACGGTTCTAAAGCCCTTAATCAGCGCATGCGCACCGTGAACATCGGCGTATTCAGCCAATAGGCCACTCTCCAGAGTTGAAAACCTAAGCGGTGACATTTCGATTCCAAGTTCACGAACGCTCTGTTTGATCATGTTTAGTCTCTCTGCAGAGCTAAAAAGGGGCTTCTTGCTCGGATTATGAACCACCAAAACGTGAACCTCATCAAATAGCTTGGTTGCTCTTTTTAGAATTCCCAGGTGTCCAAGTGTTGCCGGGTCAAAACTCCCCGGATAAACAGCTATGTGCTTCATGGTTAAACCCTAGCCCCGACTAATGACCTTCTGGTCATCTATTGGTGAACAAAGCTTCACAATCTGCTCTATATCCTCATCGCTTTCCAAAAGCTCTCTAGCTACGGGTTGTGATCTGTTGATGATTTCCTGATCTTTCACCACTCCCAAAAGTTTCAGTCGAGATTTTGTACCCGATTGGCTGACTCCAGTCACATCTCCCTCTTTTCGATAGAGTAAGTCAACTTCACTGAGTTCGAAACCGTCATCGGTTTTTTCCATTGCGGTTAATCGTTCATAAGATTCTGACTCTGGCTCACTCGCTGTGAGCAAAAGGCTCACGGCTTGTTTTGAGCCTCTTCCAACTCTTCCCCTGAGTTGATGAAGCTGGGCTAATCCAAATCGGTCTGCATCCAAAACCACCATTGCCGTTGCATTCGGAACATCCACACCAACCTCGATAACTGTGGTTGAAACCAAGACATCAATCTCACCGTTTGTGAATTGGCTCATGACTTGGGTTTTATCCTCGGCGGGCATTCTGCCGTGCAATAAACCTATGGATGCATTTTGGAGATAGGGATTGCTTCTCAACGAATGCGCAACCTCAACCGCTGCAGCACTGGCGCCCTCCCCCTCGTCCTGATCGGTGAGTTCGATTCTTGGGCAAACAACAAAGGCCTGCGAGCCCGATTGAATTTCTTCAGACACCCTTTGCCAAACCCGGCTCACGTGACTGCCCTCGGAAACATTAACCACGTGGGTGGAGATTTTTTGTCTATTGGCTGGCTTTTCATCCAAGATGGAAACACTCAGGTCCCCAAATATAGTCACTGCAAGGGTTCTAGGAATTGGCGTTGCGGTCATGATTAGGGTGTGGACATTCTCACCCTTTGAACGCAAAGCTTCCCTTTGTTCAACTCCGAAACGATGTTGCTCATCAATCACCGCAAGAGACAAATCAAAAAACTCAACCCGCTCAGAAATCAAAGAGTGCGTTCCGATAATGATCCGAGCGCTACCACTAACTATCTTCAGCAAAGCCTTTCGCTGTTCTGTTTGGCTCATCTGACCTGTTAGCAACACTGGCTGCAGAGACTCTGTGAGCTCACCCAGAACCTCAGAGATGGCGATGAAGTGCTGGGTTGCCAACACCTCGGTGGGTGCGATGATGGCCGCCTGTGAACCATCCTCGATTGCCGCAAGCATTGCCCTCAGCGCAACTACTGTTTTTCCTGAGCCAACATCTCCTTGCAATAACCGATTCATTGGTGTGCCACTGGCGAGGTCAGCTTCAATCTCCTTACCAACTTTTTTCTGAGCGGAAGTGAGCTCATATGGAAGCGAAGAATCAAACTGCTCAAGGAGTTGTCCTGCAACCCGCTTTTTAGCCTCAATAGATGAAAGCTTTTTGCGCAATAAACCAAACTCCAATAACAGTCCCAGGGCCTCATGGGTCTTTAGTGATTGCTGCGCCTGCTCAAAATCTCTTTGAGCCGATGGTTGATGAATCAAGCTCAGAGACTGTTCAAGTGTGAGAATTCCAAGTTCATCTCTGACGGATTCGCTCAGAGGCTCAGTGGGAAATTCCAGCTGAGCAAGAATTTCTTTGATCAGTTTTTGAATGCGCCAAGAGGGGACAGTTGATGACGCTGGATAAATCGGAATTGGTTTTTTAGCCCAGGCCTCGGGATCGACCTCGGATTGCTCATCAAACAGTTCATAGTCTGGATGAGCTAGTTGTATTTGCCCTGAGAAAATGCTGGTCTTGCCAGCGAATAAGCCCTGACTGCCTGGAAGCAGTTGATTGGAGCGCCAGCTTTGATTAAAAAACGTCAGCTTCGCACTCGCCGAACCATCGGTGATGGTTACTTCCAAAATAGAGCCTTTTTTACCCTTGATTGGCCGTGTGTTGACCTTTTCAACTTCTGCCAAAATGGTCACGCTCTCACCAATTGGCAACTGACTCATGGGTGTTAGCTGACCTCTTTGCAAATACCTTCTGGGGTAGTGCCTGAGTAATTGCTCAACGGTTTTGATATCAAAGGCACGAACCAACTGCTTAGCGGTTTTCTCGCCAATTAGTTCATCAAGGTTGGTTTCAAAGCTTGCCACCCCTCTAACCTATTCAGGTTTTCAATAATTGGGCCGTAGGCTCGTAAAAGTGAGCAGAATAATTGCAGGCTTTGCAAGTGGCAGAAAATTGCTATCCCCCGCCAAAACGACCAGACCATCAAGTGATCGACTGAAGGAATCACTTTTCGGCATGCTCGAATCAAGGTCGATTCTGAATGGAGCCAGTGTTCTGGATTTATTCGCAGGAACCGGTGCGGTGGGTTTGGAAGCCATCTCCCGCGGCGCTACCAAACTGGTAATGGTTGAAAAAGATGCCTCGGCCATGAAAATTTGTCTTGAAAATGCTGAGCTTGTGAGCTCTCATCTTCCCGAAGAGGCGGAAATTCGCTCAATTCAGCAACCAGTTTTCAAAGCTTTAGAAAACATTGTTGGAAACTTCGACATTATCTTTTTGGATCCGCCCTATGACTACCCGATGAAAAAGCTTGCTGAAAATTTCGATCAGCTCAAACCCTTATCCTCTGGAATAGTTATTTTGGAAAAATCCTCAAAGACTGAGTTGCCTGAGCTTCAGGGCTGGAATCTAGATGAAACCAAAAACTACGGGGATAGTGAGCTGATTTTTCTCTCTAAAGATTTCTCTCGCTAGAACCGGTATAAACCTGTTGTGGCCTACCAATCTTGGTAACCGGATCACTCATCATTTCTCTCCAGTGAGCAATCCATCCCGGCAGACGACCAAGAGCAAACAAAGCTGTGAACATCTTTGGTTCAAAGCCCATGGCTTTATAAATAACACCTGAGTAAAAATCAACGTTTGGATAAAGCTTGCGAGAAACGAAGTAGTCATCTTTCAATGCCGCTTCCTCCATTTGCTTGGCAATATCCAAAAGTGGGTCATGAATACCCAAGTCATTCAAAACACTGTCAGCGGTTGTCTTGACGATTTTTGCCCTTGGGTCAAAGTTTTTATAAACACGGTGACCAAAGCCCATCAGGCGAACGCCCTCTTCTTTGTTTTTAACGCGTTCAATAAATTTCTCAACACTGTCACCTGATTCGCGAATGCCCTCCAGCATCTCAAGCACAGCTTCGTTAGCACCACCGTGAAGTGGTCCATATAACGCATTTACACCAGCACTCATGGATGCGAACATGTTCGCCTGCGAGGAACCGACCAACCTGACAGTGGAGGTTGAACAGTTTTGCTCGTGGTCAGCGTGAAGCAAAAACAGTGTGTCCAAAGCCTTTGTGATCACGGGGTTTTGAACATACTTCTCGGCGTTATTTCCAAAGGTCATCCACAGAAAATTCTCAACGTAATTCAAAGAATTATCTGGGTATAAAAGCGCATGCGAAACAGAAGTCTTTTGTGCATAGGCTGCAACTACTGGCAACTTCGCCAAAAGCCTGATGGTTGAAAGCTCTACTTGTTCGGGGTCTTTGGGATTAACTGAATCCTCATAAAAAGTTCCCAGTGCACTAACGGCACTGGATAAAACGCTCATTGGGTGAGCTGATCTTGGAAAGGCTTTGAAGAAATCTTTCAAATCCTCTTTCAGTAAAGTATGCCTGCGAATCTTGTCTTCAAATTCGCCAAATTCGCTAGCGGTGGGTAGCTCCCCATAAATCAATAGGTAGGCAACCTCTAAAAAGCTTTTCTGCTCAGCGAGTTGCTCAATTGGGTATCCGCGATAGCGAAGAATACCTGCCTCGCCGTCAATGTAGGTGATGGCTGACTTGGTGGATGATGTGTTCACAAATCCCTGGTCAAGGGTTGTGAGACCTACGTCTTTCATCAACCCTGAAATATCAAACCCTCCGGGTCCTTCAGTTGCTGGAATTACTGGGTACTCGACGGTTTTGTCGCCGTAGCTCAGTGAAACTTTTTCTTCTGAGGTCAAGGTGTCTCCTCGCTATGAAATGATGACGGTGTTCTTACCCTAAAGCATTTTCAATCTTCTGGAAGCCCGCTGTACATCTTCATCGCTAGCAGTTGCAGAGATTCGAATGTGACCCTTGCCAGCCTCACCATAAAACTCTCCAGGCCCCACCAAAATCCCTAGTTTGGAAAACCTTTCCACAGCTTCAAAGGTGTCTGTCACCTCAACCCAGAGGTATAACCCACCCTGACAGTCAGCGATAGAAAAACCGGCACTTAGCAGGGCTTCACTGAGAATTTGAATTCGATTTCTATAGAGCTGTTTTTGTTTGGCAACATGTGAATAATCCCCCAGGGCTATAACCATGGCCGCTTGAATCGGACTGGGGACAATGAGCCCCGCATGCTTTCGAAGATTGATTAGACCCTGAATAAGGTTTTCATCTCCCCCAGCCAATGCTGCTCGGTAGCCAGCAAGATTTGATTGCTTGGAAAGCGAATAAATAGCCAGCAGGTTTGTCATATCCCCATTCGTTACGTCATCTTCTAATAAACATGGAGTCGCCGTGGATTCAAAACCTGCCTGCCAGCCAAGCTCTGCATAGCACTCATCACTGACTAGCACTGCTCCCAGTTCCCTTGCCCTAATAACCGCACTTTTCATATCCGCTTTGGTCATGACTGAACCATTTGGGTTTGCTGGAGAATTAATCCAAATCAGTTTTGTGTTTTCAGGCCAAAGATCTGGGTTATCTTCACTGATTAGCTCACAACCCGCAAACTTAGCCCCAACCTCATAGGCGGTATAGGCAAGACTTGGTTGGATTACAGCATCTCCTGGGCCAAGACCCAGCATCACCGGTAGCCAAGAAATAAATTCTTTGCTACCAACCGTGGGCATTACCTGCTTGGTTGATAATGAAACTGACCGACGCGCAGAAAACCAATCAACAATTGCCTGCTGAAGAGCAGCCGTTCCAGTTGCCGAAGGGTATCCAGCACTGTTGGAAGCCTCAGCTAAAGCGTTTTTTATAACCTCTGGGGTGTCATCAACAGGTGAACCAATGCTCAGATCCACCAGTCCATCTGGGTGCTCTTCAGCGGTTTTTTTATACGGGGCAAGTTTTTGCCAAGGGTATTCTGGAAGTTGATCGAACAACTACTCGCCTTGCGGAGGCAATGCTGCAACTAGTGGGTGATCTGCTGGAATTGGCCCCATCTTGGCAGCCCCTCCAGGGGATCCGATTTCATCAAAAAAGTCCACGTTCACATCGTAGTAATCTGCCCACTGCTCGGGAACATCGTCCTCGTAGTAAATGGCCTCAACTGGGCAAACGGGTTCGCAGGCACCGCAGTCAACACATTCATCGGGTTGGATATAAAGCATTCGATCGCCCTCATAGATGCAATCAACTGGGCATTCATCAATGCAAGCTTTGTCTTTAACATCCACACAGGGAAGAGCAATAACGTAGGTCAAACCTCACTCCTAACTCTGTTCATTATCTCATCCATTCCGATTGGCTTGTTGTTTCCAAGCAGAGCCTTTGATTTCTGGAAACACCATTATCAACCCAACAAGGACAATTGAACCGTAGGCCCAGAGATTCCCAACGGAATCAAAAAAGTTGCCTCCAAGGTCTGTGGTTATGAATAACTCTCCACCTGGTTGCCTCTGCGCCATCAGGAAAACAGTGATTATCAAACTAAAACTCATCAAATAAAGAGCCCCTCTTGAATTTCTCAATAACCTCAGTGCCAAGGCAAGTGACGCAACCATAGCCAAAGCCACCACTAGACCAATCGGGAAACCATCGCCATCAACTGATCTGTGCAATAAGGTCCCTGCAATTCCAACCAAAACCCCTGTTGGAATGGCCCAGAGATAAGTTAGCGCTGGCTTTAGTTGCAATAGAGGCGACGGAGAGGTTTTTTTCAAGCGTTCCTTATCACTCAAACGCATGCGTGTTTTTCCGTTATAGATAATCTCATCGCCCGAGATTTCAATCTGCGAGCCGTGGGCTTCAAGCGCAGCCTTTTTCATCTCCAGGGTTTCATCATCACCGAATTCGACATCAAAACTATTTCCAGGCTCTGCTATTTCCCAAAACTCTGGCCTGATTCGCTCTTTGGCCAAGTTTCTGATAGCCCACGCAACTGCGGCGTGCGCGGCTTTGTGATCTGGGTGACCATAGCCTCCCTTGGCGTCATAAGTGAGCACCACATCTGGCTTGAAATCACGAATTTCAGTTGCGATATCTTCTCCAACAAGGCTTGTGCCAGCTGCAGCCAGCGACATTTCGTCTAGGTTTCTTGGCTTACCAACCTTGCCCCAAGCATTTATGCGCATGCCCGAATCTCTATAAGCTCGCTGGCCCAAGAATTTATGCTCCAGTCCTGGAAATGCACTCAATGCTCCGGCTAGTTCTTGTTCACGGAATAAAGCCATCGCTTGGGTGTCGTTATTGAGGTATTCAAATTCTTTGATTTCGGTATTGCCCAATTCGCCTCTGGTGAGGGTTATCACCCTCACCTCTGAGCCACCTCTCAGAGCATGCGCAATAACGTGTCCGGTGAAAAGACTCTCGTCATCAGGATGCGCATGAACTATCAGCAACCGATTTGGACTAAAACGTGGTTTGGACATGCAATAAGCCTAAGCCGAATCTTGATTTGCTCGCTTTTTTTGGCTCAGAGCCCTAGCCCTCAATGATGGATCCAATTCAACTTTTCGGATTCGAATTGCCTCCGGGGTGACCTCAACGCATTCATCTTCGCGAGCAAATTCCAAGCACTCCTCCAATGAGAGATTTCTGTGTGGGGTGAGAGATTGAAACTCATCGGCGGTTGAACTTCGCATGTTGGTGAGCTTTTTCTCTTTGGTGATATTCACCTCCATGTCATCGGGCCTTGAGTTTTCACCAATCACCATCCCTGCATAAACCTCAGTTGTTGGCGGAATGAAAAAGCTTCCTCGATCTTGCAGGGCCATCAATGCAAACGGTGTGGCAACGCCTGAACGATCTGAAATCAGCGATCCACTTGGACGGGTTGATATCTCGCCTGCCCAGGGGTGGAAACCCGCACTAATCGCATTTGCAATTCCGCTTCCCTTGGTGGTGGTCAAAAACTCTGTTCTGAATCCAATAAGCCCTCTTGCGGGAACATTGAATTCCATTCGCACCCAGCCAGAGCCGTTATTGGTCATTTGGTTGAGTTTTCCTTTTCTGGATGCCATCAGCTGTGTGATTGCCCCCAAAAACTCTTCTGGAACGTCAATTGTTAACTCTTCGAATGGCTCCATTAGCTGTCCATTTTCTGTCTTTGTGACAACCTGAGGCTTTCCAACGGTTAGTTCATACCCCTCACGCCTCATGGTCTCAACCAGGATTGCAAGCGCCAATTCTCCTCGGCCTCTGACCTCCCAGGCATCTGGACGCTCTGTTGGGATGACCTGGATGGAAACATTTCCAATCAGTTCTTTATCGAGTCTGTCTTTGACAAGCCTTGCCGTCACCTTCGCACCCTTGACTCTTCCAGCCATAGGAGAGGTGTTGATTCCAATCGTCATCGAGATTGCTGGTTCATCAACACGGATGATTGGAAGCGCCTCTGGGTTTTCTAGATCGGCCAAAGTCTCACCAATCATGATTTCTTCAATTCCAGCAACTGCCACGATGTCTCCGGCAAACGCCTTCTCCGCTGGGTTTCGCTCCAGACCTTTGGTTTTCAATAGTTCCGAAATCTTCGCCTGCTTGATTTCTCCGTCTCGCTTCATCCAGGCAACCTGCTGACCTTTTCTTAGCTCACCAGATTTGATTCTCAATAAAGCAAGCCTTCCCAAAAATGGGGATGCATCCAAGTTGGTGACGTGAGCCTGCAAAGGTTTTTCATCATCATAAGAAGGCGTTGGGATGTTGTTCATGATTGCCTGAAACAGAGGCTCTAGATTGTCTCCCTCGGGCAAAGTTCCATTCGCTGGCTCTTTGGCTGATGCAATTCCGCTTCTTCCCGAGGCATAAATAATTGGAATCTCTAGAAGTGAATCGATATCGATATCTGCCTGGTCCATATCTCCCGCTAGACCCAAAAGCAAATCATGAGATTCGTTGACGACCTCTGCGATGCGAGCATCTGCGCGGTCAGTTTTGTTGATGACCAAAATCAGTGGAAGTTTTGCCTCCAGTGTTTTTCTCAAAACAAACCTGGTTTGTGGCAATGGCCCCTCACTGGCATCAACCAACAGCACAACGCCATCAACCATGCTCAATCCGCGCTCAACCTCGCCACCAAAATCAGCGTGGCCTGGTGTGTCAATCACATTGATGGTCACCGGCTGATCACTGGAAGGACCTTCGTATTCAATCGCTGTGTTTTTGGCAAGGATTGTGATTCCTCGCTCTTTTTCCAAATCTCCACTGTCCATCACGCGTTCATCAACCTCGCCGTGAGATGAGAAGGTGTTGGTTTGTTTCAGCATGGCATCCACCAGTGTGGTCTTGCCGTGGTCCACGTGGGCCACAATTGCAATATTTCGCAGGTCTTTTCTAACCGCCAAAGTCATGTATTTTCCTAAAGCTAAATCGCTGGCGGTTGCCAGACTATCTAAGCTTAGTCAACGCATTGTTCTTAGACTGGATGCATGAGCGCAATAATGATTTATGACGGAGACTGTGGTTTCTGTACACTCAGTGTCCACTGGGGTCATAAACACTTCAAATTCTTCCCAGAAGCCACCCCATCGCAGGGCTATGACTTTTCCAAACACGGTCTAACCCAGCAGGATGTCGATAAAAGTGTTTGGGTGGCAGATGATAAAAACTACTCGGGTCATCAAGCAGTTGCCTGGCTTTTGAGAAAACAACCGCAGTTTTATTGGAAAGTTGCCGGCTGGATCATGATCATCCCTCCGTTTTCAATTCTTTTTCGAATTGGCTACCGACTGGTGGTTTTGAATAGGCATCGTTTTCCAGGATCAACTGACGCCTGCAAATTCGACCCCAAAACAAATTCATGAAGCGAAATCCACTTTTTGAGCTATTGCTCGTGCTGGGAGTCTCGCTGGGATCCAGTGCAATTTATTCGATACTTTCGCTTTTAAGAAACATCACTAGCGAACAAGGCTTAGCTGGGTCGCAAGTGACACTGAATCGTTCATTTGCAGATAACCCGTGGATTGATCTTGGCTATCAAATCGCGGGCTTTATTTTTCCTTTAGTTCCAGTGTTGCTGGTGATTTATCTTTTGAAACTAAACGGCTCAGTCTCAGATCAACTTGGTGTTCATAAAAAATACCTCGGTAAAGATTTCGGTATTGGCTTTGGGCTGACAGCCGCTATCGGAATCCCCGGAATAGGTCTTTATTTGCTTGCAAGAGCAAACGGTTTAGCGGCTGAGGTGGTGATTGATTCCATCACCCAGCGTTGGTGGGAAATACCGGTGCTGTTACTCAGTGCAGCGGAGGCCTCAATTTTAGAAGAGACCATTGCCGTTGGATTTTTATTCATTCAACTTCGCAAGCTCGGTCTCAAAGAAGGCTCAATAATTCTGATCTCGGCCAGCTTGCGGGCTGTTTATCATCTGTATCAGGGGTTTGCTGGTTTGCTTGGTAATTTCTTGATGGGAATCATTTTCGGATTTCTGTATTCAAGGCTTGGTCGCCTTACCCCGCTTCTTGTGGCGCATTTTCTGATGGACGTTGCAGTGTTCATCGCTGGCCCTGCTTTTTTAGTTTGGGTTGGGATTTAGTCTTGCACTGCTAAATGCAGGAGGGGCGAATGCCAGAAAGATCAATACAACACCTACCAATATCAATTTTTTCAACTGTTATGGGCTTCGCAGGATTTGCGATAGCCATTGAAAAACTAGAGCAATATTGGAATCTTCAGCCATTTATTTCAAATTCCCTGCTGGTCTTTAGTGGAGTGTTGCTGGTTTTACTGTCAGTTCTTTATTTGACAAAGTTTGCACTTTTCCCAAAAAACGTCATCGAGGAATTTAACCACCCAATTAGGCTCAGCTTTTTCCCGACAATATCCATTGCACTGTTGGTGCTGACAGTTGGCATTCATCAGCGTTTACCGGAAATTGCGGTCTGGATGTGGTGGATAGGAATCATCGGGCAATTGATATTCACACTGGCTATCCTTACCCGCTGGATGCACAGAGAGACATTCGTGACAGAGCAGTCAAACCCCGCCTGGTTTATACCGATTGTTGGAAACGTGTTGGTTCCGGTTGCGGGAGTAAACCTTGGGTTTTTAGAAGTTAGCTGGTTTTATTTCTCGTTTGCGATTGTGTTGTGGCTACCAATGCTGGCAATTGTTCTGAATCGTATCTTTTTCCACCCTGCGATTCCGCAAAAGCTTTGGCCGACGTTGTTTATTTTGATCGCCCCACCTGCGGTTGGGTTTATAGCTTGGATGCAACTAAATGAACAGCAACTGGATGCCGCTGGACGGATTTTGTATTACTTCAGTGTTTTCACCACCATCTTGCTGTTTGCCCAGGGGAAGTATTTTGCATCTGTGAAATTTGCCCTTCCCTGGTGGGCTTATAGCTTCCCGCTGGCTGCTGTGACAATTGCTAGCTTTTTATTCAGTGAAATAACTGGCGGTATTTACTCTTTGATTTTTGCTCATGCTTTGCTTGCATTTCTGACCGGATTGATTCTGACGTTGGTTTATAAAACAACCAAAGCCGCCTTGGAAAACAAAATTTGCCAGCCTGAATAACTTATTTTGACTAACCCCCAAGGGGTTTGACTAAGCTTGGGACAAACTTTCTTAGGTGGAAAATTGCAACCCAAGCAAAAAACAGGGACCGGTTTTACTATTTGGTTCACACTTGTCATCCTTGGTGTGCTGTTAGCAACGTTTATTCCATATGGGATCTTGGGGACCCTGACCCCCTCACTTGCTATTTTCGGATTCTGGATTTTATTTGGTCTAGCAATAGTGGCGTTTATTATCTGGGGGGTTAAAGACTGGAGGAACGAGCAGTGATAACCCCTGAACTGGTTTGGCTTGCCATAGGAGTGTTCGCCGCCTTAGGGGTCACGCTTTCTATATTGGCAACAAGGTCCAATAAAGGAACTGCGGAGGATTACTATCTAGCGGGAAGAAAAATAGGTCCGGTGGTTGCGGGGTTGAGCTATGCCGCCACCACCTACAGCGCATTCATGCTGGTTGTTCTAACCGGACTCACCTACCGAGGTGGGATAGGGGCTTTGGGATATGAGCTTATTTATTTCGCTGGGCTTAGTTTGCTGATCATTTTTGCTCCAAGGTTTTATTTGGCTGCTAAAAGATGGGGGTTTATCTCCCCGGCAGAGATGATTGGGGCAAGATTTGGTGACCGAAAAGTTGCCCGACTGATGGCAATCATTGCCCTCGTTTTCCTTCTCCCCTATTGCAC
>JAVLCC010000009.1:0-48944 GCA_031580995.1 Microbacteriaceae bacterium
CTTACAGTTTGCTGAACTATCCGACTCTCACCCACAGATTTCAGTAGCATGGAACTCTATTTAGGAGAGCAATGGAATTTCTACCGCTAATACTTATTGGCCTTGTGGTCGTATTGGTTATTTATGCAATCGTCACCTATAACGCACTGATTACTCTGCGCACCAGAGTGGATGAAGCTTGGAGCGATATCACCGTTCAGCTCAAAAGACGTGCAGATCTGATTCCAAACCTGATTGAAACCGTGAAGGGTTATGCCGCTCACGAAAAAGAGGTTTTTGAAAACGTCACCAAGGCCAGGGCTGCAACCGTTAGCCCAGAAGCCATGGAACATCCCCAACAAGCTGGTCAAGCAGAGGGAATGCTGCAGGGAGCGATGAAGAGCCTGTTTGCTGTAAGTGAGGCATATCCACAGCTGGTTGCCAATCAGAACTTTTTGGAATTACAAAAAGAACTAACAGACACCGAAGACAAAATCATGGCATCCAGAAGGTTTTATAACGGTGGTGTGAGTGAATACAACATCAAGATTCAGCAGTTCCCACCAAGTTTGATTGCATCTTCGTTCAAATTTGACGAGCGAGAGTTTTTTGAGGTTGAGGATCCAGCAGCGATTCAAGAGCCTCCCAGTGTAAGTTTCTAGGCTACAAAGATGTATTCAGCGATAGCCGCCAATAAACGAAACACCTTTTTCATAATTTCTGCATTTGTTCTGCTCCTTGGAGGAATCTCTCTGTGGTGGGGATATTCAACCGGAAACGGCTCCAGTGCCGTGTTTATCCTGCTGTTTGTAATTGGCTACGCAGTGTTTCAGTACTTTATGGCTGGCAAATTAGCGGTCGCTATGAGTGGCGCAAAACAGATTCAGAAGAAAGACAACCCAAGGCTTTATCGAATAGTTGAAAACCTGGCAATTACTGAGGGTTTACCAATGCCGAAGGTTTATATAATCAACGACCCTGCACCGAATGCCTTCGCCACCGGCAGAGACCCCAAACACGGCATAGTTGCCGCGAGCACGGGTTTATTAGAGCTAATGGAGGATAGTGAGCTAGAAGGGGTGATGGCTCATGAGATTGGGCACATCAAAAACCAGGACATAAGAGTCTCAACAATCGTTTTTGGCTTGATTGCAGCAGTTGGAATTCTGGCGGACATGGCTCTAAGAATGGCGTTTTATTCTTCCCTGACTCGCTCAAGAAATTCCGGTCAGTTTGGTTTGATTTTGGTCGCGGTTGGAATCGTAGGTTGGATAATTGCAGCACTAATCGGCCCAATTGTCTCAGCTGCAGTTTCACGCCAGCGGGAGTATTTAGCGGATGCCACTGCGGCTGAGATAACTCGCTATCCAGATGGCTTAGCAGGTGCATTACAAAAACTTGGTGAGTATGGAAAACCCATGAAAAAGGTCAATAGTTCAATGGCGCATATGTATATAAACGATCCCATAAAGCCAGGAATGGTGGAAAGACTGTTCTCCACCCACCCACCAATCCCCAAGCGAATTGAAAGACTGGGGAAGATTGGCACAGGTTTCTAAGCGACACTAGACTTCAGTGGTTATGAAGAAAGGTGTTCAGGTGTTAAACCCCTCATTGGATGATTTTGAAAAAGCTCGTGAAGTAATTTCACAAATTGCCATTGAGACCCCGATTATTCGTAACAGTTTTCTAAGTGACCTAACCGGTCAAGAGATTTATTTGAAATGCGAAAACCTGCAAAGGACAGGTGCCTACAAAGTCCGCGGGGCGTTGAACCGACTAAGCAAGCTAACCGAACCTGAGAGAAAACGCGGGGTGGTTGCGGCAAGTGCAGGTAACCACGCTCAGGGTGTTGCATTAGCTGCCAAGAGATTGGGCATCAAAGCCACTATTTTTATGCCAATCGGCGCATCTATACCCAAGCATGAAGCCACATTGAACTATGGGGCCGATGTTGTGCTGACGGGAAGTATTTTTGATGAAACGCTGGCCGCAGCTCTTAGATTCACTCAAGAATCCAAGGCTGTGTTTATCCCACCCTTTGATGACATAGACATCATCACCGGTCAGGGAACAGTTGCCAGCGAGATAGCCGAGCAGTATCCAGAATTTGAAAATGTGATTGCCTGCGTTGGTGGAGGGGGATTGATTGCTGGTGTTGCATCCAATACCAAACAGATTGCAGCCAAACAGGGAAGGCAAATCAACGTATTTGGTGTTCAAGCAGAAATGGCTGCCGCCTATCCGGAGAGTCTGAAGCAGGGGAAGCCTGTTGAAATCAAGGTAAGGCCAACAATTGCCGATGGAATTGCTGTTGCCAAGCCTGGAGAGATTCCTTTTGAGATCATTCAGGAAAACGTGGATGAAATCGTCACCGTCACAGAAGACGAGATAGCTCAGGCAATGGTTATGTTGTTAGAAAGAGCCAAACAAGTTGTTGAGCCAGGTGGCGCTGTCGGAGTTGCGGCTTTGATGGCTGGGAAGATTAAGCCAACCGGACCAACTGTTGTCACCCTCAGTGGTGGAAATATAGATCCTTTATTGCTGCAAAGGGTAATCAGGCATGGTTTGGCGGCATCTGATCGATACACAAACGTGTCAGTTATGTTGCCGGATAGACCAGGTCAGCTTGTTAGAACAGCTGAGGCAGTTGCCGATGCCGGAGCCAACGTGGTTGAAGTTCTGCACACCCGGCATGGAAACGGTTTACAAATCAGTGAGGTGGAATTAAACCTCAGTGTTGAAACTAGAAACCGTGACCACCGCGAAAGTCTGATGGAGTCTTTGAAAAAGGCTGGGCTCAACCCCAGTCTTCAGGAGGACTAGATTTTTAGTCTTTCAATACCTGTGATTTTCACCTTAATTTTTTTGCCATTGGGTGAGTCATACTCAATCTCGTCACCGACTTTTTTGCCAAACACGGCTGCTCCAATCGGGCTTTCAGTGCTGTAGACATCTAATTCGCTGCCGGTTCCCTCCAGGATTTCACTTGACCCGAGCAAGAATTTGGTTTTGTTTCCATTTAGTTCACAGGAAACAACAACTCCCTGCTCGACAACGCCGTGGGATTCTGGTGCATCACCAACCTCGGAGTTTGCAAGCATTTCCTCCAGGCGGTTAATTCTGGCCTCAATTCGGCCCTGCTCTTCTTTGGCCGCCTGGTAACCACCGTTTTCGCTTAGGTCACCCTCCTCGCGGGCTTCCTGAATCTTTTTAGCAATTTCAGAGCGCTTATTGGTGATTAGGTCGCCCAGCTCATCTTTGAGTCGGTCATAGGCCTCTTGAGATAGCCAAGTTGTTTGTGGCTTATTCATGGCACTCCTTATTTCGGGTAATAAAAAAACTCGCTTAGCGAGCAAAGAAATAGTTTATCGGATTTCGCATCCGTGGACTAGAGCGGTTACCGCTTCTTCAGTTGTGTTGATAGTGGTGGTTATCCGCACCGATGACTGATCAACAGGCACCTGAATCTCTCTCCAGCCAACAATGCCGTATTGCTGGTTCAATGCCTGAACATTGCAAAACACAGTCTCTCCCGCATCTTTATTGACATCAAAGGTGACCTCGGTATGCCACTGGTCTTTCACGGAAAAACCGACATCTTCAAAGCCAAGCCGTTCTTGGCTGAATGCAACCCAGGCTGCAAATCCAATCACCGCAACTAGTCCCATAACCGCCAGCACCCAAATGGTTTTGGTTCTGTCGGGGGACTGCCCGTAGCGGGTTTTGACTAATTCGGAGTTGGTCACGGTATAAAACTACCAATTAGATGAAATACTAAAGCTATGGATTTGCTGATTATTACCTCTCAGGGCATTGATGCCGCAGAAGCTTTCAACTCACCGGGACTGATTGGATTTCTGGCAACCTTTGGTGTTGCATCACTGGCGACCCTTTTGTTTTTTGATATGAACCGACGGATTCGCAAATCAAACTACCGCTCAGAGATTCGTCAGCGCCTGGCCGAGGAAGAAATTGACGGGTTTGATCCCAATAAAAAACCAGATAGACCTGAACCCCCGGCTCCACCAACTAGGAGTTAGCCTCCGATAGATCCTGCAATTGGGTTTGTTACCACCAGCATCGCTCCCACCCAGTGACAGATGAATGCAATTACTGTCAGGGCGTGGAAAATCTCATGAAAGCCAAAATGGTTGGGAACTGGATTGGGTTTTTTCATTCCATAAATCACTGCACCGACTGTGTAGGCGAGACCACCGATGACAATCAACAGCATCATCACCCAGTTGGCATTCCATAAATCAACTATGTAGATAACTGCAGCCCAGCCCATCAGCACATAAATCGGAACATACAGCCACCTAGGTGCTGACACCCAAATCAACCTAAAACCAATACCGACAATCGCAATTGACCAAACAAGGGTAAGTAAAAACCAACCCTTATCGCTTGGCAGGGCTGCAACTGTTAGTGGGGTGTAGGTGCCGGCAATCAATAAAAAGATGTTCGCATGATCAATCCGCTTGAGAATTCTTTTGGTGGTGTATCCCCAGCGGAAGCGGTGATAAAGTGCCGAACCACCGAATAGCAAAAAAGAACCTGCTAGATAAACAGCTGAGGCAACCTTGGTTTCCCAACCTTCACTAAAAACAATTAGCAGGATTCCAGCGGCGACGACAAAGGGCAAAACACCTGTGTGAATCCATCCTCGCCAGCTGGGTTTGAATTCATCATCATGAACGCTTCCCTTTAGTTCACCAAGTGGAACATGCAGTGGATCTGGGGATGATTTCCCCTGATTCAACCCCGCATCGCTCATTTAAACACCCTAACCCAAGGGGGGAGTAACCTAGGAATGTGCTCAACATTATTTACCGCTGGTATGAGTCTTCTTTGGAAAGAAGCCTGAAAGGCAAAGACTTGCCCAAACATGTGGGGGTGTTGGTTGATGGCAATCGCCGATGGGCCACACTGCAGGGCGAGGGAAGTGACTTCGGGCACTCAGCCGGGGCAAGAAAAATTATCGACTTTCTTGGCTGGTGCAGCGATGTTGGCATTCACCACACCACTCTTTATTTGCTCAGTACCGACAATCTCAAGGGCAGAGACAAAAAAGAATTAGAAGACCTGATTGAAATCATCTCCACGCTTAGTGAAAAATTAGCTGATCTTGGAAGGTGGGATCTCAAAGTTGTTGGTGACTATGAGGCACTTCCCGAGGAGCATGCAAACAGACTAAAAGTGGTTGAGCGAAAAACAGATGACATAGCACCTTTCAGGGTGAACCTGGCAGTGGCCTACGGAGGCAGACATGAGATATCGCAGGCTGTTCGGAAAATACTTTTAGACAATGCAGCAACCGGTCAATCCCCAGAGCAAATAGCTGAGTTACTCACCCCTGAAAACATTGCAGAGAATTTATACACCTCCGGGCAACCTGACCCAGATTTATTGATTAGAACCAGCGGTGAGCAAAGACTTAGTGGTTTTATGTTGTGGCAAAGTGCAAACAGTGAGTTTTATTTCACAGAAGCCTTGTGGCCAGATTTTAGAAAAGTTGATTTTTTGAGAGCACTTCGCGACTTCCAGAACCGCCACAGACGTTTTGGTTCATAAACACTTTGTAAACGATTTGTCACTCCGCGTGTCTTAGTTCAAAAACCTTCAATGTTGGGTTTAGTGTCAAATCACTACAGCGCGAAGGAGCTAAATTGCCCAAAAGCCCAGAATCCGCCAAGGCAACTGCCAACAAAACAAAGCGTGCGGAGGGGGTGAACTCCGAGGTAAAAGTCAGAACCTTTGTCATCGACACCTCAGTATTACTAAGTGATCCAAGAGCACTATTCAGGTTTGCTGAGCATGAGGTGGTTATTCCAATCGTGGTAATCAACGAGCTTGAGAAAAAACGCCATGACCTGGAAATCGGTTTCTTTGCAAGAAAAGCATTGCGCTATTTAGACGAACTGCGTGAAAAACACGAAAGACTGGATTTCCCAATGAGCATCGGTGAAAACGGTGTTTTGAGAGTTGAACTAAACCACATTGATCAAAGTGTTTTGCCAGCAGGGTTCCAGCTGGGGGATAACGATTCAAGAATCCTGGCTGTCGCTGCAAACCTTAAAAACGAAGGTTTTGATGTAACGGTTATTAGTAAAGACCTGCCCATGCGAGTGAAAGCCAGTGCTTTGGGCATGCAAGCCGAGGAGTATCTGGCAGAACAGGCCAGAGCTGAGGAGTGGTCAGGCATTGAAGAGCTGGACCTCAGCGGTGATGAAATGGCTTCACTGTATGGAGATGAAGAGGTGGAGCATCCACTGGTTGCAGAGCTGCCAGTGAACACAGGTCTTGTTATCCACTCAGAGCGTGGAAGTGCTTTGGGTCGTGTCACTAGCGGCAAAGCTATAAAACTCGTTAGAGGCGATCGTGAAGTGTTTGGAGTGCACGGAAGAAGTGCTGAGCAAAGACTGGCTATAGACACTTTGTTGGATCCCGAAATTGGAATTGTTTCTCTTGGCGGACGGGCCGGAACTGGAAAAAGTGCTTTGGCACTTTGTGCTGGTCTAGAGACAGTTTTGGAAAGAAGACAGCACAAAAAGATTATGGTTTTCAGGCCTTTATATGCCGTTGGGGGCCAAGATCTTGGATATCTTCCAGGCACCGAGGGGGAGAAAATGAACCCCTGGGCACAGGCAGTTCACGACACATTGGGTGCGCTGGTATCTAAAGAGGTTATCGACGAGGTAGTTGACCGAGGAATTCTAGAAGTGTTACCGCTTACCCACATCAGGGGTCGTTCGCTGCATGACACCTTTGTGATTGTTGATGAGGCGCAGTCACTGGAACGAAATGTTTTATTGACCATGCTTAGCCGAGTTGGTCAAAATTCAAAGGTTGTTCTGACCCACGATGTTGCCCAAAGAGACAACCTAAGGGTTGGAAGACATGACGGTGTTGCATCGGTTGTGGAGACGCTGAAGGGCCAAGATATCTTTAGCCACGTGACGTTGACTCGCTCTGAGCGAAGCCAAATCGCAGCTCTAGTAACCGAACTACTTGATTACTAACTGGGGATAACTAAATACCTAAATTCACCCAGCGCTCTAGCTTGATTGGGTGAATTTAGAGCTATTAATACTTGCAGTCCCCTTTGGTTACCTTTTGGCTGTTTCGCCTTTTTTGGCGATTATCGATATTCGAACCCATCGATTGCCCAATGTGTTGACCTTGCCCGGGATAGTCATTTCGTTGATCTCGGTTGGAATTGTTTCATCCCTTGAAGAGAAATGGATGGAGCTGATTGTCTCTATTGGTGTTGCAATGCTTATTTTGATAATCGGCTATCCGCTAGCAAAAGCAGAACTATTGGGCATGGGGGATATCAAGTTATTGATTGCCTTTGCTTTGCCACTTTCTTTTATCTCACCTTTGGCCTTGCTAATTGGAGTTTTATTGAGTCTGTTGCTTGCCAATGCGGTTGTTTTGCCGAAAATGTTGTTCAGAAAACTCAACACTCAGACCGTCATTCCCATGGGGCCTTATCTTTTATTGGGGCTAATAGGGGTCTTTGGTTACGAGCTTTGGTTTCTTAGCCCTGCGGGGGTCTGGTCATAGGCAAAACATCCAAAAGTTCATCTAATTGCGCTTCGGTGATTTCGCCGGCGCTGACTAATCCAAGATCAATCACGGCTTCCCTGACGGTCATTCCTTGCTCAACAGAGTGCTTTGCTACCTTGGCAGCTTTTTCATAGCCAATAACCCTGTTCAAAGGGGTAACAATTGAAGGTGAGGATTCAGCTAGCGCGCGTGCCCTTTCAACATTTGCCTCGAGACCCTCAATGGTTTTATCGGCCAATACCCTGGAGGAATTTGATAGCAATCTGATGGATTCCAAAACTGCACTTCCCATAACTGGAATTGCAACGTTTAGTTCAAATGCTCCGCTGGCTCCCGCCCATGTGACAGTCGAATCATTGCCAACCACTCGGGCACACACCATCAGCACAGCCTCTGGTATTACTGGGTTTACCTTTCCCGGCATGATTGATGACCCGGGTTGCAAATCTGGAATTCTGATTTCAGCGAGACCGGTATTGGGCCCTGAACCCATCCAGCGAAGATCGTTATTAATTTTGGTGAGGCTAACAGCGATGGTCTTCATTTGACCGCTGACCTCAACTAGTGAATCTCTTGCTCCCTGAGCTTCGAAGTGATCTCTGGCCTCGGTTATGGGTAGCCCTGTTTCTTTGGCTATTTGACCAATGACCAATTGCGGAAAGCCAGCCGGGGTATTAATCCCTGTTCCAGTAGCTGTTCCACCCTGGGGCAATTCACTCACTCTGGGGATAGATGATTCAATTCTTTCAATGCCGTAGCGAATCTGTGCGGCATAGCCTGAAAACTCCTGACCAAGGGTCACAGGAGTTGCATCCATCAAATGGGTTCTGCCGGATTTCACGGTGTCTTTCCAAAGTTTGGCTTTTTGTTCAAGTTTGGTTGCCAGGTGATCCAAAGCTGGCATCAAGTCTTTGATTAGCGATTCTGTGACGGCTATGTGCACAGATGAGGGGAATACATCGTTTGAGCTCTGTGAGGCGTTCACATGGTCGTTTGGGTGAACATCTGAACCGAGGCTATTGCTTGCCAAGGTAGCTAAGACCTCATTCATGTTCATATTCGATGATGTTCCGCTACCGGTTTGATAGGTGTCTACTGGGAAGTGATCCAAGTGATTTCCAGCGATGATTTCATCGGCTGCGGAGGCAATAGCATCACCGATGCCTTTTTCAATCACACCCAGTTCAACATTGGCCAATGCAGCGGCTTTTTTGATTCTTGCCAGTGCAATTATGTGTGAATCTTCTAATCCCGAATTGCTAATCGGGAAGTTCTCTACCGCTCTTTGCGTTTGAGCTCGATACAGGGCATCTTTCGGGACTTTGACCTCACCCATGGTGTCGTGTTCAATGCGGTATTCCATCTATCCTCCAGCTAATCGATTTCCACCTGAGCTGCAATCGAGCCAATCGCTTCCTCGGTGGCTGTTCCATAAATCAATATAGCGTTTTGCTCGTATTCGTATACGAGTGCATAGTGTTTTGTTTCCTTTGGTTGTGATGGGGTGAGATCCTCCCAGACTTGCCAGGTTTTATCGTTTACTTCAATTTCTCCACTTTGCCAATTGCCTTGTAATTCAAGTGCCAGCCAAGTTGGGTTTACACCAAAACCCTGCTTCACTCCAATGAATTGATTGGTGGATGTGACAAGGCCAATAAACCAAGAATCAACTCCTCCGGTGGCCTCTAATCTTGCTGAATTGGACCACCAGTCATCTTCAATTTCTGGAACGAAGAGTGTTTGCCCGATAGCAGCCTGAGCGTTTTCAGCTTCTAAAACATAATCAACCTCTTGAATTTGCATCGAATCATCTCTTGGAACAATCATGATGATCAATGTCGTTGCCAATACAGTGACAATCAGCGATAGGGCGAGGTTGTTGACAGTCTGTTTTGCCCTGCGCTTCGCCGCAGCATCACTCACCGGTCTCCTCCAGGGCTTTATCAAGTTTCTTGCGAGCACCACTAAGCCAAGATTCGCAGTGTTTGGCCAGTTGCTCGCCGCGTTCCCAAAGCTTCATTGAGTCCTCCAGGCTAACGTTTTGTTGCTCCAGCTCAGCGACGACTTTTTGAAGCTCGTCCCTTGCCTGCTCAAAACTCATTTCCGCTATATCGGTATTTGCATCACTCATCTATTTCCTTAACCCCTTCTGCAGTGGCAGTTATTTCTATTCGGTGACTTCTAATTTTTAGTTTCTGTCCGGTGTTGGTCTTTTCACCAATTGGTTTTCCGTTTTCATCTCTCACGAGTGAATAACCGCGTTTCAGTGTTAGTTGCGGAGAGAGTGATTTTGCTTGGGAGTGCAAAGTTGTTATCTCAGCCTCCGCTTTGTCCAACCTGACTTTTATGCGCTCTCTCATAAGGGCAACTCGCTCACGAATGCTCTCCGCTGCAAGGTCAATAAATCCATAGGGGTTTGCAATTATTGGTCTTGAGCGAAGTGAGTCAATTAGTGCCTGTTCGCTGTCAATTTTCACCTGCAGGCGATACCTGACTCTTGCTAGTAAGTCTTTGAGTTTTTGCCTCTCCTCATTGATGTCAGGAATCACTCGCTTGGCGGCATCGGTTGGGGTTGAAGCTCGAAGGTCAGAGACATCGTCCAAAACTGGGCGATCATTCTCGTGTCCAATTGCACTAACTATTGGAGTTTTGGCCATGGCTGCTGTTCTGACTAGTTTTTCATCACTAAAAATCAACAGATCCTGAAATGATCCACCTCCGCGGGCAATGATTATGACCTCTACTTCGGGATCTGCATCCAATTGCTCAATGGCAAAAATGATGTCTGGGATTGCCCGCTCTCCTTGAACAAGGGTGTTCATTACCTCAAACTGCACCTCAGGCCAACGAAGTCTGCTGTTTTCTAAAACGTCTTTTTCCGCATCACTGCCGCGACCTGTTATCAGACCAACCTTGCCTGGCAAAAACGGAAGAGGTTTTTTGTTTTCGGCTAACGTCAGGCCCTCTGCAGTTAGCGCTTTTCTGAGCTTTTCAAGTCGTTCAAGAATTTCACCCAGACCAACTTTTTTTAGCTCATAAACCTGCATGCTGATGCGACCGTTTTTGGCCCAAAACTGTGGCTTGATAAGCCCAACGACTCGATCTCCCTGTTCCAAGGAGGAATCAATCAAATCTGTTGAACCCTTCCAGGCGTGAATTGATATCGAGTTTTCTGTTTGTAAATCCCGCAGTTCTGCAAAAAGGTTTCCACCGCGGTTGTTTATTTGCGAAATTTCGCCCTCAACCCAAACTCGACCAAGCTTTTCAATCCAGTCTTTTAGCGATTTAGATAAAGCAGAAACCGGCCATGGGGAATGCTCACTGGAAACCTTTGATTGACTCTCATTGGAATCATTTATGGTTTCGTTCATATTTCCTCGCAATTAGGATTGAAGGGTGAGCTCAATTAACATAACTCAGACTACCGACAACCGTCCAAAGAAAGTTCTGCTAGCAGCACCTAGAGGTTATTGCGCAGGCGTTGACAGGGCGGTGATTGCTGTTGAGAAGGCCCTCGATCACTACGGCGCACCTGTTTATGTTCGTAAACAAATAGTCCACAACCAATACGTGGTTGAATCCCTAGAGCGTCGCGGAGCAGTCTTTGTTGAAGAGGTTGATGAAATCCCTGAGGGCTCAGTGACCATCTTCTCAGCTCACGGAGTCTCACCAGCGGTTGTGGATGCAGCCCAAGATCGCCAGCTGCACACAATTGATGCCACATGCCCGCTGGTGACGAAGGTTCACAAAGAGGTTCAGAGATTTGACCGAGAAGGCTATGACATTTTGCTAATCGGCCACGAAGGCCACGAAGAGGTCGAGGGAACAGCCGGAGAAGCGCCCAATACAGTGCAGCTAATCGATGGCGATGAAGACATCGAAAACTTGCAGGTGAGAGATCCAGAGAAAGTTATTTGGCTCAGCCAAACAACTTTGAGTGTCGATGAAACCATGGATACGGTGAATAAACTTCGGAAAAAACTTCCAACCCTACAAAACCCACCAAGTGATGACATTTGCTATGCAACACAGAACCGTCAGGTGGCAATCAAGAAAATTGGTGCCGAGAGTGATCTGGTGATTGTTGTTGGAAGTGATAATTCTTCAAACACGGTGCGCTTGGTTGAGGTCGCCCTGGACGCAGGTGCGAAAGCTGCATACAGGGTTGAAGACGAGCGCGATGTGAAAGATGAGTGGTTTGAGGGTGTTGCAACGGTGGGTGTCTCCAGTGGTGCAAGTGTTCCAGAGATTTTGGTGAACCGCGTGTTGGAAGATTTGTCAAACAGAGGGTTCAACAACGTTGAAACTGTCACCACAGCAGAAGAAGATATTCAATTCTCGCTTCCCAAAGAACTCAGAAAAGATCTGAAGGCTTCAATTGAGAAGCGAGTAGCTGAGCAGAAAGCTAGCTCTTAGGCCTTTCCAGCACTTCCCAGCTGCTTGCATGCCTCAATGACTCGATCCGCCATTGATGTCTCAGCCAGTTTTCCCCATGCACGTGGGTCATAGGTCTTTTTGTTTCCAACTTCGCCATCGATTTTCAAAACACCGTCATAGTTTTTCAACATGTGATCAGCGACTGGCCTGGTGAAGGCGTATTGGGTGTCGGTGTCGATGTTCATTTTGATAACACCAAAGCTCACCGCATCGGAAATTTCTTTCTCGGTGGAACCACTTCCTCCGTGGAATACCAAATCAAAGGGTAGATTTTTTCCGTATTTCTCTCCAATTGCGCTCTGAATTTCGTTTAGTAGCTCTGGTTTTAAAACTACATTTCCAGGCTTATATACTCCGTGCACGTTTCCAAATGTCAAAGCGGTCATGTATCGACCGTTTTCTCCCAAACCTAAAGCCTCAACGGTTTTGATTCCGTCTTCTATCGTTGTGTAGAGATGTTCACCGCTTGCGCCAACTACGCCATCTTCTTCGCCACCAACTGCGCCAACTTCGATTTCCAGAATCGAGCCAACGTTTTTAGACCTTGCTAATAGCTCCTTGGCGATTTCCAAATTCTCATCTAAATCAATCGCAGAACCATCCCACATGTGGCTATTGAAAATAGGCTCACCAGTTTTCTTGACCTGCTCCTCGCTGAGAGCCAAAAGGGGCCTAACAAAACCATCTAGTTGGTCTTTAGCGCAATGGTCGGTGTGGATGGCGACATTTATGCCATAGCTTTTGGCTGTCTCTTTCGCAAACGCTGCAAAAGCAACCGCTCCCTGGACACGGTTTTTCTTATTTGCCCCACTCCAATAATCAGCACCACCAGTGGAGACCTGAATGATGCCATTTGAACCTGCGCGCTCAAATCCTTCTAAAGCGGCATTGAGAGACTGCGAGCTGGACACATTGATTGCAGGGTAGGCAAATCCGGCTGACTTTGCATCATCTAGCATTTGCAGGTACTGCTCTTGGTTTACTACTGGCATCTTTATCTCCTAGCCTTGAAACTCTGCTGGCTCTCGAAGAGAGGCAGATAGATCTGGTTTTTCCATGACAACTCCGATTGGAAGATTATCAATTGATTTCAATCCACTGGTGGGTTGCTGAACTTTAGCCCCACCCCAGCGGACTGCTTGCTTAACACCTTTGGCAATATCAAACCCAACACCGAACATTTCTTTATCTTCGGTTTTATTTTCTGTGACTGCCGATAAAAAGCCAGCCACTGTTGAGTCTCCCGCACCTACGGTGTTTATAACTCGCACAGGGGGAGTGAATGCATGCACCGCATCGGTTTTGGTGACCGCCAACATTCCATCAACTCCCAGGGATGCCAAAACGCATTCGACTCCCCAGCTGTTGAGCTCTCTGGCAGCTTCAACCACGTCATTCAAAGTGTTTAAAGTTTTCCCGACACAACTTGCCAACTCTTCGCCGTTGGGCTTCATAATGGTCGCGACACCCTTGCGGGCCCAATAGCTCAGTGGGTCTCCACTGGTATCTAAAACAACCTTTACACCCATCGACTTTGCCTGATCGAAAAGAGGTATTAGGTCAACAACCTGATCGGTTTCGATGATTTTTGGATGAGCGCCAGCTACCACTAACCACTCAGCTTCGTTTTCTTTCAGAAGTTTCAGCGTGAGGCTCACTACCTCATTCCAGTCTGATTGCTTCAGAGGTCTGGGGTGCTCGTTTACTTTCGTTGTGGGACCGTTGTCCTCAATCACTGTGGTGGAAACTCTGAGAGTCCCATCAACCCACAGTGGAACCAGAAAGCTAGTTGATCCTGTTCTTTCTAAAACCGCTGGATCTGCATTACCGATTGGCACCACTCCCGGGGCGCTGATGTTGGCAAGCTGCAGAGCTCTTGAAACATTGATGCCTTTGCCCGCTAGCTCCTCGTTTACATCATGCGCCCTGTTTACTCCACCTTCAACCAGTCTTTTTACAAAGTAGGTTCGATCCAGAGTGGGGGATGGGGTCAAGGTGACAATCGGGGATTTTTCGCCGGACAAATGGACTCCTTATTTTTCCGGATAAGAGTGAACTTCAGCGGAAACTTCTTCGTCGCTCGGCCTTAGCTCCAAAGTATATACATACTCTGTGTTCTAGTCCTCTTCTGAGGTGAGTTCTGGCTTTGTGAAATTAGAGGTTGCCTCTTCGATTTCTTCTAAAACCGGTATTTCCCGACCTCCACTTAGAGAGTCCCTACTGTGCTCGTTGACCTGCCTGGTGGCGGTTAGCATATTTCTCTCCAACGAAGAGGCAAAAGCGTTGTAGGCAGTTACCGAGCTATTTAGCTCTTTTCCAAGCTTCTCGGCATGCTCCGCGACAACCCTGATTGTTTTATAAAGCTTCGACCCAAGATCCAATACCTCTTGGATGGTTTCCTCGGCGGCCTGCTGCCTCCAAGCGTAGGAAATTGTTTTGATAGCAGAATAAAAACTCACAGGGGACACAACCGCCACTCGCTTTTCAAAAGCTTCTTCCAATAGCCCGGGGTCTATTTCCAAAGTTGCAGAGAGCAAAGACTCACTGGGCATAAACATGATTGTGAATTCGGGAGACTCGGGCAAACCCGAGTAATAGTCTTTTTTACTGATTTCATCGATTCGGGCCTTGACATCTTTGGCGCTTTGTTTCAAAAAGCCATCTCTTCTGGAAATCTCTGCCTCGTCCGCCAGTTCGTTGATTTCGAAAGCTCTTTGATAATTACTAAAGGGAACTTTTGAATCCACAGCCACATATTTCCCATCTGGCATGTGAATCACAACATCAGGCTTAATTGTTTTTCCATCACTGTTTTCAGCACTGAACTGCTCGTGGAAATCGACATGCTTGACCATTCCGGTTTGCTCTAGAAGTCTTCTTAGCGTTAGCTCTCCCCATTGACCTCGAACCTGGTTATTGCTCATAGCTCCAGCCAACACTCTGGTGGTGTTTTGAAGCTCCTGCTGAGCTGTGTGCGAGGTTCTGAGCTGTTCTTTGATAGTGGTGAACTGCTCTGTTCGCTCTCGCTCTAATTCGCTTACAACTTTTTGCATGTGATCTAGACGGTCTTTGACTGGAGCCAGTTCTTGCAAGACCTTGTTTTGTTCTTGCTCGCGTCTTCTGGTTTCCTCCTGTTGGCTTTGCATTGAAGTAATTTGCTCACGAAGCGATGCTTCGTTTGCCTTAGCGGTAGCCAAATCAATTTCTAAACTGCCAGCATCTTTTTTTCTGAAAACAAAAAATCCAGCAATTAGCCCTAGAGCTAATCCAAGGGCTAAGCCGATAAGCACTGATAAAACGTCCATACCCCAACTATCTCAGTCGCTAGAGACATTTAGGTTTAGAACACAGTTTTTAGCCGCTCCGAGGTTTTTTGCATTAGTTCATCCAGGGATTCAACCTCGTGACGATTGGCCATGTGCAAAACAATCCTGGCGCAAGCGTCACTGTCGGCAAGCGCATCGTGATGGTTAAATTCTTCATGCCCCGCGGCATATGCAACTGAATTCAATCGATAAGAATCAAGGTTGTATGTTTTTCTCGACATCCTCAGTGAGCACCCATAGCCATAATTTGGTAAATCAAAATTGATTGCCTCAGCGCTTGCTCTGAGCACCCCAATGTCAAAACCTGCGTTATGAGCAATCAAGGTATCCCTCTCGGCAAATAGCAGAAGCTCAATGATGGCCTCATCCCAGGATGGAGCATCCAAAACCATCTCTGGTGTGATCCCGTGGACGTTTATGTTCCCGGGGTGAAAATAATCATTGGGAATGGGAGGTTTGAAAAGCATTGAGAGCGAATCGACTATTTCGCCTTCTCGTACTTTCACCATTCCAACCGCACAGGGAGAAGCTGGCGAGCGATTAGCTGTCTCAAAATCTATGGCGGTGAAGTTCATTGGCATATCTTCCATTAAACTCCTCGAGTGGCCTTAACTATTGGAATTGTCGGATTACCGAATGTCGGAAAGTCGACATTATTCAACGCACTCACTAAAAACAACGCTCTGGCAGCAAACTATCCGTTTGCTACCATCGAGCCAAACATCGGGGTGGTGAACCTCCCAGATAGTCGTCTTATAAGACTCGCAGAGATATTTCAGAGCAAAGAAATACTCCCTGCAGTGGTGTCTTTTGTTGACATCGCGGGGATTGTCAAAGGTGCTAGCGAAGGCGAGGGCCTAGGTAATCAGTTTTTGGCAAACATCCGAGAGGCTGATGCGATAGCGCAGGTGGTTAGAGGTTTTGCCGATAGTGATGTGGTTCACGTGGATGGAGAGGTTTCTCCATCAAGTGATATTGAAACTATCAACACCGAGCTGATTTTGGCTGATTTGCAGACTCTAGAAAAAGCAAAGGCCAGGGTTGAAAAAGAGGTGAAGGCTAAAAAGACCGCCCCAGAGGTTTTGGTGGCAATTGATGAGGCAACCGAGATTTTGAATAATGGCAAGCCACTCAGCGTTGCAGGCTTTGACACCGAGCCAATCAAAGAACTTGGATTGCTAACAGCAAAACCAATGCTGTTTGTTTTCAATGTTGATGAGGGCGTTTTGACAGACAAGGCAAAAATGGCCGAGCTTGCCGCACTGGTTGCCCCTGCCGAGGCTGTGTTTTTAGATGCCAAGGTTGAAAGCGAGCTGATTGATCTAAGTGTTGAAGAGGCCAATGAACTTTTGCAAAGCCTTGGACAGGCCGAAAGCGGTCTTGATCAGCTCGCTCGAATTGGCTTTGAAACCCTCGGATTGCAGACCTATCTGACTGCAGGCCCCAAAGAATCCAGAGCCTGGACAATTCGTCAAGGAGCAAAAGCCCCGCAGGCAGCGGGTGTTATCCACACTGATTTTGAAAAAGGATTTATCAAAGCCGAAGTTGTGAGCTTTGAAGATTTAGACAGCTTGGGAACAATGTCTGATGCGAAAGCAGCTGGAAAAGTCCGTCTTGAAGGCAAGGACTATGTCATGAAAGACGGTGACGTGGTCGAGTTCAGGTTCAATAACTGATTCTTTTGGGGAATTATCTTCGAAACTAAAAACTTTGTTTTGAAGTGCAAATAGACCTAAGCCAAAGTATTGAAAACCTCTTTGATCAGCACTTCGCTGATCTGACCATGGATGATTTGACAATAAGTCCAATTCAAGGTGGTCAAACAGCAGCAGATAGCGCCCTGAATGAATTCAATGTTGCAGGCTATGCCCAGAACCGTTCTCAGGTATTACCCGAATCAACCCGCGGGGCAAGTGTTTTATCGCCTTATATTCGTCACAACCTGTTGCCACTGGATCGGGTTTGGAAAGAAGTTGGTGGGCCATACAAGGATGTTTCTAAATTCCAAGATGAACTTTTATGGCAAGAGTATGCAAGGCATTTATATGCACGTTTGGGTAAAGACCTTTTTGAAAATTTCAGGTTTGAAGTTCCTTGGAAAACCGAGGGCTATGGCTGGCGTCGAGAGATGTTATGCATTGACACTGTGGTCAATGAATTAGAAACCAAGGGATGGCTTGTCAATCAAAGTCGGATGTGGCTTGCCAGTGAGTGGACTGTTCACAACAACAAAGGCTGGCTTTTGGGCCAAGAAGAGTTTTATAAGCATCTACTCGATGGCTCCAGGGCTGCCAATTTAGCCGGCTGGCAGTGGACGGTGGGTTCAGGTACTGGCAGACCCTATGGTTTTTCAAGATGGCAGGTGAATAAACGCTCACCTGGACTGTGTGCAAAATGCCCACTCAACAAAAACTGCCCGGTTGAAAATTTCCCCGAGGAAGCTCAGCTTCCAAGACTTGATAAGCATCCGCTAACAGAAACAGATCCAAACCCAGCATTGACAGCCGGACCAGAATCAGTAATTACGAGAGAGGCCCCAGAGGCTGTCTATCTAACCATTGAGTCTTTGGGGGATGCCGATAGAGCATTGACTGCCCATCCTGATTTGCCGGTTGTGTTTGTGTTCAACAAACCGGCCTTGCAGAAATTACAACTGTCTTCAAAAAGAATTGTTTTTTATTTGCAAACGTTGAAGGACTTATCCTCGCGCAGAGAGCTAACTGTTTATTTGGACGACCCGAAGAAAATCATCAACGAATCAAGATTTGCCGTTACCTGGGCGCCTGTTCCAAGTTTTCAAAAGCTGCAGGCAGATTTCGCTGAGCTACACCCCTGGCCTTGGCTTAGAAAACCACATGCGGGTTCAATTAGAAGTTTTTCTGCTTGGAGATCTAAGTTTTAGTTTTTTATAAACCTGTTATCGCCAACGGCAGTGTTATTTTCAGGAACATCTTTGGTGATGACCGCATTAGCGCCGATTTTGACATTGTCACCAACATTGATTGGTCCAATTAGTTTTGCACCAGCGCCAATAATCACGTTATTGCCAACGGTTGGATGGCGCTTTCCTTCTTTGAGGGATTTCCCGCCGAGGGTGACTCCGTGATACATCAACACGTCATTGCCGATTTCGGCGGTTTCGCCAATGACGACTCCCATGCCGTGATCGATTACAACTCTTTTGCCGATTTTGGCACCAGGGTGAATCTCTATGCCTGTAATCCAGCGGGTGATGTTTGCAAACATTCTTGAAAGGGTTCTGAGTTTGAGTTTATAAATGCGATGCCAAAGCCTGTGCCAAAGGATTGCGTGAAAACCATGCGAGGTTAGCACTAGCTCAATAGCTGATCTGGTTGCGGGATCCCGCTCCATGCCAGCTTTGATGTCATCGCCTAGGCTCAAAGGTTAGGGCCACCCTCCTGGCGAAGATCTTCATATAAAACAGTCGATAGATAGCGCTCACCGAAGCTTGGGATAATCACGACGATTCTCTTCCCCTTCATTTCGGGACGGTTGGCGACCTGGTGAGCGGCCCACAGAGCAGAACCGGAACTGATTCCAGCAAGGATTCCCTCCTGGTCACTAGCCATTCGAGCAAAGCGAATTGATTCCTTGGTTGGTGCATCCAAAACTTCATCATAGATTTCGGTGTCCAAGATATCTGGAACAAAGTTTGCACCAATTCCCTGCAATGGGTGCCCTGCAGGTTCCCCGCCGTTCAAAATTGGACTGGCTTCTGGCTCAACCGCAAAGATCTTGATATCTGGGTTGTGTTTTCTAAGGGTCTGTCCGGAACCTGTGATTGTTCCGCCGGTTCCGATTCCAGCAACTAATGCATCAACTGTTCCATCGGTGTCATTCCAGATCTCTTCACCTGTGGTGTTGCGGTGGATTTCTGGGTTTGCCTCGTTTGCAAACTGGCGAACCAAAACAGCGTCCGATTCTCCACCGATTTCTTCGGCTTTAGCAACGGCTGCGCGCATTCCACCCTCGCCTGCAGGGGTTAGCACCAATTCCGCTCCATAAGCCTTCAGAAGCGTTCTGCGCTCCATGCTCATTGAATCTGGCATCACCAGCACTACGCGGTATCCGCGGGCTGCACCGACCATTGCAAGGGCAATGCCTGTGTTACCACTGGTGGCCTCAACAATTGTTCCGCCTGGTTTGAGCTGACCTGATTTTTCAGCGGCATCCACCATTGCAATACCGATGCGGTCTTTGACCGTGGCGGAGGGGTTATAAAACTCAAGCTTTGCAAATACTTCGGCGTTATCTCCCATGATGCGGTTGAGTCGAACCAGTGGAGTGTTACCAACTACCTGGGTGATGTTGTCATAAATCTTCATATTGTCCTCGGTTTCTAAAAAACCCTTTCAACCTAACTGGAGATGTTAGCGAATGCTTCCTTGTTACTGATTCTGAATCTGCGAAGTTTTCAGTTTTTGAATGGTTTTTTCACTCAAACCGCTATCCAGCAGCATGTTTTTAAGCCCGCCGTGTTCCAATTCAGCAAGGGTTATAAATCTATCCATTGCTTCTCTGTCTGCTCGTAATAATGCTCCTGCTCGCATGATCGCTTCCTCGCTAAACATCGGTTGCAGTCTCATTAGTCTGTTTAGAACCTTTGGCATATTTGTCTGCGTGTGACTGAAGTCATCCAAAATATGCTCTTTGTCGGTATCCAGAGCACTTAGCATGCTGGCTGCGAATATCCCGGTTCGGTCTTTGCCCGCAGCACAGTGAAACACAACTGGCTTTTCACTCTCAGCAATAGCTTCAATGCCTTGGGTAACCAATGGTGCAACTTGGCCCATTAGATAGAAATACCACTGTCCCAGATCATCAGCTGAAAAACTCTCATCAAAGATTTTATGCAGCACCTGACCTGAATCACCAGAGGATTCAATCAATGGCAGATTGAGATAACCCTGAACGTGATTGGCAATTGGCCCTCGACCAGATTTGGTTTCATTGAGATCTCTGAAATCAATCACCATTGAGATATCAAGCTTTGCTAAACGCTCTGCTTCCTGATCATCAATGGAGCTGATGTCATCGGAACGGTAGCTGAAGTTATCTTTGATAACTCCGTGGGCTGTGACAATGCCACCGAGGTGTCTGAAATTGGCAAGCTTTCCCTCGGGGTGGTTTTTGTCAATTAGCATGCGACACAGATTACCGCCTACAGGTAAGCATCAGCTGAACTTGAGATGATTAGTTCTTCATGAAAAAACTTTTATTGCTCACCCCCTTGGTTTTGGCCGGTTGCACCGTGAACCCGGCACAGGTTGCAGCCGATGCAGCCTTCTGCTCCTCGGCTGAGAGTATTCTTCAAAACCTCAGTGAAGCTTATGAAAACCAAGTTGTTGACAGTGAGTTTGTTTTATCAGCAACGGATTTTTTATCTTCCATCACCGAACCCCTCAGTGAAGAATTAGAGCAGGACATTGACAACCTCAGCGCTCAGCTTTCCTCCTCTGCTCCGGTGAGCGAGACCAGCGAGGCTATTGACAGGCTTGTGGCGGATATAAATCTTCGCTGTCAACAAGTCGGAGTTGAGTTTTAGAGATTAGGGCTAGGCTTTGTGATTATGGAACAACCATCCCTTCACCCAGATAGAAACCTTGCCATGGAGCTAGTTCGCGCCACTGAAGCGGCAGCGATTAGGGCCTATCCGTTTATTGGTCGAGGGGATAAAAATGCAGCTGACGGGGCAGCGGTTGATGCCATGCGAGCTTTTTTAGCAACTGTGAACTTCCAAGGCAAAGTGGTAATCGGAGAAGGCGAGAAAGATGATGCGCCAATGCTATTCAACGGTGAAATCGTTGGATCCGGTGAAGGACCAGAGACAGACATTGCAGTTGACCCAATTGATGGAACTTCGCTGACTGCAGCCGGTCGCATGAATGCCATAAGTGTCATTGCAGTCAGCGACCGAGGAAGCATGCTGGATGCCTCCTCTGTCTACAAAATGGACAAGCTGGTCACAGGTGCTGCTGGTGTTGGGGTAGTGGATATCAGAAAGCCGTTGGTTGAGAACATCGCGGCTTATGCCAAAAATGCTGGCAAAAAAGCCGAGGATGTGTTGGTGGCGATTTTGGATCGCGATTACAACGAGCACTACATCGAGCAAATCAGAGAAGCTGGTGCAAGAACAAGGCTTTTGCGCGATGGTGATGTTGCCGGAGGGATTCAGGCAGCCAGGGAATCATCCAGAGTTGATATGTGTGTGGGGATTGGTGGGTCCCCAGAGGGAATCGTGACGGCTTGTGGGATTTCTGCCCTGGGTGGTCACATGCAGGGTATTTTGCACCCAAGAGAAGATTTTGAGCGAGTTGCTGGGGAAAAAGCAGGACTTAAGTTTGATCACGTTTATGAAATGAACGAAATGGTTGCAAGCGAGAATACTTTTTTCATTGCAACTGGAGTCACTGACGGAGCAATGTTGGAGGGCGTGAAGCGAAAAGGCAGTCGAGTGATAACCGAAAGCATTGCCATCAGAGGTAAATCAAGAACCGTCAGAACAATCAGTGCTGAGTACTCACTCGACCGTTGGAGCTAATTCATCCTCGATAAATCTCTTTTTGGAAAGAGTTATCGCAGCAGTTATTACCAGTAAATTACTTGCCCCAATTACAGCCAGAACAATCTCCCAGCCACCCGTTAGGTCTCTAATAAAACCAACGCTCAGAGTTGTCACACTGGCTGCGCTATAGCCTAAAAACTGAGCAAAACTAGAAATCTGCAAAACAGTATCTGGATAACGGCTTCTGAGGTTGAATAGCGCCAGTGATAGCGGGAAGGTCAGCTGGGCAAGGCCTAAAAACACAATAAACACAAATATCAGTTCGGGAACAAAAATAAACCCCAGCGAACCAATCACCCCGCTTGACCCAGCACCCGCAACTATCAACCACTGGGTATTTGGAAACTTTTCTGCCAATAAAGGTGCGATAAGGCCAGCGGGCAATCCCATGAAGGCAAATATTGATAGCAATAAAGCCGCCTGGCCAACATCGACTCCTGCATGCTCAACCGCAATTGTTGGTAACCAGCCAAAAGAGAGATAGGCGGTGATTGCAGAGACTAGGAATATGGTCATCACCGCAACTGCGGTGGGGGATTGAAATAAAGGCAATTTAGCGGGTTTGACACTGAGTTCAACTTTTTTGTTTTCTTTCAAAAGTGCCGCTGCCGGAATCAGAATCAATGCAGCTAAAACCGCCCACTGAGCAAGTGAGACCCGCCAGCCAAAACTCTCTGCCACAGAAACTGCAATAAGTGGCGGAACAAAGGTTCCAAAACTAATAAAGGTTATGTAAACGGTTGTCAGAAGCCCTATGTGGTTTGGGAAATATCTGCGAATGATTGATGGCAGGATCAGATTTCCAACACCCATCCCGGCAAGTGCTACCAGAGAACCAACGATTAACCACTCTCCGCTGATTGCCAAACCGCGCATCAGGTGGCCCGCAAAGATCATTCCTCCAACAATTAGCGAGGTCATTTCAAGACCCAGTCTTCTAGCGGGCCTTGTCCCCAAAAGAGCACCGATTGCAAACATCACCGGTGCTGTTGCGGCAATCAAAGATTCAGTGATGGAGGTTATGCCGAGATCTTCACGAATGAAAAAAACCACAGGCGAGAATGAAGTAACAGCGCTTCGCAAGTTTGCAGCAAGAAAAACAACTAGCGCGACCGCCAGCACCAGTCGAAGTTTCAACTAATCAACTCACTCAGTTGGTTATCCAATAATCCATTACTGCACATCACCTTGGATGTCTCTGCTGTGAGCTCTCCAGATTGATCTCTGAATATCCCACCGGCTTCTGTGACTATCGGGGCCAGTGCTGCCCAGTCATAGATTTTTAGATGACTCTCAGCACTGATGTCAACTACCCCCTCAGCGACAAGCATGTGTGACCAAAAATCACCATAGGCCCTAGTTCTCCAGACTTTTTTGGATATCTCCCAAAGTTTTTCAAGTTCTCCGTTTTCATCCCAAAGTTCAATGCTTGAAAAGCTAAATGAAGCATCAGCGATGTCTCTGACCTTAGAAACTTTCAATTCGCGAATGGTGCCATCTATGTCTTTTGTGAAAGCACCCTGGTCCTTGGACCCCCACCACCTTCTGCCCATGGCAGGTGCACTAACAACACCCAAGACATATTCACCATCGACTCTGAGGGCAATCAAAGTTGCCCAAACAGGGACACCCCTTAGAAAATTTGCAGTGCCATCAATCGGGTCGATAATCCAAACTCGCTCTGAATCTCCGCTGGTTCCAAATTCTTCACCAATGATTGAATCCTCTGCTCGTGCGTAGGCCAATTGAGCCCTGATTGCATCCTCCACTGATTTATCAGCATCAGTCACCGGAGTCCTGTCAGGCTTAGTTTCAACCTGCAGATCCATTGAGCGAAATCTTTGCATTGATAACTCATCGGCGACATCTGCAAGTCTTTGCGCAAGCTCCATGTCTGTGTTTATTTGCGCTCCCATTGCTCTGCCTCCAATACTTTCAATAGTCTCCGAAAAGAATTAAGCCTAACCAGTGGAATGTCATTTTCCTCATTTAGTGCACACTTCGCTGTCTCCAGCTGGTGCTCGCAGCCTCTTGGGCAATCATTGGTGATTTCAGCAATGTCTTCAAATGCCCCCAACAGGTCATCTTTTTCAATCAAACCAAGTCCGAAGGTTCTAACCCCGGGGGTGTCAATCAACCAGCCATCCTCGATGGCTATTGCCTTCGCAGCACTGGAGGTGTGTTTTCCCTTGCCAGTTACCGCATTGACATTGCCGGTATCCAAAGTGGTGCCGGTTAGAGCATTTATAAGTGTTGATTTGCCAACTCCTGAATAGCCAACAAAAACAGTCATCTTATTGGCAAGGGTTTTTTTCAGTTCTTCTAGCTTGAAATCATCAATGCGGGATTTGAAGATTTTGATTGGAAGGCCCTGCAGGTTTTCCAAGAAATCATCGGGTTGGTGCACATCGGTTTTGGTCATAATCAAAATTGCATCTAGGCCTGATGCAAAAGCACTTGCCAAATAGCGATCCAATAAGCCAATGTTTGGATCTGGGTTGGCACTAGACATCACAATCGCTAATTGATCAGCATTGGCAACAATCGGCTGCTCATTGAATTTCTCATCCTCGGCTGAGCGCCTGAGAAGAGTTTTTCTAGGGGCTATCTTCACAATCCTTGCAAGTGTTCCCTTGGTGCCGGTCAGGTCCCCATCCAAATAAACCTGGTCGCCAACTACTGCCCCTTGTTTTCGAAGCTCCTTGGCCAGGGTGGCTGTTATCTCGCCATTATCGGTTAGCACCTGATACCTTGCGAGATTTACTGTCAGCACCATCCCCTGGGGCAAATCGTCATAATTTGGTCTGCGCTTGGTTCTGGGTCTGGAACCTTTGGGGTTGGGTCTTATCCGAACATCTGATTCATCGAGATCGTGTTTTTGATCTTCTGGTTCGTATAACCAGCTCAAGAAACCATCCCCATCCACATCTGTTTGAAATCTGGCATCGTTTTAGCCGTGGTTTCAATGTTTTCAATCTGGATGGGGGTTTTCAACCCAATAATCGCACCCGTTGTTGCCATACGGTGATCGTGATAGGTAAGCCACTGACCACCAGTTAGCTTATTAGGGGTAATCACCAACCCATCGGCAGTTTCTTTTGCATTGCCACCTATTCGATTAATCTCTGTGCTGAGAGCTTTTAGTCGATCAGTTTCGTGACCTCTCAGGTGAGCAATCCCACTTAGTTCGCTGGGGGAATCGGCCAAGACTGCAAGTGCTGCAATGGTTGGGGTTAGTTCACCTGCTTCTGATAAATCGGCATTGATTCCATGAATCTCACCATTGGAGGAAATCTTGAGCCCATCATCGGTGAATTCAAAGCTTGCTCCCATTTGAGTTAAAAGTTTGATGTATTGATTACCAACCTGAGTGGTTTGTTTGGGCCAGTCAGTGATTTCTAGCTCACCACCTGTGACCATAACCCCCGCCAAAAAAGCACCTGCATTGCTCAAATCTGGCTCAATGGTTATTTCACGAGATTGAATCTCTGCGGGTTCCACTTTCCAGCTGGTTTTGGATTGTTTGTGAATTTTGACTCCGCGGTCCTCGAGGCATTTGATTGTCATTTCAATATGCGGAATCGAGGGTAGTGATTCACCTTTGTGGTTGATTACTAAACCTTTTTCAAATCTTCCGGCTGCAAGCATTAGAGCGGAAACAAACTGTGATGATTTGGATGCATCCAGTGTTACTTCCTTTGCATCCACCTCACCAACAGCTGACACCGTGAAGGGAAAACTCGCTGAACCCTTTTCGTATTCAACAGCCAACTGATCCAGAGCATCAAACACCCCACTTAGTGGTCTTGCAGCCGCTTCCTTATCTGCCTCAAAAGTTATCTGGCCTTTGTTTAGGGTGGCAACCAGGGGGACAAAGCGCATGACGGTGCCCGCCAGACCACAGTGGATGGTGGCGGTTTTATCAAATGTGGCGGGGGTTATCTTTAGAGAGTCTTCAGTCCTAATAACCTCTGCTCCCAATGCCTTGATGGCATCAATCATTAATTCGCTATCGCGTGAAATTAGTGGTTTTTTCAAAATTGATTCGCCAGTTGCAATGGCTGAGAGCAAAATCTCTCTGTTTGTCAGCGATTTGGAGCCGGGTATGGTTAGTTTTCCAGCTATCGGGCCATTAGCGGTAGGCGCAGAAAACAAATTTGAAGTCATTAGCTATTAATCTACCTTTGAATTCTCTGAAACTTATTGCTTGTATTCATCATTGGCCTGCTTTCTAACGCTAGTCTGAAGGGTAATGACGGACGCAGAAGCTCCCGACACGAAGGCTGAAAAACTCAGAGCCTTCGAGGAGCAAGCATTACCACTGATGCCGCAACTTTATGGTGCGGCTTTGAGATGGACCAGAAACCCAAGCGATGCTGAGGATTTGGTTCAAGAGACTTTCGCCAAGGCTTATGCCGCCTGGGACAAATTCCAACAGGGGACGAATCTAAAAGCTTGGCTTTACAGAATCATGACCAACACCCACATCAATCTTTATAACAAGCGAGCCAAGGATCAGGCCAAATCAGGTTTAGATGATTTGGAAGACTGGCAGGTTGGAAGTGGTGAGAGTGTTACCAGTAAACCTGCCAGAAGTGCTGAGGCAGAGGCTTTGGATAATCTCCCATCAACCATCATTCGAGAATCCCTGGATCAAATCCCGGATGAGTTTCGAATGGTTGTTTATTATGCGGTTGTGGAGGGCTTACCCTATGCAGAAATAGCGGAAGTTATGGAAACTCCGGTAGGAACTGTGATGAGTAGATTGCACCGCGGGAAGAAAATGCTAAAAGAATTGTTGACAGAGTATGCAAGGCAAGAAGGTTTTGGCAGATAGGGAGAGATTTTCAAGTGAACAGCTACGAAGCGGTAGATTGCGAAGAGACTAAAGTTCGCGTTCACGAATATCTACACCAAGAGTTGCAAGAGCCCGAGATGGAGGCGATCACCGCCCATTTAGCCAATTGTGAAAACTGCGAGAGAGAATATGACATCGAAGTCGTTTTCAATCAGGTTATCCAACACTCTTGCGATGAGGCACCACCACCCGAGCTAGCCCAAAGAGTTCTCAATCGTCTTCGTGAAATTCAAAATCACGACTAATTAGATTTCTTCTTCAAAAGCCCTTCGAATCAAATCTTTTTGCTCTGCCTGGTGAGTTTTTGCTGAACCAGTTGCAGGAGATGCACTCGCAGGCCTTGAAACCAATCTCATGATCTTGCCACCCATGTATCTTGGGAGGAATAGACCCATATAAGTCCAAGGACCCTGGTTCGCAGGTTCATCCTGAACCCAAACCGCTTCAGCCGCTGAATACTTTGAAGCCATTTCCTTGATTTCATCAACGGGTGTTGGATAAAGCTGCTCAAGGCGAATGATTGCAACATCATCGCGGTTGTTCTTTTCCTTTTCAGCCAACAAATCCCAATAGACCTTGCCGGAGCAGAACAGTGCTCTTTGAATCTTTGAAGGGTCGCTGACTTTAGGGTCATCAATCAGAGGTTTGAATTCACCCTGGGTGAAATCCTCCACCGAGCTAACCGCAGCCCTCAGGCGCAGCATTGACTTGGGGCTAAAGATAATCAGTGGGCGCTTCGGGTTTGTGTAGGCCTGTCTGCGAAGCAGGTGGAAATGTGATGCCGGGGATGAGGGTTGTGCAACAGTCATATTGTTTTCAGCACTGAGTTGCAAATAGCGCTCAATTCGAGCGGAGCTGTGGTCAGGTCCCTGGCCCTCATAGCCGTGCGGTAGCAACAAAACCAGACCTGATCTTTGGTTCCATTTTTGCTCAGCACTGGAGATGAACTCATCAATGATTGTCTGGGCGCCGTTTCCAAAATCACCAAATTGCGCTTCCCATAATGTCAGCGCCTCCGGACGTTCCACGCTGTAACCGTATTCAAAACCCATGGCTGCATATTCGCTGAGCAATGAGTCATAAACCCATAGTTCAGCTTGTTTTTCAGAGATGTATCGAAGTGGCATCCACTCTTGACCGTTTTCACGATCATGGAACACAGCGTGACGCTGAACGAAAGTTCCTCGTCTGGAATCCTGTCCTGCAAGCCTGACTGGAGTTCCCTCCATCACCAATGAGCCAAATGCTAATAACTCACCGTAGCCCCAATCGATGCCACCTTCTTTAGACATCTGAACGCGCTTTTCCAAAAGCTGCTCTAGCTTCGGGTGGACCGTGAAACCAGCGGGTTTGTTTTTATGAGCATCACCGATTGCTTCAACAACATCTTTGCTGATTGCGGTTGCTCGCGATAATTCCGGCTTATCACTGGCGGTTGTTCCGATTCCCACCGGTCTTGCTTGCAACTGGATAGTGTCATTCATGGCTTCATGAACTTCAATGAACGCGCTTTCCAGCTTCTTTTGGAAATCATCATTGGCCTGGTCGAATTCCTCCTGGGTGATATCACCTCGACCGACCAAGGCCTCCAGATAAAGAGTTCTAACGCTGCGCTTTTGCTCGATCAGGTTATACATCAAAGGTTGGGTCATCGAGGGATCATCACCTTCGTTGTGACCGCGACGACGATAGCTGATGATGTCAAGAACTACGTCTTTGTGAAACTGTTGGCGGTATTCAAAGGCCAACTTGCTCATCCTTGAAACTGCTTCGGGGTCATCACCGTTTACATGGAAAATCGGAGCCTGGATGGTTTTTGCAACATCTGTTGCATAAACCGTTGACCTAGCCTCAGAAGGCGGGGTGGTGAAACCAACTTGGTTATTGACAATGATGTGGACTGTTCCACCGGTGCGGTAGCCACGAAGCAAACTCATGTTCATGGTCTCCGGGACAACACCTTGACCTGCAAAAGCCGCATCTCCGTGAATCAGGATTGGAAGAACCGGGTAAGAATCGGGGATGGTTCCCATCTTGTCCAGTTTTCCTCTGACAATGCCCTCTAAGACGGGGTTTACTGCTTCTAGGTGAGACGGGTTTGCCGCTAGTTCAACTTGAACTTGCTTTCCCTCAAGGCTTGTGAAGGTTCCTGTTGTTCCCAGGTGATATTTCACATCTCCAGAACCCTGAACACTGGCGGTGTCGGTGTTTCCTTCAAACTCTCTGAAAACCTGTCCGTAGGTTTTTCCAGCGATGTTTGTCAAAACATTTAGTCTTCCGCGGTGGGCCATTCCAATGGCTGCTGTCTCTAGGCCCTCATTGGCGGCTTCTTGCAAGATTTCATCAAGTGAGGCAATCAGTGATTCGCCACCTTCGAGACTGAATCTCTTCTGACCCACAAACTTGGTCTGCAAAAAAGTCTCAAAGGCCTCTGCCTCATTGAGCTTATTTAGAATTCTTAGCTGTTCTTCACGGGATGGTTTTTTATAAGGACGTTCCAGCTTGGATTGGAACCACTCACGCTCATCGGGGTTTTGGATATGCATGTATTCAATACCCACGGTGCGGCAGTAGGTGTCTCTGAGGATTCCCAAAACTTCACGGAATTTAGCTTTTGATCTTCCACCAAACCCACCGGTTCTAAATGTCCTGTCTAGATCCCAAAGACTCAGGCCGTGAGAGCGAACATCGAGGTCCGGGTGTGAACGCTGAATGTATTCAAGTGGTTCAATATCTGCCATCAGGTGACCGCGGACCCTGTAAGCATTGATTAGTTCTTGTATTCGAGCGCTTTTTGGTCTTTCGTCATTATCATCGGGGTCAAAATCCTGTGACCATAAAACTGGCTCGTAGGGAATTCGAAGATCTGCGAAGACCTCTTGGTAGAAGTTATCTTCACCGCGCAGAAGATCAGAAACAATTTTTAGAAACTCGCCGCTACCAGCACCCTGAATGACTCTGTGGTCATATGTGGAGGTGAGGGTAAGTACCTTGCTAACACCCATGCGGGCTAACTGGCCCTCGCTCAATCCTTGATACTCAGCTGGGTATTCCAAGGCTCCAACGCCGATGATGGCACCTTGACCCTTGGTGAGCCTGGGAACCGAGTGAACGGTCCCAATTCCACCTGGGTTGGTTAGTGAAACTGTTGTTCCACTGAAATCTCCCGCAGTGAGTTTGTTATCCCTGGCTTTTTTGACCAAATCCTCATAAGCCAATAAAAACTCATTGAACGCTAATTTCTCACTGGCTTTGACATTTGGAACCAACAGCGCTCTTGATCCGTCTGGCTTGGGGATGTCAATTGCCAAACCAAAGTTGATGTGAGGAGGCTTAACAAGTGCTGGTTTTTCATCAATGATGTCGTAGTAGACATTCATTGATGGCATCTTTTTCAAAGCCTTAATTAGAGCAAAACCAATCAGGTGGGTGAATGACACCTTTCCACCACGAGTTCTTGAAAGATGAGAGTTGATGACAATTCGGTTATCAATCAAAAGCTTGGCAGGTACCGCTCTCACACTGGTGGCTGTTGGAACCTCCAAAGACGAATCCATGTTTGCAGCCAGTGCTTTTGGCATGCCCTTCAAAACCTGAATCTCAGCTTGGGCTTCTTCGTCAACCCCGGGAAGATCAATTGCTCCAGTCGGTGGTGCTTGTGCTGGCACCGGCTGAGTCTTTGGTTCTAGTTTCGTGGTTTTGGCAATTGGCCTAGTTGAGGTGTCAGGCTCAGACTCTTTAGGAGCAGCCTCTTTGGGAGGGGCTTCTGCCTTGTGTGCATCGGGGGGAGTCGGCGCCGGTGCTACCGGAGCTTTAGGAGCCTCCGCTACCTTTGTTTGAGGAGCGGATTCGGTGGGCTGGTACTTCTCCAGGATAGGCCACCATGATTTATCTACTGAATCTGGATTTTCTTTCCACTGGCCGTACATCTCTGCAACGAGCCACTCGTTTGCACCAAAATCGTTGTCTGAATTAGAGCCTTCTGCAGACAGCTTTATCACCTCTTTGTATTGATTGAGCCACTGGTGTCTAGCCTACCGCTAAGCTAGAAAAGAAATGGAGCCTCCGAGTAGTTTCCCCGAAGATTGGATTCGCCAGTGAGCGAGTGGATCCAATTGGGGCTTGCCGCCTTGCTCACACTAGGCACTGGACTGTTTGTCGCAAGCGAATTTGCGCTAGTCAACACTGATAGAACCGAGTTAGAGTCTCGTCAAGCAAGCGGTGAGAAGCGCCTGAGACTGCCTATTTTGGCTGTAAAGCGCACAAGCACACATCTTTCTGCAGCCCAGCTTGGCATCACCCTGACGACATTGCTGACGGGATTTTTAGCAGAGCCCGCTATTTCTTCACTGCTTTCACCTTGGCTTACAGGTCTTGGATTGGGGGAGAGCACAGTAAGTGTTTTGGGTGCTGTGATTGCACTGACCATTGCCACACTGGTTTCATTTTTGTTTGGAGAACTGGTTCCTAAAAACATGGCACTGAGTGTTCCGATTGGAACACTGAAGGCCATAGCCATTTTTCAAATTGCTTTCACCTATCTGTTTTATTTCATAATCATCTTTCTAAACAACACCGGAAACTTTTTTGTTAGACGTTTTGGTGTTGAACCAAAAGAAGAGCTCAGTGCCGCTCGGTCTGCCGAGGAGCTGAGCAGTTTGGTGATGAGATCTGCCTCGCTTGGGTCTCTGGAGGAAAACACTGCAACTTTGCTTTCCAGAACTCTTCGATTAGCTGAGCTAAACGCCTCGGAGATTATGACTCCGAGACCAAAAATGAACTATTTGGATTCAAAGCAGAGTGCCGCCGATGTAATTGTTCTCTCGATTGATTCTGGTCATTCAAGATTTCCAGTAACAGGCGAGGACGTCGATGACATCATCGGTGCGGTTCATTTGAAACATGCTTTGGCTGTTCCAATGGAGAAAAGAGAAACGGTTCCAGTTAGTGCTCTCATGCAAGACGTGATCAGGGTTCCAGAAACAATGAGCTTGGAACGATTGACGCTTGATCTAAGAGAGCGCGGATTGCAAATAGCTATCGTCATCGATGAATATGGCGGAACCGCAGGAATGGCCACTTTGGAAGATCTGGTGGAAGAAATTGTCGGCGAATTGGATGACGAGCACGATGAACGCCTAGGGAATCTGACGGTTGTAAGCGGTGACCAGGTGAGTTTCAGTGGGCTGAAGCGCCCAGATGAACTAGAGGCTTTCGGGATTGAGATTCCAGATAGCGATGACTATGACACCGCCAGTGGATTTGTGATGACCGAGTTGGGAAGAGTCCCCGAGGTCGGCGATGAGGTTGAGCTTGAGACAGGTGTTATCAGGGTTGCGCTAATGGATGGAAGGCGCATTGATCGACTGCGATTTATAAGGAGGAGCATCGATGAATGATTGGTCGGGCATCCTCTGGTTAGTCCTATTGCTGATCAGTAATGCATTTTTTGTGGGAGCAGAGTTTGCGGTGATTGCCGCTAGAAGGGCACAAATTGAGCCACTGGCCCAAGAGGGCAATAAAGCAGCGAAGGTCACGCTGAAAGCCATGGAGCAGGTGTCTTTGATGTTGGCAACCGCCCAGTTGGGAATTACCGTCAGTTCCTTGCTTATTTTGGTTGTTGCCGAGCCCAGCATTCAGAGGTTGATGATGCCGGTATTTGAACTAATTGGCGTTGATTATCAAACCGGTTACACACTTAGTTTCTTAGTGGCACTGGTGTTGGTGACTTATTTGCACGTGGTGTTTGGTGAGATGGTTCCTAAAAACCTAGCGATTGCTGTTCCTGACAAGATGAGTCTTGTCTTGGCTCCAATGCTTTATGGGGTTTCAATTGCTGTGAGGCCACTGGTTAGAAGCTTGAACCTAATCAGCAATGTGATTTTGAGATTAATGGGCATCACTCCAAGAGATGAAGCGAATACTGCGTTTACCCTGGACCAGGTTGAAGACATAGTTCAGGCATCAACCAGAGAGGGTGTTTTGAGTGACACCTCGGGGACTCTTTCTAACACCTTTGATTTCACCGAGAAAAAAGTTGGCGATGTTTATTGGCCAATGGAAAAACTGATTGTGCTTGATCAAGACTCAAAGGCAAGTGATTTTCAGCAGGCGGTGGCAAAACACGGATTTAGTCGCTACCCGCTTTCTAAAGCGGGCAGAGTTAGTGGCTATATCCACGTGAAAGATATCTTGGAATTAGAAACGATTGATTCCTCGATTCCAAAAGAGATCATTCGACCAATGGTTTCATTGCCAGAATCAATGGATTTAGAGGATGCTCTTGCAAGCATGCGTAAAAGTGGTGCTCACATAGCAAGAACGTTCAACAGCACCGGCGAACTCACTGGTGCATTGTTTTTAGAAGACATCATCGAAGAACTGGTTGGTGAGATCAGAGATGCCACCCAGCGTGACTAGTTTGGAAACTTTCCTCGCAGGTATTGACTGGGCCAATTAACCTCAACTTCAAGTTCATTGGCTGCTCTGAGTGCCCAGTAGGGGTCTCTAAGAAGTTGTCTACCCAGCATCACAGCGTCCACTTTTCCGGATGCGACCAACTCGTTGGCTTGCTGAACCTCAGTTATCTGACCAACTGCACTAACAACATCGTTTTCGCCAAGACTGGTTTTTAGCTCTTCAGCGAAATGAGCCTGATAACTCGGCCCGGTTGGGATTTTCACACCACTGACCAATCCGCCACTGGAGATATCAAATAAGTCTGCTCCCAATTCTCGGCATTGAGTTGCAACTTTGATTGTTTGTTCTAAATCCCATCCACTCTCGGCATAATCAGTTGCGCTGAAGCGAACCAACAGCGGGAGCTCCGGGAAGCTCTCTCTGAGTCTTTTGATGATCTCAGTTAGCAAACGAGATCGGTTTTCTAAGCTTCCACCAAATTCATCGGTGCGCTTATTTGAAAGTGGTGACAAAAACTGATGGATCAGATACCCATGGGCTGCGTGAATCTCAACCAATTTGAACCCAGCGCTAACCGCTCTCATGGTTGCTTCCAGAAAATCCTCAATGAGTTGATAAACCTCATCGGTTGATAGCTCTCTGGGTTGGTCATATTCACCAAAGGCGATATCGCTAGCACTGACTGTTTGCCAACCCCCTGCAGATATATCAACTGTCCCATTTCCTGACCATGGTCTGTGGGTGGAACCTTTGCGACCAGCGTGAGCTAGCTGTATGGCGGGAATAGACCCTTTATCTTCAATGAAGTCCACGATTTCTTTCCAAGCCCCAACTTGCTCGTCATTCCAAATGCCCGTGCAGAAGGGGGTGATTCTTCCCTCCGGGGTAACAGCTGTGGCCTCAGCCATAACTAGCCCCACACCGCCAATAGCCCTGGTTCCCAAGTGCACCAGATGCCAGTTGTTTGGAACCCCGTCTTGGTTTTCACAGGAGTATTGACACATCGGTGACATCCAGATGCGATTGGGGATTTCAAGGTTTTTTATTTTTATGGGGCTGAACATATTGGTCATGTTCGGACCTTAGCAAGAATTAGTGACCCACTTGCCACCCAGACACCCAAGAGCACTCCAAATACAAAAGCTGTGTTTAGTGGGACAAAGATTGTTAGTAAACCAATCACACTTGGCCCAGCCAGTGCAGCCAGATAGGTGATGCCCACCACTCTGGACATGTTTCTACCATGATGGGAAGGATTTCCCAATCTTCCAGCAAGGGCAAATAGTTGAGGAACAACCCCCGCTAGAAAAACACCCAATAAGGCCCACAAAAATATTGACACCTCAATTGTTGAGGGAAACATCATTGCCACCAAGACAAGGGCGGAGAGAATGCTTCCGTAGCGAATGATGGGCATGCGACCAACTTTTGCCACAAGCACATCAATGCTCAGTCTGGCTGCAGTCATACCAAGGCTGAATGCAGCCAAACCCCAGGCAGCAATGGCGGGTTCTGCCCCAATCACGCTTGTCAGATAAAGCGCCGACCAGTCATTGGCAATGCCTTCCATGGTTGCTCCACTGGCTCCCATGGCTCCAATCAAAATAACCAGTCCCAACACCGCTCTGTTTTCTTTAGAGCTTTGTTTGCCAACGGCTTTGTCTCGATGGGTGACGTTTGGTTTGTCTTCTAATAACCAAGCCCCTAAAAACCAACTGGTCAGAGCGATCAAGAAACCATAAATCGGGAATCCAGTCTCAACTGGGATGGCAAGTGCCAAAAATGCAGATCCAACAGCTGATCCAATGAATCCACCTATTGACCAAAAGGCATGGAATTGATTGAAAATTGGTTTGCCGTGGGCTTCCTCAACCTGCAGAGAATGCGAATTCACCGGAACATCAACCGCTGATAAACCAACACCTAAAAAGAAAAAGGCAAAGCCCAGGGTGAGTGGGTCATTGACTAATGAGAAAAAGGCAACCGCAACACCTGCAACCAAAGACCCGTATCGGGTTGCAGTTCCACTTCCTACGTGGTCGATAAACCAGCCAACCACCTGCATGGCGATGAACCCACCAACTCCTGCAAGCATTAGCAATAATCCAAGAGTTGAAAAGCTCACACCAGTTTTTTGCTCAAACGAGGGGATATGAACGGCGACTAGGCCTAAGGCAGATCCTTGAATGGCGAAATAGGCGCTGACAGCTATTCGCGCTTTGGTAACAATCAAAGATTCCTCCAGTCCAACTGGAAAAGTCTAGACCTCCAACAGCGCTTTGAGATGAGCACCGACCTCATGTTTTTCAATCAAAAAACCATCGTGGCCAAATTCTGAGTCGATTACCTGCAAACCTCCGCCGACTAGCTTTGCTCCTATGTTTTCAGCAATCAGCTTTTGGTTTTCAACTGGAAACAATCGATCGCTACTGATTCCCAAAACCAGAGTCGGTGTGGTTATCTCAGAGAGTGCTTTTTCAACACCGCCTCGGTCTCGGCCAACATCGTGGGTGTTCATGGCCTCAGCAAGGATTATGTAGCTATTGGCATCAAACCTTCTGGTGAATTTATTGCCGTGGAAATCCAAATAGGACTCAATAGAGAACCTTCCACCCTCACCAAAGGGGCTAACTCCAGATTGCCAAGACCTTTGGAATCTCTCATTCAGCTCCTGCGGGGAGCGGTAGTTCAAAAGCGCCATTCTTCTTGCCAAAGCCAGTCCACGGTGAGGACCCATGCCTGGCTTTTTCTCGTAATACCAACCCGAGTGATACTGACTATCAGTTCTAATTGCTTCCACCTGAATTGAATTGATGGCGATTTGATCAGCCGAGGAAACAGCTGGTGCTGCCAAGATTCCAAGTCTTTGCAATTTGTCTTTTCTGGTGATGGCGTATTCCAATGCATGCATACCACCCATCGATCCACCAATCACCGAATGCCAAGATGGAATCTCTAAAAAATCAGTCAGCGCATCCAAAGACTTGGTCTGGTCACGAATTGTCAGGTGAGGGAAGTTTGGACCGTATTCAACACCGGTTCTATTCAGTGATCCAGGTCCTGTGGACCCCTGGCAGCCACCAATAATGTTCGGAGTGACAACGAAATACTCATTTGTGTCAATCGCTTTGCCAGGCCCAATCAAATCATCCCACCAACCATTGGTTGGGTGGGCTTCACTTGCCTCGCCGACGGTGTGGCTGTCGCCAGTCAAAGCATGCAAAACCAAAACAGCATTTGTTTTGTCTTTGTTTAGTTCGCCCCATGTCTCATAGGCCATAACCGCCGAGGAAATTTTTCCCCCAGCTTCCAAATCAAGATCAAACCTGGAGGTGAATAGCCTGTTGCCAACTGGGTCGCCATCCTGCCATCCACCGCTCGCAGGAGGACGTCCGATGAGTTGTCTAGACAACTCATCGGAGATTAGTCCGGTTGGGACCGTGTCCTCGCTGGTTTGAAATTCCAAGTGTTATTTGACCGCCTCAAAAGCTGATTGCAGATCGGCAATGATGTCCTCAACTGTTTCCAATCCAACTGACAATCTAACCAATCCCGGGCTCACCTGGGCTTCTAGTTGCTGCTGTTCGGTGAGCTGGCTATGGGTAGTGGAGGCGGGGTGCACGACAAGTGAGCGAACATCACCGAAGTTGGCGACGTGTTTGAAAAGACTCAACGCCTCAACAAATTTCTCTCCCGCATCGCGTCCACCTTTTAGTTCGAAACTTAGGATTCCACCAACGCCCTTGGGAGCATATTTATCGGCTTGAGTTTTGAATTCACTGGAATCCAAGCTTGCGTAATTTACCTTTTCAACTTGATCGTGATTTTCTAGCCACTTTGCTACCTCGGTGGCGTTTTTAATATGACGCTCCACTCGAATCGAGAGAGTGTCGATACCGTTCAGGATTTGATAAGCATTCATCGGTGCAACCGCTGGACCCAGGTCACGCAAAAGTTGCACTCTGGCTTTGATGATGTATGCGATTGAATCCCCCAGGGCTTCACTGTAATTCACACCGTGATAAGACTCATCTGGGGTTGTGAGTCCTGGAAACTTATCTGATTTGGACCATTCAAATTTTCCACCATCAACAATTGCTCCAGCCAGTGCCTGACCGTGGCCACCAAGATATTTAGTGGCAGAGTGAATCACGATGTCTGCACCGTGTTTGATTGGGTTGATCAGATAAGGGGTAGCGATGGTGTTATCCACCAGCAGTGGAACACCGTTTTCATGAGCTACGCCACTAACAGCTTCAATGTCCAAAATATTGGTCTTTGGGTTTCCAATGGTTTCGGCAAAGAATAACTTTGTGTTGTCCTTAACCGCTGCATTCCATTCATCGAGGTTGTTTTGATCTTTTACGAAAGTGACCTCGATGCCCATTTTTGGGAAAGTGTGTTTGAACAAGTTATAGGTTCCACCGTATAGAACACTGCTTGAAACTATGTGGTCACCGGCTTCTGCGATGTTGAGAATCGCTATCGTTTCAGCTGCCTGGCCACTTGAGACCAAAAGGGCTGCGGTTCCGCCTTCTAAGGCAGCAATTCTTTGTTCAACAACATCTTGAGTTGGGTTCATGATGCGGGTGTAGATGTTTCCAAACTCACCCAGGGCAAATAAGTTTCTTGCGTGCTCGGCTGAGTCAAAAGTAAAAGCGGTTGATGTGTAGATGGGTGGGGTGGCGCTTTTGGTGGTTGGATCTTCAGTCCACCCAGCATGAATCTGCTTGGTTTCAAAGCCCCAGTTCTCGGTGTCCGACATTATGTTTTCTCTTTCCTGTTGAAATCTTTGCTCTAAAGCTAGGCACTGACTGCCACCCCTTGCAAACCTCAAGGATATATTTCGTAACAGTAGATTTGTATTTATTGGAGAAGATTCATGTTTTTTGAGCAAATGCACCCCACTTGGCAGCAAAAGCTTGCCCATTGGAGTGACGAGTTAGAAAAAATCAGTGAACGATTAGCGGGTGTGGAGATAGTGCCTGCGCATCAAAAAGTCATGCGAGTTTTTGAAAAACCAATAGATCACCACAGAGTTTTGATTGTGGGCCAAGATCCCTATCCAAACCCCGAACATGCTTGCGGTTTGGCTTTTGCAGTCGAAGGTGAGGTTTCAACACCTGCAAGCCTTCGAAACATTTTGACTGAGCTGAGATCAGATTTAGGGAGATCTGCTGTTAAAAAAGGCGATATCAGCGCTTGGCAAGATCAGGGGGTGATGCTTTTGAATCGCTCGCTTTCAACACTTAGCGGCGAGAGCAATCAGCATGCGGAAATCTGGGATGGCTTCACCCAAGATGCAGTGAAGGTGCTAGCGGATGCAGGTCCTTTGGTAGCGGTTTTATGGGGAAGACAAGCTCAACAACTTGCGCCTTTATTGGCAGATGCAACGGTTATAAGCTCAGCGCACCCCTCTCCGCTGAGTAGCTATAGAGGGTTTTTTGATTCCAAGCCCTTTAGCAAGGTCAATCAAGCATTGATTAGGCTTGGTGAACAACCCATTGATTGGACCTGTTGATGATTGATAGCGCATCCCGCTGGAGGATGGTTAGAAGACTCCGCAGGAATCCAAAACCAGAGCCTAAACCAGCAGTCATTCGACGGGCAAAGGTTGAGGACATGGGTTTGGTCACCGATATTTATAACTTCTATGTCAGAAACACTGTAATCACCTTTGATGAACAGCCCTGGGATGTTCCTAAATGGATATCCAAATTTGAACACCTTGAAAAACTTGAAATGCCTTTTTTGGTGTTGGTGACATCCTCTGGGGAAGTGATTGGTTTTGCCTACGTTGCTCCCTGGCGAGAGAAGGCAGCTTTTAGAAAAACCGTGGAGAACAGTGTTTATTTGAGACCCGGAGCAATTGGTAGGGGATATGGTAAGGCGCTACTGACAGAGTTGATTAGGCTTTCTAAAGATGCCGGAATCAAAGAAATCATCGCGGTTATAAGTGATTCGGGTGCGGAGGCATCAATCGCGCTGCATCAAAAAATGGGCTTTGAGCAACAGGGTCACCTGGGCAAAGTCGGATTCAAATTTGGAAGATGGCTGGGCACAGTTTTGTTGCAGAAGTCGTTGAAATAGTTGGGAGACTAATTGGAGTTAGGTGTCTACACCTTCGGAGACAACAGCGTCAATCCTGAAACCGGCAAGATGTATCCATCGGAGAGAAGCGTTCAAAACCTTTTAGAGCGCGTAAAGCTTGCCGATGAGGTCGGCCTAGGCTTTTTCGGTGTTGGTGAGCACCACCGACCAGATTTTCCGATCAGCTCACCTTCGGTGATTTTGGGAGCAGCAGCCGCAATAACTAAAAACATCCGGATTGGTTCATCGGTAACAGTGCTAAGCACTGAAGATCCGGTGAGGGTCTTTCAACAGTTTGCTGAGCTGAGTTTGATATCCCTTGGAAGAGCTGACATCACAGTTGGTCGAGGAAGTTTCATCGAGTCTTACCCGCTGTTTGGGGACAACATCGGGGAATATGAGGAGCTTTTTGAAGAAAAGCTCGGGCTTTTATTGAAGCTAAATAAGGAAAACCCAATCACCTGGAGCGGAAAGTTTAGAAACTCACTGGATAACGCAGGGGTTTATCCAAGGCCGTTTGAGGACAAAGAGATTCCTATCTGGGTTGGAACCGGTGGCACACCCGCTTCATCCGCTCGTGCCGGAAGATTGGGACAGAATGCGATTTATGCCATCATCGGGGGCTTTCCAATGCAGTTCAAACCACTGGTGGATCTTTATCGAGAGACTGCTGCCAATTCAGGTCACGATGTTGAAAAACTAAGGGTTGGAATAGCTGGCTTTGGCCTAGTTGGTGAAGATGCCAAGAAAACAAAGGAACTTTTTTATCCTTACTGGCACCAAACAATGAGCCAGATTGCTGCTGAGCGAGGTTTTGCTCCGCCCAACCCAAGTAGCTATCAAATGCAGGTGAATCATCCTGGGGCTTTTTTGGTGGGTTCTGTTTCAGAAGTCAAAGACAGGCTTCATGAGCTGAAGGAAGGCCTTGGGCTATCCAGGTATATCTTGCAGATGGATTTGGGAAACTTGGATCACATGGCAGTTATGAAATCGATTGAATTATTGGGAACAGAGATAGCGCCAGAACTAGCTGATTAGAGTGCGGAAGGAGGGACTTGAACCCTCACGCCTCTCGGCACTAGAACCTAAATCTAGCGTGTATACCAATTTCACCACTTCCGCGCAGTGACTTAGTCTAGTGGGATTTTGTGGTTGTGGATAACCCAGAACGTCTATCTTTTTTGTTTGCTTTCATGCATGCATGGAAGATGCAGAAGTTTTAGAGCTATCAAAAAGAGCTCGTTCTCTTGCAATGAGTGCTCATCCCGCTAGCGCAACAGACCAAGCGGTGGACGAGTTGGTGTTGGCTGGTGGTCACCTGCCCAATGAAGACCAGGCCAAAACCTCAGTTATGAACGAGTTGACTGGGTTTGGGCCACTGCAGGAGTTTTTCGCAGATGCGGAAATTGAAGAAGTTTGGATCAACAAACCCAATGAGGTTCGTTTTCACAAAAAAGGCCAGAACTTTGTGCGAAGTCTTGATTTAGATACTGAAGAATTACGACGCATCATTCAAAAACTTCTGCGCCACAGTGGAAGACGTCTAGATAGATCAAACCCTTCTGTGGATGCAGCCCTTGCCGATGGTTCCAGGCTGCACGTGGTTATTCCAGAGGTTACCCAAAGTCACTGGGCTGTGAACATTAGAAAGTTTTCAAAATCCCTGAAATCTCTGAATCACCTACTGGGTCAGGGCGTTTTGAACCAACAACAGATGACGCAGATTCAAACTGCCGTCGCCAATGGGAAAAACATTTTGGTTAGTGGAGCGACTCAAGCGGGGAAGACCACCATGATGTGTGCCATCTTGGCTGGGCTAGAGGGTCAACGTTTGGTGAGTTGTGAGGACACATTTGAGATTTTTGCCCCACTAGAAGACTGGGTAGCGATGCAGACAAGACCTGGTTCCCCGGAGGGTGCTAGCGAAGTCCCTTTGCGACAGTTGGTCCGAGAGGCTTTAAGAATGCGCCCAGATCGAATTGCCGTTGGGGAGGTCAGGGGAGCGGAGGCTTTGGATTTATTGATAGCTCTGAACTCTGGCATCCCGGGAATCTGCACCATCCACGCCAATAGTGCCGCGGAGGCATTGAGAAAGATGCGAACGCTTCCTTTGTTAGCAGGCGGAAACATAAGTGAGGGTTTTCTCAATCCCACGGTGGATTCAGTAATCGACATGGTCATTCACTGCGAAAGATCCAGCAGTGGCAAAAGATTCGTGAAGGAGGTTTGGGAGCGTGATTTCTAAACTCAGAGCATTAGTAATCGAAGCTGGCTTTTATCGTTACGGTGCAGATCGAGTTCTGCTTCTGTGTCTTTTGGCTTCGGTGTTGATTGGTCTAATTGTTTATTTCCTATTTGGAATATATGCCTTTGGCATTTCAATGGCAGTGCTTTCAATCATGGGTGCTATTGAGTTTCTAAGAATCAGCGGAAGTGTCAGAAAAAGAAGAATGCTGGATGCTTGGCCAGCCGTATTTGAACTCACCCAATCTGGTTATCAGGCATCAATTCCGTTGATGGAGCAAATCGAAGAAATGCATAAATCCGGACCAGTACAACTGCGCGAAAGTTTTTCGGGATTGGTCTCCAGAATTGATATTGAGGACGAGGAAAAGGCGCTTGACTGGTTCAGGTTATCCGTTGCCAATCGCTACGCGGATTTTTATTCACTACTGAACCTTCTTAGCCTGCGCTTTGGATTGAGTGGTCAGGTTGGCTCTTGGTCAGACCTTGCAAATCAGTCTCGAATTGCCTTGCAGCGAGAGAGTGAGATTTCATCCAAACACAACTGGTCTATGGCGATTGCGAAGTTTGGCTTATTGGCGCCATGGGTGATTGTGGTTTTACTGATTCAAAGACCCGAAGGTCTCTCCAGTTATCAATCAACAGCGGGAAATCAGGTGATGTTGATTGCTTTATTGGTGAGCGTTATCGCTTATTGGATGACCGACCGAATAGGGCGTGTCCCGGGACGGTCAAGGGTATTCAATGCAGATTGATAAGCGTGTTCGGGTTGGACCCAAGTTTGAAAACTCGCAAGTTTCAAAAATAAAAAAGCCAAAGCGATCAAATATGTCCATTGACAGCGAGCTGGCTGATTTTTCAATGCTTTTGTCACTCTGTGTGAAAAACGGGTTGGGTGTGGAACAGAGTTTTTCTTGGCTCAGTCAAAGAATGACTGGGAATCTGGCAATAAAGCTTCGAGAAATTGTTCGCAGGGTTGAGTTGGGGGAGTCATTTATTGATGCTCTCTCTGAAACCGCTGAGCAAAGCGAAAATCCATCGCTTAGTGAATTCAGTTCCAAATTGTCTCTTTCAATTACTCGCGGAACCCCCATCAGCGAAGCGCTAATTTCACAGGCCGGCACCATCAACCATCAGCTTGCTCAAAAGGAATTGCAAAAAGCCAACAGCAATGAAACAAAGATGCTGTTGCCGATGGTGTTTCTGATTCTGCCGATGAGTGTATTGATGGCTAGTTTTCCAAGTCTTTCCAACCTTGGACTTGGAATTTAGAAAGGAGAGAAATGAAAACAATGAATTCCGATCGAGGGGACGTCCCGGGCTGGGTCTTGATAACACTTATGACCGCAGGCCTTGTGATTCTTATTTGGGGAATAGCAGGGCCAGCCCTGCAGGGCGTATTTGACCAAGCCATCTCCAGAGTGGTCTCATTTTGATTTCCAGTGCCAAGGGTTCAGCTGTTGTAGGTGCAGTCATTGGATTGAGCGCTATCACCCTGGTTTCGCTTTCGGTAATCACAGCCATGATTGCTGGATGGAATGTGATGTTGATACGAGATGCCGCAGTTAGCGGGGCTAGGGAGGGAGCACTCGCCGATAAAACACCCGCGGATGGAGAGCGATACGCTTTAAAACTTTTGGATGAGAGAGTTCCCTCCCTCGCCAATTTCTCAACAGATTCGAATTTGCAAGGAGAGGTTTTATCAATTGCGGTTAGCGCTGAGCTTCCGCAGGTTGGTTTCATTGAGTCGGTGAGGGTTCCGTTGGTGGTTGGCAGTGCTGAACTTGAGAGACAGTTCTAGGGGTTATGCAGCGATCGAGATAATTATTTTCTCGGTGCTGCCAATCCTTGTTTTTTCGCTGGTGCCGGTTGGTTTTCAAGCGATTCAAAAACAACTTGCAGCTGAGAGTGTGGTGCGGATGGTGGCGAGAGAACTAATGATCGCAAAGCCAGAGAGCCCAGAGACAGAAGCCAGTCGACTCGCCACCGAAATAGCTCAGGAGTTTGAGTATCCCGCCAGTTTGAGTGTGGAGTGCATTCGCGGATGCGATGAAAGCGGTGGTTGGTATCGACTTAGGCTGCAGATCGATTCAGCCACCGCCACCAAGATTGCCGTCATTGAAAAGTGACAGCGGTTCGATTTCCCCATTTGGAATCGGAATCACAGCCATAGCTGTGGCTACTGGTTTGGTTATTTACCTCAGTGGAATCATGCTCATCGCGCAGCACAGGCTGCAGGCTGATCTGGACCTTGCACTACTGCAGGCCCATCAGCATTCGGTCACTGAGCTGGAATATGCCGAATATTCAATCGTCAGGCAAAGACTGGGTGAGTATTTCCATGCAAATCAATCGGCGGGGCTTAGCTTTGTTGATCTAAAGGTTTGGAAGTTTGAATCAAGAGTTCGCGCTTGTTCAAATTTGGAACTTCCTTTTTCAGCTATGAATTTTTCAACCAATGTTGCGATTTGTGCCGAATCGGCAGTTGCAAGTTTTGACCCCAGAAACGGAGGCCGGGTTCAGTCTTGACTTGGTTCACCGTATTTGGGCAGGAATTTCCAAAACATAAATGCTCCATAAAAACTTATGCCCCCCATAACAACCATTGCTGGACCTAAACCAAACAAAAGCGTCACGCCCGAAAGCACGTATGGAGAGAAAGCGTTGCCTCCTGTGGTGATCAACCTAAAGCCAGCAAGGAATTCGCTTCTGGCATCCCGAGGTGCTAAATCAGCACCCAAGACCATGTTTATTCCACTTGAGAGAGCATTCACTAAGGCGGTGAGGGCAGCAAAAATCACAAAGGTGGTCAGGTCGTTCATTGTGAAAAACAGAACATATAAAACGCCAAAGGCTAAAAGCGTTGGCACCGATGTCCAGAAGCGACCATATTTATCCATGACGATTCCAGACAGATAGAAAAGTGCGAAATCAATAATTCCAGTTAGCCCAATAACCAGTGATGCGGTTGCTGGGTCAATACCGAGACTGATTGCAAATAGGGGCAAGGCAATCATTCTTATGTTTCTAATTCCAGCAATCACAGCACTTGCAACACCAAGCGTTCTGAGTTTGGATTTCTCACGCTTGGCAATCATCCAACTTCTGCCTCGGTTTTCACTTGGTGGACAAACCATGCTCTCTGCATCCACGCTAAAGACAATCAGGCTGACCAACAGCATCACCCCTGCTGCGAAGAAATAAACCGAATTGACCCCAAGACTTGCAACAAAACCAGCTCCGATTACTGGCCCCAAAGCCAAGCCACCCCTAAACATCCCGCCAAGAATTGACATTGCTCTAGCTCTTGTGAAGCTTGGAACTTTTTCAGCTAAAAAAGCATGGCGAGCTAAACCAAACAGGCTGTGACCTGCTCCCACCATTGCTGCTCCCAGAGCTAAAAACAAAACATTCTGACCGATGAATGCAAGCAAGGCTCCAATTGCTCCGAAAACCCCTGCCAGCATCATTGCCCGGCGCTCACCAAGAATTCCATTGATCAGCGCCGAGGGGATTTCAGCTAATAGTGCTCCCAGCATCAAAGCACCTGCGACCGCACCAGCCGTAGCCAAACCAACACCGAAGCTTTCTGCAGTTGCTGGAATGATTGGCAGAAGAGCTCCCTCAGCCATCATGAAAAGCAAAGAGGGAAGGTATACGGGTCTTATCAGGTCTCGCTTGCGAAATTGATTACCGTTGGCCACTGACCAATTATGGCACTGCCCCTAGACTTAACCGCTATGGCGGAAATGGATTTCAATCAACGGTTGGCCTCCGTTAAGGACACCTTTGGTGCAATCGTTGATGTTCTAAACCCTGAGCAACTCAAAAAAGAGCGTGATGAACTGGAATCACAGGTCGCTGAGCCGGGGTTGTGGGACGACCAGGCAAGAGCCCAAAAACTAACCTCCAAACTCTCTCATGCCAAACAATCCCTAGAAACCATCGAACAGGTTAGGGCAAGGCTTTCTGATGCAGAGGTGTTATTTCAGATGTCTCAAGAAGAGGGCGACAGTTCCTCCGAGACTGAGGCTACAAAGGAATTATCGGTTCTAGAAAAAGAGATTTCCAAACTTGAGGTGCAAACCCTGCTCAATGGCGAATATGACGATCGAGGGGCTGTGATGACAATCCGCAGCGGAGCGGGAGGCGATGATGCCACCGACTTCGCGGAGATGCTTTTGAGGATGTATTCAAGGTTTAGTGAAAAGCAAGGCTGGAAACCATCAGTTTTGGATACCTCATACGCAGAGGGAGCAGGAATCAAATCAGCAACGCTTGAAGTGACCGAGCCATTTGCTTTTGGACAACTTTCAATTGAAGCGGGAACCCACCGACTAGTTCGAATGAGTCCATTCAATGCGGCTGGAAAAAGACAAACCAGCTTCGCAGCGGTCGAGGTCGTTCCACTGATTGAAAGCACCGACGAGATTGACATTGATGAAAATGATCTAAAAATAGATGTTTATCGCTCAAGTGGCCCAGGTGGTCAAAGCGTCAACACAACCGACTCTGCCGTTCGAATCACTCATCAACCGACCGGGATTGTTGTCAGTTGTCAAAACGAGAAAAGCCAGTTGCAAAACAAGCAAGCTGCAATGAGGGTTTTGCAATCAAGGCTTCTAGAACTCAAGCGCCGTGAAGAAGAAGCCAAAAAGAAAGAGCTCGCAGGAGATGTGAAAGCAAGTTGGGGAGAGCAGATGAGAAGTTATGTGCTCGCTCCCTATCAAATGGTCAAAGATCTCAGAACTGACTATGAAGTGAATAACCCCGATGAGGTTTTCGATGGAGATTTGGCGGGATTCATTCAAGCAGGAATTCGCTGGCGAAAGCAGTCTTAGGGCAACACTCCACGAGGCTAAGCAAGTTTCAGCACTCTCAAAATTAGTCTTTAGAGACAATGATCACCATCCGCGAAGCCGTGAAGACCTATAAAGGTTCTGATGACCCGGCACTGAAATCTATTTCGCTTCAAGTTGAACGTGGAGAGTTCGTGTTTTTGGTTGGAGCCAGTGGTTCTGGCAAGTCAACGCTTATGCGAATGGTGCTTCGCGAGGACGTTCCCAATCAAGGATCGATTCATGTTTTGGGAGAAGACCTAATCAATCTTGCGAGCAGGCGAGTGCCCATTTTTAGAAGAAGACTGGGTGTTGTATTTCAGGATTTCAGGCTTTTGCCTCAGAAAAACGTTTATGAAAATGTCGCCTATTCCTCCCGTGTGATTGGTAAATCCAGAGGATTTATTGAAACTGCTGTTCCTGATGTTCTAAGCCTTGTGGGCTTGAGTGAAAAAGCTAAGCGCATGCCAAGCGAGTTATCCGGTGGTGAACAGCAACGCGTGGCGGTTGCCAGAGCGATTGTGAATAAGCCAGATATCTTGCTCGCTGATGAGCCAACGGGAAACCTAGACCCGAACACCTCTGGTGAAATCATGGATTTATTGGAGCGGATTAACCTCGGTGGAACAACTGTTTTGATGGCAACACACGACAGAGGAATTGTTGATCGCCTCAAAAAACGTGTGGTGGAACTCAGTAATGGCGAAATCATCCGAGATGAAATAGCGGCTGGTTATCGAGAATTCGACACAGGACAGATTCCAAAGGCAGATAGCGAATGAAGTTTATATTTGCCCTTGGTGAGTCCTGGGCGGGCATTAGAAGCAATGTCTCAATGGTTATTTCAATCATCTTGGTGACTTTTATCTCTTTAGCCTTTGTCGGCATCGCTGCTTTATTGCAGCTACAAATCAATGAGATGAAAAATTATTGGTATGACCGTGCGCAGGTGGCTGTCTATATGTGCACAGATGTTTCACCGGCAGCAGCTTGCCCCACGGGTGAGGCAAGTGAGGCTGAGATAGCAGCAGTTGAAGCACAGTTGAAATCAAATGTTTTGGCCCCCTACATCGATCAGTATTACTTCGAAACCCACGAAGAGGCTTATGAGAAATTCAGTGAGGACTTCGCTGATAGCACGGTTGCAAGTTATGTGACCCCTGAGCAACTAAACGAAGCTTTTTGGGTGAATCTAAATAACCCAGAACAGAGTGCGATCATCACTGAAAGTTTCAGTGGTGTAGGTGGTGTTGAACAGGTGCGAGACCAAAGGGGTTATCTGGATTCAATCTTTAGCTTTCTAAACGCAGGTTCAATCACTGCTGGCGCTGTTGCAGGTGTGATGCTAGCAAGTGCGTTATTGCTAATTAGCACCACCATCCGGCTCAGTGCCTTTTCTAGGCGTCGTGAGATTGGAATTATGCGTTTGGTCGGAGCAAGCAATTTCTCAATTCAGTTCCCGTTTGTGCTGGAAGGTGTGATTGCTGCAACCTTGGGAGCACTGTTGAGTGCAGGTGCAGTTTTGGCCTCGGTGAGATTTTTAGTGCAGGACTTTTTAGCCGTAAGGCTTCCCTTCACAGCCTTTGTTGGTCTTGATCAAGCCTTATTGGTTGTTCCCTGGTTGATTGCTGGCGGTGTTATCCTTTCAGCTCTGGCGAGTGCTGTTGCTATTCGTCGCTATTTGAAGGTCTAACCAGGAGAAACCGATGCCCAGGGAGCGTGGCGAAGCTATTGTCGCCAGCAATCGCAAGGCTCGTTATGACTATCACATCGATGATGTCTACGAGGCTGGGCTTGTTTTAACCGGCACAGAGGTCAAATCTTTACGCGCCGGCAGAGCATCACTGGTTGATGGGTATGCAGCCATTGAAAACGGTGAAGCTTGGTTAGAAAACGTCCACATCCCTGAATTCACCGAAGGCTCATGGACAAACCACGCAACCAGAAGAAAACGCAAGCTTTTACTCAACCGCATGGAAATCAATAAGTTATTGGGAAAAGTCAAAGAATCCGGCTACACGCTGATTCCTTTGAAGCTTTATTTCAAAGACGGTAAGGCCAAAGTTGAGATTGCTTTGGCTCGAGGCAAGAAGGAATATGACAAGCGTCAAGCCTTGAAAGAAAAGCAAGATAAACGCGAGGCTGAAAAAGCTATGAAAACTAAGGGTAAAGAGTGGTAAACTGCTCTACTGCCCTCGGGCAGAATTTGATAACTAAACACTGGGGATGATCGGTTTCGACACTGTAGATGTGCGTGGATGAAGCGGGTCGAGGATGCAGAGTTATCTCGTTAACGCTCTCTGCAAAACTATAGGTGCCAAATCAAAGCGCGCCGACTTCGCCCTAGCTGCTTAAGCTAGCCCCGAAGTCCGTCTGACTGAGTTTGATTTCGACTCAGAATCAAGACGTCATTTAGAAATCTCGCTGGTTGGTAGCGTCTAGGTGCCATCCGGGACTTTATACCTGGACTGGGCCCGTCGGTTAGGTCGCTTCAAGCTATGACCGGGGCCGAGAAAACAGTATTGAAGCTACACCCGTAGAATCTCCATAATCGCTGCCGTGGACGGGGGTTCAATTCCCCCCATCTCCAC
>JAVLCC010000022.1:0-9670 GCA_031580995.1 Microbacteriaceae bacterium
AACGGCCTGACTCTTTCTGAACAGGGACCAAATCTGCAAGATGCCATAAGGCCTGACACCAGTGCTTTTTCACTTGGTTCAGATGTGGTCTTTGATTGCGCTTTGATGGCAGAAGCTCAGGCCTCGCACAACCCCATGCATTAGGGCTGTTTTCAAAGCTCCAAAGTTTCGATTGCCCTAATTGGAGGATAAAAAACCACAATCAGTACTTATCTAGTCAAACTGGAAAAGACTTCATCCAACATCGGTAAAGGATTACCAAAGCGGTGAGCTGTAATTGAGACAGCCTGTTCTTTGAAAAACGGCAGCAGCTCTCTTCTTCCGCTTTCTGTTACTTCGCCTGTGAAGATTGCTACATCGGGACTTGAAAGCACTTTGGATTTATTCAAATCTGGTTTTTCCCCAACCCATCTGATGGTTAGTCCAAGAGGTTTTTGAGAAATCATTTGCTCAAGGTTTTCAACGCTTGAGATCTCAAAGTTATTGAAAGCTGATGCCTTGTCTACCCATTTTTCACTGGCCATCACTTTCACTGACCCCAGTGTGTTTGCAAGCACCAGTGCTCTGTCGACATCCGCTTCAGTCGCGCTCTGGTCTAACCAAATCAGAGCATCTTCATCTCTTAGGTGTCTAAAGATGTTTTTCTCAGCACTCAGACCAGTTCGATCTTTGGGGTTTTGGAAAAACTCCTGCAGCTGATATTCATAAGCTCCGGCAACTCTTTCAAGATCAGCTGTGGGAAGCTTCTTGATTAGCTCTCGAGTCGAGCTGTTGATTTTTGCAGTGTTGTTGGCTGGCTTGGATTCAAAGCTTCCAAAACCTAGGAGATAACTTGGTCCTCCGGCTTTAGCTCCCGGCCCAATCGCACTTCTTTTCCAACCACCAAATGGTTGTCTTTGAACGATTGCACCCGTGATTCCTCGGTTTATATACAAATTGCCAGCCTGCACATTGCTAAGCCAGTAATTGATTTCCTTTGGGTCAAGCGAGTGGATTCCAGCAGTTAGTCCATAATCAACTGCATTTTGAATCTCCAGAGCCTCTTCTAAGTTTTTTGCTCTCATGATTGCTAAAACTGGACCGAAATACTCTTTGAGGTGACTTGGTGCACCGGGCTCAACGTTTCCTCTAACACCTGGACTCCATAAGGTGCGCTCGTTATTGAGAGCTTCTGGCTTGACTATCCAGTGTTCGTTGTTATCCAAGGTCTCCAGACCGTGAGCTAGTTTCTCCGATGGAGCTTCAATGATTGGTCCCATGTTTGCATTTGGATTGGTTGGGAAATCAACCACTAAACCTTCCACGGCATCCAAAAGCTGACGATTAAATCTTTCGGAATCAGCAACTGTCCCAACCAAGATTGCGATTGATGCCGCCGAGCATTTCTGACCTGCGTGACCGAAGGCGCTGTAGGCGAGGTCTTTAGCCGCAAGGTCTAAATCAGCACTCGGGGTGACCACAAGCGCATTTTTACCGCTGGTTTCTGCAAGCAAAGGTAAATCTGGCCTGAATGACCTGAACAATTCAGCGGTTTCGTAGCCTCCTGTGAGGATCACACGAGAAATCTCTTCATGGGTAATCAATTGCTTCCCCAGATCTTTTTCAGAGATTTGAACCGGAAGCATTACATCTTTGGGAACGCCCGCTTTATGGAAAATCCGAGCTATCAGAGCTCCGGTTCTTCTCACTTGTCCAGCTGGTTTGAAAATGACGGCAGAACCAGCTGCCAATGCGGCCAGTGAAGAGCCAGCGGGAATGGCTGTTGGAAAATTCCACGGGGGAGTCACCAGCACCAGCTGTTCAGGCTTATGAGTTGCTCCATCCAATGCATCTAGTTGCTCAGAAAGCTCTGCATAGTAATTGGCAAAATCAATCGCTTCGCTAACTTCGGGGTCACCCTGCTCAATTGTCTTGCCAGCTTCACTCGCCATAACTTCCAATAGTTCAGCTCTGTTTTTCTCAAGTTCAACAGCAACCTTTTTGAGAATGGCAACTCGTTTTGCTGTTCCCAGTTTTTGCCACTTTGAGTGGCCCTTGACTGCTTTGGAGATAACTTTGTTTAAATCCTTTTCATTCAAGAGCATGTCTTGTTCGGTTTCTTTGACTCCCAGCTGGCTGGTTTTGGCCCTGATTAGTATCTGGTTTGCCCACTCCAAGTTTTCAGGAACCGATGGGTCTGTGTCTGCCACGTTTTCAAAATCTGTTTGTGCTTTGCTAGGGATTTTCCTTGGGGTTCTGTTGGGTTTGGGATCTGGTTTTGAGAGATCCGAAACCGATGCCCGAAAACGCATTTCCTCTCTTTGGAAAACCTCTTTGTCTTTTTCTAATTCAAATAAGCCACTCATGAAGTTATCGGTGCTCGCACCCTCTTCCAACCTTCTGATTAGGTAGGCAATGGCCACATCGAATTCGCTTGGGTGAACAACGGGTGTGTATAAAACCAAGCCACCTATGGTTTGTTTTACCGCCTCAGCCTGAGCCTCTGCCATTCCCAAAAGCATCTCGACATCAATTCCATCTGTGCAACCTCGTTTCTCTGCAAGCAGGTATCCAAAGGCGAGGTCAAAAAGGTTATGGCCAGCTATGCCAACCCGCAGATTCTTTGTTCTTTCTGGTGTGAGTGCGTAATCCAAAACTCGTTTGAAATTGGCATCAGCTGCCTGTTTTGATTCAACTGTTGCCAATGGCCAATCGTGCATCTCTGCATCTACTATTTCCAGTGGAAGATTGGCACCCTTTACCAATCGAATCTTTATTGCAGAGCCACCTCTGGATACACGCTCTGCAGCCCAGGTTTGCAAATTCTTCATTTCGTCTATCGCATCCGGTAGATAAGCCTGCAAAACAATTCCAGCTTTGAGATTCATGAACTCTTGTTCAGAGAGAATTTTTTTGAAAACCTCGATAGTCAGTCTGAGATCTTTGTATTCCTCCATGTCTAGGTTTATAAATTTTGGCGGATTGGAAGATGCTGCCAAGCGATAAAGAGGCCTCAGTGTCTCCACGATTTTCTCCACAGATTCCTCAAAAGCCCAGGCAGGGTGAGGGGCGATGATTGATGAAACTTTGAGTGAGACGTAGCTAACGTCTTTTCTTTCCAGAATTGTTTTCAACTTCTGGTAGCGGGACTTTGCCTCTGATTCACCCAAGACAGCTTCGCCCAGCAGGTTGATATTCAAAGTCACATCTTCTGCAGATATTGTTTTCAAAGATTTGGTCAGTTTGGAATCAGTTGCATCAATGACTAGGTGCTGAACAAAACCGCGTAAAACTTTTTTGGCAATCGGAATCACTGGCCAGGGAAGTATTGGTGCGACAAGGCCACCAAGTTTGACCAGACCCCTGAGCGGAAGAGGAAGAAACTTCGGAACTCTTTTTGAAACTCTTGCAAGCGCATTGGCGGCCACTTTGTTGTCCTCAGGTCTGACAACACCGTCAATGAAACCAACTGCGAAATACAGTCCATCCGGATCCGCCAGCAGTCCAGCAAGGCGTTCAGCAGCCGGGGAGGACTTCGCCTGTGAAGCTTGTTGGGACCAAGATTTCGCAAGCTCGACTGATTGCTCGGTGATTTGGCTGATTTCAGATGTGTTTTTGCCTACTTGTTCACTTAGAGTCATAGGCCAAAGTCTAGGCTCAGCCAGCCTTTTTTCAAATTTGGACTAGCAGCAGTCTTTACTGGTCAGGCTAAGGGTGTTGAGTGCTTTGTCATCAATCACCTCAACTGGGACCGCATCGGGATAATATCCCTCTGGGTAAGTTGGGCAGACCGCTGTGTAGGTTCCGTCCTCGCGGGCCAAGATTTGGCCTTTGAAGTTTTTCTCCACCATGAAATCCCTGGCTTCGCGGTGTGAGTGAAATGGCTTTGAACATTTGGTGTAGTTGAATTCGCTCATGACGAAACTATATAGACGTTTATCTATCTAATGCAAGGACACGCCTTCATTTGTTTAGGTTTTTTCTTTTATCTTTTGAGGCAAATTCGTAATCATTGAATACAAAATGATCTTTGAACATGAAGCAAAAACGAAAAATAGCTCCCAGGTGAGCCTAGGAGCTATTTTTTCCTTCTGGCTGAGATTGAGGTGACAATAATTCCAAAGAACAAGGCACCCAGTAAAACCCAGAATGCAATTGCTTGCTGGTTAGCAATCTCCTCACACGATGTCCAGCCTTCCTGCTGAACATCGGGGGAGCAGGTTTCGGGGTCAAAAAACCCAACCCACCAAGCCAATACGCCAACGCCGGCCACAGTGGCCAGCATGGCTAGTGAATTATTCTTCACCCTTGGGTTGCTTATCTGCTTCTGCTTGCTCTTTGGCGATTTCCGCTCTCACTTCTTCCATGTCAAGCTCCTGAACCTTGCCAATGAGCTCCTCAAGAGCTGGAGCAGGGAGCGCTCCTGGCTGGTTGAAAAGCAGAATTCCATCGCGGAAGATCATCAGTGTTGGAATCGATGAGATGCCTGCCATTTGTGACAACTCCTGTTGTGCTTCAGTGTCAACCTTGGCAAAGGTCATTTCTGGATTTTCTTCACTGGCTTTTTCGAAAATAGGTGCAAATGACTTACATGGGCCGCACCAATCCGCCCAAAAATCTACAAAGGTGATTCCCTCAGACAGTACTGTCTTCTCGAAGTCCTCCAGTGTTAGGTCGACTGTTGACATTGATTTCTCCGTTTCTTCGCTTTAAACGCCTAACTCGTGAGGTTTGCGCAATCATTATTCCTGTTAGCACCACGATACCTCCCAAGGTTTGAATGATGCCAATCGTTTCCCCAAGCCAAACAAATCCAAACAAAAATGCAAACAGCACCTCGCTTGTGGAAATGACTCCCATAACTGTGGGGGATATATGCCTAACAGCCAAATAGGTGAAAAGCATTGGTAAAAACGCCCCCATAATCCCAAGCCAAGCCATCAACCACCACTGTGGAACATTAACCCCATCCAGGTTTCCCATGAGATTCACCGTCTGCGTTAACTCTCCCGGCTCCAATGAACCCCAGTCTGCAAATATGAAAAACAGCACGGCTGCTGTGCCAATGGCGTAAACCATCACCGCCGTTGTGCTCACTCTTCGTTGGATACGCTCTGCACCAATGAAGTAATAAGTCAGACATAAAGCCGCAATGAAGGCAAACAGCGCACCGGTTGGATTAAGTCCACCACCCCAAGCTTCGCTGACCATGAATAGACCGACCATAACCATAAACGCACCTATCCAAAGCTGCGGCCTGGCTTTTTCTTTGAAAAACAGAAATGTTGCAATCGGAATCATGATCACGGCTGTGTATTCAATTAGCAGCGCAATGCCTACTGGCAGGTTTGAAACTCCAATTGAGTAACTCCATTGCAAACCCCCAACACCAATTGCTCCCAAAATCATCAATCTGGGGAGATCGGCAAGATTTATCACCAACAACCGAGGGTTTCTCGCCAATGCCCAACCCAGTGCCAACATGGCTGCTGTGAGGGTGCGGACGGAAACTAGCTGCTCCGGGGTAAGACCGGATGCTATTGCGACTTTCGAGGTGGCACCATTGATGCCAAATAAAAATGCTGCCAACACTGCATAAAATGCCCCCAGCAGTGGGTAGCGTTGGGTCAATTCATGACCGTTGAATTTAGTAATCTCACCCGAGAAGTTTAGAGTAGGGACATGGAAAAATTTGTGCTCGGTGGTGGATGTTTTTGGTGTTTGGACGCTGTTTATCGAAACGTTATAGGAGTTAGTTCCTCAATAGCGGGTTACGCAGGTGGGAAGGTGACCAATCCGACCTATGAGCAGGTCTGCAATATGGACACAGGCCACGCTGAGGTGTTGGAGGTGAGCTTTGATCCAGAGGTGGTTTCCGCTGAGAGTATCTTGGATATTTTCTTCACACTTCACGACCCAACTCAGCTCAATCGACAGGGTGCAGATGTTGGAAGTCAGTACCGTTCAAGCATGATGTATGCAGACGAAGCTCAAAAAGAACTTTTTGAGAAATCAGTTGAGCGCGCGAGGGAAATCTGGGGTGAAGGGGTTGTCACCGAGGTCGTGCCTTTGGAGATTTTCTACGAGGCCGAGTCTTATCATCAAGATTATTTCGCCAAAAACCCAGGTCAGGGTTACTGCTTGGCGGTTGTATCACCAAAGGTTGCCAAAGTTAGGGCTAATTTTTCCGCTCTGATGCGCTAACAAGTAGCTAAATCGCATAGTTATCAACAGATAGTCCTTAGCTAGCGAGTTTGATTTGCAAAAGTCTCAGAATCGATTCATATCGAAAGGAGACAAAATGCAGGAATTAATTTCACTTCAGGGGTTGGTAGCCACCACGCCAAGAACAGTCACCACCAAGGATGGTTTTCCACTAACTTCATTCAGGTTGGTCTGTGCCGCTAGAAGATTCAATCGTGAATTAGCCCAGTGGGAGGACTCGAACACAAACTGGTACACCGTAATTGGCTTCCGAAGAATTGCCGAGAATATGTCAGCCAGTTTGGAAAAGGGTCAGAGAGTTGTTTTGCAGGGTCGTTTGCGAGTCAAAGATTGGGATAACGGAGAGAAAACTGGCACAAATGTCGAGGTTGAAGTGCTGGGAATAGGTCATGATCTCAGTTGGGGAACAAGCGTGTTTGAACGCACCGTTTATCAATCCGCCGACGCCGAGGAGCTCACTGCAGCAGCCAGCTAATTGCGTCAGCTACAATTTGGGGGCATCGCACTCAAATTGGAAAGTTGCAAATGGCTGAATTTATTTATCAAATGATTAGCGCTCGAAAGGCGCACGGAGACAAGGTAATCCTTGATGATGTGACCCTGGCTTTTTATCCAGGAGCAAAAATCGGTGTCGTTGGGCCCAACGGTGCTGGTAAATCTTCAGTGTTGAAAATAATGGCTGGACTTGATCAGCCCAGTAACGGTGAAGCAAGGCTGGCACCCGGTCATTCAGTGGGAATTTTGTTGCAGGAGCCACCACTGAATGAGGAGAAAACAGTTTTAGGCAATGTGCAGGAGGCAGTCGCAGGGACAATCGCCAAAGTAGATCGTTTCAACCAAATCTCCGAGGAGTTAGCGAACCCAGATGCAGACTATGACTCCTTGTTGGAGGAAATGGGCAAGTTGCAGGAGGAGATTGACCACCTTGATGCATGGGATTTAGAAAACCAGTTGGAGCAGGCAATGGACGCACTTCGTTGCCCACCGAGTGATTCGCCAGTTACCCATCTATCGGGTGGTGAAAGACGCAGAGTTGCGCTTTGTAAGTTGTTGTTGGAAAAACCTGATTTGTTATTGCTTGATGAGCCCACCAACCACCTTGATGCGGAGAGTGTTTTGTGGTTGGAGCAGCACTTGGCGAAATACACCGGGGCTGTTTTGGCTGTTACTCACGATAGGTACTTCCTAGACAATGTGGCTGAGTGGATTTTGGAGCTCGATCGTGGTCGCGCCTACCCATATGAGGGTAACTACAGCACCTACCTGGAAAAAAAGCAGGAGAGACTGCAGGTTCAGGGTAAAAAAGACGCCAAGATGTCCAAGCGCTTGAAGGACGAACTTGAGTGGGTAAGGTCCTCGCCAAAGGCAAAGCAGACCAAATCCAAGGCACGTTTGGCAAGATACGAGGAGATGGCGGCAGAGGCCGATAAGACCAGAAAGCTTGACTTCGAAGAAATCCAAATCCCGCCAGGGCCTCGTCTGGGAGATGTGGTCATTGATGCTGACAAGATTGCCAAGGGTTTTGATGACAGATCACTGTTTTCAGACCTGAGCTTCACTCTTCCAAGAAACGGAATAGTTGGTGTAATTGGGCCAAACGGGGTTGGTAAATCAACTTTGTTCAAATGCATTGTCGGTTTAGAGGAAATAGACAGTGGCAACTTGAAAATCGGAGATACGGTAAAAATCAGCTATGTCGATCAGGCAAGAGCTGGAATTGACCCAAAGAAATCTCTTTGGGAAGTTGTCTCGGACGGGCTTGATTACATCCAGGTGGGAAATGTTGAAATGCCCTCCCGGGCCTATGTCGCAGCTTTTGGTTTCAAAGGTCCTGACCAGCAAAAACAGGCCGGGGTTTTATCTGGGGGAGAGCGAAATAGGTTGAACCTTGCCTTGACACTGAAACAGGGTGGAAACCTACTGCTTTTGGATGAGCCAACAAACGATTTAGATGTCGAAACACTGGGAAGCTTAGAAAACGCTCTGGAAGAATTTCCCGGTTGTGCCGTTGTGATTACCCACGATAGGTGGTTTTTGGACAGAGTGGCCACTCACATCTTGGCTTATGAGGGAACAGAGGAAAACCCCGATAACTGGTATTGGTTTGAGGGTAACTTCCAGTCCTACGAAGAAAACAAGATTGAGCGACTGGGAGAAGAAGCAGCCAAACCTCACAGGACAACCTACAGAAGGCTAACCAGAGACTAAGAAAACTCTGGAACCCTTAGCATTCCCTCTTGGGCAACCGTTGCCACCAAGATTCCATCCTGGTAGATCTTTCCAAGGTTTAGATTTCTAGATCCTTGGGCTGAGGGTGATTGCTGCTCATAGAGTAGCCAGCGATTGACATCAAAGGGTCTGTGAAACCACATGGCGTGATCCAGTGATGCGCTTGCCATTCCTGGATGTGCCCAACTGATTTCGTGATTTCTAAGTCCTGATTCCAAAATTGTGTAATCACTTGCGAAAGCCAGTGCAGCAGAGTGAAGTTGATCCGGAAGTTCAATTGGCTCCAAGGTTTTTAGCCAAACTGTCTGGTTGGGTCTTTGGGTGTTTACCTTTAGGTATAAATCATCTGGGTGGTGTCTGATGTCAAAGGGCCTGGCTTTTGCCCAGTATTGAGCACTTGGATGATCAATGTCTCCAAGAATCGAGCTCGCTGTTGGAAGCGACTCGGGGTCCCCATTGTCTCCAGTTGGTGGCATTTGGTGGTCAACTCCGGGCTCCGCAATTTGAAAACTAGAAATCATTGAAAAGATAACTTTTTCATTCTGGATTGCTTGAACTCTTCGGGCGCTAAAAGATCTTCCGTCTCTCAATATCTCAACATCAAAAACAATGTCTTTTTCAACATCGCCCGGTCTTAGAAAATAACCATGCAGAGAGTGAACGGGTCTTTTTTGATCAACAGTTTTGGTGGCTGCAGCTAGGGCCTGAGCCATCACCTGTCCACCAAACACTCTTCCGTGGGGCATCCACAGGCTGCTTCCTTGGAATCTAGTCTCATCCAGCTGAGTGAGCTCGAGAGTGCTTCTTAACTGGGCAATTGGTGAGTGATTCATTCGCCTTCGCTTTCCTTGCATTAGTTTAGAGGTCTGATGAATCCACCGATATTTCTAAACTCCGCTCAACAGGCTAGTGACCTTACAAACTTTTTGTCCCGCGCAAAGAAAATGGATGAGGACGGTGTTGTTCGCTTGCGCGCATTTGGGGATGTTTTGGCTGTTTCGGTGGCTCCTATTTTCACATCAAGTTTGTTTGCTGATGGCCCAACAGCAATTGGAATGCGCACAATGAAATTAGCCAAAGCCACGGAGGTGGACTCGGTTGTTTCACTCGGCGAGGTTTTGCAACGTCTTCCAAAGGCGACAGAATCACTTGAGTTAGAGCTCCCAATAGACCACAAACCTGCTTCTTGGACTGGCATATCCGCTCCAAGAAATGGCTGGGAGCTGGTTCAGGAGTT
>JAVLCC010000023.1:0-9267 GCA_031580995.1 Microbacteriaceae bacterium
TCTCTTCTCAACGAGGTAAAGATTGAAACTGAGGCAAACACAGCTCCAATAGCAACCAATAGACCTGCAGCCTGCAGAGGTGGCAAGTACTGACTGGTGTCAAAACCAAGTTGTGGTGCATCAATACTTACATTCAGCATCGCTGTGATCAGCCCTGTTGGTAAATACTTCCCAGCCTCTGGTGCCAATGCCAACAGCAGTGGATCAACCACGAAGAGATAAACCAATGTGGCAACTATTGCCAGCAATTGGTTTTTGATCAGTGTTCCAATGGCTAGACCAATGATTCCTAAAACAACTCCTGCCAAAACACTTGCAAGCATCATGTTGATAAAAATATTGTCACTTGGCTCAGCTGCGTTATCTACAGTTTGCAAAGCCAACCACCCAGCTAAAAACCCAGCTAGTGCACTGATAATCATCAACACTGCGGCCGCTAGGGCGGCTACCGCAATCTTTGCTAAAACAACCCGCGATCTTTTTGGGGAGGTTAGAAATGTCGCAACCGCTGTTCCATGGCGAAACTCTCCGGTCATCATCAGTACCCCCAAGATGATTGCAAAGATATAACCAGAGACAGCGTTTGCATAAACCGCATCCACACCCATGGTGGTTTCTAGGCTGACACCCAAAGCTCCTGTGCTGTCAGCATCCAATAACGGCACTGTCACAGCAGTGGATAGAGCACTTATAAACACAGCGGCAATTAATAGTCCCCAGTTTGAGCGAACATAGAGGACTTTTCTGAGTTCTGATTTCAGTAATCTCATTCTTTTCCTCCCGCTAGCCTCAAAAAGGCCTGCTCAAGGTTTTCCCCAGCCATGACCTCTTCCAAGCTGCCACTGGCCACCAGTTCACCTTTGTGGATGATCAAAACATCATCGATTGTGTTTTGCATCTCAGCTAACTGATGAGATGAAATCAACACTGTTCTTCCTTCGTTTGCTAATCCTCTGAGAAAGCTTCTAAGCCAAGCAATACCGATTGGGTCCAGTCCATTAGAGGGTTCGTCCAAGATAAGTATTTGCGGATTACCCAATAAAGCCCCAGCAAGACTGAGTCGCTGTTTCATTCCGAGGCTGTAGTTTTTCATTCTTTTGTTTTTCGCATCCGAAAGCTCGACCTGTTCTAAAACTTCGTCAACTCTGGAATCCTCAATCCCTGCAGCAGCACTAATGACTTTCAGATTCTGCTTCCCGGTAAGACCTGCGTGAAAGCCTCGGCTATCCAACACGGTTCCAACTTTGCTCAATGGGTTTTTTAGTTCCTGATAGGGAACACCTAAAACTGTTGTCTCTCCCTCGGTGGCTGATGCCAGACCAACCAAACATCTCAGTGAGGTTGATTTACCGGCCCCGTTGGGTCCCAAAAAGCCAGTGATTTTTCCTGTGCGAATCTCTGCACTGAGGTGATCAACGGCTAGTTGTTTGCCGTATTTCTTCACCAGGTTTTTGAACACGATTGCGCTCATGTTTCTCCAAGTCAAATAAGTTCACTACTCCCCAAATCCTACTCTCAACAAATTTGGTGTCTGTTTGCCTCAGTGAAGTTGCCTGAGGGTCAATCTCTGGCACAATAGTGAAATGACTTCTCCAACATCTATTGCCACAATTAACACCAATCACGGTTCAATCAAGGTAAATCTTTTTGGTTTGCATGCACCTAAGACCGTTGAAAACTTTGAAGGTTTAGCCACCGGAAGTATCGACTGGCGAAGCCCCAGCACCAATGACGTGCAATCAGGAACTCCTTTATATAACGGAGTCATCTTCCACCGCGTAATTCCAGATTTTATGATTCAGGGAGGGGACCCCACCGGAACAGGCATGGGTGGCCCCGGATACCAGTTCGAAGACGAGATCCACCCAGAGCTGGATTTCAATGCGCCATACAAATTGGCCATGGCCAATGCTGGTCCAGGAACAAACGGCAGTCAGTTCTTCATCACCTTGGCCCCAACCACTTGGTTGCAGGGTCGTCACACCGTATTCGGTGAGGTTATTGATGATGAGAGCCGCGCTGTTGTTGACAAGATTGGTGCTAGCTCAACAGATGGTCGTGATCGTCCAACTGAGGATGTTGTCATCGAATCCATCTCCATCGAAAAGGTCTAGTCATGGCAGTTCGGAGCAGGTTTAGTGCTCCGGTAACCACTTGGTTGCTAATAATTAACGGGCTTATCTGGTTAGGCCAGATAAGCCCTATTGGTTCGTTGTTTACCAACACCATGTTTTATGCACCGCTTTACACCCCATTTGAGCCATGGAGGATGCTAACTGCAGGTTTTGTTCATGATTGGACAGGACCTGTGCATATCCTTTTCAACTCTTTTGCGATTTATATCTTTGGTTCCCAACTAGAACCAATGCTTGGTAAAAACCGCTACCTACTTCTTTATCTACTAAGCATCATCGGTGGTTCAGTTGCGGTGCTTTTGCTATCTGATCCAAGGATTCCGGTGGTTGGGGCAAGTGGTGCGTTTTTTGGTTTGATGGGTGCATTTTTTATTGTGCTGAGAAGTCTTGGTGAAAACCCGCAGCAGCTGCTTCTGCTGATTGTGATTAATTTAGGTATGGGATTTTTCATCTCAGGAATCAGCTGGGAAGGTCACCTTGGTGGGTTGATAACAGGTGCTGCGATAGCGGCTGTTTATTCAGAGACCAGAAGGCGCAATCAAAAGGTTGCTCAGTTTTTGGGGATAGTGATAATTATTGGTGTGCTAATACTGCTTACGTTCTGGGGAGTGTCCAGAATCTACTGAGTTATTTCCACCTGGTGGTCATCATGAAACCGATCATGGCGATTCCAAATCCAACCAGGATGTTCCAGTTACCGATGTTTAGCCCAGGAACTGCAGCCCCAAGAGGGTATCTAGCACTGGAGATATAAAACACCAAGATCCAAGCAAGGCCTAGGAGCATGAATCCAAACATCACAATTTTGAACCAAAGTGGGTTTGGGTCACTCTCACTATCGGAGATAATCTCAGGCTTTAGTCTGTCGCGGTCGTCTACCATGGGGGAAAGTCTAACGGGATTAGCCGATGAATTCAGCCTGATTTGTAGAGATAGGCTGACCCGAAGAGGAACAACCAAGGAATCACCATGAATGCTTTATACCTAATTGCTGAAATTCACCCCAATCCAGAGAAATTAGAAACGTTACTGAGTGAGTTTCAGGCCTTGGTTAGAAAAACCAGAGCCGAAGATGGCTGTGTTTTTTATGACTTGGTTCAGGAAGAGGGCAGTGAGGGGTTTTTGATGGTGGAGAAATGGGAATCAAAAGCACACTGGGAAGCTCATAATCAAAGTGATCACGTGAAACACATCAATTCGCAAACAGAGCTTTTTTCAAAACCAACCCATCTGCGGTTCATGACTGAGGTCCAGCTTTAGACAGAGTTCTAGCGGGGGATAGACTTATCTCTATGGTCAAAGTCCTGGTGATAGATAACTACGACAGTTTCGTCTATACGCTCAATGGTTATCTGCAGCAGCTCGGCGCAGAAACCGAAGTCATTCGCAATGACTCTATTGACACATCAGAAATTGCTGAAACCTTATCGGGCTATGACGGTGTCCTAATAAGCCCGGGTCCTGGAAATCCAGCGAGTGCTGGAATCTCCATTCCAATCGTCACCCATGCATTGGAAACTAACTATCCGGTGTTGGGTGTTTGTTTAGGACACCAAGCCATTGCCGAGGCAATGGGAGCAACGGTTGAATCAGCACCAGAGTTGATGCATGGAAAAACAAGTGTTGTGAATCACACGGAGTCAATGCTTTTTCAAAACCTGAAGCAAGGATTCAAAGCAACTCGCTATCACTCACTAGCTGTCACTAGAAACACAGTTCCTGCAGATCTGAGAATCACAGGTGAGACAGAGGGAGGGATTGTCATGAGCGTTGAGCACGTTTCAAAACCAATCCATGGAGTTCAGTTTCACCCAGAGAGTGTTGTCACCGAAGGTGGCTATCTAATGCTTGGTAACTGGCTAGAGTCAATTGGTTTGGTTGGTGCATCTGAAAAAGCCAAGGGAATGCAGCCACTAATTAGCTAAAAACCTATTCAGCAGGTGCAGGTTCTGCAGGGTCTTCGGTAGCGGGATCTTCAACACCGTTTTCTGTCCCAGGTTCTGTCCCAGGTTCAGGCTCGGGTTCAGGCTCAGTTTCATTCACACAATCCACATACAAGATCACCTCTTGCAACTGATCTTGTAGGCCTGGCAAAACTGATTGCTGCTGAACAACCGTTCCAGGGTCACCATTGCAGATTTCAGCATCCAAAATCTCAACCGAGACCGTGTAGCCAACATCGGGGGCTGTTAGCAACCTTCTGGCTTCAATGACATCCAAGTTTTGAACGTTGGGGACAATCACCTGCCCATTAGAAATCACGATGTCCACCACTTCGTTGGTCGGCACTTGAACATTCGCAACCGGGTCACTTGTTATCACAACACCCTCAGGAATTGAGGCGGAATTGACGCTACTGATTCTCCCAAGCTCCAAACCATTACTATCAATCTGCCCAAGAGCATCCTCTTCGGTCAAACCAGTCAGGTTAGGGACTGTGATTAGTTCCCGCCCAGAAGAAACATAGAGAGTTATTGGAGTGTTTTGAATAACCTCTGTTCCAGCCTCGGGCTCCATCCGAACGACAAAACCCTGTTCAACCGTTTCACTTCTTTCATAAACCCTCAAAACCAATAGCTCCTGCGAGCTCAGCTGGTCATAGGCATCGGTGTAATCAAGGCCTGTGACATCATTGACAATGATTCCTCCAGAGGGATTGGGTGTGATTGGGTTCACCCCCAAAAGATTCTGTGAAAACCAGAAACCCAAGCCCAATAAGATCACCACAACCGCAGTTCCAAACCCCCAAATAACTCCAGCATTAGCTCGATCAGCTGAGTTAATTACCTGCTCGGGAGCTGTTTTCAGTGACTCTCTGAGTCCTGTCGGGAAATCATCTGTGTCGGTGTTTAGTAATTCTGTTTTTGCCAAGTTAGCTGTAGGTGGCTTGGTTTCCAATAAATCAGCGTTGGTGCTTCCCATAGCCGCCATCAGGTCTTCGCGGAATTCCTCAGCGGTTTGGTATCGCTCCTCGCGACCCTTCTCCATGGATTTCATCACCACGGCGTCTAGCTCTTTGGATACGTTTGGGTTGTGCTCAGAAGGCGGTGTGACAGCTTCACTCACGTGTTGGTAGGCAACGCTAACGGCACTTTCACCCTTGAATGGCGGCCGACCAGCAAGCATTTCATAAAGTATTACGCCGGTGGAATATAAATCTGTTCTGGAATCAACCGATTCTCCTCTGGCTTGTTCTGGAGAGAAATACTGTGCTGTTCCCAAGATTCCCATGGTGGCGGCCTTGGTGGCTGAGTTATCGGTTACCGCTCTGGCGATACCAAAGTCCATGACCTTCACCTGATCGTTTCCAACAACCATCACATTCGCAGGCTTTATATCTCTGTGGATGATTCCTGCGGTGTGGCTAACCTCCAAAGCACTCAAAATGCTCGAGGTGTATTTCACTGCCTTTTCGGTTGTGACCTCACCCTCATGAATCAGATCCCTAAGAAGTGTTCCTTTCACAAACTCCATGACAATAAATGGAACTTTTCGTTCATTGCCAAACTCATCGGTTGTGACCTCTTCACCAGCGTCATAGACCCTGACGATTGTTGGGTGAGCCATTCGAGCACTAGCTTGGGCTTCCTGACGAAACTTATCTTCAAAGCTTTCATCGTTGGCTAAATCTGATTTGAGTAACTTAACCGCCACAGTTCTGCCCAGACGGGTGTCGGTGCCTTCATACACCTCTGCCATTCCGCCTCGGCCAACCAGCTCGCCCAAGCGGTAGCGACCCGCTATCAGACGTGGATTCTCGGTCAAGTTATTTATCTCCTCTTATTCAAATCTTATTTTCTAGTTCACTGTTTCGTTCTCGGCAGGCGCATCATTAACACCATCGTTACCTTCACCATCTGGATCTGGTTCAGCTGGAGTTTCTCCTTCTTCATCTGGATCAGGTTCAATAATCTCTGGCTCCTGAATTTCATTGGTGTCTTCTGTGTAATCCCCCACGTAATAAGTAACGGTTATCTCCTCCCCTAAAGTTACGTTACCCAAAGGAGTTGCCGAATATACGGTTCTAACCCGTGGGTCATCCCCATCCAATACTTGCCCCGCTATTGCATTGACCCTAAATCCCAAATCGTTCAAATAGCTTGTGACCACAGCTATTGATTTACCCTCAACGCTTTCATAGCTGATAACCGCAGCCTCTGGAATGACCACTTCGGTATCTTCTTCAACTTCCGTTTCAACCTGTTCGACCGGCTCCGGATCTTCTTCAACCTCAACCACCTGGTTGGGTTCAAAAAATATGGCAGCTATTACCACCCCAACGCTTACAACCATCAGTCCTATCAACGCAAGCCACGGCCAAACAACCGGAGCCCTGGGGATTGGTGCGGTGTCAGCCAATTGCATGGCGACTGTTTCATCATCCAGCTCATCTAACTGATCGGTTGTTGGACCAGAGTCCGATTTGCGCTTTTCTCGAAGTAAACCCTCGGCCCTGATTGCCAATGAGTTCGCACTCTCTGGTCTTTGATTGGGCTTTTTTGCCAAACAGTTCATAACCAATGACTGAACCCTGGGGTCAATCTCTTCAGGAAGTGCTGGGGGTTGCTCATTAATCTGCGCCATGGCGATTGCCATTTGTGTTTCACCTGTGAAGGGACGCTTACCCACCAAGCACTCGTAGGCAACAATTCCTAAGGAATACAAATCTGTTGCGTAGGTGGATGTCTTGCCGGTGGCTTGCTCTGGAGCAAGGTATTGAACGGTTCCCATCACCTGACCTGTTTTTGTCAGCGGAACTTGGTCTCCCACCCTTGCAATTCCAAAATCAGTTATCTTCACTTGCCCATCTGGGGTAATCAATAGGTTTCCAGGTTTGATGTCTCGGTGAACCAATCCTCTTTGGTGGGCTGCAGCCAAAGCTCTAGAAGTCTGAGCGATGATGTCCAAGACTTTTTCTTGGTCTATTTTTTTCTCTCGCTCCAGGATTCTGGAAAGGGCCTCTCCGGGAACCAGCTCCATCACCAAATAAGCACTTCCGGTGTCTTCCCCGTAGTCATAGACATTGGCGATTCCCTCATGCTCAACCAAGGCTGCACTTTTCGCTTCTGAACGAAACCTTGCAATAAAACCAGGGTCGCCGAGATATTCCTCTTTGAGAATCTTTATGGCAACCTTTCGCATGATGCGCTCATCTTGAGCTTGCCAAACCTCACCCATGCCACCAACAGCTATTCGGGTTTCTAAACGATAGCGACCGCCGTAGGTCTGCCCCATTGCAGGCTTCATCGGACACTCTCCAATATTCTCCTACCCACAGGGGCTGCTCTTGAATTTCCTGTAGCGGACTGATCAACACCTTCAATCACGACAGTCACCACAAGCTCTGGGTTTTCAGCAGGGGCGAATCCTGTGAACCAATAGGTGTAGGGCTGACCGATTCCGTTTTCAGCTGTGCCAGTCTTGCCAGCGACTGCCATGCCTGGAATCTTTGCGTTGCCAGCTGCTCCAATTTCCACAGACTCAAACATCATCTGCGTCAAAAGCCCAGCGGTTGATTGAGAAATCGGAGAGCCAAAGACTTGTGGTTGGGGGTCGGATAAAAGCTCAAGGTTATTTGAAACCACTCGGTCAATCATTTCTGGTGAATAGATGATTCCTTGGTTAGCAATTGCGGAGGTGATCATCGCCATCTGGAGTGGGGTTGTCCTTAGGTCATATTGTCCAAAGGAAACAAGCCCTGTTTGCGCGGTGTTTAGATCGGCAGGAAAATTGCTGGATGAAACAGGCATAGGAATGTTCACCTGAGAGTCAAATCCAAAAAGCTCCGATTGCACCCTCAGCTGATCCTCTCCAAGTTGCATACCTAATTCCGCGAATGGAATATTGCAACTTTTGATGAAGGCTGTTCTAAGAGACACAGTCTCACCATCACCACAAGTTGAGTCATTGGCGTTTGTGATGTTAGTAAATGTGCCGGGAAGTCGAAGTGATGCAGGGTTTTCAAACTCGCTGTCCCCATCAAACTCACCACTTTCAAATGCAGCGGCTGCAACCACTAACTTAAACACCGATCCCGGGTGATACTGATCTCCAGAAATGGCCCTGTTGATTAGTGGGTCGTCTTCGTCTGTGAGCAATTCTTCATATGCACTTGAGCTTGATGCAAAGCTGTGACTTGCAAGCTGGTTGGCATCAAATCCCGGTTTGGATACCAGTGCTTTTATCTCACCTGTCTTGGGATCCATGGCTATAACCGCACCTTTATTGTCTCCAAGCGCATCCCAAGCAGTTTGTTGTAACTCATCATCAATGGTCAGCTCCACATTGGCACCACTTATCGGTGTACCACTTAGAACAGCGTTGATTTGATCAAAAAACTGTGCAGATGACTGACCTGAAAGGAAATTACCCATCTCTCGTTCAATGCCGGTGCTTCCTTGGAAGAGTGAGAAATAGCCGGTGAGGTGACTATAAACCTCAGAGTCATAAGCTCTTTGGTAGCGGAAGTTATCATCCACTTCATAGCTTGAGGCAATCGGGGTGGATTCAACCAAGATAGAACCCCTGAGGGTTTTATAACTGTCATAACTGGATCTGACGTTTCTGCCATCACTTACCAGTGAGTCCGCTTGGAAGACTTGAACCCCAGTTGCAAAGCCAAAAAGAGTTAGAAACATAATCAATATAAAACTTGTCAGCCGGCGGATTGATTTACTCAACTCACCACCTGCCTATTTGTTGAATCACTGATGCGAAGCAAAAGTGCAATCAATAGCCAGTTGGCCAATAACGAACTACCACCGGCTGCTAAAAACGGTGTTGTTAGACCAGTTAGCGGAACTACTCTCAACACCCCACCAACAACAATGAATACCTGAAGCGCAATCACGAAGCTAAGCCCTGCGGCCAACAGCCTCGAGAAATCATCTCTGTGGGCCATGGCTATTCTTAGGCCTCTGTAGGTGATTAATAAATACACCGACAAAACAGCGAACACTCCCACAAGACCGAGCTCTTCAGCGAGGGCTGCAAATATAAAATCATTCGCTGCCAGTGGAACCAATTGAGGGTATCCACCACCTAGTCCGGTTCCTAAGATGCCACCGTGGGCCATTCCAAAAAGCCCTTGCACCAACTGATAGCTGCCACCGGCTCCTGAATAATTTTCAGA
>JAVLCC010000010.1:0-1239 GCA_031580995.1 Microbacteriaceae bacterium
TTGTTTTTCTCTTATGCATTTAGCTGGGTTATGGCACTGATTGGCATGAGTGTTAGAAGCCCAGAAATTATCAATAACGTGAGTTTTCTGGTGCTGTTCCCAATGACATTTTTGTCTAATGCCTTCGTTCCATCTGAAACCCTGCCTGGGCCATTGCGAGTCTTTGCTGAGTGGAATCCGGTGAGTGCTCTGATTCAGGCAACCAGAGAACTGTTTGGCAACATCCCAGTAGGGATCCCAACAGGAGATAGCTGGTTGCAGCAAAACCCAATAACGACAGTGTTCATTGCATTGGTGTTGATGCTGGTTGTCTTCATTCCGCTATCGATTAGGAAGTTCAAATCAATTAGTTCAAGATAGCTCCATGAGAAAAATCGATTTGGGGCCCTGGCGGGTTAGCAATATTGGACTTGGCTGCATGAACTTCACCATTCCTGGTGGTGTTGGGCTTACTGACCCAGAACTTGGAATCAAAGCCATTCACGATGCGCTGGATGCAGGCATTGATTTTCTTGACACAGCGGATATTTATGCTCCTTCTTGGGATGACTTTGGAAGAAACGAGAAGTTCGTTTCTGAGGCGTTGAGTTCATATTCAGGTGACACTGAAAACTTAGTTGTTGCCACCAAGGGTGGCATTACCCGCAGGCCCGGTGAAGAATTTGGTCGCAATGGAAGCGTTGATTATTTGCTCCGTGCAGCAGAAGCCAGCTGTTACCGTCTGGGGGTTTCCAAGATTCAGCTTTGGCAGCATCACAGACTGGATCCATCAATGGAATTTGAAACCCAGGTTGAAAACCTGATGGCCCTCAAAGAAGCAGGTTTTGTTGAACACCTCGGAGTTAGCAATTACAACGCCGAGCAGCTGACCAAAGCGATTGAAATTACTGGCGGGGAGATTGTTTCTGTTCAGAATCAATTCAACCCCTATTACCGCCAAGACCTAGAAGTTCTCTCTGTTTGTCTGGCGAATGACATTGCGTTTTTGCCATGGTCACCTTTTGGTGGTTCAAACAGGGCAAAGGATGCTGAAACCACCAAAGTCTTTGAAGATATTGCAACTGAGCTTGGGATCAGTTCACATGCAGCTGTCATTGCATGGCTTCTCACAATCCCAGGCTGCATCCCAATTCCCGGGGCAACAAAGAGTGAAAACATTAGGGATCTTTTGGCGGCCAGCGAGGTTGAGCTGACTGAAGATCAGAAGCTTGCAATTGCTGAAGCCCTCCCTGAATCAGA
>JAVLCC010000010.1:1339-29646 GCA_031580995.1 Microbacteriaceae bacterium
TTTCACCTCCTACCTAACTTTGGCATCAGAGTGTAAGTCTGGCGACAGCTTCAAAATGATGCGTGTTTGGAAATAGATCAAATGCTTTGATCTCGGCTAGTTGATAGCCAGCCTGCATCGCATACTCAACATCTCGAGCCAAGGCAACGGGATCGCAGGCGACATAGATAATCTGCGAAGGTTTCATAGCCGTCAGGTTTTGAATTGTGTCGCGTCCTGCACCAACCCTTGGTGGGTCCATGACAATTGTTGCGCCTGTGAGTTTTCCGCCGTTGTCGAGGGTTTGTTTGAGGTATTTATCAACTCTGTCTTCAACCGATCTGGCATGGGGTGCGAAGGAGAGATTATTTGATGCGTAATCAACTGCCTTTGAATCACTCTCGACGCTAACGATTTTGGTTTCAGGGTCTTTATTGGCAACAGCAGCTGCCAATAAACCAACGCCGCCGTAAAGGTCATGGTTATTAGCCTTCGGGTCAAATAAATTGTCATCAATAAGATCACTGACTGCTTTGAATAATGTCTCGGCAGCGTTTTTATGAACCTGCCAGAACCCGCTGTCAGCTAGCTGAAATTCATAACCCCCAGCAGTTTCAGTGATTGTTGAAGGCTTTTGTCTGTCAATCACCAGTCTGATCTCGCCTTTATTGTCAATGACACGTATTTTTTCGGACCCGAAAAACTCTTGTTTATGAATCTCTGTTTCATTGATGGCCAGGGTTGCAAGCGGTAGTTCATCAACTTTGATGATGTTTTTGGTTCTCTCAGCGTAGGGGCCTGGGAAACCATGCTCACCAACATGCAGATCAACTCTTGTTCGCCAGCCAAGATCATGCTCGCCAATTGGTCTTACTAAATTGTTTTCGATTGTCACTTTGGCGAATTTCTGCATGGATTCAGCCAAGATCTGCGATTTATAACGCAGCTGAGCCTCTGGGGTGATGTGGCCATAATCAGCACCACCCGGGCGTGCTTTGGGGTGCTTGTCAATATCCGCTGCTGCCCAGATATGTGCTCTTCTGTCTGGGCTTGGGTTTATAAGCTCAATTGAATCTGCCTTAGCAAAGCTTTTTTTGGATTGAAACAGTTCGGCAATGACGGTATCTCCAGGTGTTGCCCCGGCAACGAATACGACTTTGCCTTCAGTTCTGGCAACACCCCATCCGCCGTGAGCGATGTTGTCTACCTGGAGTTCAAGTTGTTGCCCTATAGTCACTGGGTCAGCCTAGTGGGATGAATGGATTGATGTGAAAAAAGCAGTGTTGTTGGCAACCAAATTGGGAATTGGTCAAACCATTGCCTATGGAAGCAGTTTTTATCTGACAGCTGTTTTGGCTAATCCAATAAGTGCTGAAATCGGAATCTCGGTCAGTGAATTTTTCGCCTACCTGGTAGTGGCTGTTTTGGGAAGCGCTGCTTTGGCGCCAATGGTTGGTTCATTTATTGACCGTTTGGGTGGCCGCCGAGTGCTGCCATTGAGCAATTTGATTTTTATTGTCGCCCTGTTGGTTATGGCTAGCGCCAACACACCTGTTTTGCTGCTGCTGGCCTGGCTAATTATGGGCGTGGCGATGGCTCTGGGCTTATATGATGCAGCATTCGCCTCCGTGGTTGCCCTGCATGGAAATAAATCGAGGCAAATAATTGCGGGGATCACCTTGTTTGCAGGGTTTGCCTCCTCAATTTCTTGGCCCACCACCAGTTTTTTTGTCAACGAATTCAATTGGCAGACAAGCCTGCTTTTTTGGGCGGCTGTGCATCTGTTCATTGCGCTACCGCTGCATCTCTCGATTCCAAGTGTTGAAAATCCTCAACCAAGGGTAAAAATGCGCGGAGTGGTGCAACTGACCCCTTTGATTGTTGTTTTTGTAGTGATGTTTGGAGCCCAAAGTTACAGCATCGGAGGAATGGGTTCGACTCTGCCACTGATGATTGAAAGTAGTGGGTTATCAACCCAGGCTGCAGTTGCAGCAGCGGCGCTGATGGGGCCAGCTCAGGTTAGTTCGAGATTATTGCAGGTATTGTTTCCGAAAGTTTTCACGCCAATCATTGTCGCCGCTTTAGCGTTTATCGCTCACCCGGTGGGGGCAATTGGATTGCTGGTTTTTGGCTCTGAAGCAGTTTGGTTTTTTGTCATGCTTAGCGGAATCTCAATGGGATTGTTTACGGTGGCCAGCGGAACTCTGCCACTTTTGTTTTTCGGCCCCAAAGGCTATGGCCTAAGACAGGGAATTTTGAGAATCGGACCACTCATCATTGGTGCGGTGGCGCCTCTGATGGTTGCCACCACACTTGCAATTTCTTTGGAACTAACCCTCGGCATAAACCTTGTCGCAGGAGTTATTTCAGTGCTTTGCTTGTTTTTTGTAATAACACAACCTCGACTGGGGAGCGAAGAGCAAATACAAACAGCGGAAGTTGAAGAGGAACTCTAATCCAAGAGATGGTCGCCAATAGGGCATCACCATCAGCTGTTGCCTCAATGGCCATCCACCAGTTCCCTGGCCACACTGCCAACAGGGTAATAAAGGCCAAGGTTGGTCCACCTTGAATCTTCAAAGCCAATAACAAAGCAGCAATAAGCTCCATGGCCCCAGAAACATAAATCCAGTTCAGTGGTTCTGGAAACACGGGCGGCATCAGGGGTAAAAACATATCTGCTGCAAACAGATGCGCAAAGCCACTAAAGGTAAAGGCAACAATAAGGATTACCCTGCCCACTTTGACAGCGTTAGTCATTAGGGGTTTTCTGGGTATTGGCTACCACCGGGGAAGTTTCCATAAAGAGGCCCTTCACCTTCGGTGACGCTGTGGACCAAAAGATCTCCACCAACAAACGCTCCTCGCCAGCTGGCTCCGCGACCACCAAAGGCTTCTGCTTTATCACCGCGGCTACGTGGTTTATTGATACCGAATTTGAACGCTTGTGATTCTTCGCGAACACGTGATGCAAAATCCTCATCATCGGTTGCAACAGAGCTCACCAGGTTTCCATTAGAAACATTCATGGCTGCAATCAACTCAGCTTCGCTGTCTGCCAAAACAATGCTGTCTAGTGGCCCAAATGGTTCGCTGTGGTGAATTGACCAGCTCTTGGGTGGTTCTAGGACAGACATTGGTGCAACATAAGCGCTTCTGTCCTGACCTTCAAGGAATCTTCCATCATCCAATGAACCTACATACATCGGAACACCTGCACGGGTAACAGCTTCACTGAAGATGTTTTGTAATTCATTGGCCTTTGCGGCACTGATTACTGGACCGAAGTGAAGATCAGGAAAATCATCATCTGGGTGTTCAACAGCTAGCGGGTGGCCGAATCTGAGGTTTTTCACAACATCCAAATATGTCTCTAAAAACTCTGGGAAGAGTTCTCTTTGAACCACATATCTTGGATATGCGGTGCAGCGCTGTTTTGCATATTCAAAACCCTTGGACAAATGAGCACTGAGGTTATCCCAGTCTGAGTAATTCCAAATACCCCAAGAGTTCAAACCCTCTTGCTCGAGCATGTATCGCATTGAAAGATTATGAAGTGATGATGCAGCCGCTCTTCCGTTGTTTCTTCCTCCAACAAAGGCCAATGCACCTAATTGATCACTTGAAACAAGTGCTGGGGAGAGTTCTCCTCCTGAACCGCTAACCAATGTCACTGGAAGTCCCGCTCTGTGCATAAGTGCATGAGCGAGTGTCAGCGTGTGGAATCCACCCTGGGTTGGGGTTTTTGCAATGACTGCGTTTCCAGCAAGCATCTGGACAAGCTCTGCGTGCACCAAAACACTCATTGGGTAGTTCCAGCTGGCGATGTTTGAAACAGGCCCACCCAGGGGTTCACGGTTTTCCATCTGGCGGTCAATCTCGCCGATGTACCACTCGACACCTTCAAAAGCTCTATCAACATCAGCGCAGGCTAATTTCCATGGCTTACCGATTTCCCAAACAAGCAATAGCGCAAGGGTATCTCTGTGCTCGCGCATCAGGTTCACGGCTTCTTGAACTCTCTTCTTGCGCTCAGAAAGGTCAACCTTTGCCCACTCGGTGTCTTGTTCCTTGGCGGCTTTTACAGCACCCATCACTGTGTCAACATCTAACATAGTTGGGCCAAGAATCGGGGTTCCATCAACTGGGGTTACGTGGTTTTTGATGTTGCCACCACTTACCCACTCACCTCCGATGAGGTTTTTCAGGCCATCAACGCTGATGGCCTCAGGGGCAGCCTCAGCTGCTTGTTGCAATACGGTTTGCCAGTCTGTGCCAGCTTTTAAAACTAATGTCATATACGCTTCAACTTATCGCAGACTTTGAATGTTCCCACTCAGTCAATTCTGTACGGTATATTAAAAGAAGAAATATTAAAAGAAGAAAGTTTCAGTTAGATTAGGGTACAAACATGGAAAAACCAGACTTTTCCTCTGCCGTCGGCGGTTACAGTCGGCGTGAGGTTGACTCCTATCTTAGTCAATTGCAAACAAGGATTGCTGAGCTTGAGGCTTACAGCTCCGGGGCCATCAAAGAGCAAACTGTGCTCCGGGAAAAAGTTGAGGAATTGCAGACCCAGCTGAAAACTGCGCAGTCTCCAGGGTATGCCAAGCTTGGACAACAATTTGAAGAAACAATGCGCCTGGCTGAAACAGAAGCATCCAGGCTTGTTCAGGCTGCCACCAAAGAGGCCCTGAGAATTCGCGAGGAAACACGAGCCGAGACTGATCAGAAGATTTACGATTCCGATAAATTTGCTAACCAGGTTTTGGTGAAGGCAGAGCGCGAGGCTAAAGCTCTGACCCGCAAAGCTGAACAAGAGGCAAAAAATCTCACCCATGAGGCTTCGGAGCTTCATAAACAGGCAGAGGATAGCCACTCTAAAACCGTGGCTCAGGCACAGCAAAAAGCGACCTTGATTGTCAATGAGGCTGAAAATCAGATTGCCAGAAAGCGTGCCGAAGCACAGCAAGAGCTCGAGAAGCTGAACACTCAAAGGGCGCAGCTAGAGAGTGTTTTGGCCAATCTTGAGGCAGAAATTCAAAGCCGACGCGAGGAGAGCGAAAAAGAGTTTGCAGAACGTTCAGATGCTGCCAGGGCAGAGGTCGAAAAGATTTATGCAGATGCCAATGCTGAATCTGAAGAACTCGTGCAATCGGCAACCGATGAGGCTAGCTCATTGCTAGAAAAAGCTGAGACCATCTACAACGAATCCGTGGACAAAGCCGACCAGACCACTCGTGAGTCTGAAAGTATGGCAGCTGCCTTGATCCAAGATGCCCGCTACCGGGCGGAGCAGCTAGCTATGAAGAGTTTGGAAGTTACCAAAAATGCCATCATCCAAGCTGAGTCAAAGTTAGCCATGCTGCCTAGTGAGAAAGCGGAGATGGAAACCTTCTTGGAGGAGACCAGAGCCCTGCTTACACCTGAGCAAGAGGCAATCCTCAGACGTAAGCAAATCCAACAAAACGCCACTCGCACAATCGAGGGTGAGACCCTTCCCGCAGAAGAAGAATAAAAACTTCCTAACGCTTCAATCTCCACGAGTTCAAAACCACCGAAATTGAACTAAAGCCCATGGCGGCTCCCGCAAGCATTGGATTTAGTAATCCTAAAGAGGCAACCGGAATCAGCAGGATGTTATAACCAAAGGCCCAACCGAGGTTCTGCACGATGTTTGCCCAGGTTCTCTTGGCTAGTCGCATCGCATAGGGAACTGATAGTGGGTTGTCATCCAGAATCGTTATTGCGGCAGCACTCTGAGCAGCCCTGGTTCCTGATCCCATGGCAATCCCAACATCGGCTCCAGCCAAAGCCGCAACATCATTCAAACCATCACCAACCATCGCTGTTTTCTTCTCAGCTGAGAGTTCTTTGACGGTTGACTGCTTATCCTCAGGAGAAACATCACCATAAGCGCGACTTATGCCAACTTGAGCTGCAACAGAATCCACCTGAGCTTGGTTATCACCGCTAACAATGATGGGCTCGATATTTTGAGACTTCAGTTCGGCTATTGCCTCAATGGCTGAATCACGCACGGTGTCTGTGAGGGTGATAACTCCCTGAGCTATCCCATCCCAGGCAACCACGACCAAGCTCTTAGCTTGAATTGAATCAATCACCTTTTGTAATTCTTCGGAGTTTGTTACCTCGGTGTTTTTAGAAACAGTCACCCTGGTGCCATTGACTATTCCAGAGATTCCAAACCCTGCGGTTTCTTCTCCCTCAGTGGCATTCAATGAGTGATCGAGGTCTGCAATTGCTTTGGCAATTGGGTGGGCTGAGAGTTTTTCAACGGCGGCCGCCTTGGCCAAGATCTCAGCTTTGTTGCTTGCAATCTCAATCACTTCATGAACAGCTAATTTGCCATAGGTCAGTGTTCCGGTCTTATCCAAAACAATCTGCTTGATCTTTGAAAGCTCAGTCAAACTATCGGGGTTTCGAATAACAATCCCTCGCTTGGCTCCGTTTCCAGCACTCACCACCAAGCTCATTGGAACTGCGATTCCCAATGCACAGGGACATGCAATCACCAGCACTGCAACAGCTGCTTGGAAGGCAAGTTCTGAGTTACTAAAGCCAAAAGCCCAAACTAAATAGGTGACGATTGCAATCACTATCACCGCTGGGACAAACACAGCACTAATTCGGTCTGTTAGCCCTGCAACCTTTGTTTTTTGACTGGTTGCCTCGCGAACCAAATCGGCAATTCTTCCCAATCTGGAACCTGCGGAATTGGAGCTTGCTTCAATTACCAGTGAACCATTTAGATTCAATCCACCCCCAGAAACAACGCTTCCTGTGGTTATCTCTTCAGGAAGTGATTCACCAGTGATGGCTGAGTTATCAACTGTGGCGTTTCCATCAATCACGATTCCATCAACTGGGATTGTTTGTCCTGCGGGGATAACCACGTGATCACCGATTCGGATTTCGGAGGTGGCAATCTCAATTCTTGCGCCTTCGCGAATCACAATCGAGGTTTCAGGGATTGCGCTTAGCAAAGCCTTCACTGAATCAGTTGCTGATCTTCTAGCACCAAGTTCTATATAGCGGCCAAGTAGAACAACCGTTGGCACAACCGCTGCCACCTCAAAATAAACCTGTTCGGGGTCACCGAAAAATAGATTGAATACCGAATACAAATAGGCAACCAGCGAACCAAGGCTGATCAGCGTATCCATCGTTGTTGTTCCAAAGCGAAGGTTTTTTATAGTCGCTTCGTGGAAGGGGTAGGCAACATAAAACATCACTGGTGTCGATAACACCAGTGCCACCCATTCCCAACCGACGAACCTGAAGGCTGGAATCATTGAGATGGCAACAGTGAAAACGCTAAGGATTGCACCGGTGATGAGCTTTGGCTTAATAGATTTCTGCTCTGATTTGCCCTCACCGATTTTATAACCGGTGGCTTCAACTGCAGTTTTTAGTTCATCTAGGTTTGGTTCTTCTGATGCTTGTTGACCGGTATAAGTCAGATGAGCGGTCTCAGTTGCAAAATCGACATAGGCAGACACACCCGGAAGCTTGTTTAGGGATTTCTCAACTCTTCTTGCACAAGCTGTGCAGGTCATGCCCTCAATGTCTAGTTCTAGGTCATTTGACATCAGTGGACCGTGATGCTTGTTACTTCGTAACCCGCTTCACTCACCGCGTTTTTTAGTTCAAGCTCTGGAACAAACTCGGTCATTGAGACATCGGCTTTGCCTGTTTGGTGACTGACAACCACCTCAGTAACACCGTCTAGTTTCTCTAGTTCCTCAGCGACACTTTTCTCGCAGTGGTCGCAGGTCATTCCTTGGATATTAACTTCAACAAATTCCATAGGTTCAGTCTAAACCTCTTAGTCAAGATCAGTTTTTGACTAATTCCTCTTCACGCTGAATTTCCAACTGGCTTCTGAGCCAATGAAGTTGTTTGGTCATTTCTTCCGGAAGCGCTAGACCGAATCCATCAAAAAAGCTCTCAATCATCTTTGTCTCTGCAAGCCATGACTCACTGTCAACATCCATGATTTTCTGCATGGTTTTTTCATCCAACTCAAGACCTTCGATGTTCAATTCGCCATTTGCAGGAATTCGACCAATCGGAGTTGCCTGGCCTTTGTTTTTGTTTTCAAGCCTTCCGATAATCCAATCAATAACTCTCGTGTTCTCACTAAACCCTGGCCACATGATCTTTCCGCTTTCATCTTTGCGGAACCAATTCACCTGGAAAATCTTTGGTGGGTTAGAAATCTCATTGCCAATGTTCAACCAGTGGTTCCAGTAATCGGCCATGTTGTATCCACAGAAGGGAAGCATTGCGAAAGGATCACGGCGCAATTGCCCAACAGGACCCTCAGCGGCAGCTGTTTGCTCACTGGCAATGGTTGCTCCCATGAACACGCCGTGATTCCAGTCACGTGATTCGGTAACCAGCGGCACGTTGGTTGCTCTTCTTCCGCCAAACAAAATGGCGTCTAACTCGAAACCTTCCGCTCTGTCCCAATCGGGGGCAACGGTTGGAGCCTGGGTCATTGGAACACAGAATCTTGAATTCGGATGCGCTGCTGGTTCATTGCTTTCTGGAGTCCAGTCGTTACCTTTCCAGTCTGTTAGGTGCGCAGGAGCATCACTTAGCCCCTCCCACCAAACATCACCGTCATCGGTAAGCGCGACGTTTGTGAAAACAGCGTTTTCCTTCATTGAATCAAGCGCGTGCTGGTTGGTTTTTGGTCCTGTCCCAGGAGCAACACCAAACAGTCCATATTCAGGGTTGATGGCCTTTAGCTTGCCGTTAGCGCTTTTGGCAATCCAAGTGATGTCATCACCGATGGTTTCAACTTTGTAGCCGGGAAGTGATGGCTTCAACATCGCCAGGTTTGTCTTTCCACAAGCCGATGGGAAGGCTGCAGCAACATTGAACTGCTTGCCTTCGGGGTTGGTAATCCTGATCAGCAGCATGTGTTCGGCAAGCCAGCCTTCATCTCTTGCCATTGTGGAGCCGATTCTTAGGCTCATTGCTTTTTTGCCAAGCAGGCTGTTTCCACCGTATCCAGAACCAAAGCTCCAGATTTCTTTGGTCTCGGGAAACTGAACCACGTGCACATCTGGATTACAGGGCCAAGCAACATCTTCTTGGTTGTTTTCTAGCGGTGCTCCAACTGAGTGAACGGCTGGCACCCACTCCGCACCTTTTTCTATTTCTTCTAAAACCTTTGAGCTAACACGGGTCATGATCATCATTGATGAGACCACGTAAGCACTGTCAGTTAGTTCGATTCCGTAGCGGGCCTGGTCAGATCCGATTGGTCCCATGGAAAACGGAATCACATACATGGTTCTTCCACGCATTGAGCCTTCAAATAAACCGTTTAGTTTTTCACGCATTGCATTTGGCTCAAACCAGTTGTTAGTTGGCCCTGCGTCTTGTTCTTTTTCTGAGCAGATAAAAGTTCGCTCTTCAACTCTGGCAACATCGGCCGGGTTGGTGCGCGCAAGGAAACTGTTTGGGCGCTTTTCTGGGTTTAGTGGAGTGAAGGTTCCGCGCTCAACCAAGAGCTGATTCAGTTCATCTTGTTCGGTTCCATCAATCCAGCGAATATCTTCTGGTTTGGTTAGGTTGGCTATTTCGCTAACCCAGTTTTCAATTTGTGTGTTCATTTGAATCCCCTTGTGGATTTTCTGGTCGAACAGTTCTTCTCGAAAGGATGGCTTTTCAGATTTCAGTGTTTTTTAAAAGGGGACTGTTTTTGCAGTCTAGGTTTTGGGGCTGTTTGCCCGGTTGTTCGAGAGAGGTGTTTCTCGATTAAGGTCAATCATAGTGAGTATTTAAAAATTCCGTTTTAGTGCTTAACTTCACAAACTCCACCACTGCAAAGCCTTGGAGGGGTTTTTGAAAAGCGCATGTGCAGCCAGCAGCCTGCGCAAAAACCAAATGCTGATTCAAAAAATAAAAAGCTGATGCAGATTCCACACAAAGCCAATGGAATTGGCCCCGATAAAGCCAACCAACCCATCGTGAAACAAGCTGTGACGACCATCCCAAAACCGATATACCAGGCTGTTTTCTTGGGCTCCGCATCCACCCACTCAGGAATCTGGTTGCGGGTGACGAATCTTCCAATGATCATCGACGGTGCATAACGATGACCAACAAAAAGCCTCAGGAACATATCCAGCATGAATAAAACACCGAAGCCACGCATGGGTTGGAAATCATCTGTGACAGCTGCATACATCCAGGCTGCGAAGCCAATCAGAAACAAAATCCCAGCGGCAGCGCGAATCTCGCGCTCATTGAAAACAGGAAAATCGTATTCCCCGGTTTTTTCACCGAAACTAAAACTTGTGTTGCTCACCCGGCCAGCTTATTTTGAAATCAAAATTCATGCCCGGTATTGAAAATCACTGTCAGGAAACTGTGAAGTTGCCCGTGAGTTTCTCGGTGATTGCCCAAAGGTCTTTCGAAACTTCTAAATCTCGGCTGAGCTTATTGCCCTTGATTTTTATGGGCTTTCCCCAAAGTTCTAAATTCGGTGCGAAAAACTCGCCGCCTTCGACATCATCTAATGCCGCTCTGATCTGGCTCCTTGCTCCCTGGGCTGGGGATTGAGCAAAAACATGCAATCTTGTTGGGTAGTGAACCTGCAAACCTGTTGATGCCCAACCAGGATGGGCGATAACTGATTTGACTTTGCTGCCAGCTTGTTTGGCGCGGATGTCTAGTTCACGACCAAAATGTGTGCAGGCAAGCTTGGTATCGGCATATCTTTGCCAACGGTCATAATCCGCATCTTTCCCAGAAAGCTCGTTTTCATCTTTGATCGCTTTTCCATTTCTGTGAACGGTGGAGCTTAGGTGAATAACCCTTGGGGAGTCTGATTTGGATAACTTCTCCCACAAAAGCTTGGTCAATAAAAAGTGCCCAAGATGATTGGTCGCCATTTGTAATTCATGACCCTGAGCAGAGAGGGCATGCGGGGTTCCCATTTGACCTGCGTTGTTGATTAGCAAATCGATGTTTGTTAGTTGCCCCGCGAGAGATTCAACATCTTCGAAATTACTGATGTCATTAGCAATCCAGCTGAGCTTATTTGAGTTCAGCTTGTTCTCGGCGTTTACTAATTTCTGCTGGTTTCGACCAGTGATGATTACTTCGTAGTCTTTTGCAAGTAACGCCTTGGCTGTTTCCAAACCCAAACCGCTGCTTCCACCCGTTATCAATGCTGTTGGCATTTAGCTCCTTAGAAGATCCTCTGGGTTATTGCTATCAATCCAGTCAATTAGCCCCTGCCAATTGCCCCAGCCATCTTCATGGCTGAAATGCCCAGCACCTGGAAAAACCAAAGGTTTCATATTCCAAACATCACCATAGGTTTTTTGAATTCCTTTCGGAAGCCAGTGATCGTTATCTCCTGCAATGATTTGAAACTCATTTGCTTTGGCTTTGATTGCTGGCAAAACAGCAGGGTGGGTGATATCAACCGGGTCCCCCTTGATGCCATCTGCTTTATCAGTCAAAGAAGTATCGGGAGGGGCAACAAACAGCACCCTGTCAAAACTTGTTATTGAATCACTCATGGCTGCCACCAACCAGTTCAAACAACCAAGCGAGTGTGCGATGGCGATTTTCTCACCCTCACCGAATTCATCCATCATCTGGTTTTCTTGGATGAGTAACTCTTGCCACTCAGCTGGGTCCGGGGTGTCAGGGGAGGGAAACTGTGGATACCAAACCTGGTAGCCCTTTTTTCTAAACTCGTTTTGAGCTAGGCGGTGCCAATGACCCAAGGGTCTTTTATTGGTCCAGCCGTGAAGAAAAATAATTCGTTTCATTTGTTTTTAGCCTAAGGGTGAATTTCAGTTAGTTCTCTTTATTTACTAACTGTTGACCTCACAGAATCCTTTCAGCGTTGAATGCGGGGTAAGCACTTGTTTGACTGCAATACTTTTGCTGAACAAAGGTCTGGTTGTGCGAAAAATCCTTTTACCCCTAGCGATACTTGGTCTGCTTGCCGGGTGCGCTCAGCCTGAACCCACAGATCCAGTTATTGATCAACCGGAACCAGAAGTGAGTGAACCAGGCCCGGTTGAACAAGAACCTGCCGAACCTCAAGCCCTCGAACTGATTGAAGTAATCGAGTTAGTGGATAAAGCAATTATTTGTGATGAAGCAGATGAGGTTTTCGAAGGGGATTTCCAAACAATTATTTGTGACCAGGGAGTGATCAGGGTCTGGGAAGAGCAATTACCTGCTGAAGCCTTTGGGCCATGGCCTGTTTGGTGTCAACCAGCACTGGCTGCCGGTGATGAGCCTGAGTTTGAAGTGGTTTATGGGTTGAATTACATTGTTGAAAACCACAACACGGATTCCGCGGGTCTTGCCGAGCATCCTGAAATAAGCAATCTGTGTGTGGATCTGAGCGAGCTTCCGATGAATCAAATTGATGCGGATTATCAAACCACCTATGGGTTTCTAACAGGCCTTGCCGATGCAGGGTTGTGTTTTGAGCCAACCGAAATAGTTCCCGGAAGCATAGATGCCCATATCTGCTCTGGCTTCGGTGCCCAAGAGGAGCGCTTTCAGCTTTGGTTAGAAACTGGTGAGATTGACTCTTTGGTCGAGGCTTATAGGGCCGAATGCGGTCAGGGGATTGTTGGCACCTATGGAGATGACTGGGTCATGACAAGTTTTGAAGGGGAGTTGCTCGTTGGCCCACAGACCCTCGAAGAGCTACTATCGCTTGCTTCCCCGGTTCCGTTTTCAGGATTGTGTGGAGAAGAACTGGGCTAGTTTTTTCCAAGCCTCTGGGTTCAATCGATACCAAGACCAGGTTCCGCGTTTTTCTTTATCCAAAACCCCAGCAGCAACAAGCTTTGACATGTGGTGAGAAACGGTTGGTTGGGTGAGCCCCAATGGGTCAGTGAAATCACAAACACACAGTTCGTGATTTTCACTGTTTGCAATCATCGCCAAGATCTGAATTCGGTTTGGATCTGACAGGGCTTTCATAAGCGTTGCTGTGTCCTCGGCGGTTTCCCTGGCAAGGGCCGGCTCAGTTGATGTTGGGCAGCATGCCTCCAACTCAGATGAAATCTGCAATAACTGTCTCATTCTCAACCTCAATATCGATGAATATCTATATACTCTAACTCGTGTCTACCGTCTCCAAAGAATACCCCAGACTTTTCGCAGAATTGATTGGCACCATGTTGCTGGTCGCAACCGTGGTGGGTTCTGGGATCATGGCGCAGAATCTTTCTGATGATATTGGTGTGCAGCTGACCATGAATATGTTGGCCACAGTTTTCGTATTGTTTTTACTCATCTCCATGTTGGGACCCATTAGCGGTGCTCATTTCAATCCAGCGGTTTCCTTTATTTTCTTGATCACTCGGGGAATTGGTCTTGGGATGTTTTTTCTTTATGTTCTAGCGCAGCTAATTGGTGGGTTTTTGGGATCCGTGATTGCCAATGCAATGTTTGATATCCCAACCGTGATCTCCTCCAGAGACAGGCTGGATGCAGGCGCACCGCTATCAGAAATCATCGCAACCGCAGGATTGATCTTGACGATTTTGCTTTTGATCAAACACAACAGGGACTTGGTTGCAGTTGGGGTTGCCACTTGGATTGGTGCCGCTTATATCTTTACTTCATCTACTAGCTTCGCTAACCCAGCAGTTACTTTTGGAAGAATTTTTAGTGAGAGTTTTGCAGGGATAGAACCGGTGAGTGCGGCGGTGTTTACCTTATGGCAACTTCTGGGGGCTTTAGTCGGTTTCGGAATTTACAAAATATTAGAAAGGGAAACCAATGGATAAAAAAGCAAGCGTGATGTTTGTCTGTGTTCACAACGCAGGAAGATCACAAATGGCCGCAGGGTTTATGAAACACCTAGCGGGTGATCGAGTTGAGATTCGCAGTGCTGGAACAGCACCGGCTGATTCCATCAACCCAAGCGTTGTCGAGGCAATGCAGGAGGAGGGAATCGATATCAGCCAGAACTCTCCAAAGATATTGACTACTGAGGATGTGAAAGATAGTGATTATGTAATCACCATGGGTTGCGGGGATGAGTGTCCATTTTTCCCAGGTAAGACCTATTTGGATTGGCCATTGGAAGACCCAGCCGGTCAGGGTGTTGATGCAATCAGGCCAATCAGGGATGAGATTCGTTCAAAGATTGAAGCGTTGATTTCTGAAATTGATGCAAAAAACTAGTAATTGACAAACTAGTTAGGTTTACCTAACCTATTCAGAGTAATCACTGAATAGGAGAGAGATGCTCAAAAAATCAATTGCTGTTCTGGCCGTTTCAACACTTGGACTAACCGGGTGTGCTGCCACCGAGGAATCATTGACCCTTTATTCCGGTCGAAAAGAAAACTTAGTCCAGCCACTGCTTGATCAATTCACTGAAGACACAGGAATTGAAGTTGAGGTGCGCTATGCCGGCACAAGTGAAACAGCGGCACTGATTTTAGAAGAGGGAGAGAACACCCAGGCGGATGTGTTTTTGGGTGTTGGAGGAGCAGCTTTGGGAGCGCTCAGCAGAGGCGGAGCCTTTGTTGAAATCGATCAAGAGATTTTGGATTTGGTTCCAGCCAAATTTCGCTCAGTGGACGATGACTGGGTCGGAACAAGTGGTCGAGCACGAATCATGGTTTATAACAAAGAAAACGTCACACAGATCCCATCCAGCGTGATGGAGCTATCCAACCCAGAGTGGGAAGACCGAATCGCCATCGCCCCAAGCTATGGATCTTTCCAAGCGTTTGTGACCGCCATGCGAGTTATCGAAGGCGATGAAAAAGCACTTCAGTGGTTGAGTGCGATGAGTGAGAACGCATTGATTTTCAATAAAGACGAAGAGGTTATGGAAGCGGTTGAGAGTGGGACTGCGGATGCAGGTTTGGTCAATCACTATTACTTTTACCGCAGGGGAGTTGAGGATGGTTTTGAAAACCTAATCAGTGAGGCAGGATTTTTCACATCTAACGATGTTGGAAACCTAGTCAATGTCGCTGGAGCAGGAATGCTCAATGACTCAGAACAGGCGAAGGCATTCATTGAATACCTGCTCAGTGATGCCGGGCAGCAGTATTTCTCTGACGAGACAATGGAGTATCCATTGACATCTGGCGTCCAGCCAAGTGAGAAATTGATTCCTTTGGATCAGGTGCCAACAGCTGAGCTTGACCTCAATGACATCGACCAGTTGGATAGGACTTTGGAATTGATGCGTGAAGCAGGATTGCTCTAGGAGTTGATTTGAGGCAAAAGCCGCCAGCAGTTTTAGTGCTACTGGCGGTTTTTGCAACTCTGATTTCGCTTGTTCCGATTGCTTATCTGCTTTTCAGAGGCTCCCAAGCATTCGAGCAATTGCTCATCGAACTACTCAGACCCAGAACTCTTGAATTACTTTTCAACACAACCATTCTGGTTGTTTCGGTGACACTGGCCTCACTTGTTATAGGCGTCATGCAGGCCTGGCTGGTTGTTAGAACAAACCTGCCCTTTAGAAACTTCTTTGCTGTCGCCGCAGCTTTGCCACTGGCCATGCCCAGTTATGTCTCAGCCTTTGGTTGGGTGAGTTTGTTTCCTGGGTTTTATGGGTTTTGGCCGTCTTTATTGGTGATGACCATGACCACAGCCCCCTATGTTTATCTGGCGGTGGCGGCATCTTTGGTGAGCAGTAATTTCCAAGCAGAGGAGGTTGCAAGATCTCTTGGTAAAAACCGCACTCAGGTGCTCAAATCTGTCACCTGGCCAATCATTCGCCCAGCAGCAACCGCTAGTTCATTGCTGGTTGCGCTTTATACACTGAGCGAATTCGGTGCCGTTGCAACACTCAGGTTTGAAACCTTTACGATCGGTGTATATAACGCCTACCGATCTAGTTTTGATAGAAACGCTGCAGCAGCGATTGCCATTGTGTTGGTTGTATTCACCTTGCTGATTCTCTACGGTGAGCGAAAATCCCGAGGCAAGGTTAGAAACTTTGAACCTCATTCGGGCAAGCGCATCAGGATTAAAATCTCTGGGCGTTATGGGTTCGCAAGTGGTCTTTTGGGACTGGCTTTTCTGGGAATAGGAATTCCGGTTGCCGCACTTGTGCGCTGGAGTGTTGTTGGATCCAGTAGGGCTGAACTAGAGAGACTAACGGATGCAGTTTTGGTAACAATTGGTTATTCCATTGCTGCAGGAATCATCATCACCCTGTTTGCTTTGGCAATAACTTTGGTGACAGTTAGATATAAATCCTCTTTGGCCTCGCCAATCGAGAGCGGTGTATGGATAGGTCATGCATTACCTGGAATCGTTGTTGCACTGTCGCTTGTGTTTTTGGGAGCGAATTTATTGCCAGGGATTTATCAAACAATTTGGATTGTGCTAATTGCCTATGTGGCATTGTTTTTGCCAAACGGATTGGCGGGAATCAGAAACCCCGTCTCGCAGATTCCAATCGGTTTAGACGAGGTTGGAAGATCATTGGGACAGTCTCGCCTGCAGATCCTCAGACGAATAACCTTGCCGATTGTTAGCCCCGGTGTTTTGGCATCTTTGGCGCTTGTCACACTGACTGTTATGAAAGAGCTTCCAGCAACATTGTTGCTTCGCCCAACAGGGGTTGACACCTTGGCTACCAGGTTATGGGCATTGACTGATGCGAGTTCTTATGCGGCGGCTGCCCCCTATGGTTTATTGCTGTTTTTGTTAGGTGGAATACCTGCTTGGTTACTAAACAGACAGATTCGAAAAACACTGGATGCAACCACATAGGCTTATGACGAACATGAAAAAACTTGAACTGAATAACCTCAGCAAATATTACGGTGAGCAGCTGGTGCTGGATGGGCTGAACCTTGAGGTCTATGAAGGCGAGCTGTTGGCTGTTTTGGGATCAAGTGGTGTTGGGAAATCAACACTTATTCGAACCCTCGCAGGGTTTGAATCAATCGATGGTGGCGAGATTTATCTTGATGGCAATTTGATTGCCAATAAAGACACCGAGATTCCAGCAGAGAAGCGTGGAATAACAATCGTCCCGCAGGCGGCTTCGTTGTTTCCGCATCTAAGCGTCAGTCAAAACATTGCCTTCGGTATTGATAAATCCAACACCGAACGAGTTCAAGAATTACTAAGACTCACCCAGTTGGAATCTTTAGCTGACCGCATGCCTGAAAACTTATCGGGAGGTCAGCAGCAAAGAGTTTCTTTGGCAAGAGCGTTAGCACCAAAGCCAAAGCTGATTCTGTTGGACGAGCCTTTTAGTGCTCTGGATCCAGAACTCAGAGACCAGCTAAGAAACGATGTTAGAAGAGTCATCAAAGCCGATGGGGCGACTGCGTTATTGGTCACCCATGATCAGGAGGAAGCTTTGTCAATTGCTGATCGGGTGGCAGTGATGCGTGATGGTGTATTCGCTCAAATCGGAGACCCACTAGAGATTTATTCAGCTCCAGCGGATGTTGGGGTGGCGACGTTTTTGGGTGACAGCGTGATCATTCGCGGTGAGATCCACGATGGGAAGGTCATCACAGATCTTGGAAAGCTGAATCCACTCAATAACGTCACTGAGGGAACCGTGGGTCGGGTTGCGATTAGACCAGAGAATTTTTATCTGCAACCAAATCCAAAGGCTGAAAACTTTGTTATCGGCAGAACCTTTTTTGGTCACGATGCGCTGTTGGAGGTTCAAACCCCAACCATCAGGATTAAAGCTAGATCCAATGGTCCATTCGCTCCAGAGATAGGCATGCCTGTTACTGTTTGGGTTAGAGGAGCGGTTAATTTCTACGCAGATGCTGACGCGAGCAGTTAACCTGACATTTACCTGGTGCTAGTTATTCATAAAATAACTACGTCTAGTTTCGGAGGATGACTATGAGAGTTGCAATCGTCACCGAATCATTCCTCCCCAGCACCAATGGTGTTACAAACTCTGTTTTGAGGGTTTTGGACACCTTCAAACAGCGTGATTTTGAAGCATTGGTAATTGCTCCAACCCGCACTGGTGAAAAACACAACGGTTATCCCGTTCACCAAACTGTTTCCTTTCCTCTGTTGCAATTCCCAGTTGCTGTTCCAGGCCCCTCCATCCAGCGAGAGCTGGATGATTTCAGGCCTGATGTTATTCACGTTGCAGCACCTTTCATGATTGGTGCTCAGGCAATTGCTTGGGGATCTAAAAACAACATCCCGGTGGTTGCTGTTTATCAAACAGATCTCAGTGGTTATATCGAGCGTTATGGATTGAGTTTTGCTCGTCCGGTGGTGGATCGAATGATGGCAAGCATTCACGAAAAGGCTGATGTCAATTTGGCCCCAACCCCTGAGGCTGCAGAGTATTTAACCCGCATCGGAGTTCAAAACGTGGGCATCTGGGGAAGAGGGGTGGATCTTGATTTATTCAACCCCGCTCATAAAACCTCAGAAGAGGTTACAGAGCTCAGGAAGAAAATCGCTCCTAACGGGGAGCGCATAATCGGTTTTGTTGGAAGGCTTGCTGCTGAGAAACAAGTTCACCGAATGAGTGAATTGCTTTCATTGAAAAACACCAAGTTTGTAATAGTTGGAGATGGTCCCGAGCGAACCCGACTGGAAGCGCAGTTTGCAGGTCACGGTGTTTATTTCGCAGGAAGACAGACTGCTTTGGATCTTGCCTATCACTACGCAGCTTTGGACATGTTTGTGCACTTCGGAACCGAGGAGACCTTCGGGCAGACAATCCAAGAGGCTCAAGCCAGTGGGCTACCAGTGGTTGCACCCAATGTTGGTGGACCTAGGTTTTTGATTGAGGATGGGGTTAGCGGGTTTTTGGCAAACCCTGAAGGCCAGGGCGGTTATCAGCGTTTGGTCAGCAAGCTCTTAGAGGATGGAAAACTGCAGGAAAAGATGGCCCATGAGGCTCGTAAAGCGGTTACCAATAAATCTTGGGAGACAAACAACGCTAGGCTGATCGAGTTTTATCAGCAGGCCATTGAACAGGTGGCTACAAAGGCGGCACGTATTGGATTGGCTTGATGCTCAGGCAATCATTGACGCATTCGGTGATTGGGCAGTTCTAGCGGTTGTTGTCGTGCTGTTTTTAGAAACAGCCTTCATCTTCACAAGTTTTCTTCCGGGTGACTCGCTGTTATTCATCATCGGGTTGACGCTAAGCGTTGGAACAGGGTTTATCCCCGACTGGCTTGGGTTTATTTTGATTTGGCTTGCAGCCTTTGGCGGAACCCAGCTGGGTTGGTATGTCGGTTATAAAATCGGGCCGCCGCTTTTCGAGCGAAGAGAAAACTTCATCTTCAACAAAAAAGTTGTTGAGACCACCAGAAAGTTTTTTGATAAATACGGCGTGAGGGCAATCATTTTGGCTCGCTTCGTTCCAATCATCAGGGCTCTAGTTCCGATGTTTGCAGGAATCAGCAAAGTTGAGTTTCGAAGGTTCACAAAACTCAATGCCATTGGCGCGACTTTATGGCTGGGTGTTTTTATGGTTCCGGGTTATTTCTTGGGAAACCTGCCACTGGTCAAAGAAAACCTAGAAACAGCAGTTTTGATTGTGATTATCGTGAGTTCTTTGCCCTTCCCAATTGAAATCCTCCGAACAGTGATTCAAAACCGCAGGGCCAAGAAAAAACAAGAGAAGCTTGATAAGGAATATGAAATTGCTGAGGGCTATACGGATCTAAACAAGCTTCCCAACAATGATCAGTGAGTGAGGATTTCCCAGTGTGGGGAAGTTATCGGCCTAAACGGCTCAAGCTTTTCACTTTTAGGACTCATCCCATCACCACTGGTGACACCTTTTAGCTTTCTGTGGGTGAAGGGGATGACATCTTTGTATACCCACTTCAGTGTTTCTCTGACACCTCTGACCGGTGCGATTCTCTCGTAGTGCTCGGCTTCACGGAAGCGGTATTTCAAATCAAGTAATTTGGCGGCTTCGTTAGCCACTTTCACATGGCCGTGACCTGAGAAGTGAACCATGTCATCCGCCCAGAAACAAACATCACTGAAGTGTTCAATTCCAAATAGGTCTAACACCGGAACATTTAGTTCATGACCAAGACCGGTTATCAAATCACTCATGCGCTCCGCACGATAGCGAAGGGGTCTAAACACCCTGAGGTGAAGCGGGTTGATGGTGTTGGCGATAATTACATCGCTTCCAGAATCGATAAGTTGCTGCAAGCCTTCTCTGTAGATGTTTCTAAGTTCCGGAAGTTTTTCAGGGGCAACAGTTAGATCATTGGAACCAGCCATCACCGTCACCAAATCAGCGTTTACTTCCAATGCTCGTTTTAGTTGCCAATCCATGATTGGTTTAATTTTTGAGCCTCTGAGGGCGAAGTTTGCAAACTCAAACCCGCGACCTTCATCTTCGGCTTCTTTGGCCAATAATCCTGCAAGTCTGTCAGTCCAGCCGTTGTATCTTCTGGTTTTGTGAAAGGTGAAGTCACCTAAGCCCTCGGAGAGACTGTCTCCGATTGCAACGTATGACCCATAAGGTTTTCCTATCACGATGTAATCAAGCAATTTCAACCTCAAGCACAGTAAAAGCTTTGATTACGTGTTGGTATATTTTTGGTAAACAAATTCGCTTCACCGTGCCAATCAGCGGTGTTTCGGGCTTCTAGCAATAAGCTTTTGCCGATGAAAAAATTACTTCTAAGCCCATTGGCTTTTATCGCCCTAAGCGGCATGGTTTTATCTTTAACGGCTTGTTCTTCGGAAGAGCCGGAGCAACCGGATGAAGAAATAACGGTTGTGGAAGAAGAGGATGAGCCTGAGGAGGAACCAGAGCCAATTGCTTATGACGTTGCCACTTTGACAGGCGTGAAGTTTTTTGAAAACAGCAATCCATTGCTCACAGGACCTGCCATCTCCGCCAAGATTGACAACTTCGCAATTGCTCGTCCGCAGTCTGGGTTGAATTCAGCGGACATAGTGGTTGTTGAGAGGGTTGAAAGTGGTCTGACAAGATTTGTTGCCACCTGGCACAGCTCCCTTCCTGAAGAGATTGGCCCAGTTAGATCAATCAGACCAATGGATCCAAACATTGTTGCCCCCTATGGAGGGATCATGGTTTATTCAGGTGGTCAAGACAGGTTCATGGAACCGATGATGGCTACTGATTTATATAACGCCACAGAAGACACCGAGGTTGGCAAAGAGACTATGTTCCGAAAAGAGGGAACCGGTAGGCCCTATGAACACACCCTTTATGCTCGTGCGGGTGTTTTGGTTAGCCAACACGGTGACCTGGAAGCCCCTCCACAGCAGCTCACCTTTGCTGATCTGGAAGCAGAGCAAACCGCAAGTGTTGATGCAGGAGAGAGATTCAATCAGTTTCAGGTGAACTATAAAGAATCTGTGTCATCGTGGCTGATGGGAAATGCTGAATACAGCTTCAGCGAGCAAGGTATTGAACTTCCAACAGGTGAAACCGACACTCATTCGGCGCTTCTGCGCTCTCAAGGTGAGACAGCCTTGATTGATGCTCTAACTGAATCTCAGGTCAGAGCGAAAAACGTGATTGTCATGGAAACTGAATTGGACTTCAGCGCCAAAGACCCAACTTATGGATCTATCCCAGAGACTGTTTTAGTGGACTCTTCAGGTAGAGCATGGGTGTTTGCAGATAATAAATACTTAGAGATCACTTGGAGCAAACAGGGAGCTACTGATCCAATTGAATTCAACTTGCTTAACGGTGATCCCTTGGTGTTGACTCCTGGACCAACTTGGATTGAATACATGGATAGCTATTCGGCGAACATGGAAATTGACGGCATGGAAATCGACGGCGAGGAACTTGACGGGGAGATTGCTCCCTAATGCCCCGTGGGGTTAGAAAAGAAAATCTTCCTGAGAAGACCTGTCAGCGGTGTGGGCGACCAATGGTTTGGCGAAAAGCCTGGGCAAAAAACTGGGAGAGCGTCAAATACTGCAGCGAGAAATGCAAACGTGGCGGTTAGAGAGTTTTAGAAAACTCTTTGAGCCAGGTTTTTAGCTCATCGCCAATGTCTTCACGATCAACGGCGATTCGCAATGAAGCCTTGATGTAATCGACTTTGTCGCCGGTGTCGTATCTTCTGCCTCTGAAGATAACCCCATAAACCTCTGGCTGGGAGCTGTCTTTGCAAGAGGTTTTCAAGGCATCGGTTATTTGGATTTCGTTTCCTCTGCCGGGTTCGGTTTTTTCTAAAACATCGAATATTTCTGGTTTCAAAACATATCTACCGATGATTGCCAGATTGCTTGGGGCTTTGTCGTTATCTGGTTTTTCAACCAGGTTGGTGATCCTGACAACATCACCCTCACCTTCGACTTCTGCGCACCCATAGAGATGAATTTGTTCCGGGTCAACCTCCATCAAAGCAATCACATGGGCCTGTTTTTGTTCGTGAACCTCAAGCATCCCCGATAGCAACTCATCACGTTCATCTATGACATCATCACCTAGCAAAACAGCAAAGCTTTGATTGCTGACGTGTTTTTTGGCTCTCAAAATGGCATGCCCCAGACCCCTTGGATCACCCTGACGCATGTAGTGAATATCCGCTAGCCGGTTTGAGATGCTGACTTCGTCAAGTTTTTTGGTATCGCCTTTTTTGTTTAGCGCATCTTCAATTTCACTTGCTCGATCGAAGTGGTTTTCCAGTGCATTTTTATTTCTTCCCGTGACCATCAACAAATCATCAAGGCCTGCCCTAACTGCTTCCTCGACCACGTATTGGATAACGGGTTTATCAACTATTGGAAGCATCTCTTTGGGCATTGCTTTGGTGGCGGGTAAAAACCTGGTTCCCAAACCCGCTACCGGAATCACCGCTTTTGTTACTGGCATAAATTCAACTCTAGGCCAATAGCTTGCCTAGCACCCCCAAAAATTCATGCCTCATAGAAACCCTGAATCTCTCAATTTCTTTTCTAAGGAAAATCTCATCCTCCAAGACATCTTTGAGTTTGGCGGTAATCACCGCTGGAGATTGACCCTTATCCAACATCTGGTAGCCAAACCCAAAACTGGAAAGTTCCATGTCATCAATAATCTGTTTTTCAGAAAGCGTTGAGTAAACATGCAAAAAAGGTGTCATTGCGCCTAAACCTAGCAATAGCCCCCCAGGCGTTGAAGTGATTCCAACACTGCTTTTGTGGGCCAGTGCAAGCAATTCGTGAATGGATAGAGTGTCGGCTATTTTCAAATAATCGGGATGACCCAAAGTCTCGGCAATGTTTTTTATTAGCTCAGAATTTTCGCCATTGGCAATCAAGACAACAGGCTTTGAAGTCCTGATATTTGATTTTTTCGCAATGTCCGCCCAAATATCAACCGAGCCAGTTTTTTGGATGCTTGGCTCAATCAAAATGTTTCCCGATCCAAAGCTTTCACTCAGTGTTGTGGCGGAGAGGGATATTCCGTCTGTGGAATAGCCAAATGAAGGGTGAGGTTGATCGGAAAGGTTTGCGCTGAGAGTTCCTTTGGTTTCGCTGTCCTCGCTTGTGATGATGAAACCAGAGGATGGGTCGCTACCAACCTCCACGCTTTCCCCAGTGAGTTCCATCAAAGCATCGATGGTGCCGATAAGTGCCAAGTTTTCGGCGAGCGTGAGTTGTCTCTCAGGGATAATTGAAACCATCAATAAAGGTTACTGAGCATTCACCAAACAAGCCGTTAGGCGAAGAGGGAAATTTTGTCCGCTATTTCAAGCAAGTACCTTGGCGATAAGCCCGCCTTCAGAAAACGAGCCTTGGAAAATGGTTATGGGATAAACACCCAGTTTTTGATTGAAATTGCAGGATTCAAAAACCTCTTTGAACTGACAGATCAGATGAATATCAGTTGGTTCAAACAAGCAGACAAAAATGCCCGCGAAGCAGTTTTGGATCTCGCGTTACTTTTAGATAGCAACCGGGCGATGAGAATCTTTGAAGCAGCCATCGGGTTCAGCCCAAAAGTTTTATCCAATGAACATCGCAAGCGTTGCATAGAGACTTTCATTGGATTCGGTCAAACCGATAAAGCAGCAGCACTTGGCCTCAGCGATGACCAGAAAATGGATGCAGAGAATCCATTTCGCATGCAATCCTCAACGAATGAACAAAAAACTCAGTGGTTAGAAAAATTTCTCGGTTTAGAAAATCGGCACACGCTTATCTTCTCCGAGGACAGATTTTCACATCCAGTAGATAGTTTTGAAATTACCAACTCCAGACAAAAAATAAACCGAGAAACAACAACGGTTGTTGTCATTGCCCAAAAACCCGGTCAAGAAATCATTCGCTCAGTCAGATCTGTTTTGGCAAGCGCTGAATCCCCGCTGGAGATAATCGTGATGCAACAGTTGGACATAGAAAACGGCTATAGATCACCAATTGATGTTCAGAAGTTTTCGCCGAATGTGAAAACGGTGATGATCAATGAAGGGCTTAACCGTCATCAGATTCTGAATCGAGCATTGGATGAATCCTCTGGGAAATATTTATGCATTCTGAACCAAGGTGAGATTTTGCACCCGGATGCTCTTGGTTTATTGAAATCCAAGGCCAAAAAAGCACCGGTCGCGATTGCTTTGAAAAAACACATTGGGTTTGGCTTTGAACTCACTCAAACAGAGTCTGAAGTGGCGCTTATCAACAAGCCCCTGGCCAAAAACTTTGGGTATTTCGATCAAGTCCGAATCAATTCCTTGGAAGGGTTTATTAAAAGACTGAGGCCTAAAAAACAGCTGAAGCAAACTCTTTGCTGGTCAACTGATGAAAAACCCGAAGAACAGTTGGTTCAAGATGCGACAAGGCATTATCTTGCCCTACAAGATTCGTTTGTTGATTCCAAATCAAGACCCTTTGTCACAAATTCACCAATCAGAAGTTTTTATGCACCAAGACCAGTTCGATTTGGCTTCAAATTATCAGTGAATAGGCGCGAGCTTGATTTGATCATTGCGATGGACATGACAAATAGTGATTCTCTGGCAAAGTTCAATGCCTTAGTCACCGAAGACCAGCTTGTTGGGATATGGGATTTAAATCCATTCTGGTCTAGACGCAAATTAGTGATTGCTAAAAACCTGCTAAAAAAAATGAATGACAGGCAGGTCCAGTTTGTTTATCCGGAGGAGCGAATCAGTGTTGACAAGCTGATGGTTTTAGACCCACTTGCATTGGAAAGTCAAAACCCAAGACGAAAACCCAGATGGGATGTTGTGGATTTTGAATTCAACAAAGATTTTTTGAGCTCGCTCAAGACCCTATTCCCCGTATCTGAGGTTTGAACAGCATCCCAGTTATAAACCCCAGTCCCCAGCTGTAATGCATGGTTGGCAATACAACCAGCAACCAACCCCTGGATTGACCGTCAACCCTTGCAAATAAAGCAATGAATATAACTGTCAGAAAATAGATAATCGCAGGAAAGATAAACAGTGAACCAAACACCAGTAGCGGCGGAATGAAATATCTAGGCTTGCTGGCTGATAAAGCGGACCTGGTTATTCTTGCTCGCCAGCGACCTGTTTTATAAAACTGCTTGGCAAGGCTAAACCAACTACCCCTGGGGTAATACCTAACCTCCAATTTTGGATCAAACCAAACCTTATGACCCGCTCTTCTGAGCCTTAGATTCAGCTCCCAGTCTTGACCGCGGATTAATTCCTCGTCAAAACCGCCAACTTCGATTAGTTTTTGTTTGTCAAAAACCCCTAGATAAACGCTGTCAACTTCCCCCTCAGATCCCCCCACGTGGAAACTTCCTCCACCAAGTCCAAACCTTGAACCATAACCCCATGCAACGGCCTTTTGAAAAGGCGTTGTTCCAATTGCGTGCATCAACCCACCAACATTGGCTGCCTGGGTTCGCTGAAGAGTGTCTATGGCTTGTTTGGCATAGCCATAGGTCAATTCACTGTGGGCATCCACTCGAATGACCACATCGCCCTTTGCCTCACTGATTGCAAGGTTTAATCCTTTGGCGGTGTTGTTTTTGGGGTTTTTGACAACTCGAATTTGCCCGAGGTTTTCTTTTTCCAATCGCTTGGCAATCCGAGATGTTTTATCCCTTGAGCGACCAACAGCGATGATTAGCTCGAAAGGGATTTCAAGATCTTGGTCCAAAACCGACTGCACTGAAAGCTCAAGATTTTTCTCTTCGTTGACAGCGGGCATAACAAAACTCACAAACGGGTAAGTTTTGTTTTGCACCCTAGAAGGTTATAACCAAAAAAAGAGGTTACGGGACAAGCCAGATAATTAGGGGGAACCTGAACTCATTTGCTCCCGTAACCTCTTGAGCCCAATGATTTCAATCTAAGTTGTTATTGGCAAGAGGGTGAGTAATGGTTGTGGATAAGTTTTTATCCTCGACCAAGGGAGGTCATTGTCCAGCCCGCATTTTCCCAGGCCTCTCGATTCAAAACGTTTCGCCCATCGATGATTACTTTGTTTTTCACCAAGAGATTGGCGGGATTGAGTTGTTTATACTCTTTCCACTCGGTTCCCAGAATGCTCAGTTCAGAATCTGCCAATACTTCAGACAAGTTCTCGTTTGCTATTAAGGATTTTTCATAAGCTTGCAGGTGATCAACCGCTACCGGATCGTGAATGTGAACCTTGGCTCCCATTTCAGCAAGCTCCAATGCCACATTCAAAGCTGGGGAGTCTCGCAAGTCATCGCTGTCGGGTTTGAATGTGGCTCCCAATATTGAAATCTTTTTGTCTTTGACCTGGCCCAGTTCCTCTATTGCTAAATCAACAACCCTTTTTCTTCTTCTGAGATTAATCTGATCAACTTCGTTTAAAAAACCAACAGCGTGCCCAACACCCAGCTCTTCAGCTCTCGCCATTAGGCCTCTAATGTCTTTGGGCAGACATCCCCCACCAAAACCGATTCCGTTGCGCAAAAACAGCTTCCCGATGCGATTATCCATACCAATCGCCTCAGCAAGTTTCACCGTGTCGGCACCACTTACTTCTGCAATCTCTGCCATTGCATTAATAAAACTAATCTTGGTGGCTAGAAAACTATTGGCTGCAGCCTTCACAAGTTCTGCTGTTGGGATGTCTGTTATCAAAACTGGGGTGTCATGGTTATCGGTGATCGGTTTATAAACCTCGCGGATTTTTTGCTCCGCATAACTGTCTTCAGTTCCTATGACAATGCGGTCTGGTCTTAGGGAATCTTCTAATGCTGTTCCTTCCCTGAGAAACTCAGGGTTCCAGGCAAGTTTTGGATGAAAGTCAACCAGTGTTGCAAGTTTCTCGGTTAGCTCCTTGGCCGTGCCAACTGGAACTGTTGATTTGCCAACAACAACTGCTTCTTCGTTGAGATAAGGAGCTAGAGCCTCAATGGCAGCAAACAGATATTTGGTATCAGCGGCATTGGAGCCGATTTTTTGCGGTGTCCCAACGCAAATAAAATGCATCTGAGCGTCTTTGGACTCATCGTCGTGGGCTGATTTGAAACTGATTCTTTCAGTTTTGATGACATCAACAAGCGCCTTATCCAACCCAGGTTCAAAAAACGGAAGATTACCCGCAGCGAGTGACTTGCGCTTCTGATCATCGGGCTCAATGCCGATGACTTCATGACCCAATTCGGCCATCGCAACAGCGTGAGTTGCCCCCAAATAGCCAAGACCAATAACAGTTATTTTCATTGATTGAGAGTTTATCTTTCTATAGCTGTTGAAAACTGACTTTGTGAAGCTCTTGGATTTATTCGCTTTGTTCAAATCAGAGATGAGGATATGCAATGGATAAATATTGGGCCCCAGGGTCAAAATTGAAACCACTGTTATCAATCGCATGAGTAGGTAACAGATGCCGGATAGCCAGCATTGAGCGCTGGTTTGATTTACCAGCTGTTTACCACCAGTGACCTATGCTTTAAGCCATGCGCAAATTTTTAGTTGGCTTATTTTCTCTTGCACTGATAATTCCAGCAACACCAGCTCAGGCTGTTCCAACAGAGGATGCTTATGTTGCTGTTGAGGCAGAAACCCTTTGGAACCAGGGTTTTACAGGTGAAGGAACAACCATTGCGCTGATTGACCAGGGTGTGAATCTAAACCACCCATATTTTGAAGATCGTGTAATTGACGGAGTTTGTGTTTATTCAGGAGCAACCGGTGAGGTTTGCCCGAATGGAACCAGATATCAAACGGGAGTTCAGGCAGCCAGCCAAAAGCGAGTTTTGGGATTATTAGATCAATCCCAAGATCACGGAAACATGACTGCTGGGATCGTTGCTGGAAAGCCAAACAGTCAGGCTCCAGGTGGTATTGCACCGGATGCGAACCTATTGATGGCGAACACTGATTTCTACCCACAGTCAA
>JAVLCC010000010.1:29746-30924 GCA_031580995.1 Microbacteriaceae bacterium
CGCGAAGAGCACAACATCGTTGCACTTTCAATGTCCTTCGGTGTTTTTGCCATCAACTCAAGAGCTGATTTGCTCTCTTGCGCGACAAACCCCGTTTATAGCGAAGTAAGACAAAGACTTGAAAGACTCAGAGATGTTGGCATCATTCCTTTTGCCGCAAGCGGCAATGGCTACAACCTTGACAGTGCGGAGAATTACGCTCCGACATGTCTGGATGAAGCCGTTTCGGTTGGCTCAATAAACCGTGACAACGAGGTGAGTATTTACACCACAATCAGTGACAAGGTTGAGCTTCTTGCCCCCGATTACAGCCTTAGCGCCAACACCTATAGCTACCGCCAAGCCAGTGGAACATCAGCCGCAACACCTTTGGTTGCAGGTGCCTATGCACTACTGAGACAAAAATACCCAGATCTAACTGCCCAGCAGATTTTGGACGCCATGAAAAATGGTGGCAACCCAATCGATGATGTCATCATCAAACGAATTCCTGCACTGAATCTAAAAGGTGCCGATTTCTTGCTTTCGGACCTTCGCGAATCTGGGGTGGAGCAGCCAGAGGAAAACACTGAGCAGAAGATTACGGTTGGAACCTTCAATGGCTTTATTGCCATTTTCACCCGTGGTTATGAAGGTCAGAAACTCTCTGCCAAGGTTGCAGGAAAATGGCTTGTTCAAGACCCAATCGAGAATTACAAAAACTTTGATTACTCAAGGGTGACCAGAAACACAGGCGCTGGCTTTGATATCACCGTCGAGCTCTATATCGACGGGCAGTTCATCAGAACCGAAACGGTGACTACCAGGTAATTAGAAACTTATACATGTTTCTCAATGACCCGAAGTTTCTAAAGTTTTTATAAACAAAACCCAGCTTTGCAAACAGCGCTATTTTCCCAAAGACCCTTGTGAAGACCTTTGCGCGAGCTGTTACTGACCTTTCCGATTGCCAGTCGGTGCCGGAGCTCAATTCATCGTGGGTGGCAATCGGAATCGGCAACGCCACTGCTTTGAGGCCTTTGGATATCGCATCGGTGACAAAGATGTATTCATCTCCTAGGAAGTTTTCCATCCCAGCACCAAAGTTCTCATCAAAATAAATTCCTGCATCCCTTATGTCTTTGACTCTGATCACCATCTCCGGTGTTGCAGCCTTGGCTGAATTAAACCTGGTTAGG
>JAVLCC010000010.1:31024-41071 GCA_031580995.1 Microbacteriaceae bacterium
GCGCTAGCACTATCGAAACCTCTGGATGGTAATCAAGGTATTCAATTACTTGTCTCAGGCCATTGGGGATGATTTCAATATCGTCATCGGCAAAGACTAAGTATTCAGTTTGGGCTTTGTCGATGACTGCGTTTCTGGATTTGGTGACGCCAGTTGAATCCAGCTCGATTGTTTCAACATCTGGTTTGTCATATTTGGCATCAAGTTGAACTGAAACCAGAACATCAAACAAAGGGTTTTCTTGGGGGAGGTTTAGGTTTGGAACTCTGGAGGCCAAGGTTGAATAGCCGATGGTGAGTTTCTTCATCAGAAACTATTGGCCTTTGCTCGAGCAAATCTCATCAGTGATCCCGCCAAAGACCCATAGGTTGTGTTGAGAAGCCTTAGGCCTAAGAAGAAAACGATGGTGTTGGAAAGAGCTGTGATTCCAGTCACACCAAAAAAGATCAGTATTGCAATCAGAATCACCGTGAAGATTGCTGCAAGCAATGTCACAAACTCAGCCGATTGGATTCTGGAGCCAAGTCTGTCTGCAGGGCGAACCTCTTCCTTGTTTCGCTTTCTTTCAACAAAACCTCGCTGAACAATTTGTTGGCGCCTAAAAAACCTTCCAAAGATTTCAAAGACAATAAGTGCTGTGGCAAGCACAATGATTGCAAACTCCCAGTTCAGGGCAAAAAAGAAGCCTGCGATAACCAAGATCTGGGTTATGAAACTAAGCACGTTTACTAACTCCAAAGCCATAGCCCATTCCCAAGCCTCTTTGGTTGAGGAGCGTTCACGATCATCGGCTTCAAAGGACTTATCGAAAAATTTCACCCGGTAGGTTTTTTGGATGTAGTTGGCCACCCTGGTTGTCACAAATAATGCACTCACACCCAAAATCGAAAAAGCCAACATCGAGAACTCCATGTTCCCGCCATCTATCACCAGGTCGGTAAAAAGCTTTATTACCAATAACTCCGTGACAGGAATCAGGGCTGCCAGGAGAACTAGGAATGCGAATTGAAGCCGGAAGCGCCTTGTTGGCAGAATCAGCTTTGCTGAGCCAAAAACCTCAATCGCAATATTCTTCATCGTGCAGTTAGCTTAGTTATTCCAGCCTTGATATGGCCGATAACCTCCTGCTTTTTGGAATCACTAACTTTGATGTCGTTTATAAGCTTTTGGTAATCAAAAGCGGTGAAGTCATTGCCAACAGCCTTTGGTTTCAATACCTTGACTCCTGCACCCTTGGCATAATCGATGTATTTGATTCCTGTTCCGTGAACGTTTTCTTCATAGCCTTTGAAGGTAATGAGCCCGCAAGGGATCCCATAACTCTGGCAGGCAATCATCACGTGCATGGCGGAAGTTATCACCGCATCGTATTTATTGAGCTTTGTCAAAAACTCCTTGATTGACTCAGGGGAGCCAACCAGAACATCTAACTCCTCGATGTTGTCAGGAAGTTTTAGCGGAATGCTTGAGTGAGTGAAGTGGCGAACAAGGGCAATCTTGCCATTGGTTTTTCCACGCTTAATTGGCATCACCTCGGAGATGACAAGCCCAGGATCACCAAAGGCTGTTATCTCTGGCCCACCGGAGTTTTTGACAGTCTCCGCTGTCAGCGGGCCACGAACGGATACGTAATCAGCGGATCTACTCATGCTGATCTCTTGGTCACTCACACCTGTTCCAACAACCACTGACTTGGAGCCAATAAAGCGTCCTATTGAACCAACAGCAAACAGATGCTTACTGCCCTTGGGTTTGGTTGGTGGTTGATAAATAATCTTGGCATCGGTGAAATGAGAAAAAATAAGCGGGCTTAGCCAGTCACCAAAGTTTCCGGGGTGGGGCTTCGCCCACCAGGCAAGCTTTATTGAATTATCACTTTCCTTGGCTGAATAGCCAAGCAAAGTTCTTGCAACATCCAATGTTGCAACCTCACCTGCTGTTGGTAGATATTTATTTTCAAACTCTTCAAGTTTTTGGCTGTATAAAACAACATCACCAGTTGTTGCCGCTTGGAAAAGATCATTCAGGGTCTTTGTTCTGACTGGGTCTAGTCCCTTTGGTTTTCCCTGCGTTAGCAAATCAGTTGCTCCTGAACTGTCAGCAACTTTTCTCAATGGCGAGCGCAATGAATCTGGCAGGTTTGCTTCAATCTGTTTTGCTGCAGTGAGTGCACGGCTTCGTAGCTTGCGCTTTTTGGTTCCGTGCTGGGTTACTTTGTTTTTAAATTCAGCAACGTTTCCGCTTGAACCAAAAGCGAAAAAGGGCTTTTTGGCATGTGGGTTTTTGGATGCTTTATTTTTTATAACGAGGTTTGAAGGAATCACCTGAAAGCTTAGGTTTTTGGCATTGGCTCGCCATGCCTCTTCGAGGAAGTAATCATCGGTGGCTTTGATGGTTGAGCGCTGTTCAAGCTGGTAGGCATCTTCGATGAGCTTTCTTGCCTGCGGAGATGTTCCCATGCCCCAGAAACTTGGCTCCCAGAATCGAGTTCTGTTTTGGTATCCGATTGACAAGGGCTGCCCGAAAGATCTCTGGAAACCAATCAGGTCAGCACTTGATTCACGAATGAAATCTGGCAGGTCAATCAAAGAACAATCAACATCAACCCAGAAAACCTTCGAGTTAGGAAACTGTTTCGCAATTTCACGAATAAAGCCAATTTTCATTCTGGTCACATCAGCCCAGTCAACACCAGCTGGTCTTGTTACCTTTTTTAGTTCTGCGTGAACCCCAAGCGATTCCAACTCACCTTTGAGTCTCTTCGCGTGATTGGCGTAGTACTTATCAGGGGTATAAAAACTGCAGACAACTATTTCTGGTGCTTTTGGCATTGGATAAGTCTATCCAGACAACGGAAACGGATTGATTGATAACTTTATGAAATGATTGAGTTATGAAACGCATCTCGCTGGCTTTAGTAACCCTGTTTGTCCTAAGCGGCTGCGCTGCAGCTGATTCAACTTCAAACGACATGGACAGCGGGACTAACCAAACAGATGAAAGCCAAACAGAAAGCTCTCAATCAGATAGCCAAGAAACCGATGAGGATCTTGGTTATCAAGAAATCATTGAGCGAAGCTACCAAGAGTTTTTAGCCAAAGGCATCACCGAGCGAGTTGAATCAGCGGGTGATAATTATGTTCTGACCGCTAACCCGGATAGTGATTTCAAGGCAGGTCTTTATAACGAAAGCTTTGATGACATTCTTGATGTCACGAAAGACAACCTGCAGTTGTTTACGGTGGTGGCAGCAAAGATGATGTTGGAGCGAGAAGAAACAGCCATTGAAGAGAGTGATAACTCAGTCAGTCTCACCCATCCTGAGTTTGGGGATTTCACGGTTTATTTTGAAGACAATCTGATTACTTCAGGTGAATCCAATAATGGCGACTGGTCAGGGGTGTTTGTTTATGAACCGGACCCTGCCACTCTTGCAAGGCTTGAATGATTACTGCAGAGTTCGTTTTGATTTGCGGATGTATTGCTGACGTTGCTTGATTGCAAGATAGCTTCCGAAAATAATCAGAGGGAAACCAAACATCATTCCGATTGTGAATGGTTCTCCCAGGACAACTATTCCAAGTAAAACTGCAACAGCCACATTCACAAAAACAATTAGCTCAGCTCTTGCAGGGCCGATTTCTTTCACCAGAGTGAAGAAAACAACAAAGGCAACCGCTGTTGTTAGAACACCCAGGGATAAAACACCAATCCAGGACTCAAGGCTTGCTTCGGGGATTTCAGTTGGCAGGGTCACCCAGGCAGGGACTGCATAGATAACACTCACCATCGCAAGTGATAATGCGATAACGGCAAACATTGGAACATCGCGAAGCTTGTCAGAAACGATGATTGGCGCAATCGCATACCCCAACGCTGCAAGCAACAGCATTCCTATTGGCAATAACTCCAAGTTGTCTCTTAGGACATCGATTCCGACAAGCCCAATAACACCAATGCCGCCCAAAATAAGCCCAAGCAGGGTCTTTGGGTGCCAGACCGTTTTGTCCCCTCTGAGACCAACGATCAGGATTCCAAAAAACGGAACGGTTGTAATAATCAGCGATGCCAAACCACTGCTAACACTTCGCTGAGCTTCGGGGATTAAAAACCACGGTCCGACCATTTCAATAAATGCGAATGCCAAAACAAATGGCCAGTATTTGATGGCCTTTTTGAGATCCCCTGATCTGAGGGCGAGTGGGATTAGAACGAGTGCGCCAATGGTGACCCTCAGCCAGATAATGCTGGGTGTTGAAAAGCTGGCCAGGGCGAATTCAGTAAAGAAATATGGGACTCCCCAAATAACCCCGGCGAGCAAGAATAAAGTCAATCCCTTTGTGCTCACCGATGCACTCTAGCAGAGCTGCTGAATGAAAAAATGATGGTCGGATTTTCATGAAAAATGTAAAACAACTTTTATGAATTTCATAAAACAGGGTTTTCATTTTTCATCTAAACAAACACCTAGCTTGTCTGCCGAGGTAGGTTATTACTCGTGTCACTAAGAGGCTTTGCAAGCGATAACTATGCAGGTATTCACCCAGATGTCCTATCAGCGATAGCTGATGTCAACCACGGTCACCAAACCGCCTATGGCGATGACGAGGTGACCGCTGAATTCAACAAACTGGTCAAAAAACTCTTCGGCGCAAATGCCGTGGGATTTCCGGTATTCAATGGCACAGGCGCCAATGTTGTTGCCCTGCAGGCTGCGATTCCTCGTTGGGGAGCAGTTATTGGCGCAGCCACATCGCACCTGAACCTTGATGAAGGTGGAGCACCCGAGAAAATGGGCGGGATAAAACTCTGGAATGTTGAGATCCCCAAAGGTGATGGAAAGCTAACCCCAGAACTAATCGAACCTGAGTTGATTGACTTTGGTTTTGTTCATAGATCTCAGCAGGCTGCTGTCAGCATTACAAACTCAAGCGAATACGGAACTGTTTATTCACTTGATGAGATAAAGGCAATAACCAAGCAGGCTAAAAAGCATGGGCTTATCACCCACATGGATGGGGCAAGGCTTTCAAACGCAAGTGCCGCTCTTGGAATGCCATTCAAAAAATTCACCACCGATGCTGGAATCGATTTGGTTTCTTTGGGCGGAACCAAAATCGGAGGTTTGGCTTGCGAGGCTGTGATTGTCACGAATGCCTCGACGGCAACAGGAAAGCGTTTAGCTCACGACATGGATTATTTGCGAAAGACATCTATGCAGCTTGCCAGCAAAATGCGATTTATTTCCGCTCAGCTGGTTGCGCTTTATTCAGGCAAGGCTCCGTTGGCGATTGAGCTCGCGAAGCATGCAAACTCGATGGCAGCGGAGTTAGATAAAGGACTAAGAAAGCTATCTAAGGGCAATAAGCAAAGACTTAGCTTGCCGGTGACAACTGAAGCCAATGCGGTGTTTCCGCTGATGGATAAAAAGCTTGCTAAAAAACTGCAAGATAAATGGCATTTCTATGACTGGAATCAAACCATTGGTCAGTATCGATTGATGTGTGCGTGGGACACAACAGCAGAAGACATTGAAAGTTTCTTAGAAGATGTGAAGGAAGCTTTGGCCTAAGGCTGTAGTTTTAACCCCCATATGGAAAAAAGACCAATCACCACAAAAAAAGCAGGACCACTTCTACCCGAAATCTTAGACCGCTGGTCACCGAGGGCATTCAACCCGGAGCGCGAGCTAACCGAGTCAGAAAAATTCGGAATCTTGGAAGCAGCCCGCTGGGCTGCCAGCAGTGGCAATAACCAACCATGGAAATTCGCATGGATTGATCGCACCGATAAAAACTTCAATGAGTTCGTTGAAAAATCACTGATGCCGGGAAATGCTGTTTGGGCTAAAAATTCATCTGCTTTGGTGGTTGTTATCACCCAGACAGAGCTCAATGGAAATGTTTTGGATCGTTCTCGCTACACCACCGGAATGGCAGCAAGCCAATTGGTTTTGCAGGTGCAATACCTGGGTCTGTTTAGCCACCACATGAGTGGAATCAATGTCGATGAAATCAAAGATTTCCTCGGGCTTGATGACAACCACGAGGTGCAGGCTGTTATTGCCATTGGAGAAATGGCTGATGCCGACACTTTGCCTGAAGAGCTTGCTCTCAGAGAGAAGAATGAAAGAGAACGTAAAGACATGGAAGAGATTGTCATTTACGGACTCTAAGCAAGCTTTCAGTTAACTACTTAGCCAAACCTAATTTAGACTTATACGTGTGACCCCAAATATCTACCTCTCAGTTACTGATGACATCGTCAGTTGGTTTGATGTAATCGGGCCACTTCTTTTCTACACAGTTGTCTTCGGTTTGGTGTTTGCAGGAACTGGTTTATTTGTTGGAGCATTTATACCTTTTATTACTGGCGACAGTTTGGTCTTCGCAGCTGGGTTGGTGGCAGCAGCAAACTCAGACAGCATAAATATCTATGTGATGGTGATTGGTGTCTTCATTGCCGCATGGCTTGGAGATCAAGTTGGTTACACCATTGGTCGCCATGCGGGAAGGCCATACCTTGATAACCGCGAGGGCAAATGGATTCAAACAGCAATTACCAAATCAGAAGTTTTTTATAACCGCTACGGCTGGTGGTCGATTGTCGTTGCAAGGTTTGTTCCCTGGGGAAGAGTTATCATTCCAGCCCTTGCAGGCATTGGAAAAATGAATTACTACAAATTCTTCTCAGCTAATGCCGTTGGGGCATTTTTGTGGGGAAGCGGGCTAACGCTTGCTGGTTATTTCACCTATTCGATTCCCTTTGTCAGAAACGCCACCTACGGCATTGCAATTGTTGTTATCACCATGAGTGTTATTGCAGGAATCAGAACCTGGAGAGAAAACAGAGAAGTTCCGGTTAAGGATTCTCAACCCGAAGATTAGAAAGCTCTGCTGAGCGATGGATTGAATAAAACTCGTCTTCTTGAGCTGCCCATTTCTCGTAATACGCATCAAAGGCACCACCGTCTCTTTCAGAGAAGCGTTGACGACGAGTCTGCTCTGGTGCAGTCATCCAGATTGCGTAATCACTGAGTTCACTGCTTGCAAGACTCAGTGATCCGCAGCCCTCAACGATCAGCGGAGTCCCGCCTGAGAAACTCGATAGCTTTTCCTCACGAGATTCTGTTTGCCAATTAAAGCGATTCCAATAGGCCTCTTGGTTTTTACTCAGCGGAATCAAGATGTTGCGAATCAAATACAGCGCACCTTCATTCAACCCACCCCAACCCGGATAGAGATCATCCATGCTTAGAAGCCTTGGGGCTTGCTCAAGGATGCTAAAAAGCTCGTTTTGAAGCTTTTTAGCAAACTCTGTTTTGCCTGAGCCGGTTCTGCCGTCGATAAGGATTATTGGTGCTTTATCGGCAATTGGTTCAATTGCCGATAAAGCCTCAGTTAGTCCTTGCTCGAGATTCAACTAGCTCTCGACCAACACATCCGGGTGCTTATCGAAGCGGTAACCAGTTCCACGAACAGTTCTTACGATGTCTTCATATCCCGGAAGCTTCGCTCTTAGGCGACGGATATGAACATCGATGGTTCTTGCGTTTGAAACCTTGTCACGGCAGTTTGAATCTGCGTTAGCAAGATCATCCCTGGAAAACGTCCTGCCGGGATTAGCAGAAAGAGTTTCCAGGATCTCAAACTCACGGCAGGTGAGCTCTGCTAATTCACCATCAACAAAAACCTTTTGTCTTTGGAAATCGATAACGACCCCAAAGGCTGGGTTGTCATCTGATTTAGATAGCTCCAGTTTTTTGGTGGCTCTTGGCTCACCAAGCGCGAGCCTTGTTACATCAATTGATCTTCCGCCCGACCCAATTGGGGCCAAGGCCAATGCGGCATAGGTTTCTTTGGAGGTTCCTGGAGCGAGTTCTTCCAGGTGTTCACGAAGGGCAGCCACAATTTCAGCGAGGCTGAGTCCAGCCTGCTGGGCTTGGGCCTCGCTGATTCCTACGTAGAACGCGAAGCCACGGGCTTCTTTATCGGTCAAATCTGTTACTGCCTCTGGTTTGGTTGTTACTAATAGTGTCATTTTTAATTCCTTGGATGCTCAAATTGTTTCCTTTTGTTTGGGCTGGGGTGCTGGCGCCATTAGCTGGGTGTGAGGGCACGAAGCCTCAGTGAAGAAAGGTTTTCTCCAGCTGGCGCTAGAGCATCATCATGCAGCACATCATCACGCAAGTGACTTGCGTGTGGGAAGCTGCTGAATTTGACATTAGGAAAAGTATCTTCAGAAGTGTTTAGTTTGTCAATTTATTTATTGCGTTTTATTACTCGGCTGTTCCATACAACCGATCTCCGGCATCTCCGAGACCAGGGACGATATAGCCAATATCGTTTAGCTTTTCATCCATTGCTGCCAGATAAACACTCACGTGTTTATCTGGCCATTTGGTGTCAAGGTGCGCTTTTACGTTTTCAGCACCTTCAGGTGCTCCAATCAGGCATATTGCCGTTACCGATTTAGCACCACGTTCAAAAACGTAATCAATACTGTCATTCAGAGTCCCACCGGTTGCCAGCATCGGGTCAATGATGAATACCTGGCGGTGATCTAATTCTTCAGGGAGACGTTCTGCATAAGTAAAAGGCTCTAGGGTCTCTTCGTTTCGTTTGATTCCAAGGAAACCAACCTCAGCTGAAGGCAACAGCTTGGTCATTCCCTCCAGCATTCCCAATCCTGCGCGCAAGATTGGCACAATCAAAGGTCTTGGCTTGGCAATCCGAACACCGTCTGTTGTTGTTAGCGGAGTCGTCACTGAAACTCTTTCAATCTCAACATCTCTGGTTGCCTCATAGGCAAGCAGTGTTACTAGCTCTTCGGTGAGCTGACGAAACATAGCACTCGAGGTTCGCTCGTCACGCAAATATGTGACCTTATGAGAAACCAAAGGGTGGTCAAGAATAGTTAATTCCATGAGCTACAGGCTAGTGGATTCCATTCAGGCCCAGAGGGCCAATATCGGGATTAGGCTTTGTCACGTGAAATACGAGAATCTGATGGGGGAATTGATTGAGCTTGCCTCAAAAGCTCAATCAGAGGTTCCGGTTGCCGCTGCAATTATTGATTCTGCGGGCAAGGTGCTCTCAATCACTCACAACAAAACAATTGAACTCAATGACCCAACCGCCCACGCAGAGATTATTGCCATGAGAGAGGCATCTAAGAAGCTCTCATCTTGGAGATTAGAAAACTGCACTCTGGTTGTCACCTTGGAGCCATGCGTGATGTGTGCGGGGGCAATCAAAACGGCAAGGATTCCAAGGGTTGTCTTTGGTGCCTGGGATGAACGAGTTGGTGGCAGCGGATCTCGCTATGACATTTTGAGAGATTCTCGGCTGGGTCCTGAGGTTGAAGTGATTGCAGGGGTTAGAGAAAAAGAATGCTCAGAGCTTCTGAGCAATTACTTCAAATCCCTCAGGGACTGAGATTTGTTAGTGTTGCCTGTGGTGGCGTGTCCGAGCGGCCGAAGGTGCAACTCTCGAAAAGTTGTGTTGGCGTAAGTCAACCGTGGGTTCAAATCCCACCGCCACCGCCAGAATAAGTTTGGACAAAAATTGGTTGAGGCCTAAGTGCGCAAACTAATCGGTGTCTATAACGCCAACGGAGGCTTCGTTGGTGAACTTGCCTATTTCTTTGGGCATCTGATTGGCATTCGCGATTGCAAGTTATGCGATGTTACCCATTCCCCGGTCAAGAAAAAAGCTGCATGGAAAGAGTTTGAGAAAAGAATTCTGGAGGATGGCTACGAGTTTGTTTTGGTTCACAAAAACGAAAGAACCCAGGAACATATTGATGCCAGTGGTGGGAGAGAGCCGTGTGTGTTGATTGAGTATGAGGATGGATCACTGAGCATGATTCTGGACTGGAATGATCTGAAGGCAGCCAAGGGGGATGTCACCAGTTTTGAGAAGATTCTCAAATCGAAGTTGATTATGTATTGAATTTGATGCATTAGATTCCCTATTGGCCTCAATCGGCATTTAATTCCACAGAAATACTTCTTGCAGTTTGTTGTTGTCCTTCTATAAGATAGAG
>JAVLCC010000003.1:0-124315 GCA_031580995.1 Microbacteriaceae bacterium
TCCAGAAGGGCCAACCTGTCACACTGGCTCTGAGAGCTGCTTTGAAACGGATGAGATCTAATTGCTGACTTTAGATGAGCTAAATGAACTGGCTGAGAGATTCAATGTCTTTCCGATAATTAGCGAATCGTTTAATTCCAGCGAGACACCGATGGGAATATACAGAAAGTTGCAATCCGAGACTGGAGTTTTCCTTCTGGAAAGCGCTGAACAGGGCGTCTGGTCCAGATACAGCTTTATTGGTTTCAACCCCAGAGGTGAGTTGATTGAATCAAAGGGCAAATCTAAATGGACTGGGCCGGCGCTGTCATTCGAACTAAATGAAGATCCACTGGTGGCTCTTGAACAAATTTCGGATCATTATCTGTCCGCGGATAATTCAAAGCTTCCTCTGCAAAGCGGATTAGTTGGGCATATGAGTTGGAATGTGGTCAGAAATCTCGAGAGGTTGCCTGCGGAAAAACCTGGTCAATACTCAATACCAAGGATTCATTTCCTGCAGTTTAGAGAAATAGTTGTATTGGATCACCTAGATTCGAAGCTTTACATAATTCATAACGTCTTTTTGGAAGATGGAGAACTGCAAGCTTCTCTGGAAAATGCGGAAATAAGGATTTCTGAAATCCAGAAACTTTTAGATAAACCAACACCTGCTGAAATTTACGAAGTTGATTTCATGGCTGAGGACGTTGTTCAGATAAATATGCAAAAGTCTGAGTTTTTAGAGATGGTCGGTGTTGCCAAGGAGCATGTGATTGCTGGCGATGTATTCCAAGTTGTGGTCTCTCAACGATTTACTCAAGACATTGAAGTCAGTGCTGATCAGGTATATGCAGTTCTCAGGGCGCTAAACCCAAGTCCCTACATGTATTTACTGCAGCTTGCCGATGACGATGGCAAATACTGGATAGTTGGCTCTTCTCCGGAGGCCTTGGTGAGGATCAATCAGGACACGATTATTTCGCACCCGATTGCCGGTTCCAGGCCCAGAGGAGCAAACCCGCAGGCAGATTTGGAAATGGAGCGGGAACTTCTGGCGGACACTAAAGAGCAATCAGAACATCTAATGTTGGTCGATCTTGCCAGAAACGACCTTCTCAGAAGCTGTGAACCAACATCGGTGAAAGTTGATGAATTTATGGTCGTGCACAGATACAGCCACATTATGCACCTTGTTAGCACCGTGGTTGGTAAGTTGCGCAGCGGGATTTCCAGAGTAAACGCAGTCAGTAGTGCATTTCCGGCCGGAACTCTAAGTGGTGCACCTAAACCGAAAGCTCTGGAAATTATTGAAAATCTTGAACCGAGTAATCGCGGATTATTCGGGGGAGTGGTTGGCTATTTTGACTTCCAAGGGAATGCTGATTTAGCTATCGCTATTAGAACAGCGCTTATCCGCGATGACAAAGCATTTGTTCAAGCTGGGGCAGGAATCGTTTTAGACAGTGACCCAGAAAGCGAATACCAAGAAACACTAGCCAAGGCCAAGGTTATTCAAAAAGCAATATCCATTGCCAACAGTAGGAGAAGCAAATGACTCGACTACTTGGTTTATTAGTCGGGCTAGGACTTTCTGTTTTTGGTCTGAGCCTTCAATGGTTGAATTTTCCCCGAGAGCAAATTTCCGCAACTGGCTTTGAGGCTCTGAATCTTGCAAGCGCTTTTTTAGTTGTTCTGGCCCTTGGGGTTTTTATGCTTTTTTACTTCAAAAAACTGGCACAGAGAATCATCTCCGCGGTTTTAGCAATTGTCACTGGCTATCTTTTGTTCATTTCTGCGAATTCCTTGCTAAACGCAGGGCCAATAATCGATCGGTTGGTTTCGGTCACAGGAGCGGTTGGCACATCGCCCGAGGTTGAATTCAATTCGGGTTTTATTAGTGTTTATTTTTTTGGGTTGACTGTTTACCTGCTGACTCTTGTTTTCAACATAATTAGACCAAGACAAAGCTCTGGTTCAAAAAGAATTGCCAAATCCAATGATGGCGATGACCCGATAGGGCTATGGGATAGTCAATCTTGATAAGATTTAGACGGAGGTTTTTATGAGTCACGACGCAAATGATCCGGGCCACGGCCACACCGTGGCGGCTTGGACCGCTGTCACCATCATTTTGATTGCAACAACTGTTGGAACTGTGTTCTTCTTTTTTGACATGCCGTTAGTGGTTTGGGCAAGTGCTGCAGTTGCCGCTGCAGGAGTTTTGGTTGGATGGATCCTAAGACAGATGGGCTATGGCTCAAAACCAAAAAGCTGAACTTCTCAAAGGCCTTTATGAAAACTCTTTAGAGCAATCTATTGGTCTGCGAGAGAACATAAGTAGCAAAGAGTTACAAGCATTAGCCAGCGACAAAACCCCGATTGATCCAAAGCCATTTTTTCAATCAAATGAACTCTCCGTAATCGCTGAAATCAAGCGAGCCTCGCCATCGAAAGGTCATCTTGCCGAAATTAAGGACCCTCTGGCACTAGCGAAGGCTTACGAGTCTGCTGGCGCCGCAACAATTTCTGTACTGACTGAACAAACAGGTTTTAGCGGAAGTATTGAGGATTTAGAGATTGTCAGTGCGGGTGTGGCTGTACCAACCCTGCGCAAAGATTTCATATCCATCAAAGAACAGATTCTAGAGGCCAAGGCTTTTGGCGCATCCATGGTTTTACTCATCATGCTGGGCCTTGACGATGAAAAGTACAAAGAGCTTTTTGAATATGCAAAAGAGCAAGGCCTGGAGATTTTGGTTGAGACCCACTCAGAATCTGAAATTGAAAGGGCGCTAAAGCAGCCAGTTTCATTTCTAGGGATAAACACCAGAAACCTGAACACCTTTGAAACCGACATCGATCTTTTTGGGAGACTTGTTAATCAATTGCCAGATGGTGTGATCAAGATCGCAGAAAGTGCCGTCAGAGGTGTCGAAGACGCCCGTTTGTATAGGCAATTCGGTGCAGATGCAGTTTTAGTAGGCGAGGCTTTGGTGAAAGGTGATGCCAAATCCCTGATTGAAAGTTTCCGCTCAATCGATAAGTGACTTACAATTCCATAATGAGCGATATCAAATTAGGTGAACAGGTCGGTCCTTATTTCGGCGAATACGGTGGCCGGTTTGTGCCAGAGCCACTAATTGCAGCGCTAGATCAATTAGATCGCGTTTATAAAGAGGCCAGGACGGATCCTGAGTTTCTAAAAGAGCTTGAAATGCTGCATCGCGAGTACACAGGTCGCCCAAGTGTGTTAACCGAAGCCACTAAATTTGCAGCAGCAGTCGGTGATGTTCGAGTGTTTCTCAAGCGCGAGGACCTCAACCACACGGGCTCACACAAGATAAATAACGTCATGGGTCAAGCATTGCTTGCCAAAAAGATGGGCAAAAAAAGAATCATCGCTGAAACCGGAGCTGGTCAGCATGGTGTCGCATCTGCAACCGCAGCCGCATATTTCGGTCTTGAATGCGTTGTTTACATGGGTGAGGTTGACACCGAACGTCAGGCACTGAACGTTGCTCGTATGAGACTTTTGGGCGCCGAAGTGGTGGCTGTCCGAACCGGTACCAGAACCTTGAAAGATGCCATTAACGAAGCGATGCGTGACTGGGTTGCAAATGTTGAGACAACCCATTACCTGCTGGGGACAGTAGCTGGACCTCACCCCTTCCCAACAATGGTGAGAGATTTCCACAGCGTTATTGGTCGTGAAGCGAAACAGCAGATGTTGGATAGGACCGGTAGAAACCCAGATTATGTAATCGCCTGCGTTGGTGGCGGATCAAACGCTATTGGTATTTTCCATGAGTTTTTAGATGATGATGTGAAGCTAATTGGTTTCGAAGCAGCCGGTGACGGCATTGACACCCCAATGCACTCCGCAACCATAAGCATGGGTACACCTGGTGTTTTGCACGGTGCCAGAAGTTATATGTTGCAAGACGAGGATGGCCAGACATCAGATTCTCACAGCATTTCAGCCGGTTTGGATTATCCAGGTGTTGGACCAGAGCATGCGTGGCTGAAAGACCTTGGAAGAGCTGAGTATAGGGACATCACCGATAAGCAAGCAATGGATGCGATGGCTTTATTGTCTGAGACCGAAGGGATCATTCCTGCCATTGAAACTGCCCATGCTCTTGCAGGCATCGAAAGAATTGCTAAAGAGCACCCGGGGGCGCATGTCTTGGTAAACCTAAGTGGTCGCGGTGATAAGGACATGGAAACAGCAGCTAGATATTTTCAGTTGACTGGCGTGAACAGAGTAGTGGGCGATGAGTAGAGTCGAAGACCTTCTAAAACAGGATCGAAATACTCTCATTGGGTATTTTCCAGCGGGTTACCCAACCATCGATGAAAGCGTTCAAGCTTGTCTAGAAATGGTGAATGGTGGAGTGGAAATCCTCGAACTCGGAGTTCCCTACAGCGACCCCATCATGGATGGCCCGGTTATTCAAAAAGCCACCGAGATAGCAAGAGCAAACGGTTTCAGGCTGAGAGACACCTTCGAGGTTGTCAAAAGATTAAGAGAAAGCACCGATGTCCCTATTTTGGTCATGACCTATTGGAATCCGGTGATTCGAATTGGATTGAGAGAGTTTGCTGAGCAACTAAAGCAATCTGGAGCCGATGGACTGATCACCCCTGATTTGATTCCCGATGAGGCAAAAGACTGGATTTCCATCAGTGACGAACTCGATTTGGACAGAGTGTTTCTAATCGCACCCAGTTCCAGTGATGAACGCATCAAACATAATGCTGAGGCCTCCAGAGGTTTTGTGTACACGGTTTCTACGATGGGCATAACTGGGGAGCGGGCAAATTTAGACGCATTAGCTAGAAACACCGTTGAAAGACTCAGAGCGGTATCAGATCGGCCCACCGCTGTTGGGGTGGGTATATCCACGGGAGATCAGGTCAAAGAGGTGAACTCTTATGCAGATGGAGCGATTGTTGGGACTGCATTTATTAGGGCATATGCAGAAAATGGACTTGCGGGTTTGATTGAGAAAACAAAAGACTTGGCTAACGGCCTAGAATTGCAACGTGATTAGTTCAATTCCCTCCCCAGAAATTTCCTACCTGGACCTAGGTCCACTGCGAGTTAATTTTTATGCCCTGTTCATCCTCACCGGCATCATTCTTGCCGTCTTGCTATCTGATTACAGGCTGCATAAGCGAGGAGCCGAGCGGGGAGTGATTCTTGATATCGCACTCTGGGCTGTTCCATTCGGAATCTTAGGTGGACGACTGTTTCACGTTTTCACCCATCCTCGAGATTATTTCTATGAGGGTGCGGATTTATTGGCCATTTTCTATGTCTGGGAGGGTGGCCTGGCAATTTATGGGGCACTGATCCTCGGTGCAGTTGGTGCCTACATAGGTGTTAGGCAAGCAGGGCTAAAGTTTTGGTCTGTGGCAGATGCTTTAGCTCCGGGAATTTTATTAGCCCAGGCCATCGGTCGTTGGGGAAATTATTTCAATCAGGAACTGTTTGGTTTGCCAACTGATTTGCCGTGGGCTTTAGAGATTCCCCAGAGTAATCCTGCCTATCCACAAGGATTTCCTGAGGGTGTAACTTTTCATCCAACCTTTGCCTACGAGATGCTCTGGTCGCTAACCGGAGTGGTGTTGCTGTTGATTTTGGACAGAAGACTAAACATGCGTTTTGGAAGACTATTTGGGCTTTATCTTGTTATTTACTCAATAGGTAGAGCATGGATTGAATCAATAAGAATTGACCCCAGCGAAATTATTCTCGGATTGAGGATAAATATCTGGTCTGCGATTGTTGGCATTGTTATAGGGCTGACCATTATTATTGTCCAGCACTACAGGCATAGAGGAGAAGAAACCTCCATCTTCCGAGCCCAAAAGGTAGAGGAAGCCGAAGCGGAGGAAACCGCAGAAGCTAAGTAGTTTCAATAGGTAAAACTTCGGGCCAATGCTGCCCCGAAAGCGATGATCGGAGTTTTAATGTCGGCTAGTCCATTCTGGAGATTTAGCAACTATCCGCAGACAACGGATCTATACGACCCTGCCGCAGAGAAGGATTCCTGTGGTGTGGCAATGGTTGCTACCCTTCGTGGCTACGGCGGTAACGACATAGTTCAGACAGCCCTTGGCTCACTTTGCAACCTCGAACACAGAGGAGCAGTTGGCAGTGACGCTGGAACTGGTGATGGTGCCGGAATTCTGCTTGAAATCCCACATAAGTTTTTTTCTGAGGTTGTTGATTTTGACCTACCTGAGTTTGGGAGTTATGGCGCAGGTTTGGTTTTTGAAGACACTGATCCAAAGTTAAGAAGCCAAGAGAGAATCAAGCTAGAAGAAATTTTCAAACAAGAAGGGCTCTCGCTGATGGGTTGGCGAGAAATAGAAACAAGCCCGGAGGTTTTAGGTGACATGGCAAGAGAGGCCATGCCACACATCGGTCAACTGTTTGTCTCTGGCCTGAATGAAGAGTCGGGGCTTGAGCTTGAACGAATCCTATTCAGGGCTAGAAAGCGCAGCGAAAGAGAGTTGGGGCTTTATCACCCAACACTTTCATGCCGAACGATTGTTTATAAGGGAATGCTTACAACCCTGCAATTGCAACCATTTTTTAAAGACCTGCAAGACCAAAGACTGGAATCAAAGATGGCACTGGTGCACTCAAGATTCAGCACCAACACCTTCCCATCTTGGCCTTTAGCTCATCCTTTCAGGATGATTGCCCACAACGGTGAAATCAACACCGTCAAGGGCAACACGAACTGGATGAGGGCACGCGAGGCAACACTCGCAAGTGAGCTAATAGGTGATTTAGAACCGCTTCGCCCAATTGTCACACCGGGTGCTAGTGATTCGGCCAGCTTTGATGAAGTATTGGAGCTTTTGCACCTAAGTGGCCGTTCACTCCCGCACGCAATCATGATGATGATTCCTGAGGCTTGGGAAAAGCAAAAGGACATGGACCCCAAACTCAAAGCATTTTATGAGTACCACAGCCTGCTGATGGAACCTTGGGATGGCCCTGCAAGCGTTACCTTCACTGACGGAAGCTTAGTTGGTGCAACCCTGGACAGAAATGGCTTGAGGCCTGGGCGCTATCTGGTGACCGATGATGGGCTGGTGATTCTGGGTAGTGAAACTGGTGTTTACGATGTCGATCCCTCAAAGGTTGTCGAAAGAGGACGCTTGCAGCCAGGGAAAATGTTTTTGGTGGACACTGAACAGGGTCGAATTATCAGCGATGCTGAAATCAAGCAAACAATGTCCGAGATGGAGGACTGGAGCCTCTGGCTTGAGTCAAACAGGCTAAACCTGAGAGATCTTCCAGAACGTGATCACGTCAGGCACTCATCAGCGAGTGTTGAGCGTAGACAGCGCATGTTTGGTTACACAGAAGAAGAACTCAAAGAGGTCATTGGACCAATGGCCATGAAGGGTATTGAACCTATCGGTGCCATGGGTACCGACACCCCAATTGCTGCCATTAGTGACAGGCCAAGATTGCTATTTGATTACTTCACTCAGCAATTCGCACAGGTCACAAACCCTCCACTGGATGCGATCAGGGAGGAAATAGTCACAAGCCTTAGCTCGGTGATTGGGCCTGAGGGCAACATCTTGTCCTCTGCCAAAAACCCTGAAAGGCGAATGGTCGTTGATTTCCCTGTTTTGGATAACGATGAAATGGCCAAAATCAAGCACATCAAACAAGCTGACACTGGTTTCACACACATCGTTGATGCTCGATACAGCGTTGATGGCGGTGAAGAGGCGTTAGCCGCGAGATTAGACGAACTTTCCCAAGAAGTAGACCAAGCTATTGAAGAGGGTGCAAGTTTCTTGGTGATTAGTGATCGTGACAGCAACAGAGAGCTCGCTCCGATTCCCTCTTTGTTGGCAACAAGTGCTATTCATCACCATCTGATTCGAAAGGGAACCAGAACCAAAGTGGGGATGGTTGTTGAGGCCGGGGATGTTCGAGAGGTTCACCACGTGGCAGTTTTGGTGGGCTTTGGAGCCGCTGCAGTAAACCCGTATTTAGCTATGGAAACAGCAGAGGAAATGGTTCGCACCAAGCACCTTCTGAACATCACCACTAAAACAGCAACAGTCAACTTGGCCAAGTCTTTGGGCAAAGGTGTTCTGAAGATCATGAGCAAGATGGGCATCAGCACCGTAAGTTCCTACAGTGGCGCACAATGTTTCGAAGCAGTGGGTCTTGGGCAAGAACTAGTTGACAGATATTTCACTGGCACCACCAGCAAGTTGGGTGGTGTAGGTCTTGAGATCCTGCACCAAGAAATTGAACACCGTCACCGCAAGGCCTATCCAATTGAAGAATTTGAGTTAGAGGGCCTAGAGGTAGGTGGAGAATTAAAGTGGAGAAGAGATGGACCACCGCACCTATTCAACCCAGAGACTGTATTCAAGCTCCAGCACTCAACCAGAGCTGGTCGCTATGACATTTTCAAACAATACACAAACGCTGTGGATGATCAGTCCGAAAGGCTGATGACGCTCAGAGGGCTGTTTAAATTCCGAACCGAAAAAACCAAGGCAATCTCAATTGATGAGGTTGAGCCAGTGAGTGAGATTGTAAAGAGATTCGCAACTGGAGCAATGAGTTTTGGGTCAATCTCTCCAGAGGCACACGAGACATTGGCAATTGCCATGAACAGGCTCGGAGCGAAATCAAATACCGGTGAGGGAGGAGAGCGACTGGATCGCTTGACCAACCCCGAAACCAGAAGCTCTATCAAACAGGTTGCCAGCGGTCGCTTTGGTGTTACCAGCATGTATCTAACCAACGCTGATGACATTCAAATCAAAATGGCACAGGGAGCGAAGCCTGGAGAAGGTGGACAATTGCCCCCTGGAAAGGTTTACCCCTTCATCGCAGAGATTAGGCATTCAACCCCAGGAGTTGGCCTGATTAGCCCTCCTCCGCATCACGATATTTATTCAATTGAAGATTTGAAGCAATTGATTTTTGATCTGAAAAGAGCTAACCCAAGCGCAAGAATCCACGTGAAACTTGTGAGCCAGTTTGGTGTTGGAACTGTTGCAGCTGGAGTTGCGAAGGCGAAAAGCGATGTTGTCTTGATTTCTGGTCACGACGGTGGAACTGGCGCGTCACCATTGAATTCTTTGAAGCACGCCGGAACTCCATGGGAAATCGGATTAGCTGAAACCCAGCAAACACTGATGCACAACGGCTTGAGAGACAGAGTCAGCGTTCAGGTTGACGGTCAGATGAAAACTGGTCGCGATGTCATGGTGGCAGCGTTACTTGGAGCAGAAGAATACGGATTCTCAACCGCTCCACTAGTTGTCAGCGGATGCGTTTTGATGAGAGTTTGCCACCTAGACACCTGTCCTGTGGGAGTTGCAACTGGAAACCCAGTACTGCGTGAAAGATTCAGTGGCAAGGCAGAGTTTGTAGTTAACTTCTTTGAATACCTAGCCCAAGAAGTTCGTGAATACCTAGCGGAACTTGGTTTTAGAACACTTGATGAAGCTATCGGTCGCGTTGACCTATTGGATGTGAATCGAGCAATTAAACACTGGAAGGCAGATGGGTTGGACCTGAGACCAATTCTTTCCACTGAATTACCAGAGGGTGAACGAAGAAACACAACAACTCAAGATCATGAACTTGAAAAACACTTTGATCAACAGCTATTGAAACTGGCTGAGACCAGTCTCGAAGATGGTCTTCCAGTAAAAATAGATTTGCCTGTGAGTAACGTAAATCAAGCTGTTGGCACCATGCTGGGTCATGAGCTAACAAAGAGATTTGGAAACGACGGGCTTCCAGAGGCGACCATCGACATCAACCTGCGGGGAAGTGCGGGTCAATCACTGGGTGCATTCGTTCCCAAGGGCATTGCACTTTCAATTGAGGGTGATGTAAATGACTATCTTGGAAAAGGGTTAAGCGGCGGAAGAATTTCCGTTAGACCCTATAGAGAATCCAGTTACCAAAGCCATGAGAGCGTGATTGCTGGAAACGTGATCGGCTATGGGGCAACCAGCGGAAAAATCTTTGTATCTGGCATTGTTGGCGAGCGATTCTTGGTTAGAAACTCAGGAGTGATCGCTGTTGTAGAGGGTGTTGGAGACCATGCTCTTGAATACATGACCGGCGGTGAAGCAGTAATTCTGGGAGAAACTGGAATCAATGTCGGCGCCGGAATGAGTGGTGGAATCGGTTATTTCTATAACCTCAACGAATCCAGGGTTAATCAACAGGCCATACAAAGTGGCGAGTTGATTGTCGAGGGTCTAAACGAGTTCGATCAGCAACGACTTAGAAAACTATTAGAAGAACATGTTGAGCTAACAGGTTCCTCGATTGCTATCAACACTCTGAATAACTTCGACACAGAGGTGTCAAAATTCAAGAAATTGGTGCCAAGTGACTATGCAAGGGTTCTTGAAATCAGAACCGAGGCAATCGAGACTGGTGCTGATCCAGATGGAGAGGACACTTGGACAAAGATATTGGAGGTGACAAATGGCTGATCCAAAGGGCTTTCTGAAGGTAACCGAGCGAGAAACAAGAACTCGTAGGCCTATTCCCGTGCGAATCATGGATTATAAAGAAGTCTATGAAAAGCGTGATGGTGAAGTTGTAAAACGTCAGGCCTCCAGATGCATGGATTGCGGGATACCTTTTTGTCATCAAGGTTGTCCTCTGGGAAATCTAATTCCAGAGTGGAATGACCTGACCCGTCAGGGTCTTGGTAAAGACGCCATAGAGCGTCTGCATGCCACCAATAACTTTCCTGAATTTACTGGTCGGATTTGCCCTGCCCCTTGTGAGGACACCTGTGTTTTGGGTATCAACCAACCTCCTGTGACCATCAAGGAAATCGAAGTCAGTATCATCGATGACGCCTTTGAAAATGGCTGGGTTACCCCAACTGTTCCAGAGAGACTTACCGGAAAAACAATCGCTGTTGTCGGCAGTGGTCCTGCAGGAATGGCCGCAGCCCAGCAACTAACCAGGGCCGGTCACACTGTCGCTGTATACGAGAGAGACGATCGAATTGGTGGATTGCTAAGATACGGCATCCCAGATTTCAAGATGGAAAAAACCCACATAGACCGCCGAGTCCGCCAAATGCAGGCCGAAGGGACCATATTTAGAACTGGTGTCACAATTGGCGAGGACATTAGCTGGGATGACCTAAGAGAGCGCTATGACGCTGTTCTGGTGGCAACAGGTGCCTTGAAACCTAGAGATTTGCCAATCCCAGGTAGAGAACTAGATGGCATCCACTTCGCTATGGAGTATTTGACTCAGTCCAATAAAGCCGTGGCCGGTGATGACCTAGCGGAGAGAATTGATGCCAAAGGAAAGCATGTGATTGTGCTGGGCGGTGGAGACACCGGAGCCGATTGTCTCGGTACTGCAACCAGACAGGGAGCATTGAGTGTTACCACCTTAGCGATCGGTAAACAGCCTCCGACGGAGCGCACCGAGGACATGCCTTGGCCTACTATCCCGAATCTATTTGAGGTTCAAAGTGCTCATGAAGAGTTTGGAGAGAGGGCGTTTTTATCCTCAACCGTTCGCTTTATTGGTGAAAACGGCAAGGTAACTGGATTGGAAGTTGCCGAGACTGAGTATAAAGACGGTACCCGAGCACCAAAGCCAGGCACTGAAAGAGTAATTCCAGCGGATTTGGTTTTGCTTAGTCTTGGCTTTATCGGCACCGAAGGTGACAAATTGGTAGAACAGGCTAAGGTGGAACTCGATAATCGTGGCAATGTCGCCCGCGGAAGCAAATACGAAGTTCAAGAGGGATTGTTTGCCGCCGGGGATGCCGGCAGGGGAGCAAGTCTTGTTGTTTGGGCAATTGCCGAGGGTAGAGCTGCCGCGAGTGCTATTGACGAGTATCTAGAGGGTGAAGCGCGTTTACCGTTCCCGGTAAAGCCAACTGATCAGCCTCTATCCGTGTATAGCTAACCGAACGGTAATTATGAGAAGAGCAAGAATCTTTGCAACACTCGGCCCCGCTGTGGCGAGTCCTGAGAAAATCGAAGCCCTAATAGATGCGGGCATGAATGTCGCAAGACTAAACATGAGCCATGGTGACCACGAAGTTCACACCCAAAGCTATGAAATGGTCAGAAAGGCCTCCAAGAACACTGGTGCGGCTGTGGGCATATTGGCTGATTTACAGGGTCCCAAGATCCGTCTTGGCAAGTTCAAAGATGACATGAAGGTAAAGCTCAAGGTAGGCGATCCATTCATCATCACCACCAGAGACATTTTGGGCGATGAAGGTATTTGCTCAACGACGTTTAAAGGTTTATGCGGTGATGTGAATGCTGGCGATCTATTGTTGATTGACGATGGCAAGGTAACTCTAAAAGCAGAAAAGGTTACCGACGACGAGGTTCACTGCAGCACTGTCATCGGTGGCAAGATCTCAAACAACAAAGGCATAAACCTGCCAGGTGTTGCCGTAAACGTTCCCGCACTGAGCGAAAAGGATGAGGATGATCTGCGCTGGGCTATCCAAACCGGTGTAGACATCATTGCGTTGAGTTTTGTGAGGAATTCCAAAGACATCTCCAGAGTGCACGAAATTATGAGTGAAGAGGGAAAATTCCTCCCCGTAATCGCAAAGATTGAAAAACCGCAGGCAGTCAACGCACTCGAGGAAATCATTGATGCATTTGATGGAATCATGGTCGCAAGAGGCGATTTGGGAGTTGAACTTCCGCTGGAACAAGTTCCAATAGTTCAGAAAAGAGCAGTTGAATTAGCAAGAAGATGGGCCAAGCCTGTGGTTGTTGCCACTCAAATGCTTGAAAGCATGATTGATAGTCCACGACCAACAAGGGCAGAGGCAAGCGATGTGGCCAATGCGGTTTTGGATGGCGCAGATGCACTGATGCTCAGCGGCGAGACAAGTGTTGGTGAGTTTCCAATCGAAACAGTCACCACGATGGCTCGCATTATCGCTAGCACCGAAGACAATGGACTGGACCGAATTCCAGAACTTGGAACCAATCCGCACACCCACTCTGGTGCTGTTGTGAAGGCAGGGTTGGAAATAGCCGAGCTTCTGGGTTCAAAGTTTGTCTGCGTATTCACCGAATCTGGAGACACCCTCAGAAGGGTTAGCAGACTCAGAAGTAAAACTCCCGTTTTGGCATTCACCCCATCAGAAACCGTTAGGTCCAGATTGGCAATGGTCTGGGGGGCACATACCTATTTGGTGGAGCAGGTGAAACACACTGATGAAATGATCAAACAGGTGGATGAGTTGGTTCTCTCAGAAGGCTTATGCCGAATCGGTGACGAGGTCATTATTGTCTCTGGTTCGCCTCCGGGAATCCCGGGTAGCACCAACTCTCTGAGGGTTCACAGAGTTGGTGATGCTGTTCACATGGTTGCACCTGGATACAGCGTCTAATGTGCCGGAAGTGGGATTTGAACCCACACGCCCAATTGGACAAAGCATTTTGAGTGCTTCGCGTCTACCGTTCCGCCATTCCGGCCAGATGCTAAATTCTATGTTAATTCTGAACCAGGGAGGTGCCTATGACAGAAAAAGTTCGAATTCTGGTTGCCGAAGATGAGTCTCTGATCAGATTAGACATTGTCGAAACCCTAAAAGAGGCTGGCTATGACGTAGTTGCAGACGCCGGTGACGGGGAAGAGGCGCTTGCTCTCGCTACCGAACACGAGCCAGAACTTGCTGTTTTAGATGTAAAGATGCCAAAACTAGACGGAATCAGCGTTGCCCAAAAACTCCAAGAGATGAGTATTCCGGTTGTCATGTTGACCAGCTTTAGCGACACTGACTTGGTTCAAAGAGCAACCGAGGCTGGAGCCATGGCTTATGTAGTGAAGCCATTCAGCTCCAACGATCTACTCCCAGCCATTCAGATTGCATTATCTCGAGGCCAAGAGCTCATGGATTTGGAAGCGGAGATAGCTGATTTATCTGAGCGTCTGGAGACTAGAAAACTACTCGATCGAGCCAAGGGGCTGTTGCAGATTCAAATGAAACTAACCGAACCCGAGGCTTATCGCTGGATGCAAAAGGCCAGCATGGACAGAAGGCTAACCATTGCTCAGGTGGCGGAAACTGTGATTAAGCAGTTGGGCGAGGACGAAGAAAATTCGTAATTCTCACCGTGGAAAGTAGATTTCCCTCATCATCAGTCATTTGAATTTGATGAGTTGTCAGAGTTCTACCCAGTTTGACCGCCTCGCAAGTTGCGGTGACATGTCCCTCTGAGCTTGATCTGTGGTGAGAGGCATTGATTTCAATCCCAACCGCGTAGCCCCAAGGGTGAGCGTGAACATTGCTGGCCATGCTTCCAAGGCTCTCTGCGATAACCACGTGTGCGCCACCGTGCAATATTCCAAGAGGCTGGGTGTTGCCCTCAACTGGCATTCTGGCAACCGCACGCTCAGCGCTTAGTTCCAACAATTCAATGTTCATCCGTTCAGCAAGATGACCCATTCCTCGTGTGTCCAACACCTCTTTGGCATCGTCACTTAACTTAGGCGGTTTGGTCATGGCTACGTTGCTCCTCAAACTAGGCTGTTCGCATGGTTTCTGATAATTCTACTCTGCTCCTGATTGACGGTCACTCATTAGCGTTTAGGGCGTTTTATGCACTGAATCCGGAAAGCTTTAAGACAGACGCCGGTCAGCACACAAATGCAGTCCACGGTTTTGTTTCCATGCTTCTAAACATCCTGGAAAAGCAAAAACCAAGTCATATTGCAGTCGCCTTCGATCTTGGTAGGGAAAGCTTTAGAACCGAGGAGTACCCAGAATATAAAGGAACTCGTGGTGAGACTCCTGAGGAATTTCTGGGACAGACTGAGATTCTCGCTGATGTTCTCAACGCCATGGGCATCAAGTCCATCACCAGAGAAAACTACGAAGCTGATGACCTTATTGCTTCGCTTGTGGAACAGGGAGAGCAATCAGACATGGATGTCCTGGTTGTTAGTGGGGATAGGGATACTTTCCAACTAATTAGCGATCGAACAACAGTGTTATATCCCGTCAAAGGGGTTCTAAATCTCGCCCGCATGACCGACGAGGCTGTTTATGAGAAGTATGGAGTTCATGCAAATCAGTATCCCGATCTGGCGGCACTGGTTGGAGAAACCAGCGATAACTTGCCTGGGGTACCCGGAGTGGGACCTAAAACCGCAGCAAAGTGGATCCAAGAATATGGTTCTCTGGATGCCATTTTGGAAAATAGAGATGCAATTGGCGGAAAAGTGGGGGAGAGTCTCCGAGAAAACGTCGATAAGGCAATAAGAAATCGAAGGCTGAACCGACTGGTCAGAGAACTTGAGTTTGACTTTCAGGTGACTGAATTGGGATCCAAATCAGTAGATGAGCAGCAAATTACTGAACTGTTTGGAAAATTGCAGTTCAAAACGCTACTCACCAGAGTGCTCAAACTTAGAGGCACAAATGGTTCACAGGTAAGTTCTTTTACTGAGTTGGTGGAAACAAAGCCGGATAACCTTGAACTACCTGAGGCACAGACTCTCGCCGGTGAAGAATTAATACAAAAACTTCGAGGCGGAAACGCCGCAATCGATATTGAGTTTTCGGGGACATTAGTTGGCTTCAGTGCATTCAATGGCGATTCTTATATCTGGAACGGCGAACAACCACAACCAATCCTTGACTACTTGTCCTCAGATGAGCCAAAGATTATTTGGAATAGCAAGCTAATCGAAAGACGTCTCAAGTTGGCAGATTACTCACTCTCTGGAGTTGTGGGAGATCCGCTGTTATCCGCATATTTGTTAGACCCAGCCGCCAGGGATTACAACATAGGGGAACTTGCAAATGAATATTTGGACTATGAAATAGCTGAACAGACCCTGCTGGATACAAAAAACCCTGCGGAGCAAGTTTGGTTAGTCTGGCAATTGAATGAATTGCTAAATACAAAGCTAGAAAAAACAGCCCAGCTGAAAGTTTTGAATGACATCGAGTTGCCCGCAAGCAAGTCTTTAGCGACGATGGAAGTCAACGGCATCTCGCTGAATCAAGCTCAATTAGATGAATTCCGGGAAGAGCTGACAAACGAGGTCAATGAAATTGCAAAAGAAGCTTTTGAAATCATTGGTCAGGAGATAAACCTTGCAAGCCCCAAGCAGCTTCAAAAAGTGCTTTTTGAAGATCTCGGAATGAAGGGAACGAAAGCCGTAAAGACTGGTTATTCAACAAATGCCGAAGCCTTGGCGACACTTTATGAGCAAACAGAACACCCTTTTTTAGAAAAACTTTTGAATCATCGAGAGGTCAATAAAACCAAACAAATAGCTGAAACCATTTTGCAGGCTGTTGATGATGATGGCCGGATTCGCACAACCTATGTTCAAACGGGCACCAGCACCGGAAGACTAAGTAGTGAAAATCCAAACCTTCAGAACATCCCCATCAAAAGCAAACGTGGTCAACGAATCAGAGCCGCATTTACTCACGGAAAAGAATATGAAGGACTACTCACCGCTGATTACTCGCAGATTGAGATGAGAATCATGGCGCACCTTTCAGCAGATGAGTCACTTATACAAGCATTCAAAGACGGCGAGGATTTGCATAACTACGTCGGGGCAAGAATATTTGATGTTGAACCTGATCAGGTTAATCCGGAGATGCGAAGCAAGGTGAAGGCTATGAGCTATGGCTTGGTTTACGGACTTAGCGAATACGGATTAGCAAAGCAGCTAAGAATGCCAAATGCGGAAGCAAAGCAGTTGATGACTGATTATTTTGCAAGGTTTGGTGGGGTTAGGGATTATTTGTCGACAGTTGTCGAAAAGGCAAAGTCATTGGGCTTCACGGTTACTGAATATGGAAGACGCCGACCCTTTCCAGACCTCAATTCAAAAATCTTTCAGGTGCGAGAAAATGCACGCAGAGCTGCCTTGAACGCACCCATTCAAGGCACCGCAGCAGACATAATGAAAATTGCAATGAATCAAATTCATCAGCAAACCGAACATTTACAATCTCAGATGCTTTTGCAGGTGCACGATGAATTGGTTTTTGAGGTTTACCCGGGGGAGCGCGAAGAGTTGACTGATACGGTGACCAAGGTTATGTCTGAAGCTGCAAGCCTGAGTGTTCCATTGGATGTTCAAATTGGTTTTGGTGCGAATTGGGATGAAGCAGGCCATTGAGTCGCATTGAAATAAAGGTTTTGATTCAAGAAGGTCTGCACACCAGACCAGCGAGTCGAATTTCTGAATTATTTGAGGGTATCGAAGGTCGAATCTTGGCCAAAGGTGGTGAGGCATCACTTTCCAGCATGCTTTCGATGATGACCCTGGGTGTTGAAAAAGGTGAAAGTGTGATTATTGAAACACCCATAGACTTGGACGACGAACTTACGCAAAAGCTGATCAGTATCTTGCAAGGCTAGAGCTATTGCCTTGAATCAGTTTAGAGACTAGAATCGTCGAGGCTTAGCCATCCCATGTCCATCGCCGAGAAATCGGCCCGAGAATAAATAAAAATGGAGTACATATCTCTATGTCATCAAAACCAGCTGCCAACTCAATCACAGTAAACGACATCGGAAGCAGTGAAGACTTCCTAAAGGCAGTTGAGGAAACACTTAAGTTTTTCAATGACGGCGACCTAATCGAAGGAACCGTTGTAAAAATAGACCGCGATGAGGTCTTGCTAGACGTTGGCTATAAAACCGAGGGTGTCATCCCCTCTCGTGAGCTTTCAATCCGCCAAGATACCAGCCCAGACGAAATCGTTAAGCCTGGCGACAAGGTGGAGGCCCTAGTCCTTCAGAAAGAAGATAAAGAGGGAAGATTGATTCTTTCCAAAAAGCGTGCACAGTATGAGCGCGCATGGGGTGATGTTGAAAAAATCAAGGAAGCAGACGGCGTTGTCAAAGGCGTGGTCATTGAGGTTGTCAAGGGTGGTCTGATTGTAGATATCGGACTGCGTGGATTCCTCCCAGCGTCTTTGATTGAACTCCGCAGAGTCCGCGATCTCGCACCATACTTGGGCGAGGAAATGGATGCCAAGATTTTGGAATTGGATAAAAACCGCAACAACGTGGTTTTGTCTCGTAGAGCATTGCTTGAAGAGTCACAGTCAGCCTCTCGCTCAACACTGCTAAATGACCTTGCCAAGGGACAGGTCCGAACCGGAACAGTCTCTTCGATTGTGAACTTCGGTGCATTTATTGATCTTGGTGGCGTTGATGGTCTTGTTCACGTTAGTGAGCTCAGCTGGAAACACATTGACCACGCCAGCGAAGTTGTTGAAGTTGGCCAAGAGGTAACCGTTGAGGTTTTGGAGATAGACAATGACCGTGAACGAGTTTCACTGTCATTGAAGGCAACCCAAGAAGACCCATGGCAGCTATTCGCCAGGACTCACGCAATTGGACAGTACACACCCGGAAAAATCACAAAGATTGTTCCATTTGGTGCGTTTGTTCGCGTTGCAGATGGCATCGAAGGTCTTGTTCACATCTCTGAACTTTCCAGTAAACACATCGAACATGCCGACCAGGTTGTTGATGTAAACCAGGAAGTGTTTGTGAAGTTGATTGACATCGACCTAGAACGTCGTCGCATTAGCTTGAGCCTGAAGCAGGCCAGCGAGGAAGTTGACCCAGAGGGAAGTGACTTCAACCCAGTGCTTTATGGAATGAGTGCAGAGTATGACAATCAGGGTAACTACAAATACCCCGAGGGATTCGATCCTGAAACCAACGAATGGAAATCAGGCTACGAAGAAGCCCGCACCAAATGGGAGAGTGAATACTCAGCGGCTCAAAATCGCTGGGAGCTACACAAGACCCAGGTCAAAGAAATCAATGCTCGTTTAGCTGATGTCCCAGAGACAGCTCCAGAGCAAAGTGATTCAAAAGAATCTGACGCAGGAACCTTGGCCGAGGATGAATCCTTGGCGGCACTGAGGGACAAACTCAGTCAAGGGGAATAAGCAGTAATGGCAGATCTTCTGGTCGCACTGACCGGCGGAATTGCCAGCGGCAAATCAACTGTTGCCGCAATGCTTGAAAAATTAGGCGCGACTGTAATCGATTCAGACCTGGTAGCCAGAGAAGTGGTGGCTGTGGGTTCTGAGGGAGCAGAGGAAATCTCCAACGTCTTTGGTGAAGAGTTATTTTCTGACGGGCAGTTGAACAGGGCCAAGCTCGCTGAAATAGTCTTTGGAGATCCACAAAAAAGACTCAAACTAGAAAATATTCTTCACCCCTTGATTCGCACTCGTTCCACTTACTTATTTGAAAAAGCCGAGGGAGTGGTGATTTATCAAATCCCCTTGCTTGTGGAATCTAAGCACGACTACCAATTCGATTACGTGGTAACAGTTGAGGCATCTGAACAAACCAGAATCAAACGCCTGGTTGAAACGAGAGAAATGAACGAAGCTGAAGCGATATCAAGACTTTCTTCACAGACTTCCAGAAAAGCCAGAGAAGAAATAGCCAATCAGGTGATCGACAGCGACTGCTCCCTGGTTGAGCTTGAATTGGCCGTGAATCAGTTATGGAATGATTTAGAGGAAATGAGAAAGCGGAAATTGGGGTTTAGCTAAAGGTGGAACCTCGCCGAGAATATAAGCCTTTTAAGGCAGTGAGTGACTATCAACCAAGTGGGGACCAGCCAAAAGCTATTGCTGAACTTGCTAAAAGACTTAGAGACGGTGAACCAGATGTGGTTTTGCTTGGTGCGACTGGAACCGGAAAAAGTGCGACAACAGCATGGCTTATTGAAGAGATTCAAAGACCTACGCTGATTTTGGCTCACAACAAAACGCTTGCCGCTCAACTTGCCAATGAGTTCAAGCAAATGTTTCCAGACAACGCGGTTGAATATTTCGTTAGCTACTACGACTACTACCAACCAGAAGCGTATGTTCCTCAATCCGACACCTTCATTGAAAAAGACGCAACCATCAACGAAGAGGTCGAGCGTCTGCGGTATTCAGCCACAATGAGCCTTCTTAGTAGGCGGGATGTAATCGTTGTCTCCACCGTCAGCTGCATTTATGGTCTTGGCGCACCCAAGGAGTATCTTGGGCAGGCCGTTGCTTTGCACGTTGGGCAAAGAATTGATCGTGATGAACTGATTAGAGAATTTGTGCAGATTCAATACCAAAGAAACGATATTGACTTCTCTAGAGGAAATTTCAGGGTCAAGGGTGACACGGTTGAGATTATCGCTGTTTACGATGAGCAGGCAACAAGGATTGAATTCTTCGGAGATGAAATCGAAAAGATTTACAACATTCACCCGCTGACAGGGGAAATATTAAATGAGCTGGACACTGTTGCCATTTTTCCTGCTAGTTACTACGTGGCTCCAGCAGAAAGAATGGGGAAGGCCATTGAGGCAATAGAGGAAGAACTTGAGGGGCGACACAGGGAATTAGAAACGCAAGGAAAGCTTCTAGAAGCGCAGCGAATCAAGATGCGAACCAATTTTGATTTAGAGATGATTAGAGAACTTGGGTTCTGTTCAGGTATCGAAAACTATTCCAGACACATTGACGGAAGAGAAAAAGGCGACCCACCTAGCTGTTTGCTTGATTACTTCCCTGAAGACTTCCTAACTGTAATCGATGAATCTCACGTCACAGTTCCGCAGGTTGGTGGGATGTATGAGGGGGACGCCTCCAGAAAGCGAACCCTGGTGGAACACGGTTTCAGATTGCCTTCGGCCCTTGATAACAGGCCCTTAAGGTTTGATGAGTTTTTAGAACGAACTGGACAAACTGTTTATCTATCAGCCACGCCTGCGAAATATGAATTGGAAAAGGGTGATGGTTTCGTAGAGCAAATTATTAGGCCCACTGGTTTGGTTGATCCAAAATTGGTCGTGAAACCTGCCAAGGGTCAGATCGATGACCTTTTAGAAGAGGTTAGAAAACGGTCAGAGAAAAACGAACGGGTTCTGGTCACTACATTGACCAAAAAACTTGCCGAAGAACTTACAGATTTCTTCACTGAAGCTGGTGTCAGGGTTCGCTATCTTCACAGTGATGTTGACACTCTAAGAAGAGTTGAGCTTTTGAGAGAGCTACGTCAGGGAATCTATGACGTCCTAATTGGAATCAACTTACTGAGGGAAGGTCTTGATCTCCCCGAAGTTTCGCTGGTGTCGATTCTGGATGCTGATAAAGAGGGTTTTCTCAGGTCGACATCCTCTTTGATTCAAACCATTGGACGTGCAGCAAGAAACGTAAATGGTGAGGTTCATCTCTATGCCGATAAGGTTACTGATTCGATGAAACGAGCAATGGATGAAACTGAGCGTCGCAGAACAAAGCAAATTGAATACAACAAGATCAACGGCATTGATCCAACACCTCTAAGAAAACACATCTCCGACATCACTGATCAGTTGGCGAGGGAGCAGGCTGACACGGAGAGTTTATTGGAGAGCCTGAAATACGAACCCAAGCGAAAAAGCTCAACTGAGCCCATGAGGGGCAGAACCTCTATTGCCGGTGCTGGAAAGAAACAGCTTTTGGAAACTATTGCAGAACTGGATGCGCAAATGCGCTCGGCTGCGGATGAACTACAATTCGAATTAGCAGCCAGAATTCGTGATGAAATCAGCGAACTAAAGCGCGAAGTAAGGCAGATGGAATCTGCTGGACACGCATAAGGAATACATGCACATAGAAAAACCCACAGGCAACGTCCTGCACGTGAAGGGTGCACGCGTGCATAACCTTAAAAACATTGATTTGGAAATCCCAAAGGACAAATTGGTGGTTTTCACAGGCCTCAGCGGTTCCGGGAAATCCTCGCTAGCCTTTGACACCATTTTCGCGGAGGGACAAAGAAGATACGTTGAATCCCTGAGTGCTTACGCCAGGCAGTTTCTGGGCCAGGTGGATAGACCAGATGTTGATTTCATCGAGGGGCTTTCCCCAGCGGTTTCCATTGATCAGAAATCAACCAACCGAAACCCCCGCTCTACTGTCGGAACAATTACCGAAATACACGATTACCTGAGATTGTTGTGGTCCAGAATCGGAACTCCACACTGTCATCAATGCGGTGAGATTATTTCTCGTCAATCACCACAGCAGATAGTTGATCAACTTCTAACAGAGGAAGAGGGCACTAGATTTTTAGTGCTGGCCCCAATAATCCAGCAAAAAAAGGGGGAGTTCGCGGATTTATTCTCTTCTTTACAAGCCCAAGGCTACGCAAGGGCGATAGTTGATGGCGAGCAGGTAGTGCTTGCAGATGCCAAACCTCTAAAAAAATCTTTCAAACACGACATAAGTGTCGTTGTGGACCGAATGGTGATTCGCCAAGACATATCGAATCGACTAACCGATTCAGTTGAAACTGCTTTGAATCTGGCTGATGGACGAGTTGTAATTGATTTTCTAGATGAAGGCACATCTAGAACCTTTAGTGAAAATCTCAGCTGTCCAAATCAACACCAACTCGCACTCACCGACATCGAGCCTAGAACTTTTAGTTTCAACGCTCCATTTGGTGCGTGTCCAGAATGTTCGGGCCTTGGTGTAAAAATGGCAGTGGATCCAGAACTTGTAATTGGTGACCCGGGTAAAAGCCTCACGGAGGGTGCCATAATCCCATGGTCAACCCAAGGCAAAGGTCTCTATAACTACTTTGTGAGACTGCTCAAAGGTTTAGCTGATGATCTCGACTTTGATTTGGATACACCTTGGGAAAAAATCCCAGAAGAAGTTCAGCAGGCCATTTTGTATGGCAATGATTTCAAGGTGCAGGTGAAATGGCGTTCTAGATACGGAAGAGAAATGCGCTACACCAGTGGGTTTGAAGGAGTTTTGCCCTATGTGGAGCGCAAATACAACGAAACCGACAGTGATTACATGCGCGGAAAGTATGCGGGCTACCTAAGAGAAATTCCATGTCCAGAGTGTGATGGCGCAAGGCTCAGACCAGAAGTTTTGGCTGTGAAGGTTTCTGAGCAATCGATTCACGATGTAGTAAAACTTAGCTTGATTGAGTGTTTTGATTTTTTTGACTCCCTTGAACTCAGTGAAAAGGATTCAAAAATTGCAGGTCAGGTCTTAAGAGAAATCAGGGCTCGCCTCGAGTTTTTATTATCGGTTGGACTGGGCTATCTCAACTTGGAAAGAAGTGCAGGTTCTTTATCTGGGGGAGAGGCACAACGAATCAGGCTGGCTACCCAAATAGGTGCTGGACTGACAGGTGTTCTCTATGTTTTGGATGAACCGAGCATTGGTCTTCATCAAAGAGATAACAGAAGGCTTATTCAAACCCTTGAGCGCCTAAGAGATCTAGGGAATACGTTGATTGTTGTTGAGCACGATGAGGACACAATATTGGCTGCCGACTGGCTGGTGGATATCGGTCCAACTGCAGGACTAGAAGGTGGTCGGGTAGTTCACAGTGGAAGTCACAAAAGCATCCTAAAAAATCATGATTCACTGACTGGCAAATATCTCTCAAGGCAGCTACAAATACAAACTCCTAAAAAACGCCGTAAACCCAAGCCTGAAAAGCTAAAAATTGTTGGGGCCAAGGCAAATAATCTAAAAAACGTTGATTTGAATATCCCCTTGGGTGTTTTCACAGCCGTTACCGGGGTCAGCGGAAGTGGAAAATCCTCACTGATTAATGATGTTTTGTATCAAACACTTGCCAATTCCCTAAATAAAGCCAAACTGGTTCCTGGCAAACATGTGCGGGTTGAAGGTGTTGAAAATCTGGACAAGGTGGTCCACGTAGATCAAAACCCGATTGGCAGAACACCAAGGAGTAATCCTGCAACCTATACAGGTGTGTTTGATCGCATCCGTAAACTCTTCGCTGACACTCAGGAAGCAAAGATAAGGGGGTATCAGCAGGGTCGATTTAGTTTCAATGTAAAAGGCGGACGCTGTGAAACTTGCAGTGGAGATGGAACAATTCGCATCGAAATGAATTTTTTGCCCGATGTTTATGTCGTTTGCGAAGACTGCAAGGGAGCAAGATACAACCGCGAGACACTGCAGGTTCACTACAAAGGCAAGACAATTTCGGATGTCTTGGAGATGCCAATTTCAGATGCGGCTGAATTTTTCAAGCCCATAAGTTCAATCGCTAGATACCTGGATACTTTGGTGGAGGTTGGTTTGGGCTATGTTCGTTTGGGTCAAAGCGCGACGACTTTATCTGGTGGAGAGGCGCAAAGGGTGAAGCTGGCCACTGAGCTGCAAAAGCGTAGTAACGGCAGAAGCATTTATGTGCTTGATGAGCCAACCACGGGATTGCATTTTGAGGATGTCAGCAAGTTGTTGGCGGTTTTGAATAGCTTGGTTGATAAAGGAAATTCAGTTGTTGTAATCGAGCACAATTTAGATGTTATTCGCAGTGCCGATTGGGTTATTGACATGGGTCCCGAGGGTGGCGATGGTGGAGGAAAAGTTGTGGCTCAGGGAACACCTGAGAAGGTAAGCAAAACGGCTGGTTCACATACCGGAGAGTTTTTAGCTGAGATCCTCTAATGAACAAGCCAAGTTTTCGTCCAGAAACGGGTTCCATTCCCACCAATCCCGGTGTTTACAGGTTCATGGATGGTAACGGCAGGGTTATCTATGTCGGCAAAGCAAAAAATCTAAGATCTCGGCTAAGTAGTTATTTTGGTAATCATTCAAAACTGCACGAACGAACCCAACGAATGGTGGAAACCGCTAAAGATGTGACCTGGACAATCGTGGACTCAGAATACGAGGCCTTGCAGCTGGAGTTCATGTGGATCAAACAATACGAGCCGTTATTCAATGTGCGCTTTAGAGACGATAAGAGTTATCCATATCTAGCTATAAGTATGAAAGACGAAGTACCAAGGGCCTTTGTCACCAGAAACCGTGAACTCAAAGGTGTTAAGTATTTTGGTCCCTATACCCAAGCATGGGCAATCAGAGAAACACTCGATAACTTGCTAAAGGTTTTTCCAGTTAGAAGCTGCTCTCGAAGCGTTTATGACAATGCTAAGAAAAATCAAAGACCCTGCATTTTGGCAGAGATAGGAAAATGCAGCGCCCCTTGTGTTGGAAGGATAGAAAAACCAGCGCATAAGTCAATTGCCAAAGCACTTGGGGATTTTATGAATCGCGGGGATAACAGCTACCTGAAATCCATGCAGGAGAAGATGAAGCAGGCTAGTGAAGGTCAACAATATGAGTATGCAGCGCAACTAAGGGATGACATCAATGCACTCGAGAGAGTCCTGGAAAAATCCACGATTGTCATGCAGGATCAAACAGATGCTGATCTTTTCGGCCTTGCAAGAGATGAGCTGAATGCTGCAGTTAGTTTTTTCATTGTCCGAGGCGGAAGAATTCGAGGCAATAAAGGTTTTGTGATGGACTTGGCTGAAGACATGCAGGATTCAGAAATAGTAGAGCAGCTCATCAAAGATGTTTATGAGGAGAAGCCCAACATCGAGCCAAATTCTGTTCCAAAAGAGATTTTGGTCCCAACACTTCCAACAAACATTGAATCACTTGAGAAATGGCTCACTGATAAGCGTGGCTCAAAAGTTAGCCTCAGAATTCCTCAGCGTGGGGATAAACGAACGCTTTCCCAAACAGCAGAGGCCAATGCGAAACATACTTTGGGTAATTACAAATCAAAACGAAGTGTGGATTTCACCACCAGAGCAGACGCGTTGGCGGGAATTCAGAAATCACTTGGCCTAGAAGTTGCCCCGCTTCGAATTGAATGTTTTGACATCTCGCACCTTGGTGGCACAGGGGCAGTTGGCTCAATGGTTGTCTTCGAAGACGGCCTCAGCAAAAAAACTCAGTACAGACGCTTCAATATCGAAAACTTTGTTGATGACACAGATGCCATCTATCAAGTGTTGATGCGCAGGTTGAAATACCTCCAGGACACAGCTCCTGAGTCAAAATTTAGTTACAGACCAGGTCTTTTACTGATTGATGGGGGTTTGCCACAAGTAAATGCTGCAGCAAGGGCGCTGAAAGACAGTGGAATTGAAGATATCGCCGCCTGCGGCATTGCAAAGAGATTGGAAGAAGTGTGGATAGCAGACGTTGATTATCCAGTTATTCTCCCAAGAACTAGTGATGAGCTATTTCTTCTCCAGCGAATTAGGGACGAGGCACATAGGTTCGCCATTGAAGCCCAGCGAAAAAAACGAAGCCGGAGCATTCAGAGTCAACTTCTGGAAATCAATGGTTTAGGAGAAAAAAGAGCAAAGCAACTGCTTAGAAGATTCGGATCAGCCTCAAGACTTAGAACTGCAACCGCTGAAGAAATAAGTGATTTGCCGGGCATTGGACCGGAATTGGCAAAGCACATACAAACCCATCTAAATAATCAACCTGCAAATTCAGAGGAAACAGCGGGCGATAATCAGTAATCTTGATTATAGAAGGGGAGTAATGACTGAGGCAGAGAAGGCAGAACTACTGATTGTCACTGGAATGAGTGGTGCCGGGCGTTCAACAGTTGCCAACACGCTTGAAGACCAGGGGTGGTACGTGGTTGATAACCTGCCTCCACAAATGCTTCCTCCCATCTCCGAGCTTTTGCATTACAGAACAAGCCCCCTAGGCAAGCTCGCTGTGGTGATTGATGTTAGGGGAGGCGATTTTTTTGATGAACTTTCAGAAAACATTTCCAAGCTTAGAGAAGCTGAAATAAATCTACGAATGATTTTTTTAGAGGCCAGTGATCAGTCACTTGTGAAGCGGTTTGAACAGGTTAGAAGACCACACCCCTTGCAAGGAGATGGCGGGCTATTGGATGGAATTGCAAAGGAGCGGCAGAAACTAATCGAAATCCGCGAGAGTGCTGATGTGGTGATTGACAGTAGCGATTTAAACGTTCACCAGCTGGGCACTCGTGTTTTGGAAGAATTCGGTGAAGACGCCAATCAACTACAACTAATAATTCAATCCTTCGGGTTCAAATATGGAACCCCTGCAGATGCAGACATGATTTTTGATGCTAGATTCTTGCCTAACCCGCACTGGAATGAAAAGCTTCGTAAACTAACGGGGAACGACCCAAAAGTGCAGCAAGCCGTCATGGAATCAGATCTCGCATCAGGATTTTTAGAGAGCATGAGAGAGATGCTTGAAAAAGTGTTTAGTGGTTATCGAATTGAGAATAAACGTTTCGTCAGCATTGCAATCGGGTGCACCGGAGGAAAGCATCGCTCTGTAACCCTGGCTAATCAACTGGCCGATATGCTTGCGGGCGAGGAGCTCCGCGTGAGAGTGAACCACAGAGATTTGGGGAGAGAGTAATTGTCATTAACATCTGAAGCTCGGCTTCAAATGGCTCAGGTGAAGCTTGCAAGATCTGAGTCTAAAGTTGCTGAGCTTGCAACACTACTGAGATTTTGTGGTGGACTGCATTTGATCAGTGGTCGTATCGCCATCGAAGTTGAGCTATCAGAATCAGAGTTGGCAAGAAGAATCTCCAAGGTTTTAGGGGAGGTGTTCTCCACAAGATCTGAAATCTCCGTAATAAACGCCACCAGCAAAAGAGACAAAGGTTATCTTTTGAGGGTGACAGGCCACGGCGAGTTGCTAGCTAGACAGACTGGCCTCATAGACGTCAAAGGAAAGCCTGTAAGGGGATTACCTGCGAGTTTGGTGAGTTCCACCATCGAAGAAGCAATAAGTGCCTGGAGAGGGGCATTCATGGCATCTGGTGTTTTGTCAGATCCAGCGAAAATGGTCTCACTTGAAGTAGTTGCGCCAACAAATGAAGCAGCAATGGCGCTTGTGGGCCTTGCCCGAAGACTTGAGGTTCCAGCCAAGACCCGAGAAGTTCGTGCAACTCACAGAGTCATGGTTCGCGAACCCGAGGCAATCGCTACCATGATGAAGTTGCTGGGAGCCGAGCAGGCTTGGTTGCAATGGGATGAAATTCGCCAAAGACGTGGAAACCAAATGCCTAATCAGCGACTGGCAAATTTTGATGATGCAAACCTGCGAAGAAGCGCGCAGGCAGCTGTGGCAGCCGGGGCAAGGGTGCAAAGAGCTCTTGAAATCCTCGCGGATGAGGTTCCAGAACACTTGAAATACGCGGGAGAGCTCCGACTGGAGCACCAAAACGCATCTCTGGATGAGCTAGGTCGATTGGCCAGTCCACCAATGACTAAAGATGCTATCGCTGGACGAATAAGGCGGTTGTTGGCAATGGCTGATAAAAAAGCCGAAGAGTTAGGCATTCCAGACACCGAAGAGGCGTTGCAGGGAATGCAGAATCAGGACTAGTTAGGGAATATCCCCTGGCTATGAACAATGTAGTTATTGAAAGGAGTCATTAAATGACATACACACTTCCAGAGTTAGATTACGACTACGGAGCATTGGATCCATCAATCAGTGGTCAGATTATGGAGCTTCACCACTCAAAACACCACGCAGCTTACGTTGCAGGGGCAAATCAAGCCTTGGAGCAAATGGCTGAGGCTAGAGATACCGGAAACTTCGGCAATCTGCCCAAATTAGAAAAAGACCTCGCTTTTCACCTCGGTGGGCACACTAATCACAGCATTTTTTGGAAAAACATGGGCCCAGATGCCAAGGATCGACCAACTGGTGAGTTGGAAGCTGCAATTACTGAGTTTTTCGGTGACTATGACAAATTTGTAGCTCATTTCAATGCTGCAGCGCTTGGTATTCAAGGTTCAGGCTGGGCATTGCTTGCATGGGATGCAGTTGGTTCACGCCTAGTAATCAATCAGCTTTATGACCAGCAGGGAAACGTTCCAGTACTAACCACCCCGCTGTTGATGCTTGACATGTGGGAGCATGCTTTCTACCTCGATTACAAAAACGTCAAGGGAGATTACGTAAAAGCCTTTTGGAATATCGTCAACTGGGAAGACGTTGAGAGGCGTTTCGCAGCTGCAAAGGCAAACGCAGCAAGCCTCCTGCTAGGCTGAAACGGTTCTAATCGATGGCGTGTGTGAGAATCATGCGCCATCGAAATAACTACTTTCTGGAGATGTAATGACTCGTATTGGAATTAATGGCTTTGGCCGAATTGGAAGAAACTATCTAAGAGCTGCCCTGGAGCAGGGGAGTAACCTCGAGGTTGTTGCCGTCAATGACCTTTCAGACCCGGCTGGGCTTGCTCATCTACTGAAATACGACTCCGTTGGGGGACGTCTTGGGCACGATGTGAGTGTCGAGGGTGACTCAATTGTTGTTGGCGATAAAAAAATTAAGGTTTTGGCAGAGCGTAATCCAGCAGATTTGGGTTGGGGCGATCTTGGAGTCGAGATTGTCATTGAATCAACTGGAATTTTCACAAATGCTGAAAAAGCAAAAGCTCACATTGATGCAGGCGCAAAGAAAGTTTTGATTTCTGCACCCGCCACAAACGAGGATGCAACATTTGTTATTGGTGTAAATGAGCACCTATACGATCCAGAGAACCACCACATCATTTCTAATGCATCATGCACCACTAATTGTCTTGCACCGCTTGCGAAGGTCTTTCACGATAAGTGGGGGATTGAAAACGGTTTGATGACCACCGTGCACGCCTACACGGCAGATCAAAACCTGCAGGATGGCCCACACAGTGATTTGAGGCGCGCAAGAGCTGCCGCTGTCAACATCGTCCCAAGCTCCACTGGTGCCGCAAAGGCCATTGGTCTGGTTATGCCAGAGCTAAACGGAAAACTGGATGGGTTTGCTCTAAGGGTTCCTGTTCCCACCGGATCGATTACTGATTTGACTCTAACCACCAAGGCCACGGTGACATTAGAGGAAATTAAAGCCGCTTATAAAGAAGCTGCAGAGGGACCACTAAAGGGTATTTTGATGTATTCAGAAGCTCCACTGGTGTCATCTGACATTGTCGGAGATGCACACAGCTCTGTGTTTGATGCGGGTCTGGTGAGAGTGATAGACAACACAGTGAAAATCAGTAGTTGGTATGACAACGAGTGGGGATATTCAAATCGACTCGTCGAGCTCACCGAGCTAGTCGCCAGCAAACTCTAATGCTTCGATTCCTAGACTCCATAGACTCATTTGCTGGGGAGCAGGTCGTAATACGTTGCGATTTGAACGTACCTATCGATGAAGGCTCAATCCAAGACGCTGGAAGAATTGATGCCGCGGTTAGAACCATTGATGAAGTAATTTCAAAAAATGGAAGACCAGTTATTTGTTCGCATCTTGGAAGACCCGAGGGCAAAAACGAAAAAGATAGTCTGAAGCCAGTTTTTGAATACCTGCAGAATAAATACCCCAAAATCGAATTCAAATCAGTCGGAGAATCCTCAGGACAAGAGAGCATCTTGCTACTTGAAAATCTAAGGTTTGATGCCGCTGAAACCTCTAAGTCAGAAAATGAACGCGAAACCTATGCCAAAAAGGTTTTGGGACACAGCACGCATGTGGTGATTGATGGATTCGGTGTAGTTCACAGAAAGCAAGCAAGTGTCTATGAGCTTGCAAAGTTGGCTCAAAGCGTCGCCGGCAGAACCATCGAGCAAGAGCTCACAGTGCTGAAAACGCTAACTGAGAACCCAAAAAGGCCCTACGCGCTAGTTTTGGGAGGCAGCAAGGTCAGTGACAAGTTGGGGGTCATAGATGCATTGCTTCCAAAGGTGGACAAACTGCTAATTGGTGGGGGAATGATGTTTACCTTCCTAAAAGCTATTGGACACGAGGTTGGCAACTCACTTCTAGAACAAGACCAACTTGAAACAGCCCGAGAATATATCTCTAGGGCGAAACAACTTGGGGTTGAACTTATTTTGCCGGTTGATGTGGTGGTTGCTAGCGGTTTTGCAGCAGATGCCGAATATGCGAATGTCGCAGTTGAGAGCTTCAACAGCTCACCCTTTGGAGAGTCAGGTATCGGATTGGACATAGGCACCGAGTCAGCCAAGATTTTCAGCAAAGCCATTGAGGATAGCCAAACAGTTTTTTGGAATGGGCCAATGGGTGTATTCGAATTCGACGCATTCGCTCATGGAACCAAAACCGTAGCTACAGCACTCACAAAAATGGATGGATTTGGTGTGGTTGGTGGCGGCGACAGCGCTGCGGCAGTTAGACACTTCGGTTTTGAAGATAACCAATTTGGTCACATCTCAACCGGTGGGGGAGCTTCACTTGAATACCTAGAGGGAAAATCCCTCCCTGGACTGGAGGCACTAAATGACTAGAACACCGCTAATAGCTGGCAATTGGAAAATGAACCTGGACCACCAGCAGGCCATCGCATTGATTCAGAAACTTTCCTGGACTCTCTCCGATGCTGATTTTGATCACGAGCAGGTCGAGGTGTTGATCACACCCCCATTTACCGACCTTCGCAGTGCACAGACCCTCATTGATGCCGAAGGCTTCAAACTGGTACTGGGAGCTCAGGATTTATCTGATCAAGATTCTGGTGCTTTTACAGGTGATGTAAGTGGGGAGTTTCTTGCAAAACTAAATTGCCAGTATGTGCTTGTCGGCCACAGCGAACGACGCTCCATTCATGGTGAGGACGACCTACAAGTGCAGGCCAAGATCAAGGCTGCCGTGCGTCACGGGTTAACGCCGATTCTTTGCGTTGGGGAGACCTTGGATGAGAGGAATGCGGATCAGAAAGATATATCCGTAAACCAAAGCTTGGCAGCAATTGATGGCGTAGAAATTGAAAACCTAGTCATTGCCTATGAGCCGGTTTGGGCTATCGGAACGGGTGAGGTTGCGACTGCAGAACAAGCAGAGGAAATCAGTCAAATGATTAGAAATGGTTTAGTGCAGGCGCGCGGGGAAGAGTTTGCCAATGCGGTCAGAATTCTCTACGGTGGGTCTGTGAAGGCAAATAATGTTGCAAGTTTTATGAAAATGCCCAATATTGATGGGGTATTAGTCGGTGGAGCCAGCTTGGACAGTGAGGAATTTGCCAACATAGCTAGGTTTAGAGAGCACATCGGCGTATAATTGCTGACCGTTGAGAGGTTATTTTGGAAGCACTGCACACAGCACTTTTAGTTTTACTTGCAATCACGAGCGTTATCTTGACTCTACTGATTCTTTTGCATAAAGGAAGAGGTGGCGGAGTCGCAGATATGTTCGGTGGTGGCGTATCCAACGCCATGAGCTCATCGGGAGTTGCAGAGCGAAACCTAAATAGAATCACCGTCATTTTGGGTCTTGTTTGGGTCGCGGTGATCATAGTTCTTGGTCTATTTACAAGGTTTGGTATCGCATAAATGAGTAATAGTTCGATACGAGGAGCAAGGGTTGGCGCTGGTCCCATGGGAGAGCGCTTTAGAGGAGTAGAGGCCGAGCGTGTCTCAAAAAGCTACTACTGCATAAACGGTCACGAATTTCACCCACAATTCTCTGCAGATGTTCCAATCGAAGAGATTCCGGTAGAAATCGACTGCCCAAATTGCGGTCTTCCTGCGGGTCAGGACAAAAATAACCCACCGCAGGTCTCAAAAGTAGAGCCTTATAAAACCCACCTTGCATATGTTCAAGAAAGAAGAACCGACAAAGAGGCCGAACAAATCTTGGCAGATGCGTTGAATAAGGTTAGAGAGCGCAGAATCGCAATCGAAAAAGCTGCAGGTAAGCGCTAAGCCAATTCTTCGGTAATGAACCAATTGGTTGTGTTTATTCCTGTAATCCTTCCAACCGGAAGCTCCGAGTTACCAATCAGTCCCTGACTCACCGCGGTTGCCTTTTCGGCCCCGCTTGCAACAAACCACACATTTGAACTTCTTTGAAAAACGCTATATCCGAAGCTGATGCGCTGAGCAGGAGGCTTGGGGGAGTTTGTCTCTGCGATTACAGTCTGCTCCGGGTAATCATGCCCTGGAAATAGACTGGCGGTGTGTCCATCAGGTCCACAACCCATCAATGCCAAATCAAAACTGAATTTCTCTCCTAAATCTTCATTGGCCCTAGAAACCGATTCCATAATGGTTGTCTCTGGCGGAAGTTCAAAGGAGTAGATGTTTGGATTGAGATCGCCAATAAGTGTCTTTATTTGCCCAAGGTTGCTCTGTGGGTCATCAATCTCGACAAAACGCTCGTCTGCCATAAAAAACATCACTTTTTGCAGCTGATTAGAAGCACTAAGAGCCTGAATTAGACCAGCCGCGATTAATACCCCGGTGCCTCCTCCGGAAAGTGCAACTCTTGGATTTTCCATGCCAGAAAGTAGCTCCAATGATTGCTCAACTACCGCTTCAACTAGTTGATCCGAATCTGGATAAACCTGTATCTGTCTCACCTGAAGCCACCTTTGAGCACCTCCGCATAGGTTTCATCGGGGCCCATAAATCGCATTTCTTCAACCAAACAATCAACGACTGACCTTCTTGGAAGCAAAATTGAGGCACTTGGCAATCCAGTTTGCTTGATTTTCGCAACCTCTGCACTTCGCATCATCTTTAGTTCGCCACTCTTATAGTGAATCTTTACACCACCAATGCCCAACACATTTTTGCCCTTGTGTTTTCTAGAAATCTCAGTCTTGACGCCAAGCTTCACCCGAAACCAGGCGGCCAGAAGGTCAGCCGATGGGCTCAGTTCAGAACCTACTACTTCAACACTTTCAATTTCCTCACTGGAAATACGATCAAACAGGGATGCCAGCTGTGATCTCCAAAGAGTCAAACGCGTCCATGCCATATCCCCATCACCGGGTTGGTAGTTTTTGGCTAACTGCTCAAGGTATTTCTGCGGATTTGACTGATTGGCGCTATCGGTAATTCTCCTTGTTGCGATTTGACCCAAATCAGCTTTTGCGGGAGATTCAGGGCATGAATTTGGCCACCAGACCACGATTGGTGCATCTGGCAACAGAAGCCCCCCAACTAAACCGTTCAGTGACTGGGCCAGACCTCCATAAGCTCTTAAGATGACCACTTCGCTGGCTCCTGCATCACCGCCAACCCTGATTTGAGCATCCAAGCGAGCCTCGCCTGGAACATCTACCTCATCAGCTAAAACAATCACTCTGGCCGGATGGGCACGACTTGCGGCATTGGCCGCCTCCACAACCTCTTCGATCCTTCTGAAATCAGTTTGAATAAGAAGCGTCAATACTCGCCCAAGGGCAACAACACCGCCCTCCTCGCGAAGATTGGAGAGTTTTTTACTTACCTTTGACACTGTGGTGTCTGGGAGATCTACTATCAAGGACGCCTCCAAACCCTTCCATCTTTTTCAAGCATGTCATGAGCACTTGTTGGACCCCAGCTACCAGGCTGATAACTCTCTGGCTGGCCTGCTCCGGTCCAAAATTTCACAATTGGATCAAGGATCTGCCAGCTGAGCTCAACTTCGCGCTGCCTTGGGAAAAGTGGTGGTTCACCGAGCAACACATCAAGAATCAATCTTTCATAAGCTTCTGGCGAGTCCTCCGTAAAAGCATGTCCATATCCAAAATCCATGGTGACATCTCTAACCTGCATACCCACGCCCGGAACTTTGGAGCCAAATCTAATAGTCACACCTTCATCTGGTTGCACCCTGATAACAAGAGCATTTTCGCCTAAGAGTCTGGTCTGAGACTCCGCAAATAATTGCTGCGGAGCGCGTTTGAAAACCACTGCAATTTCAGTGACCCTTCTGGCAAGCCTTTTACCCGTTCGAAGGTAAAAAGGAACTCCTGACCATCTGCGAGTTCCGATATCTAACCTCATGGCAGCAAATGTTTCAGTGTTGCTTTTTTTGGGCATTCCCGGCTCCTGAAGATACCCGCCAACTTCCTGCGCACCCTGCCATCCTGCGGAGTATTGACCACGCGCTGTGTGTTCATTGAGTTTCTCGGGCAACTTGACCGCGGCCAATACCTTTTCCTTTTCCTGCCTCAGATCATCTGCATTAAAGCTATTTGGCTCCTCCATTGCGGTCAGCGCCAATAGTTGCAGCAGGTGGTTTTGAATCACGTCTCTGGCTGCCCCGATGCCGTCGTAATAACCTGCTCTTGAACCGATTCCTATTTCTTCGGCCATGGTAATTTGCACGTGATCTATGTGATTTGAATTCCACAATGGTTCAAACATGCGATTGGCAAAACGAAGCGCAAGTATGTTTTGAACAGTTTCTTTTCCAAGGTAGTGATCAATTCGGAAAACACTCTCGGGTTCGAAGACTTCCTCAATTGTTTTATTTAATTCGACTGCGGTTTCCAAATTTGACCCAAATGGTTTTTCAATTACGACCCTGCGGAACTGACCTTCATCGGCATCTGCCAATCCAGAATCAGAGAGTTGTTTGGCCACCTTTGGAAAATCTGCAGGAGGTATCGAGAAATAAAAAGCATGGTTGCCTGCGGTTCCTCTTTTTTTATCAAGACTTGCAATTTCTTGCTTTAGGTTTTGAAAAGCCTCTGGATCATCGAAATTTCCCGAAACGAACCTGAAACCCTCCACCAACTGGGTCCAAACCTTCTCGTTGAACCCTGTTCGCGCATGAACCCGCACAGACTCACGGGCGACGTCTATGAATTGCTCATTGCTCCATTCACGTCTTCCGAAGCCAACAAGGGAAAAAGAAGGGGGGAGTAATCCCCTGTTGGAGAGGTCATAAACAGCTGGCAGCAGCTTTTTTTGAGCAAGATCACCGGTTATTCCGAAAATTATTAGCCCACTGGGGCCAGCAATCCTTGCAAGTCTTTTATCGAGGGGGTCTTTGAGAGGGTTAGCCAACTATCTGCTCCAGAAACTCAATCACATCAACTCCCTGCTCAATTTCCAACCGAACCACGTCGCTACCTTTATCCGAGAGCACCTTTGCATCTCCCGCTGCCTGGGCTTCAATCAGCTTCTGAAACCCAAAGTCTTTGCCTGGGATTTCAAGCTCATGGTCTCTTTGCACAATTTGAAGGAAGTTTCCTCCGGCTTTTCCACCTTTGTGAAACTGACCGGTTGAGTGCAGAAACCTCGGACCCCAGCCGATAGTCACTGGAACTTTGGAAATCTCAACCAATTTTTTGCGTAGCCTTTCAACGCTTGGGTTGTCTTGTCGATTCGCATAAAGCTGCACAGATAGATAACCGTGAGCCGGAATATTGGAAATGAGCTGTTTGGCCTTCTGGATATCTCCGAAAGGCTGATCCGCAGATGAATCAAGACTCTCGCGTGCCGCTTTTTTAGCCGATTCAACATCTGGTTGATCAAATGGATTGATGCCCAGTATCCATCCTGCCGCAGCGGTTGCCGTTTCAAACACCATAAACAATTCACCCAGTGAGCCGTTTATGTTCACAGAGTCATCCCCGGCTTCACTGACTGAGAAATTTACTGGCAATATATCCGCAGCTTTAGCTGCAATCTCTGCGGAATGATCACCAGCAACCGGAAGAATTCCTTTTCCTTCCTTCCCCGTTGATTCGGCTATCAATTGCTCTACCCAATCTGAAAAGCCCGGATGATTGCTTACTTGATCGTCAATCAACAATCTGGATCTCTCACCAGAGATTGAAGCTGCCAAAACCATGGCTGGGTTATCTGAACTATCACTAGAAAGCTCAGGCAGAATTGTTTTCGCCTCCGAGACTAATTTGGCAATGTTTGCACCAGCGAGCCCCGATGGAACAAGACCAAAAGCGGTGAGAGCTGAATAACGGCCTCCCACGTTGGGGTCTGCTTCAAAAATGGTGTAGCCGTTTTTTTGACTATCCAGCATCAGAGGTGACCCGGGATCGGTGACAATTACAATCCTTGAGCTGGGATCAATCCCAGCCTTTTGAAATTCCTGCTCAAAAATTCGCTTCTGGCTATCGGTTTCCACGGTGCTTCCGCTTTTGGATGAAACCACCACAACTGTCTTTTGCAAGTCTTGCAAAGCATTTCTAACAGTTGTGGGGGAGGTGCTGTCCAATACAAACAGTTCCACGCCTTCAGATTTGCAAATAACCTCTGGTGCAAGTGAACTTCCGCCCATTCCGCAAAGAACAACTCTGCTCACGCCCGCTGAATTTAGTTCCTCACGCAGTTTTAGGATTTGCGGAACTAGCTCACCCGCGGTGTCGATTGGATCCGTCCAACCCAGTCTTATAGAGGCCTCCTGCTCAGCCTCCGCACCCCATAGTGAACTGTCTTTGGAGAATATTTTTGATGCAATGGAGTTTTTTACCAGTAGCTCTAATCTTGACTTTGCATCATTGTGAATATTGGTTCCCAGGGAGATGAACATCTATTTTGAATCCAATGCTTTTTCCACTGTCTCCAACAACTCACCCCAGCTTTGTTTGAATTTCATAACTCCGTCTATTTCTAATTCCTTAGTGACAGAGCGAAGGTCCACCAGCTCACCAATTGCCTGCCACTCGGCTGATGCGTGTTCAAGATTTGGAGTAATAGTGTCTCCGCTAAAGGCTCCTTTTTGATAAGTCGCCTCCATCGTCTTTTCAGGCATGGTGTTCACTAAATTTGGAGCTGCAAGCTCGGTGACATACATAGTTTCGGAATATTCGGGGTTTTTGACCCCGGTGGATGCCATCAGTGGACGTTGGGCATTTGCACCCAAATCAGCCATGGGCTTCCACTTCGCTGAAACAAACTCATCCAAAAACAGGCTGTATGCCAACCTGGCGTTTGCGATTGCTGCTTTGCCCTTAAGCTTTGAAGCCTCGGGGGAGTGCTCTTCCAATAATTTGTCAACGCTTGCATCGACCCTTGAAACAAAAAATGACGCGACTGAGTGAATTTTAGAAACATCGTGTCCATTTTCACTTGCCTGTCTGATACCCCGCATGTAGGCATCAATCACCTCTGAGTATCTATTTAGAGAGAAAATTAGAGTGACATTCACGCTGATGCCGGCTGCGATGGCCTCAGTTATGGCCGGTAAGCCCTCTTTGGTGGCGGGAATCTTAACCAGCAGATTTTCTCTATCGACCTTCTCCCAAAGTTGTTTCGCCTGGGCTATGGTTCCCTCGGTGTCATTTGCCAGTAGGGGGCTCACTTCAATTGAAACTCGACCGTCAACGCCTTTTGATTCCTCGAATATTGGTTTGAATATGTCACAAGCCATGCGAACATCTTCACTGGTGATTTCAAATATGGTCTGTTCAGCATCAAGTCCCTGCTCTTTGCATTGCGCCACCGCATCGGAGTAATCATCAGCGTTTGCCAGAGCCTGAGCAAAAATAGTTGGGTTTGTGGTCACTCCTCGAACACTTCTGTTTTCAATCAGCGATTGCAGGTCGCCTGATTTGATTCGTGATCGGGAAAGATCATCCAGCCAAACGCTGACTCCGAGGTCTGTAAGTTGCTTCAGGGTGTCTGTCATTAGTTATCCAATCCTTTGAAGGTTGCGACTACTTTTTCTGCAGTCATTTCATATTTTTCGTATAAGACTTCATAACTGGCACTAGCTCCGAAGGTCTCAATGGAAACACTTGCACCGCTACTGCCAACATACTTGCCCCACGGCATGGCCAAGCCTGCTTCAACGCTAACTCTCTTGGTAACCGTCTTCGGAAGCACATTGTTTTTATAAGCGTCGTCCTGGGCGTCAAACAGCTCAAAGCTTGGCATCGAAACCACGTTGATTTTATGACCATCGGTTTCTAGCTCAGCCTTCGCCTGCATAGCAATTGGAACTTCACTACCGGTGGCTAATAACAATCCATCCGGTTCACTGTGAGCATCACCCAATACATAACCACCTCTGTGAAGTAATTCAGGCGATGGGTTTATTGATTTATCCATAACTGGAAGATTTTGTCTGGTTAGCACCAGAGCCGTTGGACCTGAGGTGTTTTTCAAGGCGGCTAGCCAAGCTTGCGAAGTTTCGTTGGCATCTGCAGGTCTAATCACAGTGAGATTTGGGATTGCGCGCAAGGCTGTTAGATGTTCAATGGGTTGATGGGTTGGACCATCCTCACCAAGTGCTATCGAATCATGAGTCCAAACATAAATTGCAGGAACACCCATTAGCGCCGCCAGTCGCACAGCTGGTCTCATGTAGTCGCTAAACACCAAAAAAGTTCCAGCAAACGGTCTTGTGTGGCCACTTAGAGCGATGCCGTTCAAAATTGACCCCATCGCATGCTCCCGGATGCCGAAGTGCAAGACTCGACCTCCGGGTGTTGCTTCGAACATATCTGTTGAGTGTTCAGGTGGAGCAAAGCTCTTCGCTGACTGAATAGTGGTGTTATTAGATCCGGCCAGATCCGCACTTCCACCCCACAACTCGGGCATCGAATCTGCAATGGCATTGATTACTTTTCCACTTGCAGCCCTGGTGGCTATGCTGCCCTCTTCAAATTTTGGAAGCAATGATTCTAGATTGCTTGGAAGATCACCTTTTTGCAGCCTTTCAAGCAAGTTTGCCCTGTCTGGGTTTGATTTCTTCCAGTTGTCAAACTTCGCTTGCCAGCTCTTCTCCCACTGCTCGCCGCGCTCTAAAAGCTTTCTCGAATGAGCTAAGACTTCAGGTTCAACTTGAAAATTCTGTTCTGGGTCAAACCCTAAAATCTCCTTGGTTGCCTTTACTTCTTCCTCGCCAAGTTTTGCACCGTGGATTCCACCGGTGTTTTGTTTATTGGGTGCGGGCCAACCAATGATTGTCTTCAGGGTTATCAGAGATGGCTTATCGGTTATTGTTTTCGCTTTTTCAATAGCTTCGTATAAAGCTTCCAAATCCTCTTTATATTCACCAGTGATGTTCCAATCAACTGTTTGTGTGTGCCACCCGTAGGCCTCGTAACGAGCGTTCACATCCTCTGTGAATGCGATGTCAGTGTCATCCTCGATGGAAATCTGATTTGAATCATAAATCACCACTAGATTTCCAAGCTTTTGGTGTCCTGCAAGCGATGCAGCTTCAGAGCTAACACCCTCCTGCACATCGCCATCACTGGCCAAGACATAAACAAAGTGATCAAATACAGATTCTTTTGAATCAGCATCAAATAACTCTTTTTCAAATCTCTGAGAATAAGCAAAACCAGTTGCGCTGGCTAATCCCTGGCCCAATGGTCCGGTGGTTATCTCCACTCCTTTGGTGTGACCAAACTCTGGGTGACCCGGGGTTTTCGATCCCCATCGACGAAGGTTTTTTAGGTCTTCAAGTTCGAGCCCAAATCCACCTAAAAATAATTGGTTATAAAGCGTCAGTGAAGAGTGTCCAACACTCAAAATAAATCTGTCCCTACCTAAGCAGCGAGGATTGGCTGGGTTGTGGTTCATTACCTTTTGAAATAACAGGTAGGCCGCGGGGGCGAGGCTCATGGCGGTTCCGGGGTGACCGTTACCCACACTTTCAACGGCATCGGCGGCCAACACCCTTGCGGTGTCTACTGCGCGGCTGTCGAGTTCATTCCATTCGAGCACGATAGCGCTCCTTTCGTTGCAATTGAGCGCCCCAACCGGAGGTGTATTTTCTAAGCAATGCTTCACTCCCAGGTCGGCAGAAGGGCCATCTGGGGTAAACTATACAGGTAATGACTTCACTATCTGCAGCCTCCGGAAAAATTTCGCCTCTATCTAAAATTAGAGCGTATTTCATGCTGACTAAGCCACGGGTTATTGAACTTTTGCTTATAACCACTGTTCCAACCATGATTTTGGCGGAGCGCGGGCTTCCAAATTTCTGGCTGATTTTGGCTGTGCTTTTTGGTGGAGCTCTAAGTGCAGGAAGCGCCAATGCGTTTAATTGCTATATCGATGCAGACATCGACAAAATCATGGGTCGAACTCAAAACAGACCGCTAGTCACGGGGGAGTTGACCAAGAAAGAAGCCCTTGGTTTTGCCTGGGTGATTGGTGTTCTGAGTTTTGTTTGGTTTTGGTTTGTAATCAATTGGCTGGCAGCAATTCTTTCGCTGGCTGCAATCCTTTTCTATGTTTTTGTCTACACCATTGGACTCAAAAGAAGAACACCGCAAAACATAGTCTGGGGAGGGGCAGCGGGGTCTATGCCAGTGCTAATTGGCTGGGCTTCGGTTACGGGTGATCTTTCACCTGCGGCATGGGTTTTGTTCGCAATCATCTTTTTATGGACACCGCCTCATTACTGGCCACTGTCTCTTCGTTATAAGCAGGACTACACCGATGCGGATGTTCCAATGCTTCCAGTTGTTGCCCACAACAAAACCGTTGGAAGACAGATAATTCTTTATGCCTACGCATATCTTGCATCGACGCTACTTTTGATACCAATTGCCGAAATGGGCTGGATTTATTCATCAGTTGCAGTCGTTGCAGGCGTTTGGTTCACGTGGGAGAGTCACTTGTTGTATCGCCAGGCTGTTCAAGGTGAAATCAGAAACCCTATGCGGCTTTTCCATGGTTCTATTACCCACCTGACGCTTTTGTTTATTGCCGTGGCAGTTGACCCGCTAATTGCTTTTTAGCTCCTGATACCTAGCGAGGGTTTCCTGACGCTCCGCAGAGTGGTCAACGATGCGCTGAACATAGCCATTTGAATAACCATCTATTGCCTCCCAGGGTTCATGAATTGAACGACTATCCAGGTGTGCAAGCTCTGGGACATAGCGAGAGATGTATTCACCCTGAGGGTCAAACTTTTTTCCTTGCAAGATTGGGTTGAAGACTCTGAAATAGGGGGACGCATCCGTTCCGCAACCAGCCGTCCACTGCCAACCGTGGGCATTACTGGATGGGTCAAAATCGGTAAGAAGATGCTCAAACCACTCAGCACCTGTTTGCCACTCAAGGTGAAGATCCTTAATCAAAAAACTTGCGGTGATCATTCTTGCGCGGTTATGCATCCAGCCTGTTTGGCTCAGCTGGCGCATGGCGGCATCCACGATCGGATAACCCGTTTTGCCTTCTTTCCAAGCTCGTAGGTTTTTCTCTGCCTGTTCTCCGCTGTCATAACGCATTTTCGCGAAGCGTGGGTCGTAGTAATCATTCAGGGTGTGCGGATTTCTGAACATGACATCTGCATAAAACTCCCGCCAGCAGATTTCTTTTATGAACACCTCACTGGCAAAAGCGAGTCGATCGATAATCGTCCTTGGATGAATCTCCCCGTGAGCCAAAGCGTGGGAGAGCTTGCTGGTTCCTGAAATAGCCATCAGATCACGAGTGTCTTCATAATCGCTCACCTTCTGGGCAAACCTTTCCAAAGTGTCTTTGGCAGCGTCTTCTCCGGCATTAATCTCAATTGTCGGAGGTGTATTCAGTTCGGGGTAGTTTCGCTCAAAAGGTTCCAATAGGTCTAATTTTGGCTCTGCAAATGGTTTTGGAATAGAAAGCTGTGACCAAGCCCTCCAAAATGGTGTGTAAACCTTATAAGCAGTGCCATCCGGCTTCAAAACAGTTCCTGGAGCAATCGCGTAATAGCTTCCAACTAGCTTGAGTGAAATCGAATTTTCCTGAAGCTTCTCAGCCACCTCAGCCTGTTCGAGCATGCCCTCGGTGTCAAAGGCACGGGTGGCGATGACAACCTGTGCTTGATAGTGCTCCGCTAAGCCAACCAACACATCGCCAGGTTCAGCGTTTGAAATGCTCAGTTTGTGCTGCAGGGATTCATCAAGTGATCGAATTGATTGAACCAATGAGTGTGCTCTATTGGGGGATAGTTTTTCAATCCCGTTGGTAAACACAACCGGTGCTAACTGATAATCACTTGCAAAGCTCAGTGCTTCGTTATCGGCTAATCTTCTGTCTCTTCGAAACCAGTAAATGGCTTTCAATTAGTACCTTCTTTTGAGAGCAAAGGCTTGAAAGGCTATTGCAGAGCAAATCAAAGCGGCTCCCAGCATGTGAATTCCCACCAGTAAAGCCGGAACTCCAGTTCTTGCCTGAATGACCCCAATCACGGCCTGAGACAAGGCAATCAAAGTTCCAATTGCCAGTGCTCTAACGCTTACACTCCAGGTTTTCTGCATTTGCCACTGAGAAATCAAGGCCAACACCATCAAACCAGTCATTATGTAGGCAGGGTAGGAGTGGTAGTGTTGCCAAATTTCTAGATTCAGTCCATTTCTTGGAGTGTTTGCATCCCCAGCATGCGGACCAGCTCCGGTGACTACTACTCCCACAACAATTGCAATCGAACCAAAAATAATGATTGGCCAGCGAGACAAATGCGCTATTTGGGAAATTGGCTCTGCAGTTGGTGCATAAATTCTCCAAACCAATAGAGAAGCCAGAGCAATCAACGCTCCACTAACTAAAAAGTGAAGGCCAACCACCCAGCTGTTCAGACCGGTCAGAACTGTAATGCCACCGATAACGGCTTGCACGATAATTCCTAGCCCCAATCCAAAAGCTGGCAGGAGAAGTCCCTTGCGTTGTTTCCTAGCTCTCAAAACGGTGATAAAAGTCAAAATCGCCACGATCAACAAAACAAACGTGAGAAGGCGGTTTCCAAATTCAATTACGCCGTGGAATCCCATTTCGGGAGTGGAGACAAAACTTTCAGCCGTGCACCTGGGCCAAGTAGGGCATCCCAATCCGCTACCCGTGAGACGCACTGCACCACCAGTGACAACAATGCCTATTTGAGTTGCCAGCGAGAGCCATCCATAAAGTTTCAGGCGAGCTTGACCAAACAAAACATCTCTGAAATTTGTGGCTGACTCGGGGGTCAGTGTCATGGCTCTCCTTAGGTATGCCTTACTTGTTTACGGCTTATCATTTACTATTCTCTATTTTGACACATCTGGGATTCAATTCCATACGGAATAGAACCGCAAACAGGATGTTGAGTCATATATAGAACATAGGAGGCAAAGTGTCAGAAAAAATTATCGACCGCCCCGAACTAGATTCGCTTGGTCAATACGAGTTTGGCTGGGCAGACAGTGATGAAGCGGGCTCAAGTGCTCGCCGAGGCATCAACGAAGAGGTTGTCACAGACATCTCTGATCGAAAAGATGAACCTGAATGGATGAAAAACTTCCGACTCAAGGGCTATAACTTCTTCACAAAGAAGCCAATGCCTTCATTCGGTGCAGACTTATCCGAAATCCATTTCGATAACATCAAGTATTTTGTTAGGTCCACTGAGAAGCAGGCCCAGTCATGGGAAGACCTGCCAGAGGACATTCGCAACACCTATGAAAAGCTTGGAATTCCAGAGGCTGAGCGTCAAAGATTGGTTGCCGGTGTTGCAGCTCAGTATGAATCTGAAGTGGTTTATCACCAGATTCGCGAAGATCTAGAGGCCCAGGGAGTTATCTTCCTAGACACCGACACAGCTTTGAAAGAGCACCCAGAGATTTTCAAAGAGTACTTCGGAACCGTGATTCCTGCTGGTGATAACAAATTTGCTGCTTTGAACACAGCAGTTTGGTCTGGTGGAAGCTTTGTTTATGTTCCACCGGGAGTACATGTTGAGATTCCTTTGCAGGCATATTTCCGCATCAACACAGAGAACATGGGTCAGTTTGAAAGAACACTGATCATTGCCGATGAGGGAAGTTATGTTCACTACATTGAGGGTTGCACTGCACCGATTTACAAATCAGACAGTTTGCACTCAGCAGTAGTTGAAATTGTTGTTAAGAAAAACGCCAGAGTTCGCTACACGACCATCCAGAACTGGTCAAATAACGTATACAACCTGGTTACCAAAAGAGCAATTGCTCACGAGGGTGCAACCATGGAGTGGATTGATGGAAACATCGGATCCAAAGTCACCATGAAATACCCTTCGGTCATTTTGGCTGGTGAGCACGCAAGGGGAGAAACACTCAGTGTTGCATTTGCCGGTGAGGGTCAGCACCAGGATGCTGGTGCAAAGATGATTCACATCGCCCCAAATACTTCATCCTCGATTGTTTCCAAGTCAATCGCTAGAGCTGGAGGGCGATCCAGTTACCGCGGAGAGGTGAAGGTTCACGCCGGAGCTAAGAACTCCAAAAACACCGTTATGTGTGATGCGCTGCTGGTTGACACGATTTCCCGTTCAGACACCTACCCAGCAATCGATGTCCGAGAAGACGATGTCACCATGGGCCATGAGGCAACAGTCAGCCAAGTGAGTGAAGAGCAGCTGTTCTACTTGCAGAGCAGAGGAATTGAGCTGGACGAGGCAATGGCGATGATTGTTCGTGGGTTCATCGAGCCAATTGCCAAGGAACTCCCAATGGAGTACGCACTTGAGTTGAACAAGTTGATTGAAATGCAAATGGAAGGAGCCGTTGGTTAATGGCCCAGCACGGATTGGAGGACCACAGCCACGGTGCGGGTGTTCCTGTACAAATTAGGCACGCCCGTCATAAATCGACCTCGGTCGAAGACTATGAGAAACCAACCAAGTTTGAAGAGGTGTGGAAATATTTTCCCCTCGACAAACTTGCTGGGTTGGATGAGGCGGTTTACGCAGAGTTAGAACAAGGCCATTTTGGAATTGAGCTCAATCAGGGCGCAAGTGCTGAACTGGTTGATTCAACGGATGAACTGGTAGGCAGTGCTGGAACTCCTGAGGATCGCGTCTCAGCAGCCGCTTGGACAAATGCTTCAAAGACACTGAAGGTGATTCTCTCCGGAGAGAGCTCAGAACCTCACTACATTCGAATTACCGCCGATGAAAAACCAAGAGCTGCGCACATAGTTGTTCACGCCGAGCCAAATTCGCAGGCAACTCTGGTTTTGGATCACCAGGGTCATGGAAAACTTGCCGAAAATGTTGAAATCATTGTGGGGCAAGGGGCGAACCTTAGTTTGATTACGATTCAGGATTGGGATGCCAGCTCAATTCACGTAAGCAATCATTTTGCAAAATTGGAAAAGGATTCCAATTTGAAGCACGTGGTTGTTTCGATGGAGGGTGAGGCAATCAGAATTGTCCCTCAGGCAGATTTGAGCGCTCCTGGGTCAAATGTGGAGATGTACGGTGTTTACCTTGCTGATTCACATCAGTTCATTGAACACCGACCATTTGTTGATCACAACGCAGCAAGCTGCCGCTCTCGAGTGACCTATAAGGGAGCTTTGCAGGGGAAGGGTGCGCACACAGTTTGGATTGGTGATGTCCTAATTCGCGAGGCCGGGGTGGGAACAGACACCTATGAGCTGAATAGAAACTTACTTCTAACAGATGGTGCTCGCGCTGACAGCGTCCCCAATCTAGAAATCGAGACAGGAAAAATTGAAGGGGCTGGTCACGCAAGTGCTAGCGGTCGCTTTGATGATGAGCAACTGTTCTACCTGCAAAGCAGGGGACTGGATGAGCACACCGCCAGAAGATTGGTAGTTCGTGGATTCCTCAACGAGGTTATCCAACAAATTGGTGTTGAGGAGATTCAAGACAGGCTGACCACAGCAATCGAGGCAGATTTAGAGAGAGTGGTGTAATGGCCATCAAAATTTGCAAGGTGGATGATGTGGCTGCTGGAAAGGCAATCAGAGTCAAAATTGATGATGTGCCCATCGCAATTGTGAAGACATCAGAAGGCGACATCAAGGCCATCAGCGATACCTGCTCACATGGAGAGATTTCACTGAGTGAAGGTTTTGTGGAGGATTCGACAATCGAATGTTGGGCACACGGTGCGAAATTTGACCTTGACACTGGAAAGCCACTATCCCTACCAGCATTTGAGCCGGTACCGATTTATGAAGTGATCATCGAAAACGATGATGTTTATTTGGAATATGAAACAGAGTAGAAAGAAAAATCATGGCAAAGCTTGAAATCAAAAACCTACACGTCGATGTATCGACCGAGCAGGGTAAAAAAGAGATCTTGAAAGGGGTTGACCTAGTAATCAACTCTGGAGAGACCCACGCGGTTATGGGGCCAAATGGAAGTGGTAAATCAACTCTTGCCTACTCAATTGCTGGTCACCCCCGCTATGAGGTCACAGATGGAGAGATTCTGCTTGATGGCGAGAATGTATTGGAAATGGAGCCTGATGAGCGTGCGCGATTGGGCTTGTTCCTAGCGATGCAGTATCCAGTAGAAGTTCCAGGAGTTAGCGTAAGCAACTTTCTGAGAACTGCAAAGACTGCAATTGCCGGTGAGGCACCAGCACTTAGAACCTGGGTGGGAGAGGTTCGCGGAGCGATGGAAAATCTAAGAATTGATTCAAGTTTCACCGAGAGAAACGTCAATGAGGGATTCAGCGGTGGAGAGAAAAAGCGCCACGAAATCTTGCAGCTGGAACTGCTAAAGCCAAAATTCGCTGTTTTGGATGAAACCGACAGTGGTCTGGATGTTGATGCTCTGAAAGTTGTCTCAGAGGGTGTCAACAGGGCCAAGGAAAACAGCGATCTTGGAGTATTGCTAATTACCCACTACACCCGTATTTTGAATTACATCAAGCCAGATTTCGTTCACGTGTTCGTCGACGGACAGATCGCTGAACAAGGTGGACCGGAATTGGCTGACAGATTAGAAGCTGAAGGTTACGACCGATACAACAAGGCGGCAATTTGAGCGAAGAACTAGAACTACCAGCAGCGAAGTATGACGAAGTGCTGGAGGCAATGAAAGAGGTTATTGACCCAGAAATTGGTGTCAACATCGTTGATCTTGGCCTGGTCTATGGACTGAAGCAAGACCCGGAGGGCAACCTCATCATCAACATGACCCTGACCAGCGCAGGATGCCCGCTTACAGACGTTTTAGAGGAGCAAACCGGGGATGCCCTGGATAACGTTGTTGATGCCTTCAGAATCAATTGGGTATGGATGCCACCATGGGGTCCAGAGCGAATTTCAGAAGATGGACGAGAGCAAATGCGGATGATTGGCTTCAGTATTTAGTTTCTAAGCTTATTGAGTCCCTTTACTAGGGATGCCGCAACAATAATCTTTAGTCCGTCACCGATTAAAAATGGCACAATGCCTGCAAGTAATGCTTGGTATCCGCTCATTCCAAAGCCAATCACTAGCCAGCCTGCCCCGAAGAAATAAATTACAGCTGTTGCGAAGGTAAAGACAACGACCAGTTTCAAAAAGCTGTTATCGGCCCAACGAGAAACTAAATAACCAATCATCACTGCGGCAAAAACAAAACCGACCAGGTAGCCGAAGGTGGGTCTCACAGCAGAGAGTGCAACAGCACCTGCAAAAACAGGAAGTCCGATTGCTCCGGCAGCAAGATAGCCAACAACGGAGACAGATCCTCGGGCGGTTCCCAAAGTGGCAGCTAAGACCATTACGGCAAGAGTTGAAAGAGTTACCGGAACAGGCCACAAGGGAATCGAAATCTGAGCAGCGAGGGCAATCAATGCAATCGCACCAGTTATGACTGCCGCATCTCTAGCGATTGTTTTTCCGAAAGCTTTGTCTGCAATTGCCGTTTTAATCATTACCAACTCCTAATCGCGATTCTTTCCGAAAGATTACTGCATTGTTCGAGATTCAGCGGCATCCAGTAGTTCATCCTCAACTCCGGAGTCAAAATCTTTTTTCTTGGCTTTCACTTTTCCTGCTCTATAGCGAAGCTCCTGTCTAAGCGCCCAGCCAAAAGCTATGAAGGACATGATGCCAAAAAGTATCCACTGGAGTGCATAGCTCAGATGATTTCCCTCATCCATTCGGGGCATAGGCATTGGGTTGGCATACTCAGAACTGGCTGGAACCTCAAAAGCCATTCGGCCGTAGAAATTCTCTTCAACTGCTAGCCCGGTTACCTCTGAAAATCTTGGAAGATTTATATTTTCAATCTGCCCCTCGGGTGCACCTCGATTGACTTCTGGTTCATTGGGTCTCAGTCGAACGGTAATAGTTTTTTGTTCACCTTCAACTTGTGGGATGAAATCAGGGGAGTCTTGTCTGTTACCGGTTGGCATCCAGCCGCGTTCAATCGCAATTATCTGACCCTGGGTGGTTTCAAATGGAACCAGCTGCAAAAATCCTGGTTGTCCATTTAGAGGTCGATTCCGCACCAAATAAACGTGTTCGGTTAGGTAATTTCCAACTATTTCCGCTCTCAACCACTCGTTTTCTGGAGGTAAGTCGCCATCCGCAACAACCTGATCAAGAGAGCTAACGGGAGCGTTGTAGTTATTTTGAACCAATTCGATTTGATCGACTTTTTCTTCGCGTCTATCAAATTGCCAGCTCGATAGAAAAACAGTGCCGGTTGCAAAGATCAAGACCAGTGCGAACCAGCCACTCCACCTTGCAAAACTATTCAATGCTCTCAGCCTCCAGAAAGAATTCTCTCATCGAAAGGTACTCAATAAAGAATTGCTTATGCGATTCACAGGCAAGCCAGGTCTTTTTGCGATCCAGAGAGTGAACCTTCGGATTCCGCCAGTAAATGAACCAGCTGGCGCCATCGCTACAGCCCGCACGGGAGCAAATCAGCTCATTCGTCATCAACTATTTTGAATTTATCTGCCGAAATTGATTTGGTTGGCGCAGTGGCCTGCGCTGGAGAACTGGAACGACCAGGAGCGTTGGCTACTATTACGGCGAAGTAGGGGAGAAATATTGCTCCAGCGAATGCAACCCACATTGCCCAACCCTCTAAAAACACTCCGAGGATGAGGCACACGACACGAACGCTCATGGCGATGGTGTATTTCACCAGGCGAGATTTTCTCTCTTCTTCCGGACTGCTCTCAAGACTTGTAGCGCTTTGAGGCTTTTCCATTATGCTCAGCTCTTTCCGGTTGGTAGCTAGACTCTGGATAGTCAAAAAGCATTAGCGCCAAAGATATTCCCGGAGGGCCCATGACCAGAACAGCTTTAGTGACAGGTGGAAATCGAGGAATCGGTAAAGCAATCGCTGAAAAACTGATTGCGGATGGTTATCACGTGGCGATTACATCGAGAGACGGCTCAGGCCCGGAGGGCGCTTTGAAGGTAAAGGCTGATCTCAACGACCCGGAGAGCCTAGATGCGGCATTTCAACAAATTGAGCAGGAGCTTGGGCCGATAGAGGTTTTGGTCGCAAATGCAGGTATTACAAATGACCAACTGTTACTGAGAATGACCGATGAGGATTTTGAATCAGTCATCCAAACAAACCTCACTGGAACTTTTAGGGTTGTCAAAAGATCCATTCGAGGAATGCTGAAATCCAAGTTTGGAAGAGTCGTCATGATTGGAAGTGTCGTTGGTTCGATCGGTTCACCCGGACAGGTGAACTATTCCGCCTCCAAATCAGGATTGGTGGGAATGGCTAGAAGTATCACCCAAGAATTGGGTGGGAAAAACATAACCGCCAATGTGGTTGCACCAGGTTTTATCAATACCGATATGACCGCAGCCTTGGCCGAAGAAACCCAAAACGAATATAAATCAAGGATTCCAGCGGGTCGCTTCGCGGAGCCAGAAGAAGTCGCCGCTACCGTTGGGTTTTTGATTAGCAATGATGCTTCGTACATCTCGGGAGCAATTATTCCGGTCGATGGCGGACTGGGAATGGGACATTAGGAGAAAACCATGGGAATTCTAGATGGAAAAAAGATACTCGTAACAGGAGTACTCACCGAGGCATCAATTGCTTTTTCTGCGGCAAGGATCGCTCAGGAGCAGGGCGCAGAGGTTGTGCTTTCCAGTTTTGGAAGGATGCTTGCCATCACTGAAAAAATGGCGGGAAGATTGCCGAAACCTGCTTCAGTAATCGAACTGGATGCCACCAACGAAGAGGACCTAAAAAACCTAAGCCAAAGGGTTTCGGAGCATTTTGATTCTTTGGATGGAATTGTTCATGCCATCGCTTTTGCTCCACAATCAGCTCTGGGTGGAAACTTTCTAGAAACCGAATGGCAAGATGTTTCAAATGCCGTAGAGGTAAGCGCCTACTCACTCAAATCAATCACGGTTGCATTGCAAGAAAATCTAAGTTCAAAAAGCAGTGTGGTTGGCTTGACCTTCGATGCCAGTGTTTCTTGGCCGGTGTATGACTGGATGGGAGTTGCTAAGGCGGCTTTTGAATCCACTTCTCGTTATTTAGCAAGATATCTAGGACCCGCTGGGGTGAGAGTAAACCTAGTAAGTGCCGGGCCTTTGAGAACTACCGCAGCTAAAGGCATTCCTGGGTTTGCCACAATGGAAGAGCTTTGGACAGATAGAGCTCCACTTGGTTGGGATCTCACAAACACAGAACCTGCGGCTAAAGCAATTGTTGCACTATTGAGTGATTTCTTTGAAGCAACAACGGGCGAAATCGTTCATGTGGATGGTGGGCTTCACTCGACCGGAGCCTAGGGGAGTAGTTCTATAACCGGCCTGAAATCAGGCGTTTCTAAAACATGGTCGCAAGCTTGGGAAACTATCGGCTTAGGCATAAAACCAATACTTACCGCGGCACTTTCCATCATTTTCAGGTCGTTTGCGCCATCGCCGATCGCAACTGTTTTTTCTATAGGAATGTCATATTTCTCACTCCAGTCCAAAAGCGCTTTTTGCTTGGCATTTGCATCAACAATCGGAGGCACCAAACCTCCCGTTAGGACACCTTGATTAAGTTCCAGGGTGTTTGCCAGGTAATCATCCAACAACAGCTTGGAAGCTATCGGTTGAAGCAGATTTCCGAATCCACCCGACACCGCACATGCCTTACCTCCGATGGAATGAATGTGTTCTATCAATTCAGAGGCTCCGCTGTTGATCACAAATCGTTCAGATATTTGCAGTAGGTCTTCTTCACTGACGCCCTCTAAAAGCTTTACTCTCTGTCTCAGAGATTGTTCAAAATCGATTTCTCCACGCATTGCTGCATCGGTAATCTGAGCTATCAGGTTTCGCTTCCCCAAAACCTCTGCAATCTCCTCTATTGCCTCATGGGCAATTAGAGTCGAATCAACATCGAATACAACCAATACTGAGATTTTTGGCCTCCAGAAACTGTTTCTAGGTGTTTATCTCTCGAATCACCCAACTCGAAAGCTAAGCTTAGGCAATATATGGCTGAAGTAGTGAATTTCTCATCGGTTACCGTTACCCGTAACGGCCAACCAATCCTTGATGATGTCAACTGGAGTGTTGGCGCTAACCAGCGCTGGGCAATCATTGGTCCAAATGGGGCTGGGAAGACAACACTCCTACGCGTGGCTGCCGCGCAAATCCAACCCACCAGTGGTGAGGCCAAAATTCTTGACAAGATAATGGGTGAGGTGAACGTCTTTGAACTGCGAACACGTATAGGTTTCGCATCGAATGCCCTGACTGATCACATCCCAAATAGCGAAAAGGTATTAGACGCTGTGATGACGGCTAGCTATGGAATCACCGGTCGCTGGACGGAAAATTACGAGGAACTGGATATTAGACGAGCAAAAAGAGTGATAGCGGAGTGGGGTTTAGAAAATTTTGAAGACAGAGCTTTTGGAACCTTGAGCGATGGAGAAAAAAAGCGTGTTCAAATTGCTCGCTCGGTCATGACCGACCCGGAATTAATGCTTATGGATGAACCAGTGGCATCTTTGGACATGGCGGCAAGGGAGCAGACTGTTCAACTTTTGGGAGAATATGCGAAAAGCCCCACTGCTCCAGCCATGGTGGTTGTTACTCACCACATTGAGGAGATACCTGAGGGCTTCACCCATGCGCTTTTGATCAGTGACGGAAAAATCCACAGCCAAGGTCCAATCCAGCAGGTCCTGACAAGCGAAAAAATTAGTGACTGCTTCCAATATGAAATGACGGTGATCAGCAACCAGGGAAGGTTCACCGCAAGGGCCAAATCTTAGGCTTCTCAGCGAGAGTAGAAAGTGCTAGACTTTCGGCTTGTTAAACATCGAACAAACTAGAGGTTTCTAAATGAAGGCAGACATTCACCCCGACTACCAGACAGTTGTCTTTCGTGACTTGGCAAGTGGCGCAACTTTCCTCACTCGCTCGACAGTCACAAGCGATAAGACAATTGAGTGGGAGGATGGCAACACCTACCCAGTCTTCGATGTTGAAATTTCCTCTGCCTCACACCCTTTCTACACTGGAAAGCAGCGCATCATGGACAGCGCAGGACGTGTGGAGAGATTCAACGAGCGTTACAAAAACTTCAGCTAAGGTTTAGCTTTTTTCGGGCCAGCCTGGAACTAATTTGAAGTTCGGGTTTTTATCAGCCATGAACGCAGCAAAGTCTTCATCCTGATCCTTGCTCCAACCAATCTGTTGGTCATGCAGTGTAAATACATCTGATTCGATTTCAGTTGCAAAAATTCTGGCCTGTTGCTGAGCTAGTCGGACAGCTGCCAAGGCATCCGCAGAAGACTGATGAGCATTGAGAAGCTCTATTTCATAATGGCCACACAAGATGGTGAGGGTCCGCTTCCCTTTTCTAAACTTCACGAATTTTTTATCAATTACAAGTGGGTCAATAACTGGTTTTGCAACCAGTCTTTCCATTCCGTATCTGGATAGTTCATTTCTCAAAATTGTGAAGTCATATGGTGCGTTGAAAGCAACCACAGCGACTCCCTCCAGAAAATAGTTTTGAAGAGTGCTGAATATTTCTGCCAGGGCCCCCTCGGGAACAACCCCATCTCTCTGGGCAATTTCGGTTGTTACACCGTGAACCGAAGATGCCTCGATGGGGATATCAATGCCTGGATTTATAAGCCAGTCTCTTGACAAAACGACATCTCCAGCACCGTCGATTTCCACAATAGAGGCGGTAACTATTCGAGATGAGTCAAGATCCAGGCCAGTAGTTTCTAAATCAAAGCCAACTATTCGCTTAGACCAGGTAGGTAGTTCGGGTTCAAAATCAAATTCCAGCACTCGCCTACTTTATATGAGGGTTACCGACACTTTGCGGAATAAGCTTGTGTCATGAGTTCCCTGCCGGTCCATTATGCAGCGGCCGCCGTAAATCGCGCTCAAAGGCTTAATTTTGCTTCTGGGGCTGTTTGGAGATATCCAGCACAAGAAAATAGTAAAGGTGTCCTACTTCTAATTCACGGTTTTAGAGGAAACCATCATGGCTTGGAGCCAATTGCCGGAGCTTTGCCTGATTGGGAAATTTTTATTCCTGACCTTCCAGGGTTTGGTGCTAGTGAAAAACCCACTGCAATCACTCTGGACCACTACAGCCAATGGCTTACTGAGCTGTATGAGCAGATGCCCGAATCAACTATCCCGATTGCGCACTCCTTTGGAACAACCGTGCTTGCAAAATCCATGGCCGATGGGTTGGAGCCTAAAAAAGCAGTAATGATAAATCCAATTGCAAAAGCAAACTTCTACGGCAAAGACATAGCAAGCAAAGCGGTCAGACGTTATTACACCCTGGCCAAGAACAATCCTTCAATCTTGAAATCCAAAGTGTTCATAGATTTGATGAACTCGGTTTTGATTAAAACCAAAGCTAAGGATCTAAAACGCTGGATCGCAGAGCAACACCAAGAGAATTTCAGTGACTTCAGCTCAGCAGAGGTCGCCATCAAAGGATTCGAAGTTGCAGGCAAACACACGGTTTCCGATTACGCTCCACAAATCCAAACCAGGATCATGCTCGTGTCAGGCGTGAAGGACTCTGTTGGGGCATTCGCTGACCAGAAAAAGCTGAATAGGTTGTTTCCCAACAGTGAATTTCATTCAATCCCAAAGCTAGGGCACTTACTTCACTACGAGGCTCCCTATGAGCTAGCTAAATTGATAGAGAGATTCATTGACTAACTCCAAAATTGGCTTTGATTGTCGCTACATCAGACCAAACTCACAGGATGGAATCAGTCGGTTTTCAATTGGTCTTTTTACGTCTCTTTCCAAAATGCTCAAACTCACTGCAATCATCAACGACCCCCGACAACTCGAGAGTCTTCCCAAGGGAACTGAATACATAACCATCCACGCTCCAACCTCACCACTTGAGCCTTTTGCTTCGATGAGGCTCAATAAGCACAATTTTTCCGTTGTATTTTCACCAATGCAGACAATCGCAATAGGAAGCCTTCGGAAAAGACATAGATTGATTCTCACCATTCACGATCTGATTTTTTACTCGCACCCAGCACCTCCTGCTTATTTCAACTTTTTCATTCGACTTCTCTGGAGGGTTTACCACGCTAGTTTTCTTCCCCAAAAGTTGTTACTCAGGAGAGCAGATGAGGTTGTCACTGTGTCTGAAACCAGCAAAAGATTGATTATTGAGAACAAGCTCACCAATAAAGCGGTAACGGTTGTCCCAAATGCGACCAACGGGCTGGCTTATGAGAATCTGCCCGTTGAAAAAAAGATTGTTTACATGGGTAGTTTCATGCCTTATAAAAACGTGGAAGACCTAATACGTGCAACAGCGGAGCTGGAAGGCTATCGTTTGCTGCTGCTCTCTAAAATCACAGACAGAAAACGCGATGAGCTTTCTTCACTTGCCAAAAAGTTGTCGGTTACTGTCGAGTTTGCCGATGGGGTCAGTGATGATGAATATGCACAGCACTTATCCACGGCCACAGCATTGGTGCATGCCTCTAGCGATGAGGGGTTTGGCATTCCAATAATCGAGGCCATGAGTGTTGGTTGTCCAGTGGTGTGTTCGGATATACCTATCTTCAGAGAAATTGCGGGAAGTGCTGGTTTATTTTTTGAGATTGGTAATCACAAACAGTTTGCTGAACAAGTCAAAAAAGCGCACCAGGAACGGGCCATAATGCGCGAGAGTCTCATAAACCAGGCAAGGAAATTTGATTGGGAGCAATCCGCAAAGAGGCTCGCGGAACTATTGGTCTAATCCGATGGATTCTGGGCTCCAGCGATCAAGTTTCCAAGATTCTGAAAATCTAAAGGTGTGCAGTGAGGCGTTCATTAATCTCTCACCCTTTGGAGGAAATTCATTATCGGTGACCAGGTTCAAAACAAACCTTATGAGTGCACCGTGAGTGACAACTAAGACTCGCTTTCCGGAATGTTCGGTTTGGATTTCATCTAAAAGCTTTTGAGATCTTCGAAACACGCTAAATTCGCTCTCAGCACCCGGTATCTGATCAAGCTTTGAATAGCGTTGGTGCCACTGCTCGTAAGTCATTCCCTCGCCAATTCCAAAACTTCTTTCCAATAAGCGCTCAGAGACAACGGGCTCTAAGCCGATGGCTTTTGAAATAATCTCGGCACTTTGTCTGGCGCGGCTCAGGGGAGAGGTCAGCAATAAATCCCATTCACCTATCACCGCCGTGGCCATTTCGACCTGATCTATTCCGGATTGATTCAGTTGGGTATCTGCGGTTCCTTGCAGGCGGAGGTTGATGTTCCACTCTGTTTGGCCATGGCGAAACATTCCTAAAACGGTTTCAGCCATCAATCAGCCCTGGTAACACATCAACTATTGAAGAATTTATTTTTGCCGTAACCAGACCATCAGCCTTCGTTTCGCCTCTGTTTATGACAACTACTGGTTTTTGCTGCTTCAATGCTGATTTGACCAAACGAAGCCCAGAGTTCACTGACAGCGAGGAACCCAACACTAAAAGTGCTTCAGTTTGCTCAACAAGCTGATCCGCTTTTCTAGCCCTTGACTGGGGTACGCTCTCGCCAAAAAACACCACATCGGGTTTATAAAAACCTCCACAGTGATTGCAATTGGGAACCGAAAAGTCATCAGTTACCTCAATTTCTGCGTCTCCATCCGGACTAATCTCAACATCTAGGTCTCTAACCGCTTCGGGGTTTAGATCATGCAGTAATTTATCCATCTCCTGACGAGAAATTATTGACCCACAACTCATACAAACCACCCTGGAAAGAGTTCCATGAAGTTCTAATACATTTTTGGAACCTGCTTGCTGGTGCAACCCATCAACATTCTGAGTGATAACTGGAGAGTCTTTTTTTGCAAGAACCTGGTGAGCGATATTCGGCTTAGCCTCAATAATCCTCTGCCAGCCAACATAACTTCTTGCCCAATATTTTGCCCTTGCCGAGTGAGAGCCCGTGAAGGTTTCATAAGTCATTGGGTGTTTTTCAACATGACCCTCACCTCGATAGTCAGGAATACCACTATCGGTGCTGATTCCCGCTCCAGTCATGGTGAGTATCTTTTTTCCCTCAATCGCACTGCGAGCGTGCTCAAGAGAAAATTGAATAGCAGGAGAAAGAGACATCGCTTCTAATTGTATGTTGTCTACAAAGGGAGCAGATGCAGTTTAGAAAGCTTCTTTTTTGGCTTTCTGTACTTGATTTAAATTTTGTGTCCGAGGGGGGACTTGAACCCCCACCCTCTTATGCGAGGACTAGCACCTCAAGCTAGCGCGTCTACCTATTCCGCCACCCGGACCGGTGTTTAAGCCGCATAAATCTAACACGAAACCCAAATGCTTGGGGATAAGCGATTTGGGCACTACCGTGTTGATATGAGTGATTCACGACAGGCTTTGTCAAAGCTTATCAGCGCTTTGGAGAGGCACTATGAACTGATTAGTCAAAATCATGGTGGCAATGACGAAATCATTCTGCAGGCGTTCACCCAGATTGAAGATGCCTTTTTGGATTATGAAGAAATCATTGGCGTGGAATTCGATGAATACCTTCCGCTTGAAATAGCAGAAGAAGAATGAGTTTTTTTGAAGCCCTAATACTCGGTTTAGTGCAGGGGTTGACCGAGTTTCTGCCGGTTTCTTCCTCAGCCCACGTACAAATAGCTCAGGAACTTCTGGACCTTAGTGATCTGAGCAGACCAGAACTAACCGCCTTCATTGCAATTATTCAGCTGGGCACTGAGTTGGCGGTTGTTTTGTATTTTGCCAATGACATTCTGCGAATCATCAAAGCTTGGTTTTCCACTGGTTTTCAATCATTTAGTTCACAGCCTGTTGATGCGAGACTTGGCTGGTTAGTAATCATTGGAACAATTCCTATTGTTTCGCTTGGTTTAATTTTTGAAAATCAAATTGAAAACGAACTACGAAGCTTGACATTGATTGGGATTACCCTGATTGTGTTCGGAATTGCCCTTGGTTTAGCGGACTGGTTGGGCCCAAAAACAAAAGAGATATCAAAAATTGGAATTCGCGATGGAGTCCTGATTGGTCTAGGGCAGGCAATGGCCCTGATACCTGGTGTTTCCCGCTCGGGAGGTTCAATAACGGTTGGCAGATTGCTCGGTCTAAACAGGGAGGCTGCAACTAGATTCAGTTTTCTCATTGCCATCCCTGCAGTGCTGGGGGCGGGGTTGTATCAATTTATAACCAGCTATACAGATTTGCCGGAAGAACTGTTGGTTTCCACCTTGATTGCAACTGTCGTTAGCTTTGTTGTCGGCTATGCGGTTATTGCGTTTTTGCTTGCCTATGTGAAAAAAGGTAGCTTTCTACCCTTTGTGATCTGGCGAGTTTTGGTTGGGGTGTTTGTCCTAACCCTGATCTAAAAACCTTTTCCCTCGTCTGGTCGGTCTTTGTTTTGGCGCAGGTATTTTTCAAACTCAAAGGCAATCTGTTCGCCACTAATTTGTTCGTTGTCCATTGAATCTCGACGCTCTTCCAAGGTTTCGATGTAGTTGGCCATCTCATCATCCTGCTCGGCAACCTCATCTATTCCACGCTCCCATTCAAAAGCCTGCTCGGCCAAAGTGGAACTATCAAGCCCAACCTCTAAGACATCCTCAACCGCTTGCATCAAAGCTAAAGCTGCTTTTGGAGCTGGGGCATTGTGGACATAGTGAGGAACCGCTGCCCAGAAACTCAAAAAGGGCAGGTGTTCAAGCTGCAATCGCTCTGCGATGATGCTGAGGATTCCAACCGGGCCTTCATACTGGGGGGTTTCAGCATCATGCAGATCTCGAACTTCTTTATAAGGCGAACTTTTGAAAATCTGTATTGGTCTGGAGTGAGGGACATCAGCAAGCATGGCACCTAAGAAAACCACCGATTCAATTTCTCTATCATCAATAAACTCCATGAGTTCATCAGCAAATGATCGCCACCTGCGGGAAGGTTCGGGGCCAGTTAGAACAAAGGTGTTCGCCATTTTTGGAAACGCCTCAATCACTTCAGAGGATGCACCCAGCAGTTCTGTGGTGGGCCAAATCAGTTCTCTTTTTCCATCCTCTAGGTTTTTTACAACGGGCCTTGAGAACTGAAAATCGTAATACTCTTCCGGGTCGATGCTCTCTAAAACAACTCCGCCAATTTGGTTGACAATCTCGGAGGCGGCAAGTGTTGCCCCCTCAGCTGCATCATTCCAGCCTTCAAAGGCAATGATTAGAGTTCGGGAGTCAAAAATAGAAGTCAAGTTGACCTTTCTTTCGCCCTGAAACTCTAGTTCATAAGCAAGCTAAACTCATAGGCGATGACGAAACAGACTTTTCAAGCAGTGCTTTGGGATATGGATGGAACGCTTGTCGACACAGAACCCTACTGGTTGAAAAGCGAGCAGGCCTTTGCTGAACGACATGAGGTTGCATGGGAACTAAGCGATGCCGAACAATTCATCGGATATTCGCTCTATGACACTGCAGACATACTCCGGAAAAAATTCAACCTGCAAGACAAAACTGACCAGCAAATCATTGATGAACTAACAACCGGGGTTGTTGAACAAATCGAAGATGAGCTTCCTTTCCGACCCGGAGCGCTGGAATTGCTGTTGGAGCTTCGAGAAAAACAAATTCCGACCGCCCTGGTTACCATGTCCATGACCGAGATGGCTAGATCGGTTGTCCAGAGAATACCCTTTAAGGCCTTCGATTACGTCTTGGGTGGTGATCAGGTGCAATTTGGAAAACCGCACCCAGAGCCCTATCTGAGAGCTGCTGAAACTCTCGGGGTTGACCCTTCTGAGTGCATAGCTCTGGAAGACAGTAAAACTGGTCTCACAAGTGCAGAGACCGCTGGCACGGTTGCGATAGGAATTCCACACATTGCAAGTATTCCAATGCAACCGGGAAGAATCTTGATTGAATCATTGCAAGGGATGACAGTTTCTAAATTGCAGCAGATTTACGAGGAGCACCGTGGATAAGCCAGAGATATTTCAGGTTGGTGACCGTGTTCAGCTAACTGGACCTAAGGGTCGAATGAACACTTTCACACTGGCAACCGATGGAAAATGGGGCTCTCACCGCGGAGAGATATTGCACGAGCAGCTAATTGGAATACCCGAGGGTTCGGTAATAGCAAACTCAGCTGGAGTTGAATATTTGGCATTAAAGCCACTTTTGAATGATTTTGTTCTCTCAATGCCGCGTGGGGCTAACATCATCTACCCCAAAGACGCAGGACAGATAATCACTCAGGGTGATATTTTTCCAGGTGCACGTGTGGTGGAAGCTGGAGTTGGCTCAGGTGGTTTAGCAAGTTATCTTCTTCGAGCAATTGGTGATTCGGGTCAATTGCTAAGTTTTGAAAAAAGGGAAGAATTCGCCCAAATCGCAGAGTCGAACGTTGTCACCGAACTTGGCCGCAAACCCAAAAACTGGTCGATTACAGTGGGCTCCCTGGAGGAAAAATTACCTGAGGTCGTGTCTGCAGGCGAGGTGGATCGAGTTGTTTTGGACATGCTCTCACCATGGAAGTGCATTGAGCAGGTAAGCGATGCACTCAGGCCAGGCGGTGTGTTGATTGTTTATGTAGCTACCGTCACTCAGCTTTCAAGAATCACCCAGGCTATTGAGCAAACTTCTGGATACACAAAACCTCAAGCGACAGAGACCATGGTCAGAGGTTGGCATGTGGAGGGTTTGGCGGTAAGGCCCGAACACAGAATGATTGCCCACACTGGGTTTCTGTTATTCGCCAGAAGACTGGCACCAGAAACAACTTTGCCAACGTTTAAAACTAGAAGGGCAAGTAAAACCCAATACTCTGAAGAGGACATGGAAATCTGGACTCCGGAGGCACTGGGGGAGGCGAACGCCAGTGCAAAAAAAATAAGGAAGAATGTACGTAAGGCAGATGCCGCGAAACAAGCAAAACTAACCAGAGGTGGTAAAGATATTGAGAACAATTAAGGCCCTAGCGATTATTGCAGCACCAGCGTTTGTTCTGGCTGGATGTGCAGCTGCAGAAACGCAGACTGAGGCAGGTTCGACCACTCTCTGTGACCCGGCAGTGAGCGGCGAGGCAAGCGAAGTGGTAAGCGTTAGCGGTGAAAAAGATGGGGAAATCGAACTTAGCTTTCCAACCCCTCTGAATACCGAAAACAGCCAAACAACAATTATTCAGGAAGGTGAGGGGAGAGATTTCACAGGTGAGGCACTGAGCCGATTCCAGTATTCGATTTATAACGGAGCGAGTGGTGAACTAATTGGTTCCACTGGTTTCGAAGGCGATCAGCTGGCAAAGGTGTTCGCAACTACAGAGTCTGTTCCTAATTTTTGCAATGTTTTTGCAGGGATCCCCTCGGGAAGTAGCTTCGTAACCGTTTTTGCCCCAGGCGATTTCCATGACGGATTAGGAAACCCTGACTTTGGCATCTCTGCCGAGGATTCGGTTGTGATGTATGTAGAGCTAGAAGAAATTGCCTACCCAAGGGCAACTGGTGAGCAGCAGGCCCAAGCGGCAGGCTTTCCAACAGTTGTTTTGACACCCGAGGGACAACCCGGCATTCAGCCCCTGGAAGGAAGCGCGCCAGAGGAATTTTCCAGCAATGTGCTAATCGAGGGAGATGGTGAGGAGATTGCAACTGGAGATGTTGTAAATGTTCACTACTCGGGTTGGACATGGGATGGGGCTCAATTTGATTCCAGCTGGGAAAGAGGTACACCAGCAGAGTTCACAGTCAGTCAACAAGCACTGATTGAAGGATTCGTTATGGCGTTAGAGGGAGTGAAAGTTGGCTCACAGGTGATTGCAATAATTCCACCTGAGCTTGGCTATGGAGATGCCGGAAATGCAAGCATCCCAGGCGGAGCGACTTTGGTATTCGTGGTTGACGTTTTGTCTATCGACTAATGGAAAAGGCGTCGCAGACTGAGAGACTATTGAACCTTGTCTGCGTTTTGCTGACCAGCGAAATTGGAATGACCAAAGCTGAATTGTTTCAAGCCGTGCGCGGTTATCAACAAAAGGCTGAGGGGAATTTGGAAGCTCTAGACAAGTTATTTGATAGAGACAAAGACCTCATTCGCGAGTATGGGGTTCAACTGGTCAGTAATGGCAATGAGAAAAAACACAACGTTCGATATCGCATAGCGGATGGTGAATTTAGTTGGCCCAAGGATCTGGAACTCACGGGCAGACAGCTGGAGCTATTGGAATTGGCCGCAATGGCTTGGTCGAAAACATCAATTAAGAACTTTGCAGATTTTGGTCTCATCAAACTTCGTGCACTCGGTCACAACATTGATAATTCGATAATTGGTCTAGCGCCAAGAATCACAATCTCAGACCAAAATTTTGAGATCTTATCAAGTGCAATTGTTGAAAAAACAGCCGTCATATTTGAGTATTTGAAACTAGACGCCATCAACCCTGAGCAAAAAACTGTCCTTCCCCTAAAGATTCGAAACATCGAGGGGGAGTGGGTGCTTTTGGCAAAGGATGCAAAAAATTCAAAGGTGAAAAACTATTTACTCCGAAGGATTAGCTCTACGGTTTATAGCTCCAATGAAGAGATTCAAATTAGCAATGCAGAGATTGAACAAGCAGAGACTGACTTGGAGCAATATATTCAGCAAAATGTGGCTGAATTATGGGTCAGGGAAGACTCCGAAGCAGAATTCAAATATGGAAAAAGTGGCGAAATAACTATCAACTACATGGATGAGGAACTACTTAGCGAGGATATTTTGGATCTTGCGTCCGATGTTCAAGTAATTTCGCCTGAATCTTTGGCGAAAAGAGTAAATGATGCGATTCAGAGAGTGGTGAGTGAGCATGCCTAGTGTGAAGCTAACCAACCAAGATCTCTTTGGTATCGCACTTTCAATCACGGGCTATCTTCAGCACAACAATAATGAAGTGACAATAGAACAGGCTTGCGAACATTTTGACATCAGCAAAAATCAGCTCAGGAAACTAATAAGCACCCTTTTCACATTAGAAAACTTGAAGACGACTGATTTTTTCTTCGATTTCGATCTGCACTCCTTTGACAATTCAGGGGTGCTTAGATTGAACCGAAAAGCAATAATTACCGATCCGCCGAAGCTTTCAAACCAGCAGGTTTCAGCGCTGGCGATGGGTCTCGAGTATCTAGCAAGCTTTGAAGGTCTTTCAGAGGATGCGGATCTAAATAAACTGATGGAAATCTTTGGAGCGAGCAAGAAAAGGGTTCGAAAAGACTCGCCAAAGAGTGAGAAATTACCAATTCTTCGTGAAGCGGTGGCGAGGCAGAAACAGATTGATTGTGATTACATAAACACCAAGGGGGAGAGGGCCAGACGAACCTTAGAGCCCCTTCGAATCGATCTGGTAAATGGTGTTTATTACTTAAGGGCATATTGTCCAAAAAATGAAAATGTTCGCAGCTTTCGACTGGACAGAATGAATAATCCCGCTTTGCTACATGAAAATGTCTCTGCCACGGCAAAGAAATCACTACTGAGCGATGAAATCAACCTGCCTACCGAATCTGAGAAATTGGTGGAGGTTGTAGTAGATCTTCAAGCGAAGGATTTCTTTCGAAGCTTCTCATCAAAGCAGACCCCGAAACTTGATGGTGCAAAACTTACCGGGACGGTGTTTACAGGAGATTACTCCGCCCTTGCAAGGCACGTTATAGCTAGAGCCGGGAAGGTAAAAGTAGTTGCACCGCCAGAAGCGGTAAGCGCAGTAGCTGAGATGGCCAGAATGCTAACGCTTTCCTCTCCGGCGGACGAGGATTAGGCTGGAAGTATGGAGGCAACCTGGTTGGTGATTTGGGCTGTTGCGGGCCTGTTTGCAATTGGCTACATAGGTTATTTGCTCTATCAACTTTTTTATCGATTAAAAAACTTGGCGGAGGAGTCATTAACCTTGCAAAAAATGGCAGCTGAGACCAGAGAAAAAGCAGATGCCAAGGCCTCGAGTTTTGAAAAGGCCGAGCGGACCAGCCCCGAGAGTTTATTCACACTGCTGGGTCAGAGACGTAAGCGTAAAAGGAAAATTGAACGGAAAAAACGCGATAGACGGCGTAGGCTGATAGACAGGATTTCTAAAATTGAAGTCGACGGAAGGTTCAGGTAGATGAGATTAAACGGCTGGGAATGGGTAATCATTCTGGTCATTGTGCTTTTGTTGTGGGGCGCTCCGAAACTGCCTGCGCTGGCAAAGAGCCTTGGGCAATCGATGAAGATTTTCAAAAAAGAGATTCGAGACGATTCCAAGGATAAAAAGGCCAGCGACGACAAGCCCGAGTAATGGCTAGGGGAAAAAACCCCGAACGCAAGATGAGCCTTGCCGATCACCTTCGGGAACTCAGAAAGCGACTTTTCTGGATTGCTAGCTTCATTTTGGTGGGAACCGTTGGTGGGTGGTTCTTATTCGAACCGGTGTTTGACCTACTTCAACAACCAATACTTGAGCTGAGTGAACGTCAGGGAGTAAATGCCACGGTTAATTTTGGCACCGTGGTGAGTGCTTTCGATCTTCGAATCCAAGTGTCAATATTTCTAGGGTTGCTAGTATCCTCGCCGTTTTGGCTATATCAACTTTGGGCATTCATCACCCCCGGTCTCAAAAAGAACGAACGACGTTATTCGGTTGCATTCATTGCAAGCTCAGTGCCGTTGTTTCTAATCGGGACCTACATCGCATGGATTTCCCTGCCTAACTTCGTTGTCGTGCTTTTGGGGTTCACACCCGAGGGTAGTTCCAACGTCATCAATGCAAGTGAATATGTTTTGTTTGCAATCAGGGTGCTGTTTATTTTTGGGGCGGCATTTGTGATGCCGGTGGTTTTGGTTTTGTTGAACTTTATTGGACTGATTGAAGCAAAAAGTATCATCAAGGGTTGGCGCTTTGCAGTGTTCATCATTGCAGTGGTAGCCGCGTTGGTTACACCAACGGCTGAACCAATTTCAATGCTTTTGTTGATGGTTCCGCTGGTGATGCTTTATTTACTGGCCGTTGGAATCGCCTATTTGAATGACCGCCGAAAGAGGAAAAAGGCCGAAAAGCTCAGTGAGGGGCTAAACGATTGAATGAACCAAGCCCGGCAGAGAAATACCGTGCAGCTAAAAAGAAATCTCAACTAACCGAGCTCGCGAAATTCACCGAGGAACTTCCATTTGGGCTTGATAAGTTCCAGATAGATTCCTGCACTGCGCTTTCGGAGGGAAAGGGAGTTTTGGTGGCAGCTCCAACAGGTGCAGGAAAAACCGTTGTTGGAGAGTTTGCAATCCATTTGGCAATTGCCAAAAATCAAAAAGTTTTCTACACAACACCGATTAAGGCCCTTTCAAATCAAAAATACTCTGAACTTCTAAACCGCTATGGACGCGATCGAGTTGGATTGCTCACCGGTGATAACAATCAAAACTCCAATGCTCAGATTGTTGTCATGACAACGGAGGTTTTGAGAAACATGATTTATGCGGGTTCCACAGCTTTGATTGATCTGGGGTATGTGGTGATGGATGAGGTTCACTACCTTGCCGATCGCTTCAGGGGAGCGGTTTGGGAGGAGGTTATTTTGCATCTGCCGAAAGATGTGAAGGTTGCCTCGCTTTCAGCCACTGTCTCAAACGCCGAGGAGTTTGGAGCTTGGCTTGCTGAAGTAAGGGGCGACACGGAGATCATTGTGAGTGAACACAGGCCCGTTCCCTTGCATCAGCACGTACTTTTTGGTGATGAGTTGATTGAACTCTTCGATGCCAAAAGTGGCCAAACCAAGGTAAATCAAAATCTATTGCAAAGACACCAAAGCAAACTCAGAGTTCCCTCGCACAGAGCCAGGAATGGCAAACAGGGTCGCTACATAAAAAGACAAAATCAAATTGAGCGACTAACAAAGCCAGAGGTGGTCGAAGTTTTAGAAAATCAACAGTTGCTTCCAGCGATTTTCTTTATTTTCAGTCGAATCGGTTGTGAAAAAGCAGTGGAGGCGTGCGCCCGCTCAAACCTGCGACTCACCAGTAGAGAGGAGCAAGAAGAGATCCGCAGACAGGTGGAGCTCCGTTGCGCCTCGATAGCTGATGAAGATCTGGACACACTGGGCTATTTCGAGTGGCTATCAGCATTAGAAAAAGGCTATGCCGCTCATCACGCAGGAATGCTTCCTGCCTTCAAAGAGGTAGTCGAGGAGCTTTTTCAGCAGAAACTGGTGAGGGTCGTTTTTGCCACTGAGACCCTGGCTTTGGGAATCAACATGCCTGCAAGAACCGTGGTTTTAGAGAAGTTGGATAAATACAACGGTGAGTCAAGAGTGGGTATAACTCCGGGGGAATACACCCAGCTAACCGGTAGAGCAGGTAGAAGAGGCATCGATGTTGAGGGGCACAGCGTTATCCTTTGGAGCTCGCAACTTGACCCAAACAGCGTTGCCGGTTTGGCCAGCAAGCGGACGTATCCTCTAAATTCAAGCTTCCGACCCACATACAACATGGGTGTGAATCTCATCTCAGCATTTGGAATGGAGCTTGCCAGTTCCATCCTTGAAAAATCATTTGCGCAGTATCAGGCAGATAAGAGTGTGGTTGGAATTGCCTCAAACATAGAGCAGAGAGAAAAATCACTGCAGGGATATGAAGAGGCGATGAGCTGTCACCTGGGGGATTTCAAGGAATACTCAACAATCAGGCGAGACATAAGTGATTTAGAGAAAAAACTTGCATTCGCAAAAAAGAGAGACATGCGCGAATCAAAGGGTAGACACCTGGATGAAAAACATCTTGCCGAACTAAAGCGCAAACTTAGAGCTCATCCCGCACACAGATGTCCTGAGCGCGAGACCCATGCACGCTGGGGGGAGCGTTATCAAAAACTAAAACGTGAAATTGAAAAAGACCTAGCAAAAATTGATTCGAGAACCAACAGGGTCAGCAAAACCTTTGAGCGCATAGTTGCACTGTTGGAACAGCTTGGTTATCTCCACAAAGACAAAGAGCTAGAGGTGACACCAAAAGGGGAGAGGCTGGCCAAGATTTACGGAGAGCGCGATTTACTGATTGCGGAGTGTGTGAACCAGGGTGCCTGGAAAAATCTAGACCCCGCCAACTTGGCAGCATTGGCAGTCTCGCTTGTTTATGAGGGAAAGCGTGAAGACAATGAGTACCAGCCAAAAATCCCAAAGGGGCAGTTTGAGGTTGCCTTGGAAAAAACCGAGAGAATCCAAAGAGAATTGGCTGATCTGCAAAATGACTATCAATTGAAAACGGAGCCTGTTTTAGAACTAGGTCTTTGCTATCCGATGTATCGATGGGCAAAGGGGGCGAACCTAGACACCGTTTTAGACATCACGGGAATGCTTCCGGGAGACTTCATTCGATGGTCAAAACAACTGATTGACCTTTTAGACCAACTCTCCACATCAGCTGATGCCAAGGTTGCCGAAACGGCCTATCAGGCAACAGATATGGTCAAGCGCGGCATAGTTGCCTATAGCTATTACGTGTAGGCGTTAGTCTAGGGTCGTGAAGGCGATGGAACTGCTCTGGAGGCTGCCACTAGGCCTAGTGGGTGGATTGATTGCTCTTTGGACTTTTCCCACCGAAAACATTTGGATTTTAGCTCCAGTAATGGTGCTCATAATCGCAGCCAGCGTAACCGGAGCAAGCTTCTGGGCTGCAAACCTGGTTGGCTTTGTGGCTGGTATGGCCTTTTATATCTCTCATATTGAATGGATAAGTCAATACTTGGGGCCGCTTCCGCTAATAGCACTTTCGGTGCTGCAATCTATTTTCTTTGCATTGGGTTTGGGAGCTTGGGCGTTTTTATACAACAGACTTTCAAAGCAAAAGGGGTTTTCAACGCCACTATTGCTTTCCCTAATATTCGCCTCCCTATGGACCTCAAGAGAATGGCTCGCCAACAACTTCCCCTACGGAGGTTTTCCCTGGTCAAGACTTTCAATGACCCAATCTGATTCGATCTTGGCTAACTACGCCTTTCTGGGCGGAATGTCTTTGGTCAGCTTTGTTGTCGCGCTTATCGGTATCTCAATATTTTTTGCCATCAAGTCAATTCGTGAAAACAATAAGCTTCCGATAGCCAGTGGAGTCACCGTCGTAGCGTTATTTGCTCTAGCTTTTTTGATTCCAACTGGAAGCACCGAAAAAGTTGGTGAAATCAGGATTGCAGCTGTTCAAGGCAATGCCAACGCAGGGCTATTTGCAAACCCCGAACGGGGAAGCATTCTCAATAACCACATAAACGCATCTGATCTGATTCCAAGGTCGGAGATAGGTGATTTGGACCTGATTGTTTGGCCAGAAAACGCAAGTGACATTGATCCTTTGCGAAACCCTGACATCCAAGACCGAATCGAAGACTATGTGGCTGAGTACTCCGCTCCACTGGTTTTTGGAACTATTACCGAAAGAAGCGGACAAGTTTTCAACTCCAGTCTTTACTGGGATAACCAAGGGCTAGAGGATTACTACGACAAGAAAAGACCCGTGCCCTTTGCTGAGTATGTCCCGCACAGGGATTTCTACAGACTTTTTGCCCCTGACCTGATTGACCTGATTAGTCGCGATTACTCCTTTGGGGTGAGAGACGGAATCTATGAATTAGAGGAGGGCACAGCAGGGACACTGATTTGTTTTGAGATTGCAGAGGATGACATCCCTAGAGAACTTGTTGATCAGGGGTCGCAGATTATTCTCTCGCAAACCAACAACGCTGATTTCGGATTCTCGGATGAGACCTATCAGCAAGCAGCCATTGCCAAACTAAGAGCAATTGAAACTGGCCGGGTTGTGGTGAATATCTCCACGGTTGGAAAAAGCGTTATTTATGATGCGGACGGAGCCACGATTGATGAGGTTGATTGGTTTGAGCCAGCTGTCATGGTTGAAACCCTAGACCTTCGTGATGGAAAAACTCCTGCAATGCAGTTTGGTTTGGCGCTGGAACTTATAAACCTTGCGGCAGCTGCCGGGATTTTGGTGTTCAGCATCAGAACCAAGCCTAAAAAGAGGAAAAGAAGACGTTAGAGGTCTGCTTCACCACGTTTGCGCTTGGCTCTAAGCATTTCTATGCGCTCTGTTAGCAAGTCTTCTAATTCCTGCTCACTGCGACGCTCCATAAGCATGTCGAAATGAGTCTTTGGTCCATCATCATCGGCTATCAAGGCTTCGATGGTTTTTCCCTCAACGGTTCTTATGGCAGATTTTGAGCAACTAGAGCACTCCCAGCTGTCTGGAACATCAGCATCAGCAGCAAATACAACTTTGGTCTCATGGGCGTTGGCGCAAATAAACATTTGCTCTTGACGCTCAGAAAGGCGCACACCAGCCTCGGTTTCGAGTGATTGTTGCCCAATCCTCATTCCGCGCATTGTCTGGTTCAATGTTCACCTCTCTTCGGTAGTGGGTTGAACACCCCCGAGAGAGATAAACTTCCCTGATTCCTAACTTCTCAGGGAATTAGGAGCTAAGTCCACCCGGTCAGTGACGATGCCGGTGGCAAACTCTGAAAGTCTGAGCATTTCAGCCGGATCATTGACTGTCCAGTAGTGCAATTGCAGGCCAAGTTTTCTTACAGTTTTGGTAAATCTGGGGGAGTCAAATCTGAGAATTGAACGACTTACTGGGATCTGCAGGGCATGGAAATCGCGCTTGATTGTTCGAACCAGGGGAGAGGCAAGCAAATTTGCCGCATACATGCTCAGAAAAGTTTTGGCATCAGCACTTGATGCAGTTAGACGGTTGGTTGCATTGAGTATTTTTTGCCTAGTGTTCCCATCAAAACTCGAGAGCAAAACCCTTTGATGCGCAGAAAGCTTTTGCAAAACCTCTGCAGTTGGCTCAATTGCTGCTGGGGTTTTCAGATCCAAATTGAATCGACTGTCGGAAAAGGTGCTCAGTGCCTGTTCTAAAGTCGGAATTGAACCACCCGAATGAAGCTTTATCTCTTGCACCTGTTGAAGGCTCAATTCCGAGATTTTTTTATTTATCCCTGCAACTCGGTGGAGGTCATCATCATGAAATAAAACCGCAACACCATCACTGGTGGTTTGAATATCACTCTCTAGGTGGGTAGCACCATGCTCCAAAGCCTCACCGAAGGCTTCCAAGGTGTTCTCATCGACATCATCGCGGTGTTGGCTTAGTCCACGGTGAGCCAGCAAACAAAACTCACCTTCAGTGAAATAGCTCATGAAACCCCTAGGCTTTGGATGTGAATCAGTCTATTTCAGCGAAGTCTCTCATCAGGGTAGTTATAGGACTGTTCATCTATGGAGGCGGCCTGGCACTAATGGTGAGTGCCGAGATCGGTTTATCGCCTTGGGACGTGCTTGCCATGGGTATAAGTATTCAAACAACCCTCAGCTTTGGTTGGGCAACCGTATTGGTCTCGGGGCTGGTGTTGCTGATCTGGATACCTCTGAAAGTAAAACTCGGCATCGGTTCTGTTTTGAATGCGGTGCTGGTTGGACTATTTGCTGATCTATGGCTCTTATTTTTACCAAGTTATGAACTACTAATCTCAAAAATCGCAGTTTTCACCATCGGAACAATCACCATCGGATTGGCAACCGGGCTTTATATCTCAGCAGGGTTGGGAAAAGGGCCCAGAGATGGATTAATGGTTGGCACTGCTGAGAAAGTAAAAAAGCCGTTTTGGATTGTCAGAAGCTTCTATGAGGTCCTGGTCTTGGTCATTGGTTTCTCTCTAGGAGGACCAGTTGGTCTAGGAACTGTAATCTTTGTGGTCTCAATTGGTTATCTGACTCAACTGGGTTTGCAGTTATTCAAGCTTGCAGACCGTAAGGGACTTATATAGTTGCCGATAATATACATTATGTAAAGTAATATTTATTAGGCTGAATGAGAAGCTTTCGTCCACTCCTCCAGTTTGTTGCCGGCTTTTCCAGATGTGATTGATTCCATGGTCTTTCCCAACGCAGCGCTTAGTCGTTCAACCAGATTTTTTTCAACAGTTGATGGATTCTTGGCAAGTTCGTAACTAACCAATCCGGCAGCTGCATTCAACGCGACCATGTTCTTGATCGCTTCATCGTTTTCAAATTTGTCTCCTGCGAACAGCGATGAAGCTACGTGAGCATTATGTCTTGCGTCTCCACCAAGAAGTTCTGAAATATCAGCTGATTCCAGACCCAGGTCATCTGCTGAAATCCGATGTTCGCGGATCTCACCCTGGGACACCTCCCAGATGCTGTTTTCAGATGTGGTTGATAGTTCATCCATTCCATCGTCTGCTCTGAAAACTAATCCTGTTCTCCCCCTGGCACTTAGTTCTTTGGCCATTAGTGGAGCTCCCTTTTTATCACTAACACCCAGTGCTGTTGCTAGCGGTTGAACGGGGTTAGCGAGCGGTCCTAAAAAATTAAAGGTGGTTGGGATGCCCAGTTGCTTTCTTACCGGGGCCACGTGCCTCATAGCCGGGTGAAACACTGGGGCGAAGAAAAATGTAATGCCTGCTTGGTTAAACACTTTGGCAACCTGTTGAGGCGAGAGATCTAGGCGGATTCCCAAGACTTCCAGCATCTCGCTTGCACCTGTTTTCCCACTTGCTGAGCGAGAACCGTGTTTCAAAACAGGCACTCCAGAGGCAGCCGCGACTATTGATGCCATAGAAGAGATGTTCACAGTTCCAAACATGTCTCCCCCGGTGCCGACTATGTCAACTGCGTCATTGCCGGTTTCTAATAAAACTGCATTTTCTAGCATCACATCAACTAGACCGGCTAATTCTTGAACAGTCTCCGCTTTGGACCTAAGGGCAATCATGAATGCTCCCATCTGCGCCTCAGTTGCATTGCCGTTCATGATCTCTCGCATGGCCCAGGAGGACTCGTCTCGAGACATATTTTCACCAGATAGCAGCTGATTCAGGATATTCGGCCAAGTTGGTTCAGACATGCCCAAATACTACCCGCCACGAGTGGGCAAAGCCGAAATAAATAGTTTAGAATAGGGACTATGTCTGCCACTAATGTAACCGGAGCGCCGGTTATCAACCGTCCTAATGCGACGTCTGTTGGAACGATTGTTTGGCTTGGTAGCGAGGTTATGTTCTTCGCGGCTTTGTTTGCAATGTATTTCAGTCTTCGCGCAGGTGCACCCGCGCTATGGGAAAACGACACTCAACTGTTGAATGTTCCCTTCGCTTTGATAAACACCACCATCTTGGTCTCCTCATCTTTCACAGCTCAGTTCGGTGTATTCGCCGCTGAGCGAATGCAACCCAGAGCAACAGGCCTCTCCCCCGCTAAGTGGGGCATGGTCGAGTGGTTCATGCTCACTTATTTGCTGGGATCAATTTTTGTTGCCGGTCAGGTTTGGGAATATGCCATTTTGGTAAGTGAGGGCGTGACTCTCAGTTCGAACTCTTATGGTTCAGCGTTTTATCTAACTACAGGTTTTCACGGTCTTCACGTAGCAGGTGGGCTAATAGCTTTCTTGCTTGTTATTGGTCGTGCATTTGCTGCCAAGAGATTTGGCCACAAAGAGGCAACAGCGGCAATTGTGACCAGTTATTACTGGCACTTCGTTGATGTTGTCTGGATTGGATTGTTTCTAGTGATTTACGTGTTGAGGTGATGGTGATGGCAGATAAGAAGTCAATTAGAAGAAAGCCTTGGGCTACCTCATTAGTAATTCTTTTGGGGCTGATTCTCAGTGGTGGTGGATACGCTGCGGCAACCACACCGATCCAGAACGAAGGATCAAGTGCAGAGCTTATTGACGAGGGACGCAAGCTATTCCTTGCTAACTGCGCAACCTGTCACGGAACTAACAGCGAGGGAACCGAAGCTGGGCCTTCGCTGATTGGTGTTGGTGCTGCAAGTGTTGATTTCCAAGTTGGAACTGGACGCATGCCAGGTCAGGCAAGCGGTGTTCAGCTTAGGAAAAAGCCAGTTCAGTTCACTGAGGAGCAAATAACAGCAATGGCTGTCTATGTTGCCTCCCTAGCTCCTGGGCCAGCGCTACCAGATGAGCAGTATTTGGATAACTCTGGGGATGCAAACCACGGAAGCATGCTTTTTAGAATCAACTGCGCCATGTGTCACAACGCAGTCGGCGCCGGTGGAGCTCTTACCGAAGGTAAGTTTGCGCCAGGACTAGAGGGTGTTACTGAAAAACACATTTATGAGGCGATGGTTACAGGACCTCAAAACATGCCTGTGTTCAGTGATGCCAACCTCTCCCCCGAGGATAAAGAGGACATAATCACCTATTTGAAATATGTCGAGGATAACGACAGCGTGGGTGGATTTGAACTTGGTTCAATTGGACCGGTTGCTGAGGGATTATTTATCTGGATATTTGGGTTTGGATTCATTATCGCCGTAACTGTATGGCTTACAAGTAGGGCTAACTAGGAAAAAGCATGAGTGATCTAGAGAAGCGTAACGAGGACCACGAAGACGAGCACGTCTACGATGCTGGTTCAGCGGTTGTCCCTGCTGACAAAATCGAAGACCCTGGATTAGAACCTCACCGTCCAAGACTTACAGACACTGACCCAAAAGCCGCTGACAGGGCCGAAAAGCAGGTGGCTGCAATGTTCGGAATCTCCATTATTGGAGCAATCATTGCTGTCTGGGGATACGTAGCTTTCCCAATCACCGGTGAAGACCTTATAAACACGCGTTATAACGCCCTCTGGGTTGGTGTTGGCATGGCTTTGAGTTTGTTGGGTCTGGGATTTGGTGCAGTTCACTGGGCAAAAACCCTGATGCCCGATCATGAACTAACTGAGGAGCGTCACCAATCTCGTTCCGAACCTGAAACTCGAGCAAAAGCAGTTGAGATTATGAACATGGCCGGTGATGAGTCAGGCCTTTCAAGAAGGAAGCTGATCCGCCGAACAATGTTTGGTGCCATCGCGTTTTTGCCTATCCCGGCTGTTGTTTTGTTTGGTGATCTGGGACCCGCCGGTGTTGGCGACAAGATGCGAGTAACCATGTGGGACAGAGGAGTAAGACTTACTCGAGACCCAAGTGGTGTGCCCATCAAGGCCAGTGAGGTGACACTTGGAAGTGTTTACCACGTTATTCCCGATGGCTTAAATGATCTCTATCACAAGCTTGACGAGAAGGCTAAGGCTGCTGTTTTACTTGTTCGAGTAAACCCAGAAGTGCTTAGCACCCAGCCTGCTGATCGTGCTGACTGGACTTATGACGGAATCATTGCCTATTCAAAGATTTGTACTCACGTAGGATGCCCTGTTGCCCTTTATGAGCAGCACACGCATCACCTTTTGTGCCCATGTCACCAGTCGACATTCGATCTGGCTGATAACTGCAAGGTCATTTTTGGCCCCGCAGCGCGCCCTCTACCGCAACTACCAATCTCGGTGGATGAAGAGGGTTACCTGATCGCACAGAGCGATTTCACTGAACCAGTTGGACCTAGCTATTGGGAGATGTAATGAGCACCACAGAGACAAACAAGGGACAGCCTGAGGGTTTTGCTGCGAATGCGGCAAACTATTTCGACGAGCGCACCAAAATTGGTGGCGGTGTCAAGTTCATTGGACGCAAGATTTTTCCTGACCACTGGTCATTCATGCTCGGTGAGGTTGCACTGTGGTCGCTGGTTATCACAATCATCTCCGGAACTTTCCTGACATTTTTCTTCAACCCATCAATGGCACACGTCACCTATGACGGAGCGTATGCGCCTTTGAAGGGCACAGAGATGTCCATTGCCTATGCCAGTTCTTTGGATATCTCCTTTGAAATCCGCGGTGGACTGCTGATGCGTCAGGTGCACCACTGGAGTGCGCTTTTGTTCATTGCAGCTATGGGACTTCACATGCTCCGCGTGTTTTTCACAGGAGCCTTCCGCAAACCTCGTGAATTCAACTGGGTAATCGGATTCTTACTTTTTGTTATGGGAATGGCTGCAGGTTTCACCGGCTACTCACTTCCAGATGACCTACTAAGCGGTAACGGGCTGAGAATTATCGATGGAATGCTCAAAGGTATTCCATTCGTGGGAACAGCTGTTTCAAGTGGATTCTTCGGCGGAGAGTTCCCAGGAACCGAAGTTATTTCAAGGCTTTATTCACTTCACATCATGATTGTTCCGGCGTTGTTGCTGGTGTTGGTTGCGCTACACATGGCGCTATTGATTATCAACAAGCACACCCAGTACCCAGGTCCTGGTAAGAGCGAATCAAACGTTGTTGGTTACCCTGTACTGCCTGTATATGCAGCAAAGGCAGCTGGATTCTTCTTCATCGTATTCGGTGTGATCATGGCCATCTCCGCAACCTTCACAATCAACCCGATTTGGAACTACGGACCCTATGACCCCTCCCCTGTTTCGGCTGGTACCCAGCCAGACTGGTATATCGGATGGCTTGACGGTGCTCTGAGACTTGCACCAGGAAACATGGATGTGACAATTTTTGGTAGCACATACCCAATGGGAATTTTGATTCCAATGGTTATCAGTTTGGTCTTCCTAGCCGTGGTAGCGGTGTATCCATTCATTGAGCAGTGGGTCACTAAAGATCGTCGTGAGCACCACTTGCTGGACCGTCCTCGTAACGCCCCAACCAGAACCGCCATCGGTGTTGCTGGAGTTGTGTTCTATGCGATTCTGTGGGCTGGAGCAAGTACGGACCTGATTGCTTATCACTTCCAAATGTCTCTAAACCACGTGCTGACATCGATGCAGATACTGCTAATTATTGGACCATTCATCGCTTATTTCATAACCAAGCGTGCCTGCTTGGCCCTGCAGCGTAAGGACAGAGAGCTTGTTCTGCACGGAAGAGAAACCGGACGTGTTGTGAGGCTTCCAAACGGTGAATACATTGAGGTTCACGAGCCTTTGGACAAGTATGAGCTGTATAAGCTTGTCGACTTCAAAGACTACGAGCCGGTTATCGCCAGGCCAAATAAGGATGGCAAGATAACCGCAATGGGCAAATTCCGTGCAGCTTTGACTCGCATGTATTTTGAGGACAGGATCTCTCCTGTCACCAAGACAGAGCTTGATGAGGCTCGTAATCACGCAGATCACGACCTCACTCAGAAAGAAGCACAGAAGTCTTTGGAGAGCGCATAAAACCTAAGGCTCAATAAATAATCCCGAGTGTGAATTGCACTCGGGATTATTTTTTTTGTAACTGCTGAGTCTTTCCAAGTTGATATTCGAGGCTGCGGCAAGGCCTAGACCACCAAGCAGCTACACTCATATCTCCGTGTCCACAGCTTCCCTCAAAGCCACTCCCCTAACAAACTAGAGTGACAAGCAACGCTTGGGGCCTATTAGCATTCACGGGCAATCACTCGTGGTTGTTTAAGTTTTGCTCCTCGACTGACTCACGCCAGCAACTTTCTTGGGTGAGGTTGTATGTGAGTGATGGATAAAGGAAGATCTCGAACGACAAGCTAATAATGCTTCGTTTTTAGCAATCTGGGTATCGACACTAAAGATGTCTCAGGAATAAGGGATACCAAAATCACCAAGGTTCAATAGGTAACAAAGGCTTCGCTCTTACGGAAAAACTATGTCCAGGAATTAGTGAGCGAAACGTCCACGGCTGTGTTCATAAACCCAGCCGATAATTCCAATGATTGAAAGACCAACACCAATGAAGAACAGCCACCAGTCGACTGCCAGAGCCAAGAATACGATACCTGCTGATGCGGCAACGTAAATAGGCCACCAGCTCCAAGGGGCGAAGAAGCCTACTTCCCCAGCACCCTCTTCAATCTCTCCATCTAAAAGATCCTCAGGAAGGTACTCGTCTTTTTTGATACCGCTTTGCAAATAAAAAGCAATAAAACTAGTGAGAAAGATCAGAAACCCAATAACTGCGGTTCCAATTGGTTCCACCATTCCGAAATATAACCAGGACCAGCCTGCATAACCAGCGGTGGCGATTACGAAAAAGGCTGTGAGCACCCAGAGGACATTTACATTGGTCTTCATTAGCTAACTCCTGCGCCTTCTTTCACGGCCTGCTTGGCCTCCGGTGAGGCGTATTCAGGGTGATTCATGTCAAACGCTGGAGATTCTGAACGAATCCTTGGGATTGAGTGGAAGTTATGCCTTGGAATTGGGCTCTCTGTTGCCCACTCCAGACTACGTCCATAACCCCATGGGTCTTTCAACTCCGTCTTCACTCCCCTACGGGTTGTTACCCAAACATTCCAGAAGAATGGAAGCATCGAAGCTGCCAAGATGATTGATCCGAAGGAAGAAAGAGTGTTCATCCAGGTGAAGCCATCTTCTGGTAGATAGGTTGCATACCTTCTAGGCATTCCCATAACTCCTAGCCAGTGCTGAACCAGGAAGGTTGTGTGGAAGCCAACAAACAACACCCAGAAGTGAATCTTTCCAAGACGTTCGTTGAGCATCTTTCCAGTGAACTTCGGCCACCAGAAATAGAAACCTGCAAACATTGCAAACACCACTGTTCCAAACACCACATAGTGGAAGTGGGCAACTACGAAGTAGCTGTCAGATAAGTGGAAATCAAGTGCAGGACTTGCAAGGATGACTCCTGTCAAGCCTCCGAATACGAAGGTGACCAAGAACCCAAGTGACCAAAGCATTGGGGTCTCAAAGGTAATAGACCCTCGCCACATAGTTCCTATCCAGTTAAATATCTTCACACCCGTCGGCACCGCAATCAGCATTGTGGTGAAGGCGAAGAATGGAAGAAGCACCTGTCCGGTGACGTACATGTGGTGGGCCCACACGGTCATTGAAAGCGCCGCAATTGCGATGGTTGCATAAACCAAGGTCTTATAACCAAATATTGGCTTGCGGCTAAAGACTGGGAAAATCTCAGAGACGATTCCGAAGAATGGAAGCGCGATGATGTAAACCTCTGGGTGTCCAAAGAACCAGAACAGGTGCTGCCACAAAAGCGCTCCACCGTTTTCTGGGTCAAAAATTTGAGCCCCGAAGCGACGATCTGCACCGAGAGCAAACAAAGCGGCTGCAAGTGGTGGGAAACACATGATTACCAAGATTGAGGTCACAAGTGTGTTCCAGCTAAAGATTGGCATTCTCCACATGGTCATTCCAGGAGCTCGCATCACCAAAACTGTTGTGATGAAGTTCACGGCACCGAGGATTGTTCCAAATCCACCCATTGCCAGACCGAATACCCATAAATCTCCACCGATACCCGGCGAGAACGTTGTATTCGATAGCGGAGCATAGGCAAACCAACCGAAGCTAGCTGCTCCCTGTGGGGTGAAAAAGCCAGCAACCGCTATCAATCCACCGAAGGTGAAAATCCAGTAGGAAAGTGCGTTCAATCTAGGGAAGGCAACATCCGGTGCACCAATCTGTACCGGCATAATCACGTTTGCAAACCCAGCAAACAAAGGTGTGGCGAAAAGCAGCAGCATTATTGTGCCGTGCATTGTGAATAGCTGGTTGTATTGCTCTTTAGTTTGAACAATTTCCAATCCCGGCAAAGCCAACTGAGCCCGGATAACCAGCGCCATTAGGCCACCGATTAGAAACCATATAAAGGTGGTAATCAGGTATAGGTAACCAATTTTCTTGTGATCGGTGGTAGTTATCCAATCAACAATTACCTGACCCTTAGTTTGCTTCCGAGTGGTTTGCGTACCTGAGGCTGGGCGGGGTTCGGTTATCGTAGCCATTGCTCTATCCTCTTATCTCTGGGTTGTCACCAGGTAGATTCTGGTTTCTGTCTAAGTCAATTCCTAATTTTCCTGTTTGGCCTTTTGCAGCCAGAGCGGACATTTGCGCTTCATATTCGGCTTGCGAGACAACCTCAACATTGAAAAGCATCATTGAGTGAAACTCTCCGCAAAGCTCTGCACATTTACCTACATAAGTTCCCTCTTTTTCAGGAATCACATACATGTGGTTCCAGCGACCAGGGAACATGTCTTTTTTGTATAAAAACTCAACTACCCAGAAAGAGTGAATGACATCTCTCGCGGTTAGGTCAATTTGGACTTTCTGGCCAACTGGCAAATAAAGCGTTGGCAAGTCATCGAAGTTACCAGTCTCAGTGGTTCCGTCATACTGAGCCTGAATGCCAGTCTCATAGACATTTGAATCTACGTAGTTGAAATCCCAGCTCCATTGCTTACCAATTGCCTCGATAGTTACATCCGGTTCTTCAAATTCTGCCTCAATGGCCGCCATGTCCCTTGCTGTGAATGCGAAAAAGCCCACCACCAAAATAAGCGGGATAACTGTAAATAAAGTTTCTAGCGGCATGTTGTAGCGAAGCTGCTGGGGCATTGCGGTTTCGCCCTTGCGACGCCTGTAGACGATAATCGCCCAGGCCATCAGACCCCAAGCAATAGCACCAACAATTAGCAGCACTATCCAACTAGTCGTCCACAAACCAGTGATTCGATCGGTTTGGTTTGTAATACCGGGCTCACCAGGAAGCCAACCACGCTGTACTTCGGCACTACAGCCGGTGAGCACCATGGCTAAAGCGCTGGCAGATGCCACCGCAGTTATCAGGCGTCGATTTAGCAAAATCGCCCTTTCCATTCGACAGACTTGTCATAATTCTAAAACAAAAAACCCCTTCACGTTGACCGTGAAGGGGGTTTTCAGAGTACTTTTAGCTAAATGAGTCACCGCATGCGCAAGAATCACTCGCATTTGGGTTATCAATAGTGAAACCTTGCTTTTGGATGGTGTCTTCGAAGTCGATTGTGGCTCCATCCAAGTAAGGAACGCTCATAGGGTCAACGATTACCTCTACTCCGCCAAATTCTGCCACTGCATCGTCTTCGGTGATTCGTTCATCGAAGAACAGCTGGTAAATCAAACCTGAGCATCCTCCAGGTTCAACCGCAATTCTGAGCCTTAGATCATCTCTTCCTTCGGCTTCCAACAAGGCTTTCACCTTTGTTGCAGCCACATCACTTAGTTTCGCACCGTGAGTTGCAATTGCTTGAGACATTGAACCTCCTAAATCCATAGCCTTATTCTGCATGAATTCTATTCGCTTGTAAAAGTATTAACCCGTGAGTTTGAATTGTCTTCCTGAAAGTTGGTAAATGTTGTGACTCATTTGGCGAATGTGCTCTCGCATCCGGATCCTCAACACCCGTGACTAACACCTCGGCATCTGGAAATTGGTTTCCAAATTCGGCAATAAACGGAATCGACCCACCAACTCCCATATCCACCGCTGGACGCTCATAAGCCGCCTGCATGGCATCTTTGGCGAGATTTGTAGCCCAAGATTCTCGAGCTAGGTAGGGGCTTCCAGTCTCTGTTTCAAAGAATTCGATTTTGGATCCAAATGGGGCATTTTCCAGTATGTGATTTTTTATCGCCTGCAGGGCAGACATCGGCTCATCATTGGGTGCTATCCGGGCACTAATTTTGCACCTGCTACTTGCCTGCAGGGTGTTAGAGCTTTCTGAAACCTTTGGGTTGTCAATCCCGATGACAGTAATGGATGGTTGATACCAGCTTCTGTCGACCAAACCGCCTTTTCCTATCAGTTCAACTCCATCCAAGACCCCAGACTGCGAACGGATAAAATCCTCAGCAACATCAATGTTGGATTCCGGCATGGATTTCAATCCATCGACTGCCACCGAACCATCTTCGTTATGAAGTGTTGCCAGCAATTTCGTCATCGCCAGCATTGAATCAGGAACCACTCCCCCAAAAACTCCTGAATGCAGTGGATGATCAAGTGTTGAGACGGAGAATTCCAAGCTCACAAGGCCACGAAGAGAAGAGGTCAGAGCAGGGGTGTCCAGTTCAAAATTGCCGCTATCTGCAACCACAATCAAATCTGCGGTTAGCTTTTCTCTGTTGGCTTTCAAAAAAGAGACAAAATTGGGAGAACCTATTTCTTCTTCGCCTTCAATGAAAACCGTTACACCAACATTAATCTCTTCATTACTGTCTCTTAGAATCTCGCAGGCTGCAAGGTGAGTTATTACACCTGCCTTGTCATCGCTGGCTCCTCTGCCAAACAGTCTGTCCTCAATCACGGTTGGCTCAAACGGTTCTGTCTTCCACTGATCTAAGTCTCCAGCTGGCTGAATATCGTGATGAGCGTATAAAAGCACCTGCGGATAACCTGGCTTTGCTTCCCTTCTGGCGATAATTGCGGGTGTTCCATCGGGGGCTGATTGGATGATTTCTACAGTCTCGAAAATTTCAGTGGAGTAAAAAAGATGCTTAATGGTCTCTGCAGATTCATTCAGAGGAGTTTGGTCAACTCCAGGCCAGGCAAGCGAGCGAATTTTTACCAATTGCATCAATTGATTTAGCTTTGAATCAAAGTTATTTTCAGTCCAAGACTTGACTGATTCGATGAGATGCGGGCTCAGGCTCTGATAATTGAAACTCATGAGAGTAATCTAGTTGCAGTTAGCGAGGATTATTTTGGAAGAAAAAGAGAATGCCGCAGGTAAAGGAAGACCCACCCCATCACGCAAAGAGCAAGAAAAACTCAGGAAAAAGCCTCTGGTTGGCGATAAAAGCAAAGAAGCCAAGCGAATCGAAAAAGAGAGAGTAAGAGAACAGCGTGCCAAAATCCGCGAAGGAATGATGAGCGGAGATGAGCGCTATCTGACCAGCAGAGACCGGGGCCCTCAGAGAAAACTCGTGAGAGACCTGGTTGACACTCGATTCACAACTGGGGAGTTGGTCTTACCCGCACTGGTGGTTGTGGTTTTAGTAACCTTTGTCGACTCGGTAGAGGTTCAGTTTTATGCCCTGGTTGCCATGTGGGCGCTGTTTTTAGCTGTTGCTTTTGATGCATTCATGCATGGAATACGAGTAAAAAGGCGACTGACTGAACGATTTGGTGCAGACAAGGTTGAAAAAGGTGTTCGCTGGTATGCAGCCATGCGCTCAATTCAAATGCGTTCACTGCGAATACCAAAACCACAGGTCAAACGAGGAGAGAAAATTTAGATGCAATACAGCTATCTCGGCAACAGTGGCTTCAAAGTTTCAAGACTGATTTATGGAAACTGGCTCACCCACGCCAGTCAAGTCGCTAACGAAGAAGCGATTAGAACTGTTCACGCGAGCCTTGATGGAGGCATAACCACATTTGACACCGCCGATGTTTATGCAAACCAAGCTGCCGAAGAGGTTTTAGGCGATGCCCTCAGTGGACAACGCAGAGAAGGTTTAGAAATACTCACCAAGGTCTACTGGCCGGTGAGCGAGAGAATGCCAAATGATCATGGTTTATCCAGAAAACACATCATGGAATCCATAAACGGGTCACTGAGGCGCCTGAGAACTGACTACGTTGATTTGTATCAAGCACATCGCTATGACTATGAAACCCCGTTGGAAGAAACCATGCAGGCATTTGCCGACATAGTTCGATCGGGTAAGGCTTTATACATTGGCGTCAGCGAATGGACGGCAGAGCAGATTGAGGCTGCTGCAAAATTAGCTAAACAGATGAATTTTCAACTCATCAGCTCCCAGCCACAATATTCAATGTTGTGGCGAGTAATTGAGAAAAAAGTGATTCCAGCCAGTCAAAAACACGGCCTCAGTCAAATAGTTTGGTCGCCAATGGCGGGAGGGGTTCTCACTGGTAAATACCTACCTGGTGTTTCACCAGCCGAGGGCACCCGAGCAAGTGATCCAGAAACGGCACGCTTTATGGAAAAGTTCATGACTGATGTGACTCTCGCAAGAGTTCAGAAACTAAAGTCTCTGGCTGAGGAAATTGGAATAACCATGCCTCAGTTCGCTCTAGCTTGGACATTACAGAATAAAAATGTGTCTTCAGCTATTGTCGGCGCCAGAACCCCGGAGCAGATAAAGTCCAATCTGGGGGCCGATGAAATTGAAATTCCATCAGATGTGATGAAAAAAGTGGATGAGATATTGGGTGATTCAATCGTCAATGATCCATCACTGACTAACTCTCCGCCGGAGAGATTGGTCTAAGACTTTCTTTGAATGCGCTTTGGCCAAAAAGGCCCCCCATAAACGAAGCCTGTGTAAACCTGAACCAAATCTGCCCCTAGGTCGAGCCTTTTCTGAATCTCTTCACTGGTTTCAATTCCCCCGACTGAAATAAGTGTCTTATCTGCCAGTCTTTCTCTGAGCAAGCTGATTAGACCCCTTGCCCTTGATGCCAGAACTGGGCCCGAAAGCCCCCCTGCTTGATTCAATTCAGAGGGCTTAGCACTAACTCCAGAGCGAGAAATTGTTGTGTTTGCTGCAATCACTCCAGCCAAATCATGTTCTAGCACTAAATCGGCAATCCTAAGTGCATCAACGTCTGCTAAATCGGGAGCAATTTTCACCAAAAGCGGTGTCGAACCAATCTCTTCTTTCACCGCTCGAATGATGCCGTCCAAAGCCTCAGTTTCTTGAAGCTCCCGAAGGCCGGGAGTGTTTGGGCTAGAGACGTTTATGACAAAATAATCCCCTAATCCGGCGAGTTCCTTTGCACTAAAGGCGTAATCTTCAGAGGCCCTCTCCAGCTCTGTAATTTTTGATTTTCCAATGTTGATGCCAATCACTGGAAGCTCGGCATTTGATTCACGAAGTTTTCTCAACCTTTTTGCTAAAGCCTTCGCACCGCGGTTATTAAAGCCCATGCGATTGATCAGCGCCCTGTCTTTTACTAACCGGAACATTCTTGGTTTTGGGTTTCCAGGTTGAGCCAAGGCAGTGACAGTTCCAACCTCAACATGACCAAATCCCAGCGCGTAAAGCTCTCTTATAAGCTCTCCGTTTTTATCAAATCCTGCTGCCATTCCCAGTGGTCCATTGAAATCTAGCCCCATTGCAGAGACGTCGTTGAGCTTCGCGGGTTTTATCAATCCCAGCCTGAATAAAATCTTGATGGCCAAAACCCCAAGAGAGTGAGCAAACTCAGGATTCAGCCTTTTTAGAAATACACCGAATAGGAATTTATAAATCACTGTTCCCTCAGATCGTCAATTGCCTTTTCAAAATCTCCTAATGTGTCCCAAGCCTGATAAACACTTGCAAACCTCATGTATGCAACCTGGTCTAGCTGCCTCAGCGGTTCTAGAATTGCCAGACCAATCTCATGAGCTTCAATGTTTGCAGAGCCGGATTGTCTTAGGTTTTCCTCAACAGTTTGCGCAAGCTTAGCCAAATCGCCATCTGTGACAGGTCTTCCCTGACAGGCTTTTCTAACTCCTGAAACAATCTTGTCCCTGCTAAATGGCTCAACCACTCCGGAGCGCTTTGTGACCATCAGGCTAGCGGTCTCAATTGTCGTAAAGCGCTTTCCGCATTCAGGACATTGGCGACGTCTTCTGATGCTACTTCCGTCATCACTAGTTCTGGAATCGGTTACCTTCGAATCCTCGTGCCTACAGAAAGGACAGTGCATTTAGTCATCCCTTCTTGCGCTAATCGCCTCGCCGTGAGCTGGTAAGCCCTCTGCGTTACTAAAGCTGAGTAGTTTTTGTTCTAACTCCAGTAAATCACTCTTTGAATAATCAACCACCTGCTGGGCTCTTAGAAAACTAAGGACTCCTAACCCCGAAGTGTGCTTTCCCTGACCACCAGTTGGCAACACGTGATTTGACCCAGCCATGTAATCTCCAAGACTCACAGGCGAATATGCGCCTATAAACAAAGCTCCGGCGTTGGTTATCTGGTTAGCAAATTTTTCATTATCTGCTAACTGCAAGCTCAAGTGCTCAGCCGCATACTCATTGGCTGCAGTAATCATCGATTGCTCCGATTCCACCACCAAAATCAGCGACTGCGGACCAGTCAAACTTGTTCCCGCTCGCTCAGAATTCATGGTCAAAATTAGAGTTTTTTCAAGTTCTTGATCTACCCTCTCGGCTAGCTTCAAGGAATTGGTTACCAACACACATGCAGCGTTTTCATCATGCTCTGCCTGACTCAAAAGATCTGCAGCCACGTGAGATGGATTTGCTGTCTCATCCGCCAGAATCATTATTTCTGTTGGTCCAGCCTCACTGTCTATGCCTATCAATCCCCGAAGAGATCTTTTGGCAGCTGCCAAATAAATGTTGCCAGGGCCGGTGAACATGCGAAAGGGCTGCATTTGAAGAGATTCAATTCCCAATGCGGCCGCTGCCACAGCACCAACTCCGCCAATCGAATAGACCTCTTCAATTCCCAAAAGCTTTGCCGATGCTAAAACCTCTTTGGCGGGCAACCCATTTTCTTGGGCTGGCGAGAACAAACCAATTCTTTTTACTCCGGCCACCTGAGCGGGTACAGCGTTCATAATCACACTCGATGGATAAACCGCTTTCCCTCCCGGGGCATAGATCGCTACAGAGTCAACTGGTGAGTAGCGCTGGGTAACTTTTGAGCCAGATCCAAACACGGTGCTCACCTGCTTGGGCAGGGAATCTTTACTGCTGGCACGCAGCCTGCTAATCGATTCCCTCATGGCCTCCAATAAGGTTTCGTCGATTCCCTCAAGAGCTTCCTCGAGATGATTTTGTGAAACTTTAAGAATTGGGTTTTTCACCCCATCGAATTGCTCAACCTGTCTTTGAATGGCACGTTCGCCGTGCTCTGAAACTTCTTCAATCAGCGTGTTTACGGTGTCCATGACCGATTCAATTGTCTGCTCTGCACGAATTAGAATCCGATTCACATCCGCAGGTTTTAGCTGTTCGCTGATTTCTACGATTCGCAATCTTTACCTTTCTTGCATTTCGCCGTTTCCAATCCCTTAACCTTATACGGATGACAAACGATAACTTGCTCGGAGCAGATGCCCTCAAGGCGGCCTTCAGAAGACATGCCTCAGGAATTTCCATAATCACTGGAGCGGATGAGGGTCGACCGTTTGGTTTCACTGCATCCAGTGCCACAAGTCTTGGCTCCAACCCTCCACTTGTTTCTCTGAATATTGCCCAGGGTTCATCCAGTTATCCGCTGATGAACAAGGGAAGACTGCTTGGTTTGCATGTTTTGGGATCAGATAACTTAGAACTCGCCCAACAGATGGCTGGCCCCAAAGAATCAAGATTTGCAAGTAGCTATACGGTCATGGATGAGGGTGTTCCGGTTTTTGATTCAGTTAGCGCTGTTTTATTTATTCGCATTCGAGAGGTTATAGACATCGAGAAAAATGCGGTGGTGGTTTGTGATGTGGTTTCAGGTAAAGAAATGCATGAACAATCGCCGATCACCTATTTCAATCGCGGGTATCACGAAATCGGCAATCGTTTAGCGGATAACTACTAACTAATACTCTCCGCACCCAATAGCTGTTTCACCTCACCAAAAAGCTCGGGGCAAACATTCACTCTGTTGGGTAATAAAAAGTGTCGATCGCCATCGCTTCCGGTTAGTTTCAACTGCACCTCAACGGGACCCTCGTAGGTTTCTAAAATTGCCCGCAATTGATCCATTCTTTGCTTGGTTGCCAAACTATCTCGAATATTCAATGTCACCACTCCCCCGTCATCTCGACTGGCGTCAATGATTTCCATGGAATTGGCAGATGCGGAGATTCCATCATCGCGCCTGGAGATTCGAACTCTGATCGAAACAGTTTGATCGGGAATCAATTGCTCTTTTAGCTGCAGATAGGTCTTACCCATGAACATGACCTGTATTTCTCCGCTGAAATCCTCCAAGCTGACTGCTGCGTAGGGATTACCACTGTTTCTTGCCACCCTGTGGTTCACTGCAGTTATTAGCCCCGCTAAGGTAAGCATTTCCCCATCTGGAACTTCTGAGCGAGCAAGCAATTGGGCAATGCTTGAATCGCTGTTGCGACCAAGGATTGCCTCTTGACCACTTAGCGGATGATCGCTGACATATAAGCCAAGCATCTCCCGCTCATGAGCCAATTTGTCCCGCTTGGTCCATTCTGGAAGTTCAGGAATAACAATCGAAGTTGTGTCTTCATCCAAAGAGCCAAATAAATCCATTTGTCCCAAAGATTCGTTTTTCTTTGTGACACTGGCGGCCTCAACCGCATCTTCATGAATCGCCATCAATGCTCGACGGTTGTGACCGAGTGAATCAAATGCGCCTGCTTTGATTAGTGCTTCAACAACTCTTTTGGTGCAGGCCTGAGCACTGACCTTGGATATAAAGTCATTGAAGTCTTTAAAGCTTCCTTTGCTTTCCCGCGATTCAATGATTGCTGTAACCACGTTTTTTCCAACGTTTCTGATAGCTCCCAGCCCAAATCGAATATCTTCACCGGCTGCTGCGAAAACACCTATTGACTCATTCACATCGGGTGCTAAGACCTTTATCCCCATTCGTCTGCACTCGTTGAGATAGATTGCCAAGCGATCTTTTGAATCACCAATGCTTGTCAATAAAGCCGCCATGTATTCGGCAGGATAGTTCGCCTTGAGATATGCAGTCCAGAAACTCAACACCCCATAGCCGGCGCTGTGTGCCTTATTGAAGGCATAATCGGCAAAAGGCAGCAAGGTGTCCCATAAAGCCTTCACGGCACCTTCACTGAAGCCCTTAGCTTTCATGCCATCGCTAAATCCTGCAAACTGCTTTGCTAGTTCCTCTGGTTTTTTCTTACCCATGGCGCGACGCAATAAATCTGCCTGTCCCAGGGTGTAGCCAGCCACTTTTTGAGCAACAGCCATCACCTGCTCCTGATAAACAATCAGCCCATAGGTTGGCCCCAAGATCTCCTGCAGCGGCTCTTCCAATTCTGGGTGAATGCTCTCTGGTTGCTGCAGCCCATTTTTACGCTGAGCGTAGTTGGTATGCGAATTCATTCCCATTGGTCCCGGGCGATACAAAGCACCGACCGCTGAGATGTGCTCAAACTCACTCGGCTTCAACATTCTGAGAAGACTTCGCATGTTGTCACTATCCAGCTGAAAAACACCTAATGTGTCTCCTCTTGATAGCAACTCATAAGTTTTTTCATCGCTGTTCATGTCCAGTTTTTCTAGGACAACCTCTTCATCGCGATTTCGCTTGATATTTTCTAGAGCATCATCAATCACTGTCAGGTTTCTTAAACCTAGAAAATCCATTTTCAAAAGCCCAAGTTCTTCACAGGGTGGCTGATCAAACTGAGTGATGATGGCCCCATCATCTTCACGCTTCATGATTGGAATTGCATCTGTCAGTGGAACCGCAGACATGATTACACCTGCTGCGTGAACACCCCATTGGCGCTTTAGTGATTCCAAACCGGTTGCTAGATCAAATATCCGCTTGGAGTCTTCGTCGGTTTCAATTAATTCCCTAAACTCAGCGGCTTCGCTGTAGCGCTCACTTTCCTTATTATGCGTATCACCAAGGCTTGCATCCCGACCCAAAACCATAGGTGGCATCGCCTTGGTCAATTTCTCACCAGCGGAGTAGGGCAAGGCTAAAACTCTGGCAGCGTCTTTGAGTGCCTGTTTTGCCTTAATGGTTCCATAAGTGACAATCTGAGCGACGCGGTCTGCTCCGTATTTTTCTGATACGTAGCGAATCACCTCTGGCCTTCGCCTATCATCAAAATCAACATCGATATCAGGCATGGAGACTCGCTCGGGGTTCAAAAACCGCTCGAAAATCAAGTCATGCTCGAGCGGGTCTAATTCAGTGATACCCAAGGCGTATGAAACGATTGAAGCCGCCGCACTTCCGCGACCCGGTCCAACCCTGATTCCCTGCTCTCTGGCCCATGAGATGAAATCACTCACCACCAAGAAATATCCAGGGAAACCCATGTTTAGAATCACATCTATCTCATAGGCTGCCTGCTCACGAGCTTTTTCAGGGATGTTGCCGTGGTAACGATTGTTCATCCCCTTCCAGACCTCTTTTTCAAACCAACTGGCCTCTGTTTCCTGCTCGGGCAGAGGGAACTTTGGCATGAGATCGCGCTTTTCGAAACTGACCTCACAGCGCTCCGCTACCAATAAGGTGTTGTCGCAGGCCTCTGGAAAGTCCCTAAAGACCTCTCTCATCTCGGCAGCTGATTTCAGGTAGAACTCCTGTGAATCAAATTTGAACCTATTTGGGTCATAAAGATTCGAGCCAGATTGAACACTCAAAAGCGCCTCATGCGCTTCCCAGTCTTCTTTTTTGGTGTAGTGAAGATCATTAGTTGCCAAAAGCGGGATGTTTAGATCCTTTGCCAGCTGAATCAAATCTGACATCACACGCTTTTCAATGTCAATCCCGTGATCCATAAGCTCAATGAAGTAATTCTCGGCACCCAAAGCATCGCGCATTCTGGCGGCAGCTTCTTTAGCCTCTTCATATTGCCCCAGACGCAATCTGGTCTGAACTTCCCCACTTGCGCAACCGCTAGTGCCAATGAGGCCTTTTCCGTATTGGTCAATTAGTTCCATATCGATTCTGGGCTTAAAATAAAACCCATCAAGTGATGCCTGCGAACTCATTCGAAACAGGTTCTGCATGGAATGATTATCAGTACTTAATAAAGTCATGTGAGTGTAGGCACCGCTGGCGGATACATCGTCTTGGCCACCCTCGGCCCACTTAACTCGTTTTTTCTCTTTTCGGCTACCAGTTCCAGGGGTCATGTAGGCCTCAAGTCCAATAATCGGCTTGATGCCGGCCTCCGTGGACTGTTTCCAAAACTCATAGGCCCCGAAATTATTACCGTGGTCGGTTATTGCGATTGCGGGCATTCCCTGGTCGGCGGCTTTGTTGACCAGCTCACCAATTCGAGCCGCCCCATCCAGCATCGAGTACTCGGTATGGCAGTGGAGGTGGACAAAACTATCTTTGCTCACTTCACCTCCAATTCGTATGTATAACCTAAATCAGACTGAGCGCGGTTTCTGCCTCCACGCCCAAACTAATCAAAACTGATCCCGCCAGTTCTCAAAATATCCAATGCCGAGGACAAATCCTCCGGGTAGTCACTTTCAAAACTTACATCTTCGGCTGTTTCAGGGTGCCTAAATTGCAACTTGGTTGCATGAAGCCACTGTCGCTTCAGTCCGACTTTGGCGGCAATTTTAGGATTTGCCCCATAAAGATCATCGCCTACCAGGGGGTGTCTGAAGGCATCGAAGTGAACTCGAATCTGATGAGTTCTGCCTGTTTCCAACCCTATGCTGATAAGCGTTGCCCCTGGGAATACCTCCAAAGTGTCGTAGTGGGTGATTGAGGGTTTTCCATCGGAGGCAACTCTGAATTTATATTCGTGTTTGGTGGAACGAGAGATTGGAGAGTCGATTGTCCCACTGGAGGGGTCCAAATGACCCTGAACAATCGCGTGGTATGTTTTTTTGACCTTCCGGTCTCTAAACATTTGCTTCAGAACGCTATAGCTTTTTTCATTTTTAGCGAGAGTCATCAAGCCACTGGTTCCGACATCCAAACGTTGCACGATCCCCTGTCGCTCGGATGCCCCGCTGGTAGTCAGTTGAATCCCTCTGCTAAGCAGAATCTCTGGAACACTTGGCCCATCAAAGCCAACCGTTGGGTGAGAAACTACACCGGCTGGCTTGTCGATAACGATAATCGAATTATCCTGATAAACGATTTTCAACCTGTCATCTTCAATTGGGATCAGCTCTGGTGATTTCTTCTCAAAAAGATTTATCTCAACAAGCTGGCCGATTTTCAGCTTTTGGGATTTATCACAGGCTTTCCCATCAACTATTACCCCGCCACTCTCTATTGCCTCAGTGAGCTTCGCTCTGGACAGTCCGCTAATTTTGGCCAAACCACTATCAGCTCTTACCCCGTCTAATTCTTCGGGGACTGTGAATATCACTTACCGCCACCCAGTTCGTCACCTCTAAAGGTTCTGATAAGAGCAAGTGAAACACCGATAACAACAAACGAGTCTGCAAGGTTAAAGATCGGAAAATTGAAGGGTATTTGCAAAAAATCCACCACGTGACCATTGGCAAACCCAGGCTCCCTGAAAAGCCTGTCAATGAGATTTCCGGTAGCACCACCCAAAACCAAGGCAGAGATTATTAGCCAAATAAATGATTTGCTTTTTGGACCGAACCAAATCAATGCCAACACTGCAATAGAGCTAATGATGGTAAGCGGCCAGGTTGCGCCAACTCCCAAAGAAAATGCCGCTGAGTCGTTATAAATCAGCGTGAAGCGAAGCAAATCTCCAATTATGTTAATCGACTCCCCTGGGGAAAGCCGATCCTCAATCAGAAACTTCGATAGCTGGTCAATGAAGACAAGAAAAAGGGCAAGACCTAAAACTAAATAGGTTTTACTCCTGGTCCGCATTATCCGACTGCGCAGCCTCTCTTACCTCGAGAGAGGACAACTGTCCCTCGATGAATTCACGCAGTTCCTTGCGGTATCTAGTCTCAAATTCTTTTAGATCACGGATCTCATTTTCAATCGTGGTTTTGTCCGTCTCCCATTTGGCAAGTTCTTGCCTAACCTGAGTCTCTGCCTCGCGAACCAAACGATTAGCCGTTTCTTGACCTTCTTGAACTAACTCGTCTCGCTTGGCAACACCTTCGCTGATGTGCTGCTCGTGCAATTTACGAGCCAGAGCTAGAAGGTTGTGACTTGACTCCTCTGGAGATTCGTCATTATCCGCACTTGGCATCTCAATCTTAGGTGGCTGATATTCGGCCACAGGAGCTGGGGCGGCACCGCCCGAGCGAAGCTCTTCATTTTCTTTTGTGAGGCGTCGCATCTCCTCGACAACTTCGTCTAGGAAATCATCAACCTCATCCTGGTCATAACCGTCACGGAATTTAGTGGTTGTAAACCTTTTGCTCACCACATCTTCGGGTGTCAATGCCATAGCAGCCTCACTACTTTCTTGGAACTCAAAGTTCCAGTTTAGAAGTTTTCATCAAAATAGGAAACCCGTCAATATCGCTTGCAGAATATTGATACCGATTAATACAAAAATAAAAGCAAAATCCAGAGAGATTCCACCAAGTCTGAGTGGCGGAATAAAGCGACGGATGAACCTAAGCGGTGGATCGGTCAGAGTGTATACAACCTCTAAAATCGGCACCAGGATGCCTGAAGGGCGCCATCCCCTGGAAAAACTCATAACCAAATCAGCAATCAGTCGACCAATTAGCACCCACCAGTAAATGTCAAGTGCTATCAGAAGCAACGAAATAATAAATTCCATTTAGTTGATTAGCTCTTCTTCATTGTCATCGGTTTCTTCACCGTGATTGACATTCACATTGGTCGGAGACAGCACAAAAACCTTAGGAGTGACTCTTTTTAGGTGACCTTCAAGACCAGCTTTTAGTCCAAGCATGAAATCAAGAATCCGCTTTGCATCGCTTTCACTCATGTCGCCGATGTTCACAATTACCGGAACACCCTGTCTGAATACCTCGGCAATATCCGCTGCATCTGAATATTGCTTGGCCTCGATTGTGTAGATATCGCTCATATCACCACTGGACTTTCTCACAGGCTTCGATGGCTGTGGTTTGGGCCTAGAGGTGACTTGCTCGGGCTTCGCTTGATTCTCAGGCTGTGAAAAGCCCAAAAAACCCATAAAGCTATCCCATGCACCCATTTGTCCTCCTAGTCCTATACAAGGGTATTGGCTTCAGTGGCTGTTTCCTGTAATTAGGCTGCCAATCCTCAGGTGTGTCGCCTCATAAGCTATCGCTTGCTCAAAATCTGCACTCATTCCAGCAGATATTTGATCGGCATCGGGGTCTACAGACCTTAGTTTCTCACTTGCTTCTCTCACTTTTTCAAATTCTTGTTCAGGTTCAACATCCAAACCTCCAACAGCCATCACTCCAACTAGCTTCAGGGACGGCACCTGCAACACCTGCTCGGCAAATTGCTCAAGCTGGTCTGGGTTTATCCCTCCGCGGTTAGGGTCATCGGTTAGGTTCATTTGGATAAAGACATCAAGATTTGCCTCGCGCTTTGCCAATTCTTTCAACAGCGAGGGTCTATCTAGGGAGTGCAATACATTTGCATAGTTCATAACTGAACGGACCTTATTCGATTGCAACTGACCAATGAAATGCCATCGGTAGTCATTTTCCTCAGGCGTGAACTCGAGTGCCTTGGCTGAAGCTTCCTGGTCTTTATTTTCCCCAAAATCCCGCTCTCCAAGTTGATAAAGATCGCTAACCATTTGCGCAGGATGATTTTTTGTAACGACAACCAGGGTTGGCTCAGAACGATTATTGGCAATTGATGCCTCGGTTATCCGAGATCTTACTGAAGCTAATCTCTCGGCTAGGTTCAAGATAGAAAATCTGGTATGTCTAGGTCATCGCCCCAGGAGTCATCTCGCTTGGAGCTTACTTTTTCTTTCTCGGGTTCTGAATCTGGGTTGCTTAGCGGCTCCGCCTGTTCATCAAAAATAGGCTCATCTATCTCTAGTTCAACTGGCTCTAAATCGATATCTCCGGAGGCCTGTTCGGTGTCTTCAGAATCATCATCGGTTTGACCCATGATTTCCGCCCCCACTGAGCTTAAAGCTGCTGCTCCCATGGCTTTGCTGTAATCCTTTTTGGTCTGGCTCTCGGTCTCAAAACCTGCTGCAATAACGGTAATTCGAACCTCATCACCCAAGGTGTCATCGATATTCGCACCAAAAATGATGTTTGCCTCAGGGTTCACAGCTTCCTGCACCATTCTTGCAGCCTCATCAATTTCATGTAGGCCGATATCGCTTGCACCCTGCACCAAAAGCAGAACTCCGTGTGCCCCCTCGATGCTTGCCTCCAAAAGTGGCGAGGAAACAGCAATCTCACTTGCTCTGATGGCACGATCTTCACCCTTGGCGGTCCCAATTCCCATCAGTGCACTGCCTGCGTTTTGCATTACAGATTTCACATCCGCAAAATCCAAGTTAATTAGACCAGGGATGATTATCAGTTCACTGATTCCCTGAACACCCGCCCGCAAGACATCATCAGCGGTGAAAAATGCTTCAACAGCACTTATGTTCTTATTGGTCATTTCCAATAGACGCTGGTTGGGGACCACGATTAGCGTGTCAACCTCGGCGTTTAGAACCTTGATTCCATCCTCCGCCTGCACCGCCCTGCGTTTTCCTTCGAAGTTAAATGGTCGGGTAACCACCCCAACGGTCAAAGCTCCCAATTGTTTAGAAATTTTTGCTACCACCGGTGCTGCACCGGTGCCTGTTCCGCCACCTTCTCCAGCGGTTACAAACACCATGTCGCTTCCCCTGAGCGCTACTTCAATCTCATCTGCGTGATCCTCAGCGGCACGCCTGCCAACCTCCGGGTCCGCTCCCGCACCCAATCCTCTGGTTATATCCCGCCCGATATCCAGCTTCACATCGGCGTCACTCATCAACAAAGCTTGACTGTCGGTGTTGATGGCTACAAACTCAACACCTCTTAGGCCAGCCTGGATCATGCGGTTTAGAGCGTTAACTCCTCCGCCACCCACGCCAACAACTTTGATAACCGCCCTGTGGTTGAGACTCTCGGCCACGGAACTCCTCCAAACTCATAAACCTTGAACCTTTACCTTAGGTTTAGACTCAAGCCATCCTTTTTGAATGCGCGAAAAAGGTAGGCCCTGAATAGCCTTATTAGTCACAGGTGGCTGGGCGTGTCATAGCAAAAAATTTACCTTTTAGAAATCTCTGTAAACAACTACAGGTGCAAGAGGTGCACTGACATCAAAATCAACATCCTCGGTTTGGTTGGCGATCAAGGTTTGTAAGACCTCGTGTTTCAACTTTGCTTCAGAATCATCCCCCCAAATCACCCTGGTACCGTCTCTGAGTGTCAACTCAACACTGTCCTGAGTGTTTAGAGAAACCAGTGAAATCTCTCTATATAGACCTATTGGAAGTGAAAGCAAAACATCAACTGCGGATCTGAAGCGCGCAGATTCAGATGGGTCCTCGGTGACCACGATTCTTGGAATCCTCTCCCCCGAGAAATTACTGAGCTTCACTCCAGCAGCATCAAAAACAAATTGTCCATCTGCAGTAATCACACTCGCCACCGGTTGTCTTTCTCTGACTCTGATGACAAGCTCATTTGGTGGCCTTGACTGAATCGCGAAGGATTCAATCACCGTAAAATCTCCAAGCATCGATTCAATCTGAGTCTCACTCACGGTTGTAAGCGGTTGCCCCATAAGCTCTGAGGTGGAGGCTTGCAATTCTTCAGTGGTTATTAGTTCATTTCCCTCAAAGTCAATCCTTTCAATCGCCAGTAAAGGCGTCTGAAAAGTCGCCAGCACCAAACCAAGCAGAGCAATGAATGCGGTTAGCAAAAAACCGCCCAGTAATCGGTTTGCTAGATAGCTTCCGGATTGTTTTTTAGCTAACTTTTTTTGAAGCCTTGCTTGTTTGCGAAGGGTCCTAAGCTGCCTTTTCTGATCAGCCACTACTGCTCCAAGGAATCAAGCAATTCCGGACACATTTTGTAAATATCTCCACACCCCATGGTGATGATGAAATCCCCGCTGGCTGAAAGTTTTGACGCAATCGATGGAACACTGTCCCATTGAGGTGCGTAGTGGATTTTGTCTTTATCTTCAAAGTGGTTCACGATTAGTTCTCCGGTGACTCCTGGTTCAGGATCCTCTCTCGCCGCATAAACATCGGTGACAATGACTTCGTCACTGAGCGCGAGCACTTCAGCGAATTCTTTTTGAAAAATCCTTGTTCGGCTGTATAAATGCGGTTGAAATACTGTGATCAGTTTTCCACTGGGGTTTGAAGCCCTGGCACCTTTCAGTGCTGCAGCAACCTCGGTGGGGTGGTGGGCGAAATCGTCATAAACTCTGACCCCTCGTCTCTCCCCGTGCAATTCAAACCTGCGCTCGGCACCCTGGTACGTAGCTACGGCCTCACAGCTTTTCTCAAACTCATAACCAAGACCCACCAACACCGCCACCGCTGCGGCTGCATTCTGTGCATTGTGTTCGCCAGCTATGTTTAGTTCTAACTGAATTTTTGATCGGTTACTGAGACTAAACCGCACCTTTGGTCCGCTGGAGTCAACTTCACTGAGTTCAACCTGGGCGTTTTCATAGCCAAATCGGATGGTTCCATGATTGCTACTAACGGCAAGTTTTTGACATCCCGGATCACTAGCATTCACAACCGCAAATTCATTTGCGTTTGAAGCAAAGCTATTGAAGGCTTCAAAAAAGGCGGAATCAGAACCGTAGTGGTCTAAATGATCCGGGTCCACATTTGTGATTACCGCAATATCGGTGTCGTAGTTCAAAAAAGAACCGTCTGACTCATCCGCTTCGATAACAAACAACTCCCCTGATCCGAAATCGCTACTCACTCCGTATTCGACAATCACACCGCCGTTTACAAAGCTCGGATCAGCCCCCAAAGATCTCAAGGCAGTGATAATCATTCCCGTGGTGGTTGTTTTGCCATGTGCTCCGGCAACCGCTATGAGCCTTTTAGAACTTGCCAGGTGAGCCAACAGCACCGCTCTGTGCAGAATCGGCAACCCCAATTCCTGGGCTTTCAAAAGCTCCGGGTTGGTATCCCATAATGCACCTGTAACAATCACCGTGTCGGCACCGGCAATGTTTTCAGAGGCGTGCCCGATTTCAATTTTGACTCCGATTTCACGCAGGGAATCTATATTCCCACTCCCCCGAACGTCACTGCCTGTGACCACGTGACCTGCCTTTGCAAGCAGTCTCGCCAGGCCACTCATCCCACTTCCACCTATCCCGATGAAATGAACCTGACCAAGTTCGCCTGGAACTTCAACTGAAAAATCTGGGCTAATCATTTTTGGCCTCCAGTGCCATTTTCACAAGCCTCTCGGTTGCATCCAGCTTTCCAAAGCTCTTCATTTTCTGGCTCATTTCTGTAAGTCTTTTCCTTGAGCTCAAGATTGGTATTACTTCGCTGTTTATGTATTCAACATCGAAGTCTTTATCATCCACCAATAAAGACGCGTCAGCTTCAATCAACTGCCTGACGTTATGTCTTTGCTCACCATTTCCAACCGGGTATGGAATAAACAGAGCTGGGATTCCCAATGCCGTTAGCTCACTCACTGTTGCAGCTCCCGCTCTGCTGATTGCAAAATCTGAGGCCCTTATCGCCAACTCCATGCGGTTGCAATAATTGACTCGAAGGTAATCACTTGCAATTTTCTCAGGAAAGTTCTGGCTCTCTCCAGCAATATGATAAACCTGCACCCCGGCAGCCGTTAGCTTCTCACTAGCCTGATCGATGACTGAGTTAATCTTTTGCGCTCCCTGCGAACCACCAGTAACCAACAAAACAGGCTTTGATGGGTCTAACCCAAGTTCGACCCGAGCTTGTTGGATGTCATAGCTATCAGCCGCAACGATCTCCTGCCGAAGCGGAACTCCAATCAGTTTTCCCTGCAAGTCGCTGGGAAAACTGATTGCTACGTTTTTTGTTAGTTTTGCCCCAAAGCGATTGGCAATTCCGGGTAGGGCGTTAGCTTCATGGATAACCAATGGTTTTTTGAATAACTTTGCTGCCAAATAAACAGGTGCAGAAACATAACCACCGAACCCAATCACCACATCTGCCTTGGAAATTGCTTTTCGCAAACCAAAAACAATCCCTAAAAATCTAAAAGGAAAGCTAAGAAAACTCAGATTTAGTTTTCTTGGAAATGGGAGCTTTCGGATAAAAATTAGCTCATAGCCTCGCTCAGGAACCAAACGAGATTCCAAACCCTCTTTAGTGCCAATCACTTCCAGCTGATGGCCCAAATCCGCCAGCCGATCAGCAGTCGCCAACAGCGGATTGACGTGACCAGCGGTTCCTCCGCCGGCTAATAAAAACTTCAAGCTCTAACCAACTTCTTTGATTTTTGCTCACTTGAATATCTAGATCGCTCCAAAGCTAGAACAACTCCGATAGCGCCAAGGGTTGCAATCAAGGAAGACCCGCCGGCAGAAATAAGTGGCAGTGGAACACCCAAAACGGGAAGAGCTCCCAAAACAACCGAGATATTAATAAACGCCTGCATGATGATCCAGGTCATCACCCCGCCAATAACTAGCATCTGGAATGGGTCCGCATTTTTGTGAATCATCACCATAAAGGTAACTGCCAAAGCTATGAATAGACCGATAACTATAAAAGCTCCGATAAGCCCCAGCTCCTCACCAATGATTGCAAAGATGAAGTCATTTTCCACCTCAGGAATCCAGGACCACTTCAGTTTGGACTTGCCGAGACCGGTTCCAAATAATCCACCGGCAGCTAGTGCCCATGTGCCGTGTTCATACTGCCATCTGACACCCATCGGGTCGGCAGCGTCTGGATTGAGCCATGCCTGAAATCGGGCTGAGCGAGAGGGTGATCCCATAATCGCCAAAACCGCCAAAACAGAACCAAGGCTCAACACACCGAGAAGTTGACCCCAGCGCATCCCACCCAGAACAAATATGCAAATTCCGATGACCGCAATCACGATTCCGGTTCCTACATCTCTACCAAACACCGCAACAAGTAAAAGTGATAGCCCCAGAATCACCATTGGTACGATCCAAGTTTTGAATCGATCCCGATTTTGATAGTTATTGGCAATGATTGCAGCGGTTGCCATAATCAACCCAAGCTTTAAAAACTCGCTTGGTTGCAAGGTGAAAGGGCCAATGGTCAACCAATTTCGGTTTCCGTTGATGTCCTCACCAATAATCACGGTCAATAGCTGCAAAGCCAGAGTCGCAAACAGCGCCACCGGAGCAAGAGATCTAATCCAAGAGACTGGAAACCTGGATATGACAAGCATGGCGATAAGGCCAATTACGGCGTAAATCGATTGCCTGCCAAACAGGTGGTAGGCAGAATTATTCTGCCTCAAAGAATCAACAGAGCTTGCAGAGGCGACCATGACAAGGCCGAAAATGACCAATAGCAGTGTCAATCCCAATAAAAAATAGAAAGGCTTAGATTGGCTTCGAAACATCACCCCTCCAAATCTCTTACTGCCTGCATAAACATCTCTCCACGATGCTGATAACTATCAAACTGGTCAAAACTCGCTGCAGCTGGAGATAGCAACACCGTGTCGCCATTTTCTGCATGCCTAAACGCTTCTTTGACCGCCGTTTGCATGACCTCTTCGCCATCCTCAACAGAGAAAATCTCGACCTCGGGGGCGTGAGTTTCTAACGCTTCTCGGATTACAGACTGCTCTTTACCAATCAGTACGCAAGCTTTCAACTGACTTGCAATTTTTGACACCAGCTGATTTGGATCAACACCTTTGAAATCACCTCCGGCAATCCAAATCACATTGTCAAGCGATGCCAAAGCCGCCAGTGCTGCGTGTGCATTGGTTGCTTTGGAGTCATTTATAAACCTCACTCCCGATACCTCCCCCAGAAATTGATTCCTGTGAGCTGCGGGCTTAAAGGTCAATATGGCGTCTCTTATTTTTGCTGGAGCAATTCCAACTGATCTTGCAATAGCACTTGCCGCTGCCACGTTTTGCAAAAGTTGAACGCTAATTGGTGCAATGTTGGCTATTTGCTCATGGGTGGAGATTTCCAGGGCATTATGCCTTCGGTCATCCAAAAACGCTCTATCCGCCAACACATCCTCAACGTAACCCACCATGCTCAAGGCTGGGGTTCCCAAACTGAAGCCAATCGCCCTGCAACCTTCTATCACCTCGGCTTGCTCTAGAGATTTCTCGGTGAGTTCATCCTCCGCGTTATAGATAGCGGCAATTTGTGTATTTGCATAAATCTTCGATTTTGCTGACAGATAGTTTTCAAAATTTCCATGCCAGTCCAAATGATCTTCTGCGATGTTTAGAAATGCAGAAGTTGTTGGCGAAAGCTCTGACAAATAATGCAACTGAAAACTTGATAGCTCCACCACAAAAAAATCAAACTCAACAGGCTCACGAAGAGGATTCAATACCGGATTGCCGATATTTCCGCAGGCAACTGCTTTTTTCCCTGAACTGTTCAAAATATGAGTTACTAATTCAACCGTGGTGGTCTTTCCATTGGTTCCAGTCACCGTCAACCACTGAGCATTCGGTTGTTTATCTCGCAACCTCCAAGCTAGGTTGACATCGGTCCAAACTTGCAAGCCTTTGGCTACCGCATGCTCAATAAGTGGATGTGTGGGACTGAATCCTGGAGAGGTTATTACCAATTCAGGGTTGAATTCATCAAAGGCTTCTAGGTCCGTGTCACTCTCCACCAATTCTCCGCCAATGACATCGAGTAGTTCCCTGAATTCCTCATCCGCTTGTTTGGCAAAAACTCTCACGGTGCTACCGAGTTCAATCAAGGTATCGGCAACACTAAAACCGGTCGAGCTCAGTCCTAAAACCGCAATTCGACCCTGCCAATCACCTTGCCAGCCCGAAAACCTCATATTCCATAAATCCATTCGGCATAGAAAAGACCAACGCCGGCTGCCACCGATAGTCCACCAATGATCCAGAATCTCACCACCACGGTGATTTCCTGCCAACCTTTTAACTCAAAGTGATGATGCAGAGGTGACATCAAAAAGATTCTCTTGCCCGTGCCGGTGCGCCACTTGGTTAGCTTGAAATATCCTCTTTGCAAAACTACCGAACCTGTGACAATCACAAACAGACCACCAATTAGCAAAAGCAATAGCTCTGTTCTAGAAACAATTGCCAGGGCTGCCAAGGCCCCGCCCAGAGCTAGTGAGCCCGTGTCACCCATAAACAATTGAGCGGGTGAGGTATTCCACCACAAAAACCCAATACAAGCCCCCACAATTGCCGCTGCCACAACTGCGATATCCAGTGGATCCCTAACTTGATAGCACTTTGGCTCCAAGGCGGTGGCGCAGGCTTGGTTGAACTGCCAAAAGCCAATCACCACGTAGGCACCTATTGCAAAAATTGAAGCCCCGGTTGCTAAGCCATCGAGACCATCGGCAATGTTTACTCCATTTGAGGCACTCGCCACCAATAAATAGGTCCAGCCAATGAACAACACTATGCCGATGGTGCTTCCCCAGAAAAATAGATCCAACGGCAAATCTCTGAATAGTGAGATTGAGGTGGATGCCGGGGTTAGTCCACGCGAATTTGGAAACTGCAGTGCTAAAACCGCGAAAGAAGTGGCAACCAAGCCTTGCAGAGCGATTTTGGTCCACCCTGTTAGACCCAATGAACGCTGATTTCTAACCTTGATTAGGTCATCGATGAATCCAACCAGACCCAGACCGACCATCATAAACAAAACCAGCAAGGCGGTTGCCGAGGGGGTTTCACCGTTTATTAGCTTTCCCGAGAAATAGCCGATTAGAGAGCCAGCAATAATTACCAAACCACCCATGGTTGGGGTCCCACGTTTTGTGTGGTGAGATTGTGGGCCATCGTCTCTGACAAACTGTCCCCAGTTGAGCTTTTTGAATAACCAAATCCAACCTGGTGTGGTCAGTAGTGTGACTAGCAGAGCAATTCCGCCACCTGCGATCAGTGCCCTCAACTAAACCTCCGCTAAATCTTCGGCCAGCCCGCTAAGTCCAACTGAGTTGGAAGCCTTGACCAGAACTAAATCTTTCTCGCCAAGCTTTCCACGAAGATGCTCAAAAGCCTCGCTGATACTCTCAAAAAATAGAGATTCACTATCCCAGCTTCCCTCTTGGCTAGCTCCCATGTGAATCAACTTGGCATCCGCTCCGATAACAATTACCTGATCAATGTTGTATCGAACGGCTAGCCGTCCTATTCGATCATGCTGCTCGTTAGAAAACTCTCCAAGTTCTGCCATCGCTCCCAGCACAGCTGTTGTCCGATAGCCCTCTCTTCCCAGTGTGGCAAGAGTTTGCAAGGCAGCCTGCATGGATTCAGGAGATGCGTTGTAGGCGTCATTGATAACCAAATGACCACTTGTGCCCTTGATTGGTTGCATTCGACCGCTTTCGACGAATTCAAGTTGCTCCAGGGCACTAATCGCAGTGTCTAAATCCAAACCCAGATGATCAACAGTCAAGATAGCAGCAGCTGCATTCATGGCATGGTGCTCACCGAGAGTTTTTAACTTCATTGATTTATCTAAACCAGCGATTGTGAACTCAACGGTTGTTCCTCCCACATCAAGCTTTGTGCCAGTGATTTTTAGATGAGCTAATTGGCTGTAGCCAAACAGTCGAAAATCCCCAACCTGATTTCGCATGTCAAAAACATTTGGATCATCAGCGTTTAGCACTGCAATGTCTTTTATGAAGGGAAGCATTTCAGCTTTTATCTTTTTGGTCTCCGCTAGACCACCAAACTTCCCTGCATGCGCATAACCAACCTTCAGCTGTAGACCAATATCGGGCTTCCCAAGTTCCGCCAGCCTCGCAATAGATCCATGACCGCTTGCGCCCATCTCCAAAACCAGAAACTCAGTTTCATCTTGCAGTCTCAAAACCGTGAGAGGCAGACCAACATCGTTGTTATAGCTACCCTTGGGTGCAACCACAGGTCCAAATTCGGCGAGAATTTTATTGAGCATGCTTTTGGTGCTTGTTTTTCCATTTGAACCAGTGATGCCAATTACTTTTAGCTTGTTATTCTCACGAACTCGATGCAGCACATGTCTCGCCAAATCGGCCAAAGCCACAACTGAATCAGCAACTCGAATCTGCGGGATTGAAACATTGGCATCAACCGTTTGCACAACAGCCAAAGATGCCCCCACTACTGAGACTTGATGAAGATATTTATGCCCATCATCTACTTCGCCAATCTTGGCAAAGAAAATATCCCCCGGGCCAACCTCTCTTGAATCCGTGAAGACCTGACCGCTGGTTTGCGTTTGAGGCTCTCCTTGGACTAATTCACCTTTTACCGCCGTTGCAATTTCTGAAAAACTGAGGCTAATCACCAAATACCTCGGCAATCACTTCCCTCGGAAAATAAGCTCTCTTGCCATCGCTAAACTCTCGGTATTCCAGATTCCCAGGACCAAACCAAACTAAACAATCATCCTCGGAGAGGCCATCAGCGAGTCTTTGCAAAGCTGCAACCGGCTCGGCTTCAGTCTCCATATCAGCCTTATGCCTTTTTATATCCGCAAGAATCTGCTCTGGGCCCTCTGAACGGGGATGCTGGGTGGTGGCAATCACCCGATCGGCTAGGGCTGCAAACTCAATCATTGGCTTCCGCTTTGAGTGGTCACGCTCACCACTGAAACCAATCAGTGCACTTACCTTTGAGTATCTGGCTTTTAGCTCTCTAAGCGCCAAAGCGATTGCCTCCGGGGTGTGTGCATAGTCCAGATAGACATCTGGTTTTGCGTGCACTTTTTCTAGTCTTCCGGGGACAAAGCCATCAATCTTGCTCACACTGTCTAAACCTGTAACACCAGCGGTTAGCATCATCCCTAAAGCAAGGGCGAAGTTCTGAGCCATTAGTGGCCCTGTATTTTCAGAGAGTATGTTGATGCTGTGGCCGGGAAATTCCACTCTCGTTGCCTGCTGTTCTTGGGTAGAACTAAAGCGCAGTTGAGCATTTTCGGTTGTTCCTAGACTTACACTCGGTATTTCGATTACCTTCAATAACCGCTGCCCGCTTTTAGTGTCACTAAAAATCACCGCCTGGTCACTCACTTCGACTTCAAATAGCCTTGCTTTGGCGGCTAGGTAACTATCCATGTCTCCGAAATCGTCAAGGTGGTCGTGACTGAGATTTGTAAACCCGCTCACAACGAAGTGCAGTCCATCCACTCGTCCCCTGACAAGTGCCTGCGCACTGACCTCCATCATTGCAATGGTGGCTCCTCGCTCCTCCGCATAGCTCAATCCAGCCACCAGGTCATTTATCTCTGGGGTTGTTAGCCCGACTTTGTCACTCAACCCATCAAATCGCATCCCGCTGGATCCTGAGCTGAAAACTTTCTCACCTGACTGGCCAGCAAGTTTTTCCAAGTAGTGAACGGTGGAGGTTTTGCCATTGGTTCCAGTGACTCCAAGTATTGGAATGCTTGCCGAATATGAATAAAGCTTTTTGGACATTTCAAATAAATGCCTTTTTGGGTTTGGTAAAACTATCTTGGGCAATCCCTCGGGGAGTAGTTTCTCACCCTCACGGTCAGTGACTATAGCCTTAGCCCCCGCTTTCATGGCATCCTCGGCGAAATTGGCACCGTGGTGCAATTTCCCAGGGAGCGCCATGAATAGATCCCCTTTTTGAATTCTGGAGGTATTAAGAGAGATTCCCGAGATCTCTGTTTCACCAGAGACCTTTCCTCCGAAACTAGCTGCGAATTCAGTGAGGGAGAATGTATTTTTTTTGGGTCTAAACATCTTCTACTCCCATTCGGTTGGAATATTCGCACTCGGCGTGGTCGAGGGCGGGACACGGTAGTGCCTCAGAACCTGAGACATTATGGACTTAAAAGGTGGCGTAGCGCCAGCTGAGTTGGTTGCACCCTCTGGTTTATAAACCATCACTGAGACCACATATTTGGGATCTTCAGCGGGAGCCATACCAATAAAACTGATGGCAAATTCATCTCCGTAGCCAGAGCCATCATCAGCCTGAATCTGCGCAGTTCCAGTTTTACCTGCAACTCTGTATCCGGGGACCTGAGCAGTTTTACCCACTCCCCCGCGTTCAACAACTTTTTCCATCATGTCCACCGTCACCCTGGCGGTTGATTGATCCAACACTCGAGTGGATTGCTGATTGGGTTGCATTGTGCTCTCGCCATCACGTGTGCACGATTCGACTAGAACTGGATCTAAATACACTCCGTCATTCGCTAAAGCCTGATAAGAATATGCCATCTGAATCGGAGTGACCGCTAGGCCTTGACCAAATAAAGTAGTCAGGTTGGTCATCCCATCCCATTCATCTGCTGGTCTCAAAAGACCTGAGCTTTCACCCTCGAAATTGATTGCACTTTGATCACCAAAGCCAAAATCAAGTAGGTAGTCATATCTGATGTTGCGATCAATTTCTCCGGCAAGTTTGGTAATTCCGACATTGCTAGAAATTGTCAGAATGCCAGCCGGGGTAAGTTTCCTGGGATCGTGATCGAAACTGTCGTCAATGGTGTCGCCCCAGGGAAGACTCATGCTGTCCTCAGCAATGATCTGTGTATATGCGTTTGCATTCTGGGTGTCCACCGCAATTGACGTGGTGATTGCCTTCATAACCGAACCAGGCTCATAGGAGTTTTGGAAAATCTTTGATTGCCTGTGCTCCGATGGGATAAGCGATGGGTCATTGGGGTCAACCGATGGTGCTTCCGCGGCCACCAGCAGTCTTCCGGTTTCAACCTCGATTACAACCCCCACCGCATACTCGGCGTTTTGTGACTGAACTGCATCCGCCAGCACCTGCTGAGTGAAATACTGCAAGTCAGAATCAATTGTTAATTGCAGATCTCCGCCTTCAACTGGTGGCTTGATGGTCTGCGCGCTTGAAGGAATTTTCATTCCTTGAGCACTTCGCTCGAATGTCTCTTGACCATCAACGCCAGCCAAACAGGTGTTGTATTGTCTTTCCAATCCAGCAAGCGGATAACCATCGACATCAACAAAGCCCACTAGGTTTCCAGCTACCGCTCCGCTGGGATAAAGCCTGTAAGAAATCTCATCCACAAAAATCCATGGGATGTCCAAGGTTTCAACTTGTTGAAAAACTGATGCGTTTACTCTTTTTTTGAGGTTGGCGTAATTACCCTCGCCACTAAGAGCTTGAAATACCTCGTTTACGTCCATGTCCAAGATCAATGCAAGTTCTTGCGCAATCTCACCCACGGTCAGCTCTATCCGAACACCCTCTACATCTCGAAAAACAGGTCCCACCATATTCGGGGCTACGTTTATGTCATAGCGGTATATGGTTCTAGCCAACACCTCTCCATTGGCATCGACAATTGAACCACGTTGGCTTTCAATGGTCCGCTGGACCTCTCTTTTGGCATCACTTATTTCGTTGATGTCATCCGCCAGCACAACCTGAAATTCAACCAGCCTAAAACCAACGATTCCCAAGACTGCCGATAGCAGCAAGGCGATTATTCGAAGGCGATTTCTGGGTTGAGCATCGTGTGCACCCATATCCGCCCCTTCGACAATTGACTAACGTGTTGGCGATGCGGGAATCATCGCTGATGACAAAATTACTTCTCCGCCTGCAATTTCAGCAGTTGCCACTCCCACGCTTGGGTTTTGAACCAGTGTGGAAAGATCCGTGGTGGTGCTCATTGCAGTGTTTGAGATGAGGTTTCCGCTCACTCTCAGTTTCTCCTCGCTGATGGCTGGTTGCGGTTCTCCGTAGACTCGATCGCTCTCAAGATTCAAAAAAACAGGGTTGGCATTTGAGACCATTCCCAGCTGCTTTGCCGCCTCAGCCAAGTTTTGCTGAGAGGCAAGCGAATCTACCTCTTCACTAAGTATTTGAACATCTGTGTTTAGCTGCTCCGATTCGTTTTTCAAATCACGAAGTTGATGGGCACCGCCAGCTAATGCATTGGAGAGCATCAGCTGCAACACCAACACTGCGGCCAGTCCAACAGTTGGAATCAGAATCAGCATTGCCTTTGGTCTTAGCGCCCTAGCCTCGCCCTTGTTCAGAAATGCAAACTTACTCATTTCGCCCCCAACTTCTCGGCGGCTCTTAATCTTGCTGAGGCGCTTCGGGGATTAGTTTCTAATTCTTTCTCGGATGCCCGAACAACACCCCGAGTGAGCATTTTCAATATTGGTTTGTGCTCCTCTAGCTCCACCGGCAGGCCAACCGGAGCAGATGAACTGGATGCCTTTTGCATCGCTTTTTTGACGACAATGTCCTCCAGTGAGTGATAGCTGATTACCACCAAACGGCCATCTGGTTTTAGGGCAGCAATCGCTTCGGGAACAAAGTTTTCTAGGATTTCGATTTCATTATTAACAGCGATTCTCAGAGCCTGATAGGTGCGTTTGGCAGGATGACCCTTGTGTGGCTTTGGAACGACTGCTGAGATAACGTCATTGAGCTCATGGCTGGATGCGAAGTGTTTCCCAGCAATATGTTTGGCAATCAGCCTTGCAAATTTTTCCTCACCATAGGTTTTTATTATGTATGCAAGCTCGCTAACCGTACTTTCCTCAATTAGTTCAGTTGCAGTTATTCCCTCAGTTGGATCCATTCGCATATCCAGCGGAGCATCCTGTGAGTAGCTAAAACCGCGTTCAGGAAAATCCAATTGCATCGAGGAAACACCCAAATCCCCCAAAATGGCATCGACACTGTTTACATTGGCTTCAGCCATAGCCTCAGCTATCTGATCATAAGTTCCTTTGAAAGGGACGAATCGCTCACCGAATGATGCAAGTCTCTGTTGCGATTTTGAAAGAGCGTCGCTGTCACGGTCGATGCCAATAACTTTGAGCTCTGGGTTTCGCTCTAGCATCGCTTCGGTGTGACCACCCAAGCCCAAGGTTGCGTCTAAGGCAACTTTTTGTCCAGACTCAATATTCATAAGCTCTAGAGACTCCTCTAGAAGAACTGGTTTGTGAAGATTTGTTTGGTTCATAACATCTCGGTGGTCCTGGCCCGCATCCCGAGCCCTGTCCGATTCGGGTTCTGACAAAGGGGAAGATTGTCAGCGAATCGGCAAGAGCTTGCAATGCGAGCTAGAACAGCCCCGGAATCACCTCCTCCGAAATATCTGAGAAGGATTGCTCGTTATTTTCCAAATACTGGTTCCATGTCACTGAATCCCAAATCTCGGCTCGGTTACCAACACCGATCATGACCAGCTCTCTGTCTAAACCGGCGTACTCCCGAAGACCTGCGGGGATGGTCACTCTTCCCTGCTTGTCAGGAATCTCATCACTTGCTCCACTTAGAAATACACGGAGGTAGTCGCGACCACTGGAGCTTGTCATCGGGGCCTGCTTGATCTTCTCGTGAACTTCTTGAAATTCACCGGCGCTAAAAACATAAAGACAGCGGTCTTGACCGCGGGTAACCACTAATCCAGAGGCGAACTCATCTCGGAAACGGGAAGGGAGGATAACTCGACCTTTGTCGTCAAGCTTTGGCGTGTGCGTGCCCAGCAACATAGTTGCCTCCTTCCCCTATATCTCCACTTTACTCCACTTTCCTCCAAAATATGTCAAATAGCAACATAAAACAAGAAAATTTCTCCAATATTTTGGGCATAAAAAAAGAGGCCCCGAAGGGCCTCTTGGTTTCACTTCTATTTATTCGCCGAAGCGTTTATTCCATCGATCCTCAAAAAAGCTTCCGGATGAACCGCCCTCACCTCCGGGCAAATTGGGAAGCTTTAGGTTGCTACTGATCAACACCACACCGATGAACATCACAGCAAATGCGGCGATGCCGAAATATGCAACCTGCAGTGCTACTGCAAAAATCAACATGCCTAGGCCCGCTACCAGTGAAAGCACACCCAAAATCAATCTTGTAGAGCTTTTTCTCTCAGGGTCTTGCTTCTTGACGCGATTGGCAAAACCCTGGTCGGACTCGTATAAGTCCTTTTCCAGTTCCTCAAGCAGTCTCTGCTCGTGTTCGCTTAGTCCCATAAAATTCTCCTCATGCTCTGTAATTGTAAACAGCAAAGGATGGCTAGGCTATCCCTGTGAGTGAAAGAAATTCTCTTCTCGAGCTAATTCAGCAGGAAATTGACAGTTTTTGTGATGAAAAACGTCAGCAACTTTCTGAAATATCCGAAGACCTGACCCCAATAATCGACTACACCCAAGAGCTACTGCAGGGTGGGAAAAGATTCAGAGCGTTGTTTGCCTATTGGGCTTGGGCGGCCTCAGTTCCATCGGATAGTAAATCAGCGGAGTTGATTGATCAGGCGGATGGAATCGTCGGTATTGCAAGTGCATTGGAGGTTTTTCACGCAGCAGCACTGGTTCACGATGATTTGATGGACCAATCAGATACCCGAAGAGGGAAACCTGCAATTCATAAGCGCTTTGAAAATATGCATACTGAAAAAGGTTTTCTTGGTGAAGCAGAGAGATTTGGACAATCTGGATCTGTGTTGGTCGGGGATTTGATGCTCAACTGGTCAAGCGAGGTTTTTGGTTCAGCTGTGACAAGTGCACCAACAGCTGAGATTGAGTCATCTTGCAGAAACGAATTCTCAAAAATGAGGTTCGAAGTCATGGCGGGCCAGTACCTGGATGTTTTGGAAGAGAATGCCGCTCCACTTCGCTCTTTGGCAGATGCGGTCACCATGGCAGAGAAAGTAATGCTTTATAAAACGGCAAAGTATTCCTTAGAGGCACCACTTCTAATTGGAGCAAGCTTTGCAGGTGCAGATGAGCAGACCCTAAGAGGTTTATCGAATTTTGGAATACCCCTAGGTCTGGCTTTTCAGATAAGGGATGACATCCTGGGCGTATTTGGTGACCCAGAGGTCACCGGAAAGCCTGCGGGAGATGATTTACGTGAGGGCAAGAGAACAGTTTTGGTTGCACTCACCCTTCAAAACAGCTCATCTTCGATTGCCAAAATTTTCAATGATTTGCTGAGTGAACGAGACCTAGAGGGTGAGCAAATTGAATTTATGCAGCAAACCATTCGAGATTCAGGGGCTTTGGAGAAAACCGAGCGGATGATGCAGGAATACGGTGATCGAGCATTGGATGTTTTGGAAAGCCTCGAATTAGAGCCGGTGGCAAAGAAAAAACTTCGCGAATTAGCCGAGCGAGTTATTAGTCGCTCGAACTAAATTGCTAGTGCCTGAGCCAGTCTTCGGACAGCACTTTTTCTGCCCCTGACTAAAGACTGGATTGGGCTTTCATCCAATTCTTCCTGGAATTCAAACAGCCATTCGGCTGCCTGTTCGGAATTGAACCCAGCGTCTTCTAAAACAATCAAGGTCCCCCGAATGCTTGCTAAAGGTTCACCGTCGATGATTATCTCTGAGGGTATTTTCGGTTCTTTGTCGATGCGAACACTGAAAAGAAACTTATCCTCGACCAGCCGCGCGACTTTGCCTTTGGAAACACCCAACAGCTGGGCAACCTCGTCGTAACTCAGCCAATTCTCTACAGATTCAAATCCCACATCAATAGCATGCCACAGCTTTTGACTACCTTTTGAAATTAACTAATTCCTCGGCAACTAAAAAGGCCATTTCCAAGCTTTGCTTGTGATTCAATCTGGGATCCACGACTGTCTCATAGCGCTGTTCCAAATCAGTCTCATCAATGTCATCACTTCCACCCAAGCACTCTGTGACGTCGTCCCCGGTTAGTTCGACATGTAATCCTCCAGGGTGAACACCGAGTGCTCGACAGACCTCGAAAAAGCCCTTCACCTCTTCCATCACATCTTCAAATCTGCGCGATTTATAGCCGTTTGCGGTTGTGATTCCATTTCCATGCATTGGGTCTGTTATCCAAAGTGGCAACGCATCGACTTCGTTGGTGGCCTCCATGAGCCTTGGGAGCTCGTCCCTAATCTTGGCTGCCCCCATGCGGGAAATGAAGGTAAGTTTTCCAGGCTCTCTGTTGGGGTCCAGCTTGTCTATCAGCTGCAACACTTCGTCTCTGGTTGCAGTCGGGCCAATCTTCACACCAATTGGGTTTTCAACTTTCGATAAAAATTCCACGTGAGCACCATCGAGTTGTCTGGTTCGCTCACCTATCCAGATAAAGTGACCACTTGTGACATAGGACTTTCCTGTTCGAGAATCTGTCCTGGTCAACGGGCGTTCGTAATCAAATAACAAACCCTCGTGCCCTACAAAGAAATCTGTTGTCCTAAGCTCTGCACTGTCAACTCCGCAAGCTTCCATGAACTTCATAGCTCTGTCGATGTCTGATGCGATGCTCTCATAAGCTGCATTCGCGGGGTTATCCATGAACCCCTTATTCCATTCGTGAACTGCTCTCAAATCGGCAAATCCACCACTGTTGAATGCCCTGATTAGGTTCAGTGTTGAAGCTGAGGTGTTATAAGCCTTTAGCAATCGCTCAGGGTTTGGAATTCTTGACTCTTCGGTGAAATCAAACCCGTTTACCGCATCGCCTCGATAGGCGGGCAGGGTGACCAACTCTCTAGTCTCGTTGTCATTGCTCCTGGGTTTTGCAAACTGCCCAGCCATGCGACCCATTTTGATAACTGGTAGTGAAGATCCATACATCAACACAACCGCCATCTGCAGAACTGTTTTGACTCGGTTTCTAATGCGATCGGCAGTTGCATCCACAAACGTCTCAGCGCAATCACCGCCCTGCAACAAAAAAGCACGGCCCGCTGCGGCTTCAGCAATTTTCGATTTGAAATTATCCACCTCACCTGCGAAAACCAAAGGTGGCATGGATGTGAGGGTTTGCTTCACCCGATCAAGGTGCTCTTGATCAGGCCAAGTTGGTTGCTGCTTGGCTTCTAACTTCTGGAAACTATCCAGGTCTTTGACATCACTCACTTCTACTCCTACCTACTCCCCTGGCTTCGTTTGCTGGTGGCATAGACATCCTCATAGCGCTGGCCACCCAAATACTTCATCTCATAAACAATTTTGTCGGTCATCGACCTAAGAACCGCTCGCTCGCCTTCCATGCCAGCGAAGCGATTGAAATCCAAAGCTTCCCCGTAGACTACCCCGACTCTTCTAACTCTGGGAGTGGTCTGACCAATGCGCTGAACTTTTTGAGTGTCAATCATGGCAACCGGAACCACTGGCACCTGCGCCTCTAACACCATGCGGGCGATACCGGTTCGGCCTCTATATAGGGTTCCATCTGGAGAACGGGTTCCTTCCGGGTAAATTCCAAGCAATAGGTCTTTGGCCAAAATTGATAGGCCGGTATTCAGGCTTGCCTCACTGGCTTTGCCACCACTTCTATCAATTGGAATTTGACCGGTTGCTTTGAAAAACCATTTGGTGAAAAATCCCTTTAGTCCCTTGCCTGTGAAGTAATCACTTTTTGCCAAAAAAGTAACCGGTCTGGAGCATTTCAGAGGCAGAAAGATACTGTCTGAAAATGACAAGTGGTTACTCGCCAGAATTGCGCCACCTGATTTGGGTACGTTTTCAGAACCAGTTGACCAGGGTCTAAACAAAACATGCAGGATTGGACCGATTATGAAAGTCTTCAAAAACAGGTAGGTCATCGTTCTAGGACTCCGCCCTTGCTAAATCTGCCGCACCAATAATGCCCGCATCGTTACCAAGTTTAGCTGCGATTACATCCAGTTCGGGTCGGTAACCCTTGGCGGGCAGATTGTTGAGATAACTGAAGTAAATCGGCTCCGTGAGCTTCTCCCCGGCAATGCTGACACCTCCGCCAATTACACAAACCTCCGGATCCAAAACAGCAACGATGCTGGCAAGCCCCTGCCCTAAATAATCTCCAAGTTCTCGCAAGAGACTCAAAGCTCCGACATCGCCCTCCGTGATTGCTTGGGAAACTTCCGCTCCAGTGAGAATTCCATTCTCACTCGCCAGTTCCCTGAGGCGACGGCCAGCTGGTCCGTCACTGGTGGCTAATTTCCTGGCTGCCTTCAAAAAAGCTGTTCCCGAACCATATTGCTCCAAGCAACCCCGCTGCCCGCAACCACATTGCCTTCCACCATTGATAAGCCTTAGGTGTCCAAGTTCGCCACCTATTCCAAAGCCACCATGGATTAGCCTGCCATCATCAATGATTGCTCCCCCAACACCGGTTCCAATGGTCAACATGACCATTGATTTGGCATGCTTTGCACTTCCGAATCTAAATTCAGCCCAGGCTGCGGCATTGGCATCGTTTTCTAAAGAGACTGGGAAATTGACCTGTTCTTGAACTCTGGTTTTCAATGGCTCGTGACGCCACTGAAGGTTGGGGCTATAAAGAATCTCGTTGCGCTTTGAATCAATAAACCCAGCCGCAGCAATCCCCACGGCATCAATTTCATTTCCCTTTGCGAGCCGGTTTACTAGCTCCACGACAGTGCTCGTCATCAATGCAGGATCGCTTGCCGGTGATGGAACTTTTATAACCTGAGAGACTTCCCCATCGGGTGAGACAAGGCCAGCGGCAATTTTAGTGCCACCGATATCAATACCGATTGAGTGCAAGCTATCTCCAGATTCCAAGCCAATAGTTTAGCTATTCGTGACGCCCCAAAAACAGCTATAAGTCATCTTATTTTTTCCATCTTTCAGTTGTTTTGGGGTTACAGTAGAAAAAATTCATATCAAGGAGCCTCAATGAAGATCTTCTCCGAACCGCTGTCGGCAGAGACAGACCCAAATGCCAATGTCACGGATTTCCTGGAACGGATAGCAAGAGAGCATCCAGAGCATCCTTTGTTTTCAATTCAAAAAGGTGATCAGTGGGAGGGATTATCTGCCAAAGATTTCCAGGAAGAGGTAAAGGCTATAGCCAAAGGGCTGATTGGCCTGGGTCTGAAAGCAGGTGACAAACTCGGACTCTTATCCAGAACCAGATACGAGTGGACACTTTTGGATTTCGCAATGATGTATGCCGGGGTGATATCGGTTCCAATCTATGAATCTTCATCCTCTGAGCAGATCAAGTGGGTTTTGAGTGACAGCGAATCAGTCGGTTGCTTTTTTGAATCTAAAGAGCACCTTGCAAGTTTTGAATCAGTCAAAAGCGGGCTCAAAAATGTTGTTCACACCTGGGTGATTGACAACGGTGAGTTGGAATCACTCAAAAAAGAAGGTGAATCAGTTACCGATGAGGTTCTGGAGCAAAGACGCTCTGAAGCCAACGGGGATGACCTAATCACAATTATTTACACAAGTGGCACAACCGGGAACCCAAAGGGCTGCGAACTGTTGCACGGTGGATTTGTCGCCCTTTGTGATAACGGTGCAGCTGAACTTCCCTACATAATCAACAAAGAAAGCTCCACACTGTTGTTTCTGCCACTCGCCCACGTTTTGGCAAGATTTGTATCCATTCTCTGCGTCTCTGGCGGAATGACAGCAGGACACCTTCCTGATACCAAAAATGTGGCAGCTGGACTTGCAAGTTTCAAGCCAACATTCCTGCTTGCGGTTCCAAGGGTTTTTGAAAAGGTTTATAACGGAGCGCAACTTAGGGCGGAAACTGCAGGCAGAGGAAAGATTTTCAATAAAGCCGCAGAAACTGCAATTGAATACTCCGAGGCTTTGCAGTCCAAATCTGGTCCCTCGCCCCTGTTGAAACTGAGGCACAAACTGTTTGACAGGTTGGTCTATGGAAAGCTTCGAGATGCGATGGGTGGACGAGTTGGTTACGCAATCAGCGGAGGTGCTCCACTGGGTGCGAGATTGGGGCACTTCTATCGAGGAATTGGCTTGGTGGTGCTGGAGGGTTACGGCCTAACAGAGACCTACGCCCCGACAACCCTTGGGCGCGGACATAAGCTGAAAATTGGAAAAGTTGGTTATCCGCTCCCCGGAACATCGACTGCAATCGCCGATGATGGCGAGGTATTACTAAAGGGTTATAACGTTTTCCGTGGCTATTGGAAAAACGAAAAGGCTACAAAAGAAGCTTTGGAAGATGGCTGGTTCCACACAGGCGACATCGGCGAGCTAGATGAAGACGGATTTCTATCTATCACCGGTAGAAAAAAGGAAATCTTGGTTACCGCGGGTGGTAAAAACGTTGCACCAGCAGCATTAGAAGACCCACTGAGAGCTCATCCGCTGATCGGACAGGTGGTTGTAATAGGCGATAAACAACCATTTGTCTCAGCACTTATCTCGCTTGATCCAGAAATGCTTCCAGTTTGGACGAAGGGAAATGGAATCGAATCAGCAGAAACTATTAATCAGGCAATTTCCAACCCCAAGATAATCGAGGCCATTCAAGCCAAGATTGACCAGGTTAATAAGAAATTCTCCTCTGCTGAGCAGATCAAGAAATTTGCCTTCATAGCGTCCGAGCTAACAGAGGAAAGCGGACACATGACACCTTCTCTGAAAGTGAAAAGAGAGCGAGTTTTGGCTGACTTTGAAGAGCAGGTAACAGAAATTTATGGCTAGAGGAACCAGTCTGAGTTTCTAATCTCACTCATGGCGGTCTTTTTGGATTCTTTATCCAGCCGGTCTATGTATAAAACACCGTCCAGGTGATCACATTCGTGCTGAAAAACTTGTGCCAGTAAGCCCTCTGCTTGAATTGCTATCTCGCTTCCGTCCAATTGAGACCCTTTGACGCCCACAGAGGTTGACCTCAAAACCGTTTTCCATAAACCAGGAACGCTGAGACAGCCCTCTTCCATCAATTCGGTTTCTTCGGAGAAATCAGTAATTACTGGATTTATCAGATACCCAAGCTCTCCATCAACGCGATAGCTGAAAACTCGCAAGTCGACTCCAATTTGATTGGCGGCGACTCCTGCTCGGCCAGGAATGCTGCAAGTATCTAATAAGTCTTCCACCAGTTGATTGACGCTTTCCAGCTCAACAACTTCTCTGCAGCTGGTTTTCAAAACCGGATCACCGAATATGCGAATTTCTCTTTCGCTCACACCAATCCATCCGCCACTAGAGCAGCCAACTCCCTCGCTGCTTTTTGAGTGGAGGGGTGCAATCTATCAAAAGTAATCTCAGAGCCAGCGGCCAACTTGGGGTCATAGGGAATCCGAACAACTGCGCGGGCACGAGTTCGGAAGTGAGATTCAATCTCGTCTAGTTTCACCAACTCAGTTCCAAAAGTGGCAGTGTTCAGAGCGACAACCGAATTTTTGGCCACGTCTCCATAACCATTTGCCTCCAGCCAGGTCAAGGTTTCACTTGCAAGTCTTGCCTCATCAACGCTTCCCCCACTGACAATCACTAATCCATCCGCTCTTTGCAAAACAGCCTGCATAACGCTATGAACTATGCCTGTTCCGCAATCTGTCAGCACAACCGAGTAATACCTTCTGGTTACATCTGCAACAACGTTGTAATCACCATCATCAAAAGCCTGTGAAATTAGTGGGTCGGTGTCACTTGCTAAAACATCAAGCCTGGTTTTGTCTCTGGAGACCAGCTCGCTAAAGGCTGTGAAGCTTGTTATTGAGCTTGCTTTGATAACAACGTCTCGAACTGTTTTCGAGGTTCCCCGTTTTACTCGCTCAGCCAAAGTTCCTCTATCGGGATTTGCATCCAGTGCAACAACTCGGTCCTCTCTGACCTGTGCCATCGCCATCCCAATCAGCGTTGTGATGGTTGTCTTACCAACGCCACCTTTGCGAGTCAGGACCGGAACAAACTTGGCCTCATTGCCGAATCTTGCGCCAATTCTTGCGTCAACTTCTTTACGTTGGCGGATTTTCTTTGAATCTCCGAGATTTATTAATCCAAAGCTAATCCGATAAAACAGCAGTTGCCAAAAACCCTCTGGCCGAGTTTTGTCTCGGGCTTTATCGTCCAGCAACCTGTCTGCGGTGAGCATCGCCGCTGGTTCAGGGTCTGCAAATAAATCGCTCTCAACACTCTCGGTTGCTTCTAGGTCGACGCTTTCAAATTCATCTTGACCCATTGCGAATTGTGCTGTCTGCGGATCAAGTTCCAAATCCTCAAACTCAGCATCACCGCCGACTGAATAGTCCTCTTCTTCAGGTTTCTTTTTCAATCATTCCTCTATTCGATAACCGCAATCAAATCCCCAGACTCAACTGGCTGAGAACCTATGATCCCCAACCTCTTCACTGTTCCAGAAACTGGTGCTGCGATGCTAGCTTCCATCTTCATTGCTTCAATGCTTGCTATTGGTTCTCCGCGCTCAACTTTATCGCCTACCTCGACTCTGGGGGTAACAACTCCACTAAACGGAGCGGAGGCGTGGCCGGGGTTTTTAGGATCTGCCTTCTCAGCATCGACTGTTTGCACCTCAATCGAATAATCCCGAACGGTGACTGGCCTTAGCTGACCATTTAATTTGGTCATCACCGTTCGATAGCCTCGTGAATCGGCCTCACCAATTGCCTCCAGCCCAACATATAAATCCAAGCCTTTGCCCAGGGTTACCACATGCTCAGTTTCTGCCTGCAATCCATACAGGTAATCAACGGTTGCCATGTTTGAGAGATCCCCGTAAGCCTCTCTGACTCTTTCAAATTCCTCAGTTGGTTTTTCAAACAGCAGTCGATTCAAGGTCATCTGAACCAGGCTCGAATCAGCACTGTTCAGGTTCTGCTGATCTTCATCTGAGATTTCCACAAAAGTGTCTTTTCTGACCCTGCCCTTTAGCACCTTGGTTCTGAATGGCTCGGGCCAGCCCCCTGCCGGGGTTCCCAACTCACCATGCAAAAATCCAATTACCGAATCAGGGATGTCGTATTTATCTGGATTTGCTTGAAAATCCTCAGGGTCGGCATCAACCGCAACCAGGTGCAAAGCCAGATCTCCCACAACTTTGCTGGAGGGGGTAACTTTTGTTGGCCTTCCAAGCATTTTGTTGGCAGCTGCATACATATCCTCAACCAGTTCAAACCTGTCCGCTAAGCCCAATGCAAGTGCTTGCTGTCTCAAATTGGATAACTGTCCACCCGGTATCTCGTGGGTGTAAACACGACCTGTTGGTCCAGCCAAGCCAGATTCAAAAGGCTTATAAATTCCACGGACGCTTTCCCAGTAGGGTTCAAAATCGGTGATCCGCTCTAATTCGATTCCAGTGTCACGTTCGGTGTGAGCCAGGGCTGCAACCAATGCACTGGCGGATGGCTGCGAGGTTGTTCCAGCCATCGGCGCACTGGCCACGTCAACTGCATCAACACCCGCCTCACTGGCCGCCAAAAGCGTTGCTAGCTGACCGCCGGCCGTGTCGTGGGTGTGTAGGTGAACAGGTAGTTCAAAACGCTCTCTAAGCGCTGTCACTAGTTTTCTGGCTGCCATTGGTCGCAACAATCCAGCCATGTCTTTAATGGCAAGTATGTGCGCACCTGCCTCAACCATCTGATCCGCTAGTTTCAGATAGTAATCAAGGGTATAAACCTGCTCTTCAGGATCCAATAAGTCCGCTGTATAAGAGATACCCACTTCGGCAACAGCTCCTGCTTCACGAACGGCCTTGATTGCAGGGGTCATCTGAGACACATCATTGAGTGCGTCAAATATTCGAAAGATATCAACACCTGTCTTTGCGGCTTCTTTCACAAACGCATCAGTTACCTCGGTTGGATAAGGCGTGTAGCCAACTGTGTTTCTTCCCCTGAGCAACATCTGAATGCAGACGTTTGGCATCGCCTCTCGCAACTTAGCCAAACGTTCCCAGGGGTCTTCACCTAAAAAGCGCAGGGCCACATCATAAGTTGCACCTCCCCAAGCTTCAACACTTAGAAGCTCAGGCAATTGATAGGAAACATAAGGTGCGGCATTTACTAAATCCACAGTTCTCACCCGAGTTGCCAAAAGTGACTGATGGGCATCTCTGAAGGTGCTGTCAGTGACAGCTAGTGCTGTTTGCTCTCTTAAGTCTTTGGCGAATTGTTCTGGGCCGACTTTCAATAGGTGATCTCTGGAACCCAGCGGTCTTTCGGCCTCTTCAAATTTTGGAAGCTTAGTCACAGGTTCAGCGACATTGGGTCTTTCACCATTTGGCTTATTGACTGTTACCCCTGCAAGCCACTGCAAAATCTTGCTTCCTCGGTCTCTACTTGGCTTGGCCTGGAAAAGCTCTGGTCGAGTGTCAATGAAGTGGGTGTTTAAATCTCCCGCTTCAAATGCCGGGTCTTCCATGATTGATTGCAAGAAATAGACATTGGTGGCAACTCCGCGGATTCTAAACTCGGCCAGAGCCCTCCTGGAGCGAGTTACCGCCTGCTCAAAGTCTCTTCCTCTGGCAATTAGCTTCACAAGCATCGAATCAAAGTGGGGGGAAATCTCAGCGCCGGTGGTGACTGTTCCACCGTCCAACCTGATTCCAGCTCCACCGGGAGAACGATAGGTGGTTATCTTTCCGGTATCCGGTCGGAAATTACTGCTTGGATCTTCTGTGGTGATTCGACACTGAATTGCAAACCCACTGGGTTTTATATCCTGCTGCCTTAGTCCGATTTGCTCCAAGCTCTCGCCTGCGGCAATCCGAAGTTGAGATTGAACCAAATCAACATTTGTAACCTCTTCAGTGATGGTGTGCTCAACCTGAATCCTTGGATTCATTTCAATGAATACATGTTCTCCGGTGTTTGGTCCATCGGTTTCAATCAAAAACTCGACGGTTCCGGCGTTCACGTAACCTATTTCCTTTGCAAAATTCACAGCATCCACAAAAAGCTGTTGCCTCAGCTCGTCATCAAGATTGGGAGCAGGAGCTATCTCTACAACTTTTTGATTTCTACGCTGGATTGAGCAATCGCGTTCATGAAGGTGCAAAACTCCCCCGTGCGAATCTGCCAAGATTTGCACCTCGATGTGCCTGGGTCTAATCACCGCCTGCTCTAGAAAAACCCTTGGGTCTCCAAAAGCGCTCTCAGCCTCGCGCATTGACTGCTCCAGGCCTTCTTCTAACTCTTGTTTGCTATCCACTCTTCGCATACCGCGACCGCCGCCACCGGCCACAGCTTTAACAAAAAGTGGGAAGCTGATTTCATCCGCCTGCTTCAAAAGCTTGTTTTTATCGGAGCTACTCTCAGTGGATTTCAAAACCGGGACATTTGCCCTGATTGCAGCCTGCTTGGCATTGACCTTGTCACCAGCCAACTCCAAAATCTCCGATTTCGGACCAACAAAGACGATTCCGTTAGCCGCTGCCTTTTCGGCTAGGTCTGGGTTTTCACTCAGAAATCCATAGCCTGGATAGATAGCATCCGCACCACTTTCTTTGGCAACCCGAATTATTTCGTCAACATCTAAATAAGCCTTCACCGGTGAGCCGTCTGAATAGATCTCATAGGCCTCGTCAGCTTTTAGTCTGTGCACCGAATAGCGATCCTCGAATGGGAACACCGCAACCGTCTTAGCCCCAACCTCATAGGCCGCTCGAAAGGCACGGACGGCAATTTCGCCTCGGTTAGCCACCAGAATTTTTTTGAACATCAACCCTCACAGTACTGTCAGTCACCGCTTATGACTAAAAAAAGGGTAGCCTATCGGCGTGCAAGTTCTCAGCGTAAGTTCACTGAAAGGTGGGGTTGGAAAAACCACTATTGCGCTTGGAATTGCCTCAGCAGCCTTGGATAAGGGTATGAACACCTTGTTTGTTGACCTAGATCCACAATGTGATGCAACAACTGGATTGGCTGCAACAAATGATTTTTCTGAGTCTTGTGCAGATGTTTTACTCTCCCCCAAGCCTTCAGTGGTTCAAAAAGCGATAGTTGAAGCGAAATGGCAGGAAGGGCATCAAAGCAAAATTCACGTGATGGTTGGATCAACTAGATCATTGATGGTGGATAATCCGCAGCCCACACTTGGCGAATTATGGAGGTTGGAACAAGCTCTGAGTGTTGTTGAAGATGATTACGACTTAGTGGTCATTGACACCCCGCCATCGCTGAATGCGCTGACAAGAACTGCTTGGGTTGCCTCAGACAGAGTTTTGGTTGTTAGTGAACCAAGTTTTTTTAGTGTTGTCGCAGCTGACAGAGCAAGAAAAGCCATAAATGAGATTTCCAGCAAACTATCGCCTCGGCTCGCATTGCACGGTGTTGTTGTGAATAGACTCCGCGAAAGCTCAGATGAGCATAATTTCAGACTCAGCGAGCTTCGAGAGATGTTTGCGGAAAAGCTCGTTTATCCGCATTTTTCTGAGCGCACCACACTTCAGCAATCCACTGGTGCCGCCACCCCGATTCACTCATGGCCAAGTGAGGCTGGGATGGACATAGCGAGGTCCTTTGATTCAATTCTTTCCAGTGTGTTATCGGACATGAAATCAACCCCGCAGGTAAGAAGAACAAGGTCATCAAACCCGATTGAACGAGCCATTAGAGGAACCACCAAAGAGGCTCTTGGCGAGCTCACGGGAACGATAGATATTGTTCAAGAGAAATCTGGTCTAAGCGCTTCAAAGATCAAGCGCAGGGGAAGACGAGCGAAGTCCTAGGCGCTTCTCTGAGCTCTCCTGGCCGCCAATTCATCAACCGATGTCAATTCCTCTGGGCCAAGCTCGGTCAGTGAGGTTTCAACCTCTCTCAGCACTCTGCCAACGGCAATTCCGAATACTCCCTGACCTTGGCCCAGCAAATCAATTACTTCATCCTGAGAGGTGCAGAGATAAACACTCGCTCCATCGCTCATGAGGGTAATCTTTGCCAAATCTTCAACTCCGGTGGCTCTTAGTCTTTCCACGGCGTTTCTGATTTGCTGTAGCGATACACCGGTGTCTAGAAGCCTTTTCACAAGCTTCAGCACCAAAATGTCACGGAATGAATAAAGTCTTTGTGAACCAGAACCTTGCGCGTCTTGAACTGTTGGCTGGACCAAACCAGTTCTTGCCCAATAATCCAGCTGTCGGTAGGAAATTCCTCCGGCGGCAGCTGCATTTGCACCGCGATAGCCCAAGTTGGCATCCTCATCGGGCAGGCCATCTCTAAAAAGCATGTCCTCGCTCATGGCAACCTCCCTTTCCCGAACTTCAATTATCACTCCTTCAACCACTGCCTGAAGGTTTGTTTGAACTTCGGCGTGTCGGATTACTTATCCAGCTTGCCAATTTCGCCAGCAAGTAATTGCGAACGAATATTGGCAAATCTGTTCTCTATCTCCCGAGCGTAGTAGGCGGCCTTAGCAGCACTTTCCGGAGTTCTTTTTTTGACTACCGGCTCAATCACTCCGCCGATGATTCCTATTTCTCTATCAGCACTGGCTTTAATTCCCTTTAGGTGCCTGGGAGAGATTCCGAACTGAGCGAGACCAGCTATCGAAACTGAAATCTCTAATTCGTGAGAGGAGTGTGGTTCAGCTCCTATTAGCCCAATTTCTTGGGCTTCTTTTAGAGAAGTTTGAGAGATGCCAGATTCCTCAATCAGCTTCATGGTTGAAAACTTCAAACTCTTGCGAAGCTTATTGGCAGTTGGCGCATTGATTGGAAGAGCGGGGTTTTTGCCCCCGTCCAGATCTTGGAAATACTGTCTAATCACCTTCAGTGGCAAATACTGATCTCTTTGCAGCTCTAAAGCCACCCTTAGTCTTTCGATTTGCGAATCCGAAAACTTTCTATAACCAGCTTCTGTTCGCTGCGGAGTTACTAATCCCTGGTCTTCTAAAAACCTCAGTTTTGAGGGCGTCAAATCTGGGAAATCTGGCTTGAGGATTCCAAGCACTTCACCAATGTTGTAAAGCTTGCTCTGCCTGTGCTGGTTGATAGCCCGAATTGGTTCACTCATTGGCTACCTCCCTGCTTATTCGGCGCTGAATAAAAAGTCATCTTGAATTTACCGATCTGCACATCGCTGCCGTTTCTAAGCGGTGCACGGTCAACTCTTTGCCCAAGCATATAGCTTCCATTGAGGCTTCCCAAGTCAATTAATTCGAACTCACCGTTGACTCTTTTGAATTCAACGTGTTTGCGAGACACCGTCACGTCATCCAAAAAGATATCCGCATTTGGATGTCTTCCGGCAATCGTTGAATCTGAATCTAATAAAAATCTTGCCCCAACATTTGGCCCACGTGTGACAATCAAAAGTGCATTCCCATCAGGCAATGCTTCGATAGCGGATTGCTCCTCAGCACTGAGTCCATGAGCATCGGCAATTAGATCGTCTTCGAACCTGGCCGTTTCCTCTGGATTGAAATCTTCACTCATCAATCTTCCCCTTTAGAGAAAAGATTAGCTGATTCAGGTTTCGAGGATGTAACTAAATCTATAACTTGCCTTATATACACAATGCCCGCCCACCAATACAGACCTATGCCCCAAAAGGCAAAGCCCCAAGCTATTGGCAAAATTATGTGCTCGGTGGATGCAAATATGTCAGCCAGCAACAACAGCGGGAAGGCATACAGCAGGGCAAAAGTGCCGGCCTTGCCTAGGAAATGAACCGGCAACGGCCCATAACCATGAGTTGCCAAAACCGGGTAGGCAATCGCCAACATTAGATCCCTGAGGATTACCACTACGGCTAACCAAATTGGAATATTTCCATTTACCGCCAAACCAATCAGTGTTGCAAAGATATACAAACGATCAGCGGCGGGGTCCAATCTGGCACCGAGTTTTGTTACTTGATTGAGCTTTCTCGCTAAAAACCCGTCAAACCAATCACTGGCAGAGGCAAAAATCAAAACCAGCAGAGCAGCTAGGTTTTGCTCCTGTAGCAACAAAATCAAAAAAACCGGAACCAGCAAAAGCCTCAATACGCTGAGCGCATTGGGAATTGTCAGTTCGCTTTTGAGGTCCACAGAGTGCAGTCTATTGACCGTTATCAGTGCTTGACGAAAAATTAAGCCTTCGCTCTATAAAAATAAACGCCACAACTAGCCCAATACCCATAAATGCAGCGGGAAATAACGGGAAATACTCCACTAACTCCGTTGACAGCTCAGGAAATATTGCGGGAGTTGTTCCAAGCATCAAGCCAGCCATGAATAGGTAAGTCATCTGTGGGAAACGATTCAAAAACCACCTAACCAAAAACACAATTGTCACCAGCCCAATAATTGCCCCGAAAGCAAAACTTGCTAGGTAGGCAATGTCTAGGTTGTTCAATGCAGAGATGGTTTTCTCGTAGGAGCCAAGTAATAAAAGTAGAAAAGATCCAGACACACCTGGTAGCACCAAAGCACTGATGGCTATTGCTGCAGCCACTGGAGTTATCACTTCTAATCTCCACTCAAATAACTCTCCACTGAGTAATAGCCCAACAAAAATCCCTGGAATCACCCATAACGAGGTTGCAGCTGATACTTTTCCTGCAAGCCTCAGTGGGTAATAAACACTTGCTAAAACCAGTCCTCCGAAGAAACTAAATGTGATCTTGGGGTAATTGATTAATAGTGGCTCGATTGCGCGGGCCATTGCAAGCAACCCAATAGCCATTCCAATGGCTATCAAGCCAATCTTTGACCACTCAATCTTGCTGGAGGGTCTAAGGGATTTTTTTACTAAACCAGCCAGTGATAAAAAGAAATTGGAAATGGTTTCAATAAGAAATCTATAAATTCCAACAATCAGCGCAACCGTTCCACCGCTGATGCCAGGTATTGCCTCGGCGGTTCCAATCAGGAAACCCCTGGCAATCATCATTAAGCTTTTCATCGTTCTCCCACCTCTATAAATCTTAGAGGGTGGGAATATTTATACCCCTGGGGGTATTGTTAACAGTATGAAAATGACAAAGTCAACAAAAAGAGTTTTATTGTTTATGTCCTCCCCCTACGGAAGATGGGGACGTGTCGTGGTTGGTTCAATCATGATTGTTAGTGCCCTTCTAACTGGAGGTATTGCATTGATCATGCTTCCATTCGGAGCATTGATGATGTTTACCGGCACCATGAACCTCTGCCCGATGGGTCCGATGTATCGTCAGCCTCTAAAGGGTGAGAAAATCATCGCCAACATGCAGACCTACCAACTGAAGTAATCACCAGGGCATCGGAATATCTCTGATCGGAGTGGCATCGGAGGGGATGGCCTCTAGTGGGCTCTCCCCTGCCCTGATGCATAACCACCTCAGCTGAGTCGGACTGTCTGGCTTACATCTCCAGGTGCGCAAAACACCCGTGGGGACATGCACAACCGTCCCTGCTTGAACTTCAATAACTTCATCATCGATCCCCATCTGGCCTTCCCCTTCTAAAAACACATAAACCTCCTCTAGTTCAGAGTGGCTATGCCAATA